>NZ_AUKQ01000016.1:0-207002 GCF_000424825.1 Streptomyces sp. CNH287 | reverse complement strand
ACCGGAAGCCTTCAGGTCAACCTCTCCTGGCGGTCCAGAAGCTCCGACTTCTCCAGCCGCCCCCCGCGCAGGGCTTCGCTGCGCAATCCGCTCCAGGCGTTCAAGCCGCAGGTGGTGCAGGCGCACACGCGGGGAGTGGTCAACTTCGACCTCGACCTGGCCTGCATGTACGAACTGGCGGACGGCAGCAAGGGTGTGGTGCAGCCGCTGGGCAATCTGCTGGGCGATTTCAACACGCCGCCGTTCGTCAAGCTCAGCGGTGACGACCGGTTCGGCTCACCGTCCGGCGAGACGATGTATGTGAATCTGGACCACAAGGAGCAGATCAAGCGCCTGCTGGTCTTCGTCTACATCTACGACAACACCCCGGCGTTCGACCGGGCGCACGCGCTGGTCACCCTGATCCCCAGCAACGGCGCGCGGATCGAGGTGCCCGTCGACGAGCGGGCGCCGCAGGCCCGCTCCTGCGCCGTGCTGATGCTCGAGCACGACAAGGACGACCTGGTCGTACGGCGCGAGGTGCGCTATGTCTACGGCTTCCAGTCCGAGCTGGACCGGCTCTACGGCTGGGGCCTCCAGTGGGGGCGCGGCTACAAGACGAAGACGTCCTGAACGAAGACGTCCTGAGCGGAGACGTCCTGAACGAAGGCGCCCTGCACGAGGGCGGCCTGCCCCGCTCGCCCCTGCCCGCCGCGCCGGGTCAGCGGTTGAGGAACTGCGGCCCCTGCGGCGGCAGTTCGGCGGCTCCCGGACCGGCGATCGCCGGTCCGGCGCCCCCCGGTCCGGCGGCTCCAGGAGCCGCGCCCGGCGGCTGCGGGTAGCCGTACACCGGCTGCGGATAGCCGTACGCGGGCGGGACGCTCGGCGGGTGCTGGGGCGGCTGCGGGTAGCCGTGCGCGGCCTGGGTCAGCTGCCCGTCGGGCACGGTGAACGCGGACACCCCGGCCGGCTGCGGCTGAGGTTCCGGGGCGGGCGGCTCCGGAGCGGGCCCGGGCCCAGGGCCCGGCCCTGGTCCAGGCAGCGGGTCCGGTACGGGACCGGGCCCGGGAGGTCCGGGAGGCCCCGGTACCGGCGTCGGCTCGGGGCGCGGTTCGGGCCGGGGGTCGGGCACGGGCTCCGGTACGGGCGAGGGGGTGGGGAAGTCCGGTTCCGAGGGCGGCTCGGGCATCGTCGCGCCGGACGCCGCCGTCCGTACGGGCTGGTCGCCGCCGCTCTCCTCGACCGAGATGCCGAACTCCGTCGCCAGCCCGATCAGGCCGGTGTCGTAGCCCTGGCCCAGTGCGCGGAACTTCCAGCCCTCGCCGCGCCGGTACAGCTCGCCGCAGATCAGCGCCGTCTCCGCCCCCGTCTCCGGGGCTATCGAGAACGACGCGAGCACCGTGCCGCGCCCGTCGCCGCCCTCGCCCCCGGAGCTGCCGGAGCCGCCTCCGGCGTCGTGCAGGGTGAGCCGCAGCTCCCGTACGTCTGCGAAGGTGCCGCCGTCGGCCGAGGCGGCGAGCATCACGCAGCTGACCGTGCGCTCCAGCGCGGCGAGGTCGGCCTCGACGGTGTCGGTCAGGCCGTCCGCCTCCCGCGCCTTGGGCAGGTGCCGGATGAGGCCGGAGGGGTGACGCGGCTGGTTGTAGAAGATGAAGTCGTCGTCCGAACGGACCTGTCCGTCCTCGCCCAGGACGAGTGCCGAGGCGTCGACGTCCGGTACGCCGCCCGGTCCGGGTATCCAGCGCAGTACGGCGCGCACCGCCGTCGCGCTCAGCTGAATGTTCGAGCCCTTCATCATCTCGTGGGTCATACGCTCAATCCTGCCCTCCGGACGCCGCCGCGGACAACGCGGGGCGACCGCTTGTACTTGCCGGTAATGCGGTCTTCATCTTCATGGGGAACGTCCGACCCCTCCTCGAACGTACGATGAGTGGCCAGATCTCGCCCTTCGGGTGCGGGACGGATGCGCGGCCAGGCAGGCAGGCCAGGCAGGCAGGCCAGGCAGGCGGGACAGGACCGCAACAGGTCATGGACACGTAGAAATGAGTACCCGATGCGGCATTTCAGGCACCTCGCGCCTGAGGTCCGGCGCGCGCTCTTTTATCGCGAACCGGTCGAGTTCGGCGCGGGTTCCCCCGTCCGCGTCCTCGCCGCGGCGCTGGGGGCCACGCTCTACAGCCCGGCCACCCGCCCCTCGCTCGCCGAGGACGTGCTCAAGCAGGCCGGACACGGGGTGGTCTCCATGGTGCTCTGCCTGGAGGACTCCGTCGACGACGGCGAGGTGCCGGCCGCCGAGGAGAACCTCGTGCGCCAGCTCACGGCCCTCGCCGCCGCGCCCGCGTCGCCCGCCGCCCCCGCGACACCCCCGCCGCCCGCCGCACCGGACACCGAGGATCAGCTCCCCCTGCTGTTCGTCCGGGTCCGCGCCCCGGCGCAGATACCGGACCTGGTCCAGCGGCTGGGCCCGGCCGTACGGCTGCTGTCCGGGTTCGTCCTGCCCAAGTTCACCGCCGAGACAGGTCTGCCCTTCCTGGAGGCGCTGGCCGACGCCGAGACGGTCAGCGGACACCGGCTGTACGCCATGCCCGTCCTGGAGTCCCCCGAGCTGCTGCATCTGGAGACCCGCGCGGCCACCCTGGCGGGGATCGGCCACGTCGTGGAGAAGTACCGCGACCGGGTGCTGGCACTCCGGCTGGGCGTCACCGACTTCTGCGCGGCCTACGGGCTGCGCCGCACGCCGGAGATGACGGCGTACGACGTGCAGCTGGTCGCCTCCGTCATCGGCGACGTGGTCAACGTGCTCGGGCGGGCGGACGGCACGGGGTTCACCGTGACGGGCCCGGTGTGGGAGTACTTCCGGTTGCAGGAACGAATGTTCAAGCCGCAGCTGCGCCAGAGCCCGTTCCTCAGCGGTCGCGCGCAGGAGCTGCGCACGGCGTTGATCGAGCACGACATCGACGGCCTGCTGCGGGAGATCGAGCTGGACCGCGCCAACGGACTGCTGGGCAAGACCTGCATCCATCCCTCGCACGTGGCGCCCGTGCACGCGCTGTCCGTCGTCTCGCACGAGGAGTACACCGACGCGACGGACGTACTGCGCCCGGAGGCCGACGGCGGCGGAGTGCTGCGCTCCGCCTACACCAACAAGATGAACGAAGTGAAGCCCCACCGCGCCTGGGCCGAACGCACCCTGCTGCGCGGCGAGGTCTTCGGAGTCGCCCGCGAAGGCGTGGGGTTCGTGGACCTGCTGGCGGCGGGGATCAAGTGAACGACGACGAGCGGGAGCGCGAAGCGGTGCTGGACGGAGACCTGCGGGCGGACGAGGCGGCGTGCACCGCCGTCGAGGAGGTGTGGCCGGGCACCTGGGTCGCCGAGCGGCTCGGTGCCGAAGTCACCGGCGAGGTGCGGGACTTGGTCGGCCTCGCCCTGCGCCGCAACCCGAAGCGGGCGCACCTGCTGGTCTCGCAGGTGCTCGGCAAGCACATACCGCAACGTCCCCGGTCCGTGCTGGGCGCCGGTCTCCGGCTGGGGCGGCGCGTGCGTGAGCTGCTGGGCGAGGCCGCCGACCGCGCCGTCGTCCTCGGCTACGCCGAGACCGCCACCGGCCTCGGCCACAGCGTCGTGGACGGCATGGCGGAGCGGGCGGCCGACGGGCGGCCCGGAGCCGCCGTGACCTGTCTGCACTCCACCCGGCGCCCGGTGCGCGGTACGGCGGCGGTGGGCGGCTTCGAGGAGGAGCACTCGCACGCCAGCGCGCACCTCCTGCTCCCGGAGAACCCGGACCTGCTGGCCGGGGACGGCCCGCTGGTCCTGGTCGACGACGAGTTCTCGACCGGGCGCACCGTACGGAACACCATCGCGGCGGTGCACCGCACACACCCGCGCAAGCGCTACGTCGTGGTCGCCCTGGTGGACATGCGCTCGGCCGAGGACACCGCCGCGCTGGAGCGGTTCGGCGCCGAACTGGGCGCCCGGGTGGAGGTGGTGGCGCTCGCCTCGGGCGGGATACGGCTGCCCGCCGACGTCCTGGAGCGCGGCCGGGACCTCGTCGCGCGCCACGCGGACGAGGGTGCGGGCTCGGGCTCGGGCACGGGCGCCGGTGCCGCCCTGCGGGTGGACCTCGGCTGGCCCGCGGGCCTCCCCGACGGCGGCAGGCACGGCTTCACCCCCGCCCACCGGGAGCGGCTGGGCGCCGCACTGCCGGGCATGGCGGCGCGGCTGGCCGACGCCCTCGCCGCGGTACCGGCCCTCGCCGCGTCAGCCGCCGCCCCCGCCGCCACCCCCGCCGCACCCCGG
The DNA here is from genome assembly GCF_000424825.1 of Streptomyces sp. CNH287. Classification (NCBI taxonomy): domain Bacteria; kingdom Bacillati; phylum Actinomycetota; class Actinomycetes; order Kitasatosporales; family Streptomycetaceae; genus Streptomyces; species Streptomyces sp. CNH287. Next base: position 202,727 of record NZ_AUKQ01000016.1, on the reverse strand, counting down.
GTGCTCGTGCTCGGCTGCGAGGAGCTGATGTACGCCCCGCTGCGCCTCGCCGCCGCCCTGGAGCAGCACCTCGGCGCCACCGCCGAGGTGCGCTTCTCCACCACCACCCGCTCGCCCGTCCTCGCCGTGGACGACCCGGCGTACGCGATCCGCACCCGGCTCGCCTTCCCGGCCCACGACGACCCGGCCGACGGCCCCGGCGAGCGCTACGCCTACAACGTCGCCCCGGGCGCCGACCCCGCCCGCCGCTTCGACGCGGTGATCGCCGTCGTGGACTCCACCGCCGACACCCCCGCCCTGCACGCCCCCGGCGGCCTGCTGGCCCGGCTCGCCCCGCACACCGGCGCCGTGCTGCTCGCCGTCGTGCCCTCCTACATCCCGCCGCCCGCGCCGCTGCGGGGGCCGCGGTTCTCCTCGTACGAGCCCGAGGACGTCGGCTGGCTCCTCCAGGACGTCTCGGAGGTGCGGCTGGAGGCGCCGACCGAGGAGCGCGAGGAGGCGATCCAGAGCGGCGGCGCGCACTACGCCGAGTCGCTGCCCGTCGAGTACCAGCCCAGCGAGGACTACCAGCGCCTTTTCCACTCGGCGCTCGACGCCTCGGCCGCGCGCATCGCCCGCGCCGTCGGGGCGGTGACCGAGACGGTGCTCGCCGAGCGCGGCCCGCGCCCCGTACTGGCCTCGCTCGCCCGCGCGGGGACGCCCGTCGGCGTCCTGATGCGCCGCTGGGCGCGGCACGTGCACGGTCTCGAACTGCCGCACTACGCCGTCTCGATCGTGCGCGGACGCGGCATCGACACCACCGCGCTGCGCTACCTCGCCACCCACCACGACCCCGCGGACGTCGTCTTCGTGGACGGCTGGACGGGCAAGGGCGCCATCACCCGCGAACTCGCCGACGCGCTCACGGCGTTCACGGCCACGCACGCGGACGCGCACGCTCCCGCGGTGTTCAACCCGGAGATCGCGGTGCTCGCCGACCCCGGCGGCTGCGTCCGCACCTACGGCACCCGCGAGGACTTCCTCATCCCCTCCGCCTGCCTCAACTCCACCGTCTCCGGCCTCATCTCGCGCACCGTCCTGCGCGACGACCTGGTCGGCCCCGGCGACTTCCACGGCGGAAAGTTCTACCGTGAACTGGCCGGGGCCGACGTCTCCCGCCTCTTCCTGGCTACCATCGAGGCCCGCTTCGACGAGGTGCGCGACGCGGTCGCCGCCGACGTACGGGAACTGCTCGCCGCCGACCGCACGCCCACCTGGACGGGCTGGCGGGCCGTCGAGCGGATCAGCGAGGAGTACGGCATCGGGAACGTCAACCTGGTCAAGCCGGGCGTCGGCGAGACGACCCGGGTCCTGCTGCGCCGGGTGCCCTGGCGGGTGCTCGCCCGGCGTGGCGCGGGCCGCGACCTGGACCACGTACGCCTGCTGGCCGAGCAGCGCGGCGTGCCGGTCGAGGAGGTCGACGGACTGCCGTACAGCTGCGTCGGCCTGATCCATCCCCATTACACGAGGGGCGCCACCGGCGCCGACGGGAAGGCCGCCAAGTGACCACCTCCGCCGCAGCGGGCGCCGCAGCGGGTACGCTCTTCGCCAGCGATCTCGACCGCACCCTCATCTACTCCGCCGGTGCGCTCGGCCTCACCATGCCCGACCCGCAGGCCCCCCGGCTGCTGTGCGTCGAGGTGTACGAGCAGCGCCCGCTCTCCTACCTGACGGAGACCGCGGCCGCCCTCCTGGCCGAACTGGCCGCCGGGCCCGTCCTGTTCGTGCCCGCCACCACCCGCACGTGCGAGCAGTACGGGCGCATCCGGCTGCCCGGCCCGCCCGCCGCGTACGCCGTCTGCGCCAACGGCGGGCAGATCCTCGTCGACGGCGTACCGGACCCCGGCTGGCACGCGGAGGTGCGCCGCCGCCTTGCTGCCGACTGCGCGCCGCTCGAAGAGGTACGCGCGCACCTGCTGGCCACCGCCGATCCGGCCTGGCTGCTCAAGGAGCGCACCGCCGAGGACCTGTTCGCCTACCTGGTGGTCGACCGCGCGCTGCTGCCCGACACGTACGCCAAGGAGCTGTCCGACTGGGCCGGGCCGCGCGGCTGGACCGTCTCCCTCCAGGGCCGCAAGATCTACGCCGTACCGCGCCCGCTCACCAAGAGCGCCGCCGTCGCCGAGGTCGCCCGGCGCACCGGAGCCACCCGTACCTACGCCGCCGGGGACTCGCACCTCGACGCCGACCTGCTGCTGGCCGCCGACGCGGGCTGGCGCCCGGGGCACGGCGAACTCGCGGACAGTGGCTGGACCGCCCCGCATGTCACCGCGCTCGAGGAGCGCGGGGTGGCGGCGGGCGAGCGGATTCTACGGGAGGCGCGGCGGCTCACGCGGTAGACGCCCGCGCCTGCCGCCCCGCCGGTGCCGGGGTCACGCTTCGCGGTCGCCCCGGGCTCTGCGGTTCAGCTCCGCTAGCCGCCGCGCCCGCGCCGAGGCCTGCTCCCGGCCGCGTCGCTCCCGGGCCGCCTGATCGGGGTGGCGGCTGCGCCAGTACGGGTTGTCATGCGGCAGCGCGCCGCTGACCCGCCCGTACAGGCCGAAGACCAGCAGCAGGAGGCCCACCGCGAAGCTGAAGATCACGTTCTGCAACTCGAAGGCGAACGGGTTGAACTCCCGTTCCAGCAGGATGAGGTTCACGAAGCCGCTCAGCAGGAAACCCACTGCGAGTACCGTGTTCAGCGTCGAGGCGAAGTTTCCGCCGCGCACCATGCCGTAGAAGAGCAGCACGCCGACGATGATGGAGAGCACGCTGAGCGCGCCGTTGGTGTTCAGGCCCGCGACGGTGTCCCCGCCCCGGTCGAAGAAGCCGATCTTGTCGATCAGCCCCAGAATCCCGAAGGCCAGCAGCAGCAGGCCCACGAGACCGGCTCCCACGCGGTAGACCTTGCTCAGCTTGTGGTCGACGGGCAGATGCTCATCGAGCGCCGTGTGGCGCAGCGAGTGGATGGCGGCCATGAGCGGCCCTCCTCACCGGAGGCTACGCCTCCAGCATCCGCCCCCACCCGGCCGATCTCAACCGCAGACCGGCGGACCGTAGACCGCACGGGCGCACGGAGTCACGGGGCGCACGGATTCACGGGGCGAACGGGCCGCCGGAACCGAAGGCGAGAGCCGCGAAGCGCTCACCCATGCGCCGATGCGTGGCCGCGTCCGGATGCAGCTGGTCGGGCAGCGGCAGCTCGTCGGCGTCCGCCTCGCCGTAGAGCCGGCGGCCGTCGAGGTGGTGGAGGTACGGGTCGGACGTCGCGCGCTGCCGTACGAGGCGGGCCAGCTCGTCCCGGATGACGCGGAGGGTCAGCTTCCCGGCGGCCCGCTCTTCGGGGTCTCCGGTGGCCCGGAGCTGGAGCCTGCCCGTGCTGAGGCTGCCGAAGTCCGGCGCGGTGGGGCCGGGGGTGTCCTCGTGGATAGGGCACAGCACGGGCGAGACGACCAGCAGCGGGGCGGTGGGATGCCCCTCGCGGATGGTGTCGAGGAAGCCGTGCACCGCGGGGCCGAACGCGCGCAGCCGCATCAGGTCGGTGTTGACGAGATTGATGCCGATCTTGACGCTGAGCAGATCCGCGGGGGTGTCGCGCAGCGCGCGGGCGGTGGACGGGTCCAGCAGCGCGCCGCCACCCAGCCCCAGGTTGGTCAGCTCCACGCCGCCGAGCGAGGCGGCGAGCGCGGGCCAGGTGGTGCTGGGGCTCGCGGCGTCGGAACCCTGGCTGATCGAGCTGCCGTGGTGCAGCCACCGGCGGCGGTCCCCGTCCGGCGGCGGCTCGACGGGGGCGTCGCTGCGCAGGGCGACCAGCTGGGTGATCTCGTTGTGCGGCAGCCAGATCTCGACGTGCTTGACGCGGCCCGGGAGCCCGGAGAACCGCACCGTGCCCACGGGGCCGGGCCGCAGCTCGGTGGACCCGGTGGCCAGGTCCGCCAGCAGGACGTTGCCGCCGGTCACACTGCCCTGCCCGGCCAGCCGCCCGTCGACCAGCAGGTCGTACACGCCGTCGGGGCGGGGCGGCGCGCCCTGGTAGGCGTTCCTGGTCCGGAGCGCGTCCAGTTCGACGGCGGAGGCCCGGGTGCGGAAGCTCAGCCGCACGCCCGACGGCTGCGCCTCCGCCAGGGCCAGCGGCCCGTCGGGGCACTGGGCACGAGCCCGCGCGGGCAGCCGGTGCGGCAGCAGCCCGTACGCGTTGCGCTCCAGCTCCAGGGCACCGCGCACCAGGCCGGGGGTCAGGGGTGTGGTGATCCAGCCCGCCGACGGTGCCGGCGCGGGGGTGTGCGGGACGTCGCTGCGGGGGGCGTTCATGGGTGCATTGTGCGGGCCCGCCGGGTGGCCCGCGCAACGCGATTCCCCGGCCTGGCCCTGCGAGCCCTGGCCCTGCGAGCCCGGCCCCTGCAAGCCCCGGCCCCTACGAGCAGCAGCCGCCCCCGCAGCAGCCGCCGCCACCGGTACCCGCCCCACCGCTCGGCGCGGCGCCACCGGAGGAGGCGGCACCGCCCACGGAAACGGTGGACAGCAGCTTCACGGTGTCCTGGTGCCCCTGGGGGCAGCTCGCGGGGTCACCGGAGCGGGCCATCGGACGGCGGAGTTCGAAGTCTGCGCCGCACTGGCGGCAGCGGTACTCGTATCGAGGCATGCCCGAAGCATAGCCGCGGCGTCCGCACCGCAACCTCGATCCGCCCGGCCCTCTTTGCCGGTTCCGCCTCACTGGCCGCCCGCGCCGCGCTCCTGCCGGATCTGGTCCACCACGGTCTGCACCGTCTCCTTCACCGCGTCCAGTTCGACCAGGAAGTGCCAGTAGTCCGGGTGCCGCCCGGTCAGCCCCGCCACTGCGCGGTCCACCCGCTCCACCGAGTCGTCCAGCGGGCGCGCGTGACGCGGGTCCGGGGTGCTGCGGCCCGCCATCGCCAGCCGCTGGGCGTCCCGGATCGCGAAGCGCACCCGCTCCACCTCCGCGCTCTGGTCGAAGCTGACCTCGTTCAGCCGCTGGAGCCGGTCGCCGGCCGCCTTGACCGCGTCGTCGGTGGTGTTCAGCAGCGCCCGCACGGTCGACAGCAGCGCCGTGGCGTCCGGCCACCGCTGCTCGTCCCGGGCCTTCTGCGCATCCCGCAGCTTCTCCTCGGCCTGCCGCGCCGTCCGCACCGCCTCGTCCGGCACCCCCTGGAGGTCCTGCCAGCAGGCCGCGCTGAAACGGCGCCGCAGCTCGCTGAGCACCGGCTCGACCTTGCCCGCCCGGGTGTGCAGCGCCTGCGCCCGGGTGCGCAGCGAACTGAGCCGCTTGTCCGTCTCCGCGGCCGTCTCCGGCAGCCGCTCGGCCTGGCCTCGGATCGCCTCCGCCTCCCGCGCGACGCGGTCCGCCCGGTGCAGCGTCTCCCTTACGCCGTGGCGGCCCGCGCCCTGGTTGAGCTTGGTCAGCTCCGGCGAGAGCGCGGCCAGCCTCGCCGCGAGGTCGTCGGCCGCCAGGCCGGAAGCCCGTACGGCATCCAGCGCGTTGGACGCGGCCAGCAGCCCCTGCCGCCCCCGCTCGACGGCCGGGGCGAGGCGGGCCAGTTGGGTCTCCGCCTTGTCCAGCAGCCGGCCGAGACCCTGCTCGAAGCGGTCCAGCTCGCCCTTGACCCGCTTCAGCTCCTCGGTGGTCCTGCTCAGCTCGGCACGGGCCCGCGCGGCGGTGCCCGAATCCAGGTCGTCCCGGTCCAGGTCATGGGAGTCGACGGCGGTGATGTACGCGTGGCTGACCTCGTCGATGCGCGTACCGAGCGCGGCGAAGTCCTGCACCGCCTTGCGGCCCGCGGGCGAATCCTCGACAGCGGTGATCGTCTCGATGGAGATCCGCAGGTCGCGCTGTGCGGTGTCCAACTCGTAGAAGGCTGCTGCCGCGGCGTCCTTGGCGGCCTGCGCATCCGCCCGCAGGCTGTCGGCACGACCGCTGCCCCATCCCCATCGGCGGGTGCCGCCGCCGTTCATCGTCACGAAATCCTCTCCCCGTGCGCCGCAGCCGGATGATCAGTGCTCATTCTCCCACCCTGGGACAACGAACACACGGGTCAATCCGTTCACGCTCACCCCCCGGCACCGGCCGGTAGCCACCGGTTTGCATCCGCGCCCGGCCGACAAGGTATCCTGTGGCCTCATCCCCGTCCCGGGCGCATAGCTCAGCGGTAGAGCGCTGCCCTTACAAGGCAGATGTCGCAGGTTCGATCCCTGCTGCGCCCACCAGCGGAATCCCGCAAATCCCCTCGTCGGCCTGGGTGTTCCGAGGAACACCCAGGCACGTTCGAGCACCTCCGAGTACGGTCGAGTACGGTCGGGAATCAAGATCGTCTCCCGAATCTCTCCCAAAAGATCATGGCGTGATTGCAGGTCGGCGCACCCTGTCGGTGGTCCGGCTTCCCTGATGCGCCCGGCTGTTCGAGGGGGCTACCGCCACGGGCCCGGCGGTGCCGACTGCTACCGCGCGGGCGCTCCAGTGCCCGTGCGACCGGGGAGAGCGCGGCCCTGGCGGTGGCGCCCCCTGGACCAGTCGCAGGCGCCGGCGGCCCGTGAGCGCGCGGCGGTGCGCCTGGTGGCAGGCGGCGAGGGCGCGCTCTGCGAGCGCGAGCAGTTCTTCCCGGCGCTCTGGTGACCGCTCCTCTCCTCATCGCGGACGCGCTTGAGGTCGACCTCGCGGACCTGGTGCGCCAGCCGTAGCCGTCAGCGGACGGCGGCGGTGTACGCCAGCAGCGCCACCCCCGCAGCGACCACCAGCGCGAAGCAGATGCTCCACGCCGGCACGCCGAAGAAGCGGGTGCCCTCGTCGTCCTCGTGCGGCGGCATGTTCGCGCACGCCGGGTCCTGGCACATGCGCTCGCTGCGGATCTGCATCTCTACCGCCTCCGGGCTCGGGTGAGGACGGTCGCCACGATACCGACCGCGACCGCCGGTAAGGGCACAGCGGCGACCATGCAGCCGGACGAGCCGCCCGCCGTACCCTGGTCGCCGCCCGGCCCCGGCGCCCGGTGCTTCGCCTTGTCCTCCGCGTGCTTGCCCCGGGATTTGTTCTTCCCGCTGGCCTTGTCCTGGTACTCGCCGTACTCGCTCACGGGTCTCCTCGGGTGGGTGGGGCCGGGTGGTGCCGCCGCCGGAAGGCACCACCCGGAGCGCGTGCCTCTTCTCGGGGTGGCGGTGTTTCAGCTCATCGAGTCGGGTCTCCGCGACCTTCCGCGTCAGCGCTTGGAGCTGCGGGTCGTCGGTTTCGCGGAGCGCTCGGGACGCGGTCGCTGCCTCTACGATCAGGTCGTCGGTGTCCCGCTGCTCGTGCGCGCGGTCTTGGCTCATGGCGTCTCGCTTCGCTGTTCCTCGGTGGTGTCGGGTGGGGTGCCCGGCCGCGTGCTCACCGCGCGGCCGGGGACGGGGCTCCCGCCTGCCGCGCGGGGATGCCTGCGGCGGGCCGGAGCCGGTCTTCACGCCGCATCCGGCGGCGGCGGTGCGGGCCGCAGGCGCGGGGCTGCGCGCGTCGCGTCGATGGCGGCCAGGTCGTCGGCGAGCCAGCGGTGGCCCACGCCGTGCAGCAGCAGCGTCCGGGCGCATGGCAGGCAGCCGAGTTTCGTACGTGCTGGTCCGGAGCCGCTTTCGATGTAGGCGACCGCGACCCGCTCCGGCGCGTGCTCGCCGCACAGGCAGCACACCCCGGCGGGTTCGATGAGGTCGCCCGCGTCAACTCCCGTCATGGGGTCCTCGGCTCGGTGGGGGTGGTGTGCCAGGGGCGGCGGATGATTTCGCGGTAGGTGGTGTGGGTGGGGAGGCGTCCGGTGTGTTCCATGGCCCAGCGTTGGGCGGCGGTGAAGTCGGTGTAGGCGGCGGAGGTTTTGGCGCAGATGGTGCACTGCATGGCGTGGGTGACCGGTTCGGCGTCCGGTCGGTGGTCTGGGGTGCAGTGCCACTCGCGCGGCGGCGCGACGGCAGGTGGTGCGGGACTGTCCAGGGGGACGTTGACCAGGAGGCGGTAGGTGATCCCGCCTTCGAAGAAGAGCAGCTTGTCTCCGCCGGGCAACGCCCGCAGGTTGAGTACGACGCGTGGGGCGCCGTAGACGCGGACGGTGTCCCCGATGTGCACGGTCTGCGCCGTCACGACCGCTTCGGGCCGCCGCGTCACCGCGCGTCCCCCTCTTCGAGGAACCCGAGCAGGACACCGCAGTCGGTGGTCAGCAAGAAGACATGCGCGTGCGCGATCACCGGCGTGGTCGCGGGCGGCCACTCCAACGTGTGCCGCACCATGTCCAGGCGGGAGCGCCTCTGCCACCACGCCAGCGACCCCCGCCACAAATCCTCCGCTGCTGCGGCTGCCTCGGCTGCCGCGAGGAGAGAGGTTGCGTGGGCGCGTAACTCCGCCTCAAGCGGCGCCAGATCAGGCCGCCCCGGATCGGCGAGCGCGGCCTGCGCCCGCTCTATCACCGCCCGCACCACGGCGGCGGTATCGGGCAGCGCGGTGGGGACGGGCGGAAGGTCTGGGGTCACTGTGTGCCTCCGCTGGCATGGCCGCCCACTTGACATGCGGCATGTGCATGGGCGGAGTGCAGGTGTTGCCGCAGGCCAATGACGCTATGGGCGTGATGTGCACCACAGCCACCGATGTGCACCGATGTGCACGCGACTTGTTTGTGCCCTTGACCAGCGACATGCCTCACACGAGAGTGATGAACATCTGTGAACACCACGAGGGCTGGAGCCGGTCATGGACCTACAGTTCATCGGAATCGACCCGAACACCGGTGATGGCGAGAGCCCCACCGTGTGGATCGACCAGGAACAGAAGGAACTCGTACTACAGGGCTGGAAGCCGGGCGCGGAACTCGAAGCTGAGTGTGCGCGGTTCGAGGCTCCGGGACACGCGACGGGCATCCCGGACCACGAGGCAGTAATCAGAATCCCGGCCCGCATGGCGCCGATGATCAGGGAGGCGTGCGATGCCGTTGAGCGTCCCGACGTTTCCTGAACTGCTCGGCGGCGCCGTCGAGTCGGCCGTCCACCTGGAGATGCGTGACGCCTACGCGGTCGACTACGAGGCGGGGCCGTTCGCCGAGTGGAAGGGCGGCTTCCGTCACGATCCAGCCGATCGGGCGTCGTGGTGGCGGCCGTGGCTCGGCCTCATCCAGGAGACGGTAGGCCGCGGCGTGATCGTGCGGCGGGCGCGCATCGTGTCCGAGCCGGTGAGCGAGTACATCCGCTACGAGTACGACGGGACGTTCACCAACGTCGCCGCAGGCGAGCAAGTGCGGTGGCTCCCGCGGCGGCGAGCCTCGGGCATTGCGCTGCCGGGGAACGACTTCTGGCTGATCGACGGCCGCCTGATCCGGTGGAACCACTTCACCGGAGAAGGAGTCTCAGCGGGCGGGGAGATCAGCGAAGACCCGGCGGCGGTGAAGCTGTGCGCCGAAGCGTTCCAAGAGGTCTGGGCACGCGGCATCCCGCACGACAACTACACGATCAGCTAGCGCGGAAGTGGCCAGGCCAGCTCATGCCCATCTCCCCGTCCTCCGCGGCCCAGGCCGCCCGCGAAGCAGTCGCCGGGCGCTTGAAGGAACTCCGCGCTGATGCCGGAATCACTGGGCCTGAGCTGGCCGCCCGCTGCGGCTGGTCGCATCCGAAGACGTACCGGATCGAGGGAGCCCGTACACCGCCGTCCCCCGACGACATCCGCCGCTGGTGCGACGCGTGCGGTGCCGGCCACCAGTCGGCCGACATCATCGCCCAGTCCCGCACCGCCGAGTCCATGTACGTCGAGTGGCGCCGCAAGGTCCGCACCGGACTCAAGCAGCTTCAGAACAGCTACGTGCCACTGTTCAAGTCCACCAAGATGTTCCGCGTCTACTCGTCCACCATGGTTCCTGGCCTGCTCCAGACCGAGGGCTACGCGCGAGGGTTGATGCACTCGATCACGAGGTTCCGGAGCATCCCCGACGATGTGGCGGACGCGGTGGCCGCACGGCTTGAGCGCTCCCGCATCCTTCACGAGCCCGGCCACCGGTTCTCCATGGTCATCGAGGAATCGGCGCTGTCCTACCGGTTGGGTGACGAGGACGCGATGGCTGCGCAGCTCGGTTACCTGCTCACCGCAGGTGCACTGCCGTCGGTGTCGTTGGGCATCATCCCCAGCGCGACGCAGGAGCGGTCTATGTGGCCGCAGGAGACGTTCCACGTGTACGACCATTCCCTCGTCTCGGTGGAGTTGCTGGCCGCGCGCGTCCAGGTCACCCAGCCGTCTGAGATCACCCTGTACGTGAAGGCATTCGAACAGCTGCGGGGAATGGCCGTGTACGGAGCCGATGCCCGCGCGCTCATCGTGAACGCGATCGAAGCGCTGCGGTAGCGGGACCACGGGGCGGGCCGCGAACGCACGGGCGCCGACTTCTCAGTCGAGCGCGCGGTCTGGTCGGCGAGGTACGGAACGGGAACGCGGTGGCAGCGCTGCTCATGCTGCATAACCTGCGAATCCGCCAGGCGTAGACGCGCGCTCCCGGTAGGAGCTGGCGATGTGCCCTGACTGTGAACGACGGAGGTGCCCCGCCGCCGTGATGCGTCGCACGTCCTCGGGTCGCTTGCCATCCGCGCGGCGATTTCCGCCAGCGCGGACCCCTCCGGGAGGGGAAGCGCGGTGGGGGTGCCCGAGGTCAGGGCGGCTGGGGTTCTTGCGCCATTGCTCTACCCGCTGAGCTACCGGCGCCGGAGCGCCGGGCGGGGATCGAACCCGCGACCGATGGATTTAAGTGAAGTATCCCCAGCCTGCGCACCGGGCACCCCCCGATGCTGTGCCTCCCGAGGTCGAAAGTCGGCGTGCGGCGTGATTCACCCAAAGAAGTAGCCGCGGCCTGCGCACCGGGAGGTGTGTGAAGCGCTGCCGTCACTTTACTCGAACGGCCCCGTAGCGCAGCTGAGTTATCGGGAGCGGGGGGCGGCCGTCAGGTGTGGATGGCGAGTTTGAACTGCGCGTGCACGATGTTGCGGGTCCGGGAGTCGTCGTGGTGGACGTACAGCGCGAGCGTGGTGCCCGGGTGGACCAGGATCTCGTGGCTCTTGGTGAAGCATTGCAGCCCCGGTGAGCGCGGCCGGTGGTCGGTGGCGGTCGTGTCGCGGCCGGTGGAGAGGCCGAGGGGGTCGCGTACGAACTGGTCGCGGAGTTCGGTGTAACCCCCGTCCTCCCACTGGATCATCGCGGTCAGCCCGCCCCAGCCGTCCGCCGAGGGCCAGATGAGTCCGGACCGGTCGTCCTTGTCCCAGTCGTCGACCTGGTGCCCGTCCGGCTGGGCGGCCTGGTGCATGCCGTGCTCGTCGAGCGACTCGTCCGTGCCGAAGGCGAAGCGGACGAGGTGGTAGCCGTCGGCGGGGATGGGCTGCGGGGTGTCGCGGATGAGGGAGCAGACCTGCACTGCCATGGGGGGTTCCTCCGTGAGCGGCGCCGGTCGCCGGCGGGTGGCGCTGACCGACGCGCGGCGCGGCTGATCGTATCGGCATGTACTCGACAAATACCCGCTCCGGTGCCCGCTGTCACCCGTTGCCGAACGGTTGCCGGGCGGCGACAGAAGCGCCGTCGGTGCGGCACTAGGGTCGTCGTAGCGCGCCGGGGAGGAGGGCTCGTATCTCCAAGGGGGTCACGGATGGCGACCGGTTGCCGCGATTGTTCGACGTGCACGAAGCCCGGCCTGGTGCGGCTGGTCCAGAAGTGCGCGGTCGGGGCGCTCTACCTCTGCACGGCGGGCATCGCCTACGTCGTCAAGCGCGGTCTGATGCGCCACTGCCCCCAGTGCGGGCACCTGTTGGGCAACCATGCCCGCCGCCGGGACGGTTCCTTCCACGACTGAGTGCGGGCATCCGGCCGCATCGGCGCGTGAAGAGCCCGTCAAATGAGGTTAGCCTTGCCTTCTTTGAGTGTCGTTCCGTTCGGAGCGGCACACCGTCGAAGCCGGGGAGGCGCGTGGTGACGGAGCCGGGCGAGGAGCAGGCCGAGGGTCGCGAGAAGCTCATGCGGATGGTGTCCGGGGGCATGGTGTCGCACCTGCTCGCCGTGGCCACCCGGCTGAAGCTCCCGGACGCGGTCGGGGACGGCGAGCGGTCCGCCGAGGAGCTGGCCGCCGCGTACGAGATGCCCGGGGCGAACATGACCCGGCTGCTGCGCGCGCTGGCCGCGTACGAGGTGCTCGCCGAGCCCGCGCCGGGCCGCTTCACCGTGGGGCCCGTCGGCGCGCTGCTCCGCAGTGACCAGGAGGGTTCGCTGTACGCGCGGACCCGGATCTTCACCGACCCGGTGATGGTCGCGGCGTGGCAGCGGCTGGAGTTCAGCCTGCGCACCGGGCGCACCGCCTTCGACGAGATCTTCGGCACGGACTTCTTCGGCCACCTCGGGACCGAGCCCGAGCTGTCGGCGCTCTTCAACGCCTCGATGGGGCAGGGGGCCCAGGCGGTGGCCGCCGCGCTGTCCGAGCAGTACGACTTCGGCCCGTTCCGCACGGTGGTCGACGTCGGCGGGGGAGACGGCACGCTGCTCGCCGCCGTGCTGGGCGCGCACCCGCGGCTGCGGGGCATCGTGTACGACTCGACCGAAGGGGCCGCTCAGGCACCGGAGTTGCTGCGTGCGGCATCCCTTGACGAGCGCTGCACGGTCGAGACGGGCGACTTCTTCACCGCTGTGCCGGAGGGCGACGTGCACGTGCTGAAGAGCATCGTGCACGACTGGGACGACGAGCGGGTGGTGACCCTGCTCGGGCACTGCCGCCGCGCGGCGCCCGCGCACGGGCGGCTGCTGCTCGTCGAGCCGGTGCTGCCGGAGGCGGTGGACGGCTCCCAGCCGCCGCCGGCCTACCCCAGCGACCTCAACATGCTGGTCAACCTCGGCGGACGGGAGCGCACCCGGGCGGAGTTCGAGGGCCTCCTCGCGCGGGCGGGCTTCGCGCTGCACGCGGTCCGCCCGCTGGGGGCGTACTACAGCCTGGTCGAGGGGGCGCCTGCCTGACCCGCTCGACCTGCCTGAACCGCCCGACCCGCCCGGTCAGCCGGGGGAGTGCGGGCGCGCCGCGCGCGGGGCGTCGGGCCGCTGGGGCACGGGGGTGCCCAGCAGCCGGGACGCCGCGCGCCGGGCGCGCTCCGGAGCCGCCGGGTCGGCGTAGAGCTGGAGGGCGTGGTTCAGGCTCATCAGGATGCCGTTGAGTTCGAAGACGATCTGGTCCGCTTCGGTGTCCGCGGGCAGTTCGCCCGCCGCCACGGCCGCGTGGATGTCGCTCGCCAGCCGGTGCCGCCAGGCGGTGAACTGCCGTTGCAGCAGGTCGCGTACGGGCCCGGTGCGGCCGTCGTACTCGAAGGTGGCGCTGGTGAAGAGGCAGCCGCCGGGGAAGACGCCGCGCTCCAGGTAGGAGATCCAGGCCGCGCACGTCGCGCGCAGCCGGGTGAGCCCGGGACGGGCGCCGGAGACCGGGTGCCACACCTCGCGGCTGAACGTGCGCGACGCGCGCTCCAGGGCGGCGATCTGGAGCGCCTCCTTGGTGCCGAAGTGGCCGAGCAGGCCGGACTTGCTCAGGCCCAGGTCGGTGGCGAGACGTCCGATCGTCAGCCCGTCCAGGCCCTCCAGGGAGGCGAGTTCGATGCTGCGGTCGAGAATCCGCTCGCGGGTCCGCTGGGCCTCGGCGACGGACTTGCGGGGGCTCATGGGGACATCGTAAGCCGAGACGCGGGTCAATATAGCGTCCGACCGATCGGACGCTATATTGACCCGATGATGACCACTCACCTCGCCGCGCTGGGCCACTACCAGCCCGAACACGTGCTCACCAACGACGATCTCGCCCGGACGGTCGACACCAGCGACGCGTGGATTCGCCAGCGGACCGGTATCCGGCAGCGCCGGATCGCCCGCACCGAGTCGGTGACCGACATGGCCGCCGAGGCCGCCGGGAAGGCCCTCGCCGGTGCCGGGCTGGACCCGGCGCAGATCGGGCTGGTCACCGTCGCGACCTGCTCCGCCATCGACCGCTGCCCCTCCATCGCCGCCCAGGTCGCCGGACGGCTCGGCATCCCGGCGGCGGTGGCGTACGACCTCAACAACGGGTGCGCGGGCTTCACCACGGCCCTCGCCACCGCCGACCACACCGTACGGGCCGGCGCCGCCCGGCACGCGCTGGTCATCGGCGCCGAGAAGATGTCGGACCTGGTCGACTGGAGCGACCGTGCCAGCTGCGTGCTGCTGGGGGACGGGGCGGGCGCCGCCGTGGTGAGCGCCGGCGCGCCGGGCGGGGGCGGGGCGGCTACGGGTGAGCCGGGCACGGGTGCGCCGGATGCGCGGCCGGGCATCGGACCGGTCGTCTGGGGCTCGGACCCCACCCGGGGCGACGCCGTGCAGCTGCTCGACGCCTGGCAGCCGCGCTTCGCCCAGCAGGGCCAGACCGTCTTCCGCTGGGCCACCACCGAGTTGGCCCCGCTGATCCGCGAGGCGTGCGCACGGGCCGGGACGACTCCGGGTGAACTCGGCGGCATCGTCACCCATCAGGCCAACCTGCGGATCATCGACTCCCTGGTCCAGCGGCTCGACGCGCCGCAGGCCGTCGTGGCGCGCGATGTGGTCGACTCCGGCAACACCTCCGCCGCCTCGGTGCCGCTGGCACTGGCGAAGCTGGTGGAGCGCGGCGAGATCGCCACCGGTGCGCCGGTGCTGCTCTTCGCGTTCGGCGGCGGGCTGTCCTGGGCGGGACAGGTCGTCAGCTGCCCGTAGCGTCCGGTCGTGGTGGCCCGACGGCCTCTCAGGCGGTGGCGGGCGCGGGCTTGCGGTGTATGACGTACGCCGCGAGCGAGCCCGCCGCGAACAGCGCCAGCACCGAGATCGCGGTGCTGAGCCAGGCCGTGTCCAGCCACCTGCTGCCCAGATAGCCGAGGGTGACGCTGTACGCGGCCCAGGTCAGGCCCGCCAGCGCCGACCACGGCACGAACTCCTTCGCCCGCCGGTGCGCCGCCCCGGCCGTCAGACTGACGACCGAGCGGCCCGCCGGTGCGAAGCGCGCCAGCACCACCAGGGCGCCGCCGCCGCGCGCCAGCGCGTGACCCAGCCGCTCGTGCGCGGCGGCGAGCCTGCGGGAACGGCCGATGACGCGGTCCAGGCGGTCGCCGCCGCGCCAGGCCAGCCGGTAGGCGGCCAGGTCTCCCAGCAGCGAGGCGGTCGCCGCGCACAGGACCAGGGTGATCATCTCGGCGAAGTGGGTCGTGCCGCGGGCGGCCTCGGCGGCGGTGGTCCCGGCGGCGGCGGTCGCCGCGGCGATCACCAGCACACCGCTGGGCAGCAGCGGGACGAAGACGTCGAGCAGTACGGAGAGCGCGATGACCGCGTATATCCAGGGCGTACCGACAAAGGAGCCCAGAGCCTCCGGCACAGCTGGCTCCCCCGTTCGACTCCGTATCAGCCCGCTTACCGCCGTCCAGCGTACGCCGGGGTACTCCGCTCGGTTCGCGCGGGTGGCAGTGGCGTCGATCTCACCGGGCGGCGGTGTAGAGATGCGTCCATGGGCGCACGGCGCGTCAGGCGGGCCCGGAGTGAGGAGCGGCAGTCGTGGCAGAGGTGGCAGCAAAGAGGGGCAGGGCCGGTGCGACGGCCAGGGCGGCGGCGTCGGCGGTGGTCGCGGCGGTGACCCTCGCGGTGGCCGCCGGGAGCGGTACCGCGGGCGCCCACGGGGCTCCCGCCGACGCGGGCGCCACCGGCCACGAGCTGCGGGTGAGCGGGCGGTTCGCGCCGCCGCACGCGTTCGTCCCCTCGCCCGCGCTCACCTACGACCAGCGGCTGGTGCCCGCCGCCGCGGACATCACGGTGCGGCAGCGCGCCGAGGCGGCGGGCACCACCGTCGCCGTGTCCGTACGGGGCCTCGCGCGGCGGCACACGTTCGGGGTACACGTGCACACCCGGCCGTGCGGCACCCTCCCCGAGGACGCCGGGCCGCACTACCAGCACGTGCGGGACCCCAACCCGCCCTCGACGGACCCGGCTTACGCCAATCCGGGCAACGAGGTCTGGCTCGACCTGCGCACCGACCGCCGGGGCGGGGGCCGTTCGGCCGTGCGGCAGCCGTGGCACTTCCGTACGGGCGAGGCCCGCTCGGTCGTGCTGCACGAGCACGCGACCAGCACCGAGCACGGCGAGGCGGGCATGGCGGGCGCGCGGGTCGCCTGCTTCACGGTGCCCTTGTCGGGCGCCGGGCGGGAGTGACCGGCGGCGGGCCTGGCCGCCCGCACACCGCCGCCGGGCCACCGCGTGGCTGCCGGCGGGCGTCTTTGTCGGTATCGGCGTCACCGAATCCGCGCTGGGCCGCGCCCCCGCCGCCGTCAACCCGTGCACCCACCGGCTGGGGCGGCAAACTGGCAATCAGCCGCAAGTTCGCCCCTACCGCCAGGAACTACACCGTCTCGAAGCTGATGTCCCAGGTCGCACTCAGGGTCCCAACTCACGGATGGACTAGTGGGAGTTCGCATGTAGACATGCCCTCTGACCCTAGTTAGAGTTAAAGCATGGCACTTCGGATGACACTGCAGACTCAGTTGGTGTTGCAGGCGCTGCTACGTGACCCCGCTCGCGAAATTTACGGGCGGGAACTGTCAGATCAGACCGGGCTCATGCCCGGCACCACCCACCCGA
The DNA here is from genome assembly GCF_000424825.1 of Streptomyces sp. CNH287. Taxonomy (NCBI): domain Bacteria; kingdom Bacillati; phylum Actinomycetota; class Actinomycetes; order Kitasatosporales; family Streptomycetaceae; genus Streptomyces; species Streptomyces sp. CNH287. Next base: position 186,067 of record NZ_AUKQ01000016.1, on the reverse strand, counting down.
TCCTGCTGCGGCTGGAGACCGAGGGGTGGGTCACCTCCCGCAAGGAGGACATCGACCCTCACGTGGAGAAGCGGCCCGCCCGCCGCTACTACCGGTTCACCGCAAACGGCGCAGCTCAAGCCAGCGCTGCCCTGACCGCCGCTCGCCGCCCTCGCAGCACCGCCCTGCGCGGCCTGGCCGGGGAAGGTGCGACATCCTGATGACTCCAATCCTCCGTACAGGACGCCAACAGCTCCTCAAAACCGCAACGCGCAGCCTCGGTACCGTGGTCGCGATCACCCTCGTCGGCACAATGATCGGCGCCTTACTCCGTACGGGAATCGGCATCATCGACGGCGACGTCGGTACGACCGGGAGCGACTTCAGTCCCATCGGCCGAAGCGGCCTGATCGGGGCTATGGCGGCGGGTGCTGTCGGCAGTGGAGTGCTGGCCATCAGTGCCTTCTTCAAAGGTTTCCGCCGGAAACTGACCAGGATCACCGAACGTGCCAGCGGGTGGTGCCTTGGCTGCCTCGCGACCCTGGGCGGCTGTTCGATCCCCATCACCGTCTACCTTCTGTGGTCGGATACCGCCGTGGACGCTCTCTACGAGAGCCTCCACGGCAACATCTTCCTGCTGATCATCTGGGGTGCCTTCGTCGGAATCGCGGCGGGTGCTGCACTCGGCCTCGCCGTCGGCCTGCTCACCGTGGTTTACCTGGCCGTAGTCGTCCTGGTCCGGGTGTCGGCCGGGTTCCTCCACTCGGCTCGCAAGGAGCCGGAGTCGGTGTCGGCGGACCTGATCGACGGTGCGTGCGAACCCTGGCCCATTCGAACGGCTGCGGCGCTCATGCCTCCTGAGGCCGGTCGACGATGGCGGGACGACTTCAACGAAGCCCGCTACGACTACGAGAGCGACCAGCACGCCAAACTGCTGGCCGACTTCCTCGTTCACGCCCCGGCCGTCGCCGTCTGGGCCTGGACTGCCATCCTGCAGCGCCGTGTGCCTGGCGCCGGAAAGTCCCGGAAGCCCCGATGGTGACATCCGGCTCCACCGTTGAGCCTCCCATCAGCACCCCGTCAGGCCGACGGGCCTCTTTCGGCCTGGCCACAACCATCGTCGCCACCCCTACGGGCATCGCACTCGTCAGCCCCACGCTGGCCACTGTGTTGGCCAGTGCCGAACTCACGCTCTTGCTCACCGTTCTACTCGCCGCAGTCTTCGCCCCGGCCACCGTCAGCGAACGCGCCTTCCGTCTACTGCGCTGGATGACCGGCCGCCCCGAGCCAGGACAGCCCACCGACCCGGCCGGACCCCACAATCCAGGTGCTGCTCCGGAGAGTGACCCTGAGGCTTCACCGCGAACCCACGTGCCCACCACCTGAAATCCGGGCATCGTGACGAGTCGGCGGCCGTTCACCTCACCGCTCCACCTGGTCGGGCGGGCCCTTCACGTCTCCGGGGGCTTCTGATCGTCGTGTTCTTGCTCCTGCGCCCAGACGATCGCCCATTCGTCGAGCGGACGAAGGGCGTCACGGAGTGCTGTCCCCAGTCGAGTGAGCTCGTAGCCATCGGCCGAGGGCGCGATGATCCCGCTCGACGCGAGTTCGCGGAGCCGCTGGTAGAGGACGCTGGATGACAGCCCTTCGCACCGTGCCAGCAGCGCGCGGGCGCCGAGCGGACCCGCACGCAGCTCCCAGAGAATCCGCAGCGCCCACCGCCGGCCGAACAGGTCCATCGCGGCCATGAGGGGACGGCCGGTACTCGATCCACGAACCGGTGTTCCTGGGCGCGGCGTCGGCATGACCCTCCTTGTGTTTCTTTATTCGAAACACTAGCATCCAGCCGTGTTTCTGATTTCGAAACAAACTCGACGGGAGAGCCGATGTCGCGGACAGCACTACGGGAACCGCCGTGCACCGACCAGACCGGCGTACGGCCCGCGCGCATGATGCCCCGGGACGCCTCGCCGATCGGGCAGCTCCGCACGTTCGCCGGAACCCTCCCGATGGCCGACGCCATGCACGGGCGGGGTCGCTACGAGTCGGGCAGAGTGCCGGCGTCCTGGGACGGAGGTCGACATGCATAAGACGGTGGTTCTGTATCCCGAGCCCGCCGACCCGGACCACTTCCGCGACTACTACGTGAACCATCACCTTCCACTGGTCGTGGATTGGCCCGGCCTGCTTGCGTGGCGCTACAGCTTCGACGTGGCGGTGACCAGCGGAGAAGTGCAGTACTTCGCGGTCTTCGAAGCCGACTTCGCTGACGCCGCCGCCCTGGCCGCGGCGCGGGCGTCGCCGCAAGGCCAGCGGCTGGCCGCCGATGTCGTCAACTACGCCACCGGCGGTGTGGTCGTCATCGACTACCCGGTGCAGGACGGCACCGGCTGAGGCAGGACGGCACGCTCCGGGACTCGCGTTCGGAGCGTGCCGTTGCGGCCAGGTCCCGGCTGTCTTCAGAACGCCGTCGGCGGTTGCCGTTCGTCGAGCATCAAAGGAGGGCCGATGTCCTGGCCGGATGTCACGGTGGTTGCTGCGCGGATCAGCGCCCGGTGGGGGAAGACTCGCTCGCCCCGGTCACCGCGCGGTCCAGCACCGGCGCGAGCCGTACGCCCCCTTCGGTCACCCGGGCGCGGTGCATCGCGAGCCGGGCGGCGCGCCCGTGCAGCGTGAGGGTCATCAGGTGGTTCCCGAACCACGGGCCGCCCGTACGGCGCCAGCTGACCGACGGCGGCGCCAGCCTCCCGTGCCGGGCGAGCAGGCGGCCCAGCAGGCGGCCCGCGCCGCTCCAGCCGAAGCGGAATCCGGTGTGCATGAAGCCGGGGATGCTGTTGTGGATCGGCGAGCACGTCAGCTGGAGCACCCGCGCGTCCGGGGGCGTCTCGAAGTGCGGGGCCGCGAAGCGCGGTTCCGCCACGTACGCGTGGTGCACGTCGCCCGAGAGCACGCAGACCGTCGCCGGGGCGGCGGGCCCGCTGCCCGCCTCGGCTATCAGCTCGGCCAGGTCCTGGAAGGAGCGGGGGAAGGCGCCCCAGTGCTCCAGGTCGGAGGCGCGGCGCAGCTTCTCGCCGAAGCGCGCCCAGCGCGGCCCGCGCGCTCCCGCACACAGCGCCGCGTTCCACGACTCGGCGTCGTGGATGGCGGGCGGCAGCAGCCAGGGCAGCGAGGAGCCGATCAGCAGGTGGTCGTAGTCCTCCCGCCCGGTCAGCGCCTGGTCGCGCAGCCAGGCCAGCTCGTGCTGGTCGAGCATGGCCCGCCGCCCCTCGGCCAGCACCCGGGCGGCCCGGGTGTCGACCATCAGGAGGCGCACCCGGCCGAAGTCGCGGCGGTAGCTCCAGCGGACGGACTCCGGGTCCTCGTCGGCCTCGGCCGCGAACGCGCGCAGCACCTCCGTGCCGTCCCCGGCGGCGCGCACCGCCGCGTAGACCGGGTCCTCGGCCAGCTCGCCGGGTGAGAGGTTGCCCAGGTGCTGGTAGACCCAGTACGAGGTGAGCCCGCCGAGCAGCCGCTCATGCCACCAGGAGGTGGCGCGGATCTCGCGCTGCCACGACTCGCTGGTGTTCCAGTCGTCTATCACGTCGTGGTCGTCGAAGATCATGCAGCTGGGCACCGTGGAGAGCAGCCAGCGGACCTCGGGGGTGAGCCAGGACTCGTAGTAGAGCGCCGTGTACTCCTCGTAGTCCGCGACCTGGTCCCAGGGCGGCTCGCTCAGGTCGCGGTGCCGGGCGAGGCCGGTGCGGACGGCCTCGGAGGTCTCGTCCGCGTACACCTGGTCGCCCAGCAGCAGCAGGACGTCGGGCAGCTCGCCGCCCGTGATCGCCTGCCGGGCCAGGGCCTCCAGGGCGTCCGGGCCGACCGGGTCGTGCGAGCTGTCGGCCGGGCGGGCGGCCCAGCGGCAGGAGCCGAAGGCCAGCCGCAGCGCGTCGCGCCCGTCGGGGGCGGGGGTGCGGATGGTGCTGGGGGGCAGCGGCGCGGGGGCGGCGAGGGCGCCGCGCGCGGGCGGTGCGGCCGGCGCGGGCGGCGGCCACACCTGCGTGCCGTCCAGCAGCACGCGGTAGGCCGTCTCGGTGCCGGGCTCCAGCCCGACGACGGTGACCAGGGCGTAGTGGTGCCCGGACACCTGCCAGGTGGCGGCCGTACCTCCGGCGGGGGACGCCTCGCAGCGCACCTCGGCCTCGCAGGGGCCGTCCGTCTCGACCCATACGGTCGCCGTGTCCTCGTCCACGTACCGCAGCAGCGGGCCCAGGCGTAGCGCGGTCATCGCGGTCTCCCCTCCATCGCCCCGTAACCGTACGGAACGACGGAGGGAGACCGGTAGTTTCCCGTACCTGGTGCTTCTGCCGTACGGGCGGCACGGCCGTCAGCAGCCGGCGAGCACCTCCTCCAGCGCGCTCTTCTCCGCCGCGTCGACGTCGAGGCCGTGGGTGTGCTTCACCCACACCCACATCCGCGCGTACGTGCAGTGGTAGCCGGTGCTGGGCGGCATCCAGTCGGCCGGGTCCTGGTCGCCCTTGGACTGGTTGACGTTGTCGGTGACCGCGATCAGCTGCGCCACGTCCAGGTCGTTGGCCAGGCCCTCGCGCTGGTCCTGGGTCCAGTCGGCGGCGCCCGAGCGCCAGGCTTCGGCGAGCGGGATGACGTGGTCGATGTCCACGTCGCCGGTCTCCGTCCAGGTCTCGCCGTCGTACTCGCTGTACCAGCTGCCGCTCGTGGGGGCGCAGTCGCTGCCGGTCTCCACGCCTTCGCCGTCGCGCTTGAGGACGGCCTCGCGGGTGTTGCAGCTGTCGCCCTGGTCGCTCCAGTGCGGGAACTTGTCCCGGTCGTAGCCGTCCATGGAGCCCTCGGCGCGCTCGGTCAGCCCGGCGAGCTGGGTACGCGCCTCGGCGGCGCTGGGAGGTGCGGGCGGCGACGCCTGGGCGGCTCCGTTGGCCGTCAGCAGGGTGGCGCAGAGGGCCAGGAGAGCGGCGAGCGCCGCGCCCGGGAGGGCGCGACGCGCGTAGATGGTGCGCATGCGGTGCATACGGACTCCCTCTAGGTGGGGGGACTTGGAGAGCACATGCTGGAGGCGCCGGATGTCCGTCCGACGGTCTCCAGGTAACAGCGTGACGACGTGTGCACGTCACATCAAGCCCCCCGGCTGTCCGCGCGCGGCGCGGTGCGCGGGCGCAGCGCCGTGCGCGGCGCCCGCACGGCGGGCGCGCGGGGCGCGGGCGTGCCGGGTGCCGGTGCGGCTGCGCGGCTGTGTGGCTCGTGCGGCGTCCGGGCTGGGCCGTCCGGTCAGGCCGACCGGCCATGGCGTCCGCGACGAGGGCACTGGACGCCCCATAAGGTGAGCGCGTGCTGGCCGCCGACGCTCTGCTCCCCGTCAACCCTGTTCTCGGGATCGTCCTCGCCGTGCTGCTGCTGGCCGCGATGGGAGTGGCCGCCGTCGCGCACCTCGTACACGACGACGGCCCCGGCCCCGGCCGCCCGCAGGGCCACGCGCGAGCTGTCGCCGTCGCGGGACTGCGCGCCACCGTCCAACTGGCCGCCGTCTCCCTGCTGATCGGCTGGGTGGTCGGTGCCCTGCCCACGCTGCTCGGCTTCGTGGCGCTGATGTACGCCGTCGCCGTCCGCACCGCCGGGCGCCGGGTCACCGCCAACCGCACCTGGTGGTGGGCCGCGCTGCCGCTGGGCGCGGGGGTGCTGCCGGTGGTCCTGGTGCTGGTGCTGACCGGGCTGGTGCCGCTGGAGGGGGTCGCGCTGGTGCCGGTGGCGGGCATCCTCATCGGCGGCGCGCTGACGGCGACGGTGCTGGCGGGGCGGCGCGCGCTGGAGGAGCTGGAGACCCGTCGCGGCGAGGTGGAGGCGGGGCTGGCGCTGGGGCTGACGGACCGGGACGCGCGGCTGGAGATCGCCCGGCCCGTCGCCGCCGGAGCGCTGCTGCCCGGCCTGGACCAGACCCGGACGGTGGGACTGGTCACACTGCCCGGCGCCTTCGTCGGCATGCTGCTGGGCGGCGCTTCCCCGCTGCTGGCGGGGGCCGTGCAGCTGTTCGTGCTGGTCGCGCTGATGCTGGTGCAGGTGGTCGCGGTGGCGGTCGTCCTGGAGCTGATCGCACGCGGCAGGCTGCATCGCGTACCCTGGGGCGCGTCTGAAGGGGAGTAGCTCTTCGCCGGACCGTCGACATACTGGGTGGCTCGTCCGCCCCGGCGCCCGGAGCGTGTGCGGCGCCCGCGTTCTCGCGCGGTGCGGTGTGTGCGCAGCGAGACCTTCGGCCGCAGTGTCCGCATGCCGTGACGCTGCCGAGCCGAAGCGAGCGCGCACTCCCCGCGGGCCCCCTCCGGTCTCCGGTGGCAGCGGTCCTACCGATCGGGGAATCCCGTGTTCAGTCCCACCGTCGCCGCGGTGACCTTCGGCGTCGTCTTCCTGGCCGAACTGCCCGACAAGACCGCGCTGGCCGGGCTGATGCTGGGCGCCCGCTACCGCGCGAGCTACGTCTTCGCGGGGGTGGCCGCCGCCTTCGCCGTGCACGTCGCGCTGGCCATCGCCGCGGGCAGTGTGCTGACCCTGCTGCCCTCCCGCCTGGTGGACGCCTTCGTGGGCACGCTCTTCCTGGCCGGAGCGGCGGTCCTCTTCCTCAAGAAGGACGACGGCGAGGAGGGCGAGGTCAAGACGCCCGCCAACCAGACCTTCTGGAAGGTGGCGGTCAGCGGCTTCATGCTCATCCTGGTCGCGGAGTTCGGCGACCTCACCCAGATCATGACCGCCAACCTCGCCGCCCGCTACGACGACCCGCTCTCGGTCGCCGTCGGCGCGCTCCTGGCGCTGTGGGCGGTGGCCGGACTGGGCATCGTCGGCGGGCGCACGCTGATGAAGTACGTACCGCTCAAGCTGATCACCAAGGTGGCGGCGGCGCTGATGCTGGCGCTGGGCGTCTTCAGCCTGATCGAGGCCGTCAGGGGCTGAGCGCGCGGCGGCACCGGCGGCGGGCGTGCGGGAGCGCGCGCCCGCCGTGCCCAGGCGCCGGTGGCTCGGGCGCCGAAGCTCAGGCGTCGAAGCTCAGGCGTCGAAGCTCAGCCGCACGGTGCCGTCGGTGAGCGGCTCGACCCGGACCGAGGTCAGGTCCGGCACGCTCACCGTCGGCCCGTGTGCGGCGGCGCGGGGGCCGACGCCCACCACCCGCATGCCCGCCGCCTGGGCGGCGGCGATGCCCGCGCCCGAGTCCTCGAAGGCGACGCAGTCCGCCGGCGCGAACCCCAGTTCGGCCGCGCCCTTCAGGAAGCCCTCCGGGTCCGGCTTGCTCATGCTCACGGACTCGGCGGTGACCTGGACGAGCGGCATGGGCAGCCCGGCCGTACTCATCCGCGCCGTGGCCAGGGCGACGTCCGCCGAGGTGACCAGCGCGTGCGGGACGGAGCCCGCCCCGAGCGCGGTCAGGAACGCGAGCGCGCCCGGCACCGGCACGACGCCGTCGAGGTCGGCGGTCTCCAGCGCCAGCAGCTCGCGGTTCTCCGCGTGGTTGGTCTCCATGGGGCGGTCGGGCAGCAGCGTGGCCATCGTCACGTAGCCCTGGCGCCCGTGCACCACCTTCAGGACCGCCGCGCTGTCCAGCCCGTGCGCCTCGGCCCAGCCGCGCCAGACGCGCTCCACCACGGCGTCGGAGTCGACCAGGGTGCCGTCCATGTCGAGGAGCACCGCCTTGACCGCACCTATGGACTCCGAGTTGCGCATCTGAACTCCTCCGCTGGTCGCACCGCTTTGTTTGTCTAGGATACAAAGTGTTTCCCCCTCCCATGTCACGGCGCCCCTGACGCGGGGCGCGGGGTGCTGCCGCGCGGTTGCGGCGCCTCGCCGTGAGCGCCGTGAGCGCCTCCGCCTCGGCGACCCGGTCGCCTCATACGCATGGCCGATGTGGAGACGGCGGCTGGCGGACGACGGGCTGTACGGCCGCTTCGCCGGCCATGTCGCTGCGCTGCGGGAAGGGTCGACGCGGTCGGTCTGGGGGTGAGGTGCCGCGCCCCCGGCGCCGGCGTGGTGTCCCCGGCTCCCGTCCGGAGGGCAAGGCGGCTCCGCCCGCCGGTCAGGGACGCCCCGTCCGTCAGGTGCGGGGCACGGGCGGAACCACTTTGTTTGGGCAGGGTACAAAATGAGGGCTGCCAGTGCGCCGTCGGGGGTGCGCCCGCGCGGTCACACCGAGGCGTCGTGCCGCTTGGCGGTCCGGCTGATCCGGCTCATCCGCCCAGGAGTGCCCGCGCCGCGCGGGCACTCCTGCGGTGAGTTGCCCGTATCCGCGTTCAACTCGTGCACCAGCTCGGTCAGTTCGTGCGGGCGCTGCGGACCCCACCAGTCGCCCAGCAGCTCCGCGAGGGCCTCCTCGCGCGCCCGCGCCAGCTGCCCGGCCACCGTGCGGCCGTGCGGTGTCAGTACCAGTGGCAGCCCCTCCCGTACGGCGAGGCCACGCTCCTCCAGTTCGCGTGCCGCGTCCGCGACGACCTCGCGGGGCACCGGGCCCCGGTCCGCGAGCAGTGCGGGCTCCACCGCGCCCCGCCGGTAGAGGCGCAGCAGCATCCAGCAGGCGGCGGGCCGCAGTTCGACCCCGGCGCGCCGTGCGATGCGCGCGTACAGGTCCCGCCGGCCCTCCCTGGTGCCGAGCAGGGAGAGCGCGCGCCGCACCTCGTCCGCCGAGGAGCGCTCGACCGGGTTGGTGCCGAGTGTCTCGCTCGCGTCCGGTGTCTGCACGCTGCGGCGCAGCGGGTCCTCGCGGAGGAACAGCGCGAGCACGAAGGCGAGGAGCACCACGGGCGCGGCGAAGAGGAAGACGTCCGTGATGGAGGCGGAGTACGCGCCCAGCACCGCGCCGCGCGTGTCCGGTGGCAGGGTGGCCACCGCGCGCGGGTCTTCCTGGAGGGAGCCGGGGGTGACGCCGTCCGGCACCGTACGCCCGCTCAGCGCCGCGCGGAGTTCGTCGCCGAGCCGCCCGGTGAAGACGGCGCCGAAGACGGCGACCCCGAACGAGGCGCCGATCGAGCGGAAGAAGCTGGCGCCGGAGGTGGCGACGCCCAGGTGGCGGTAGTCGACGGCGTTCTGCACGGCCAGCACCAGCACCTGGATGACCAGGCCCAGGCCGAGCCCGAAGACGGTGAAGTAGACGCTCATCTCCAGGGTCGAGCTGTGCTGGTCCATGCGGTTGAGCAGCACCAGGCCGAGCGCGGTGACGGCCGTGCCCAGCACGGGGAAGATCTTCCAGCGGCCGGTGCGGCTGACCAGCTGCCCGGAGAGGGTGGAGGTCAGCAGCATGCCCGCGACCATGGGCAGCATGTGGACACCCGACATCGTCGGGGTCACGCTGTGCACGACCTGGAGGAACGTCGGCAGATACGTCATCGCGCCGAACATCGCGAAGCCGACCACGAAGCCGATCACCGCGCAGAGCGTGAACGTCCGGATGCGGAACAGCTCCAGCGGCACCACCGGCTCCGCCGCCCGCCGCTCCACCCGTACGAACACCGCGAGCAGCACCACGGCCAGCACCGCCAGGCCCAGCGTCTGGAGCGACATCCACGGCCAGCTGGTGCCGCCCAGCGAGGCGATCAGCACCAGGGCGGTGGCCGCCGAGGCGATCAGGAACGTGCCCAGGTAGTCGATGCGGTGCGCGCCGGAGCGGCTCGGCAGGTGCAGCACGGCGGCGGCGACCAGCAGCGCGAGGGCGCCCAGCGGCAGGTTGATGTAGAAGACCCAGCGCCAGTCGAGGTGCTCGGTGAAGAAGCCGCCCAGCAGCGGGCCCAGCACGCTCGTCGTACCGAACACCGCCCCGAACAGGCCCTGGTAGCGCCCCCGGTCGCGCGGCGGCACGAGGTCGCCGACGATCGCCATCGACAGCGTCATCAGCCCGCCGCCGCCCAGCCCCTGGAGCGCCCGGAAGCCGATCAGCTGCGACATGTCCTGCGCGATCCCGCACAGCGCGGAGCCGATCAGGAAGAGCACGATGGCCGCCTGGAAGAGGCGCCGGCGCCCGTACTGGTCGCCCAGCTTGCCCCACAGCGGGGTGGCGGCGGTCGCGGCCAGCAGGTAGGCGGTGACCACCCAGGACAGGTGGTCCAGGCCGCCCAGTTCGCTGACGATGGTGGGCAGCGCGGTCGCCACGATCGTCTGGTCGAGCGCGGCGAGCAGCATGCCCAGCAGCAGCGAGCCGATGGCCAGCCACAGCGAGCGCCGCGGCAGCTGCTCACCGCCGCCGGGCGCCGCGGGCGCGGCGCCGGACGGGCCGGACGCACCGGGCGCGGCGGGCTGCGCCGTCATGGGCCTCCCTCGCTCCCTCTCGGGGACGGGCTGCCCTCCCATCGTCACCGCTGCGCGCCCGGACGTCCTGCTGGAGGGTTCGCGCGCGGACGGTGTGCGCTCGTGCGCGCACCGTGTGCACGGGCACGCGCGGACCTAAGCTCGGCGGATGACATCCAGGTGGACGAACGAGGCCGCGATCGGGCAGTGGAACACCTCCGTCACACGGGCGGCCATGGAAGCCAACGCCACGGACGGGGACTTCGCCAAGCGCCACCTCGTGAACCCCGTCCTGCTGCGGCTGCTCGGTGACGTGCGCGGCCGGCGGGTGCTCGACGCGGGATGCGGGGACGGGTACTTCAGCCGCATGCTCGCCGGGCGCGGGGCACAGGTCGTGGGGGTCGAGCCGACGGACGCCATGTCCGCGTTCGCCCGGGAGCGGGAGGCCGAGCTGGGGCAGGGCGTCCGCTACGTACGGGCGGACCTGGCGCGGCTGCCGGATCTCGGCGGCCCCTTCGACGCCGTGGTGTGCAGCATGGTCCTCATGGCGGTCCCGGACTGGAAACCGGCGATGCGCGCCTGCGTGGAGGCCGTACGCCCGGGGGGCCTGTTCGTGTTCGCGCTGGTCCACCCGGCCTTCGAGCAGCTTGCCGCCACCTGGCGGGAGCACGGGGCGTATCGCGTGGAGCGGTATCTGGAGGAGTACGAGATCCGCGGGCCCGCGGCCCCGGACTTCCACCGTCCGATCTCGGCGTACCTCAACCAACTGGCCTCCCTCGGCTGCCGCCTGCGCGAGTGCGTGGAGCCCGGTCTCGATCCCGAGGTGGCGGCGTCGGCCCGGGCCGCGGCTCCGGGGGCCGACAGCTACGTGCACCTGCCGAACTTCCTGATCATCTCGGCCGAGGTGCCGTGATCCGTGACGGGTCGCGGCGGCCGGGCGCCGCGGCGGAGGCGAACACCCGCTTCCGCCAAAGGTCTTGACCGCGAACTGCCAAATGGAATAGGTCTAGACCTTGGTGATGTGAACGAGGCGAACACACCGCCGCCGCCGGCTCTTCACGGAGCGGCTGCGCCCCGCATCGTTGTCGGAGTGTCCGTCTTCACGTCGCCAGGCACGACCAGGCCGCCATCAGGTGTCAGCTCCCCAGGCTGACGACCGCCCCCACCCAGACAGGCGGCCCATAGTGAAGGAGTTGGCATGAAGAGCAAGAGCAAAGTCGCCGCAGTGGTCGGCGCGAGCATCGCTCCGCTGATCGCCGTAGCCCTCCCGGCCAGCACGGCCAGCGCGCACGGCTACGTGAACAGCCCGCAGAGCAGGCAGGCCCAGTGTGCCGAGGGCACCGTGGACTGCGGAGCCATCAAGTGGGAGCCGCAGAGCGTGGAAGGTCCCAAGGGCCTGACGAGCTGTAGCGGCGGAAACGCCGGGTTCGCCGAGCTGGACGACGACAGCAAGGGCTGGAAGGTCACGGACGTCGGCAGCTCGCAGGACTTCACCTGGCGGCTGACCGCCCGGCACGCCACCAGCACCTGGCAGTACTTCGCCGGCGGCAAGAAGCTCGCCGAGGTGGACGACGGCGGCGCCCAGCCCGGCGCGACGGTGACGCACAACGTCAACTTCGGCGGCCTGAAGGGCCAGCAGAAGGTGCTGGCGGTCTGGAACATCGCGGACACCCCCAACGCGTTCTACGCCTGCATCGACGTCAACATCCGCTGACGCTCTCGGCGTCAGCAGCACCCCCGGCAGCCCGCGGACGTTCCGGAGCGTCCGCGGGCTGTGGCGTGCCCGGACCCCGTTGCTCCACCCGCCTGCCGCCGCGGGGGCGGCCCGGGGGTGCCGGGACGGCCGCGCGGCGAAGGTCCTCCAGGACCTGTCCGCGCTGCCCGGGGCGGGGGGACGTGTGGTCCGCCGTGGAAGACCTCACCCGGTACGGCAGCGCCCTGCGCGCCGGTGAACTGCTCCGGGCGGACTGGGCTACGGCCTCGCGCGGGGAACGGTAGCGGGCCGGGCCGCGTCCTTCCCTACCGGTGACAACCCCGGGTACGGCTCCTGTCACGTGTGGTGGCCGGGCACCGGTACCTGCCTGGCGCTGCTCGGCAACGAGGAGCGCGCCGACACCGGCCCCGTGCTCCGGCGGCTCGCGGCCGTGGCCGAGGGCTGAGGGAGGACCCACGCAGGGTGCCGGAGGCGTGCCGGGGAGGGGCCTTGGGGGCGCTCCGCGCGGCCTCGATACGACAAGTGCCGTGTGCGGCCGATATTCTGGCGTTTTGGCGCGGTTTCGCCGTTGATCAGGCTGAATCTCCTGTTGACGGTGGGCTTCGGGGCCGTGTCAGGTAGCCGGTGGATGTCTCGCGTCTGACCACGGGGATGATGGTGCGGGACGACGGTTCGCAACGAAGGGGAGACGGCGGCGCGTGAGGGCTGATACGTCTGGGGAGCGGACGGAGAGGGACAGCGCGGACGTGGTGCGCGCGGGCCTCGCCGGGCAGCTGGGCTCACGCGGGGGAATGGCCCTGGCGGGGCTCTGGCTGCTGGCGGCGGCGCTCGTCGCGCGGCAGGCCGCCGCGGTGCTGCGGCAGCCGCCGGACGAACGACTGACCGACCTGCTCACCTGGATCGGCGACAACGGCGTCCTGCGGGTGCGCGGCTCCTTCTACGACGGGGCGACCCCGTTCACGGGCACGCCCTTCGCCGGACTGGTCCTCAAGCCGCTGACCCGCGCGGCCGAGCAGGGCCTCGGCGTGGCCTGGACCTTCGGCACGCTGCTGCTCGTCGCGGCGCTGGGCGTGGTCGCCGTACGGGCGCTGCCCGCACCGGTCTCGCCGCGCGCCAAGCTGTTCGCCGTGCCGGTGGCGCTCAGCCTGCTCGTCGTGTCCGTGCCCGTACGCAGCACCTTCACCCTCGGGCAGACCAGCATCCTGCCGGTGCTGCTCGCGCTGGTGGGCTGGCTCATGCTCAGCGGGGAGCGGCGGGCGGGCGGCGTGCTGATCGGCCTGGCCGCCGCGCTCCAGCCCGCGGTGCTGCTCTTCGTCCCGCTGCTGTGGTTCACCGGCCGCCGCCCGGCGGTGGCCGCCACCGGCGGCACGTTCGCCGCGTGCACGGTGCTGGCCTGGCTCACGATGCCGGGCGACTCCTGGACGTACTGGGTGCACCACATCGCGGGCTCCGGGCTGGGCGACTCCTCGGACGCGCTGTCCAACCAGTCCCTGCACGGCGTGCTGCTGCGGCTGGGCCTGCGCGGCCCGTTCGAGCTGGCGCTGTTCGCCGTCCTCGCGGTCGGCGTCGCCTGGCTGGCGCTGCGCCGGGCCGTCCGCTACGCGAAGGACGGACAGCCGCTGCTGGCCGCCGCCCTGGTGGGCTGCGCGGTGGTCGCGGTGTCGCCGACGGCCTGGCAGCACCAGCAGCTGTGGATTCTGCTGGCCGTGGCCGGCCGGGTCGGGCGCCGGGCGGGCGACCGGCTGATGTGGCCGGTGGCCGTCGTGCTGGTGATGTCGCTGGAGAGCGGCGCGCTGGTGCCCGGCATGCGCGGGCTGCACCTCCTCAGCGAGAACGCCCCGCTGCTCATGGCCCTGCTGGCGGCGTGCTGTGTGCCGTTCCTGTCCCGGTCCGCCGAGAGCTGGGCCAGACCGGAGCCCTCCGGCCCGTTCAGCCGCCCCAACCTGCTGCTGGAACTGCTGCTGATCCGGGTCGGCTACTGGGCGTACTCGTACGTGCGCGGCGACCACTCCCCGGCCAAGCGGGCCGAGGCGGAGGGGAACGGCAGCCAGATCCTGGACTGGGAGAAGCTTCTCCACCTGGACATGGAGCACGGCCTCAACCAGTTCACGGCCCGCACGGAGTGGCTGGAGGCCGCCAGCAACTTCTACTACTCCACATTCCACTTCCTGGTGCCCATCACCCTGCTCGTGGTGCTCTACATCCGCCGCCCGCCGTCCTACCGGCGGGACCGCGCGGCGCTCAGCTTCGCCACGCTGCTGGGGCTGGTCGGCTTCTGGCTCTACCCGCTGGCGCCGCCGCGCCTGATGCCCGGCCTGGGCTACGTGGACACGGCACACGGCCCGCAGGACCTCTCCGACCCGAACTTCGGCGCGCTGACCGAGCTGTCCAACCAGTACGCGGCGATGCCGTCCCTGCACGTGGGCTGGTCGCTGTGGTGCGGGGTGGTCGTCGTACGGATGACGCGCAACAAGTGGCTGCGCGCGCTGGGAGTGCTCTACCCGCTGCTGACCACGTTCGTGGTGATGGCGACGGCCAACCACTACCTGCTCGACGCGGCGGGCGGAGCGGCGGTGGTCGCGGGAGGCTACGCGCTCCAGCGCGTGCTGGGCCGGTTCCTGCCCGGCACGGGCAAGGCGGACAAGACGGGCGTAGCGGCAGGCGCTCCGGGTACACCGGTGGTCACCGGCGGTGCCCCGGCCAAGGAACTGCCCGGCACCCCGGCGCCGGTGCCCGGCCAGGGCTCGGGCCCCCGCCGCCCCGGCCCGCCGCGCGAGGAGGGAGCGGGCGAGGAGCCCGTCCCGGCACCCGCCAGGGAAGCGGTGGCTGCCAAGGAGCCGGTGGCCGCCGCGCCTTCGGGCGGCGCCGCACACGGCGCACCGCCGGGCGCGGCGGCCGAGGGCGCGCCGCCCACCGCCGTCACCCGTGCAGCTTCAGGCCCTTCGACGCCCGGTCCACGGAGTTCCGCGGACCGTACAGCGCCAGACCCACCAGGTTGAGCTTCTCGGCGTCGACGGCCCGCACCGCCGCGCGGTTGTCGACGTCGTTGTCGGTGGCGAACATCTCCTCGGTGTAGACGGCGGTCCCCAGCCCCCGCGACAACGCCCGCTCGCGGACGCGCCGCAGCGCCTCCACGTCGGCCCCGAAGCACAGCACGGGCTCGCGGAACATGCCCAGATAGCGGTTCCCCGAGCCGTCCTCGTACGGTTCGCCGACGATCTCCTCGGTGCTGCGGGCGATCCCGCCGGCCAGGAACGCGGTCACATTCAGCTTCTGCCACTGGGCGAGGTCCGCGCGGACCACCAGGGCGATCTTGGTGTCGAAACGCATGCCGCGAGCCTCGCAGCCGCCCCCGCGCCCCGTCTTGAACGCTGGTGCGCACCGGACGGTACGGCGACCGGCCCGGTGGCAGACTTGCCGCATGGGTCAGGCCAGGGAGCAGCACCGCGACTGGGCGCAGTACTGGCGCGACCCGGACCGCCCGCTGGAGGCCATGCGCGCCCACTTCACCCGGCACGTCTTCCACCGGCACAGCCACGACGCGTACTCCTTCGCCGTCACCGAGACCGGCGCCCAGCGCTTCCGCTGCCGGGGCGGCGACCACACCAGCGGAGCGGGCATGGTGATGGCCTTCAACCCCGACGACCCGCACGACGGCCAGGCCGCCGCGGAGTTCGGCTTCACCTACCGGATCGTGCACCTGGGCCCGGACGTCATCCGCTCCGTCCTGGACGACGCGGCCGGCCGCAGCGCCGCGATGCCGCTCTTCCCCAGCCCCGTACACGCCGATCCGGTGCTGCGCGCCGCGCTGCTGCGGCTGCACGTCGCGCTGACCGGCGGCGCGGACGCGCTGGTGCGCGACGAGCGGCTGACGGAGGCGGTGGTCGCGATGGTCCGCCGGGGTGCGGGCTCCGCGGTGCGTACGGCGGCGGGGGAGGCCGGGTCCGGCGCGGTGCGGCGGGCCCGGCTGCTGCTGGACGCCTCCGTGCCGGGAGCGCCCTCCGGCGTGCCTGCCCTCGGGGAGATCTCCGCCGAGCGGCTCGCGGACGCCGCCGGATGCAGCCGCTTCGCGCTCTACCGCGCCTTCCGTGCCGCCTACGGCATGTCGCCCAGCGACTACCTGCGGCAGTTGCGGCTACGGGACGCCCGGCGGCTGCTGGCGGCGGGCAGTTCGGCCGCGGCGGCGGCGGCGGCATGCGGTTTCGCCGACCAGAGCCACCTGCACCGCTGGTTCGTCCGCTGCTACGGGGTGACCCCCGGCGACTTCCGCCGCGCGGGCCGCCCCGCCCGGCCGGGAGGGCCGGTTCACAGCGGGGCGTAGCACAGGCCGGGGTCGACCTCCGACGGCGTTCGGAACGCCAGTTCGCTGATCCTCAGGTCCGTGAGGTGCGTGCCGAGGCAGATCTGGGCGCCACCGGCCGTGGTCAGCCGCAGCCCGCACATCGCGAAGGAGTCGGGAACCCCTGGTTCAGGTTCGCGGCTGATCACTTCCACCGAGGTGATCGGCTCGGTCACCAGGTAGCGCAACGGGTGGCCGGGAGCCGGTTCGGCTATCGGCGCCCGGATCGTCATGCCGGAGTACCAGGAGGAGTTGGCCAACGTCCTTGCGACATCCGGCAAGAAGCGGAGGTTGGCCTTGGACTCCTCGGTGTCAACCAGCCATTGCTCACCCTCTTCACCGGTCAGGAGCGCGGGCCCGTACTCAAGGCGCGGCTCGGCCTCGGCGGGTACGTCGAGAAGCCGGGCCACGGTTCGCAGGCGCCGCCCGAGAAGACGCCCGGCCAGCCGGTGGTTGTCAGGAAGGTAACTGTGGACGCTGCCCGGGGGAAGCGAGTCCGGGTGGAACCTGTGCACCAAGGGATGATCCTCCAACGAATACGCCTGCCCGGTGCCATCAGATCACGTGTGCGGATGCGGCCATCCGGTGGCCGCATCCGCACACGGACCCGTCTCACGGACGGAACTCCACCGGGGCCGCGAAGGCCGCGCGGCGGGTGGCGCGGCGGAGGGCTGCCAGGACGGTGGCGCCCAGGGTGAGGGTCAGTACGACGGTGAGGGCCGCGCGGGAGAGGTCCCAGCCCATGGACGTCGTCAGGTTGTACGCGACGAAGCGGGAGAGGTTCTCGCCCAGCGGGTCGCCGGGGACGAAGGAGATGCTGGAGCCGAGCCCCGCGATGTACGTCCAGCCCTGGAGGTTCATCACCGTGCCGTACAGCACGGCGGAGACCGCGCCGTAGGCGGCCAGCAGCCACAGTTCGGCGCGCCCGCGCAGGGTGTCCGGGCCGGGCAGCAGGCCCGCGCCCATGCTGACCCACCCCATGGCCAGCATCTGGAACGGCATCCACGGCCCGACCCCGCCGGTCAGCAGCGCGGACGCGAAGAGGGACACGGAGCCGAGCACGAAGCCGAAGCCCGGGCCGAGGACGCGCCCGGACAGGATCATGAGGAAGAACATCGGCTCCAGCCCGGCCGTGCCCGCGCCCAGGGGGCGCAACGCCGCCCCGGCCGCCGCCAGTACGCCGATCATCGCGATGGCCTTGGCGTTCAGTCCGGTGTCCGCGATGGTCGCGACGACGACCGCGAGGAGCAGCGGCAGCAGGGCCGCGAAGAGCCAGGGAGCGTCCTGGGAGTGGGCGAGCCCGGAGGCGGAGTCGGCCAGCAGCGGCCAGCCGAAGGCGGCGACGCCGATGGCCGAGACGAGGCCGAGGGCGGCGACGGAGCGCGGCCCGAGGCGCACGGCGCGCGCCTGCCGGTCGGCAGCGGGCAGGAGGGGGCCGGGTGTGCGGGTCACCGGGTCGCCTCCGCCGTGAGCGCGTCCCGGACCTGCGGGACGGTGAGCCAGCGCTGCGGGGCCAGGATCTTGGCGACCTGGGGGGCGAAGGCGGGCGAGGCGGTGACGACTTCGGGCGCGGGCCCGTCGGCGACGGTCTCGCCCTCGGCCAGGATGACGACGCGGTGGGCCAGTTCGGCGGCGAGTTCCACGTCGTGCGTGGCCAGTACGATCGCGTGGCCGGAGGCGGCCAGTTCGCGGAGGATGTCGACCAGCCGGGCCTTGGCCGCGTAGTCGAGTCCGCGGGTGGGTTCGTCCAGGAGCAGGAGCGGCGGCGCGGCGGTGAGGACGACGGCCAGCGCGAGGGCGAGCCGCTGCCCTTCGGACAGGTCGCGGGGGTGGGTGGCGTCCGGTACGTCCGGCAGCAGCCGGGTGACCAGGGCGCGGCAGGTGCCGTGCGCGGCATCGGCGTCCGCGTCGGCCGCCGCGCACTCGGCGGCGACGGTGTCGGCGTAGAGCAGGTCGCGCGGCTCCTGCGGGACGAGGCCCACGTGGTGCAGCAGCGCGGCGGGCTTGGTGCGGTGGGGGAGCACGGCCCGGGCGCCGGTGCCCAGGCGTACCGATCCGGCGGCCGGTTCGTGCATGCCGACCAGGGTGTTGAGGAGCGTGGACTTCCCCGCGCCGTTGCGGCCCATCAGCGCCACCGTCTCGCCGCCGCGCACGGCCAGGCCGATGCCACGCAGCACTTCGGTACGGCCCCGGCGCACAGTCAGCCGCTCGGCCTGCAGGGCGTACGGGGCCTCGGCGCTGGCCGCGGCTTCGGCGCCGGCGGCGCGCGCGCCGGGCGCCGGCAGCGCCGCCAGCCGCTCCCGCAGCGGGCCCGCGCGGCGCCGCGCGTCCCGTACGGTCAGCGGCGGCGGCGTCCAGTCCGCGAGCTTCCCGAGCGCGACGACCGGCGGGCGGACCGGGGAGCGGGCCATCACCTCGGCCGGGTCGCCGAGCACGGGCGGTTCGCCGGGGGAGGGGAGCAGGAGCACGCGGTCGGCGTACTGGACGACGCGCTCCAGCCGGTGTTCGGCCATCAGCACGGTGGTGCCCAGGTCGTGCACCAGGCGCTGGAGTACGGCCAGCACCTCCTCGGCCGCGCCCGGGTCGAGTGCCGAGGTGGGCTCGTCGAGCACCAGGACGTCGGGGTGCGGGGTGAGGACCGAGCCGATGGCGACCCGCTGCTGCTGGCCGCCGGAGAGGGTGGCGATCGGACGGTCGCGCAGCGCGGCCAGCCCCAGCAGGTCGAGCGTCTCCTCGACCCGGCGGCGCATCACGGAGGGGGCGAGGCCGATGGACTCCATGCCGTAGGCGAGTTCGTCCTCGACGGTGTCGGTGACGAAGTGCGCGAGCGGGTCCTGCCCCACCGTGCCGACGACGTCGGCCAGTTCGCGCGGCTTGTGCGTACGGGTGTCGCGCCCGGCGACGGTGACCCGGCCGTGCAGGGTGCCGCCGGTGAAGTGAGGCACCAGCCCGGAGACGGTGCCCAGAAGAGTCGACTTGCCGACTCCGGACGGGCCGACCAGCAGGCACAGTTCGCCCTCGGGCACGGTGAGGTCCACGCCGTGCAGCGCGGGTGCGGCAGGCTCGGCGCCGCCCTCGTAGGTCACGGAGACCTGCTCGAACCGGATCACTGGGGCGGCTCCTCGGGTGAGAGCGGGGCGGATGCGGAGGGGCGTCGGGCGGTGTGCAGGGGCGGCGGGGCGGTGGTGAGGGCGGCGGGGACGGTGGCGGCGGGGGCCGTACGGTCGCCGCGCGCGTCGTCCGCCGCCGGTGCTGCCGCCGGGACGGGGGCCACGAACGCCGGGAGCAGCCCCAGCAGTACGGCCGCCGCGGGCCACAGCGGCAGCGGCGGCGCGGCCAGCGGGACGGCGGACGGGTGCAGACCCGCCGGATCGAGGCTGCCCGCCCAGATCAGCAGCCCGGCCACCACCGCCCCGGACCCGGCCACCAGATAGGCCCGCAGGCCCCACACATCGGGCCGGTAGCGCGTCCGTACGCTGCGCAGCCCGCCCAGCCGCAGCCCGCCCAGCGCGGCGGCGACACCGGCCAGCAGCACCGGCAGGCCCAGCCCGGCGCCCTCGGACGCGAGCAGCCCGTACAGACCGGCGCAGATCCCCAGCAGGCCGCCGAGGGTGAGCGCGGTCGTGGTGTGCCGTACGGCGGGCGGTACCCGCGCGGTGCGCCCGTAGCCGCGGGCGTCCATCGCGGCGGCCAGCGCCACCGAGCGCTCCAACGCGCCCTCCAGCACCGGCAGTCCGACTTGGAGCAGCGCCTTCACCCCCCGGTCGCTCCGGCCGCGCAGGCGGCGGGCGGCGCGCAGCCTGCGCACGTCGGCGACGAGGTTCGGCGCGAACGTCATCGCGACGACGACGGCGACCCCCGCCTCGTACAGCGCGCCCGGCAGGGACTTGAGCAGCCGCGCCGGGCTGGCCAGTGCGTTGGCCGCGCCGACGCAGATGAGCAGGGTGGCCAGCTTCAGCCCGTCGTAGAAGGCGAAGAGCATGCCCTCGGCGGTGACCCGGCCGCCGACGCGCACGCCCTGCGCCCACTCGGGCAGCGGCAGTTCGGGGAGGGTGACCAGGACGTGGGTGCCGGGGATGGGGGAGCCCAGGAAGAAGGCGAAGACCATCCGGATGAGCAGCACGAGCAGGCCCAGCTTGAGGAACGCGCCGTACGAACGGGCCCACGGCGCGTCCGTACGCCGCGCGGCGACCACGTAGCCGGCCACCGCGATCAGCAGCGCGAGCAGCAGCGGGTTGGTGGTGCGCGACGCGGCCGTGGCCAGCCCCAGCGCCCACAGCCACCAGGCACCGGCGTGCAGCGCGCCGGAGCGGCCCGCCTCCGGCGCGCGCAGCCGGTGCGGGGGGCGCACGGGGCGTCCCGGGCGCGCGGGGCGTCCGGGACGCGGATGCCGCGAGGTCACGCCGTCATCCGCGGCGGCGCCGCGACTGCCGCCGCGCGGCCACGGCCAGCACCAGGACCGCGCCCACCCCGGCGGCGACGCCGAGCCAGGTGGCGAGGCTGTCGCCGTCGTCCCCGCCGCCGTCGTCCGCCGCCGCCCCGTCGTCCGTCTCCGACGACGCGTCGGCGTCCTTGCCGGAACCCGAGACCTGCTCGCCGCACCCCGACTCCGGGTAGCCCGCGATCGCGCAGAGCAGCGCGTCGGAGCTGTAGCGCAGCGGCCCCGCCTCGGCGGCCAGCGCGTCCGCGACCGTGGCGTCGTCACCCACCCGGGCGCAGGCCGTACGCGCCTTCGGCGGCTTCTCGCCGGAGGGGGCGTCGGCGGCGGTGCCGAAGTCGAGGACCAGGGCGACCCGCTTGCTGCCGGACTTCTCGGCGGTGTCCGCACAGATCGCCGCGAAGTCGGCGGCGCCGCGCGGCTTGGCCGCGTCCCCGGAGTTCTCGCTGACGGAGAAGCGCAGGCCGACCACGGCGCCGTCCTCCGGGCGCAGCGTGGACGGGCCCTGGGTGGCGTACGCCCACTCGCCGCCGGTGCCGCCCCGCTGCTCCCAGAAGGACCAGTAGCGGTACCCGGCCGCGTGTGCGGGAGCGGCGGCGAGCGCCAGCAGGCCGCCGAGCAGGCCCGCCAGCAGCGAGCACACGGCGAGCGCGCGCGTGGCGGGGGCGGTCACAGGCCCTGCTGCTTCCGGCGGCCGGAGAGCAGGAAGCCGATACCGGCTCCGGCCGCGAGGCCCGCGCCGATCAGCGAGACGGTGATGACCGTGCTGTTGCCACCGTCCTCGTCGTCGTCGCCCTTGTCGTCCTCGGCGTCCCTCGCGGCAGCCGCCGTCTCCTCCGGCGTTGCCACCTTCGCGGGCTTGGGGCCGGTGGCGTTCAGCCGCTTGACCAGGTCCGTGCCGCCGAAGTCGCGCGGGTCGGCGCCGGCGGCGTGCGCGGCGAGGACGAGCGAGCCCAGCGCGGCCGGGTCGGACGCGGACTTGTCCCAGTCCCCGGCGTGCTTCTCCAGCCACGCGAGCGACGCACGGGCCTCCTTGCCGTGGCCGCCCGCGGCCAGCGCGATCACGGCGTCGGCGGTGTTGCCGTAGTCCGGCTGGCCCTTGGCGCCGGGCGTGACCGACTCCAGGTGGTGGTCGTTCTTCGCGAGCACGTCCGCCAGGTAGGCCGCCCCGGCCTCCGCCGCGTCGTCCGGCTCCGCGGCGGAGCCCTTGCCGTCGCCGCCCTTGTCGTCACCGCCGCCCTTGCCGCAGGCGAGCGGCTCGGGGCTGTCGTTGTCGTCCTTCTCCAGCGGCTCGACGGCGAAGCCCTCGTCGAGACCGGCCAGCGCCGCCGCCGCCGTCGCGTCCGCGTTCGGGGCGAGGGTGCCCTTGTCCGGCTGGTAGGCGAAGGCGCCGCGCTCGGCGGCCTTCGCGTCGCAGCCGAGCTGGAAGCCGACCAGCGCGTCGAAGGGCGAGTTGTCCTTGTCCGAGAGGACCTTCGCCGGGTCCTGGCCGACGGCCGCGAGCGCGCCGATCACCACCGACACGGAGTTCGCGTCGGAGGGGCTGCCCGGGTTGTAGCCCCAGCCGCCGTCCTCGTTCTGGACGGACTTCAGCCAGCTCACGGACTTCTCCACGGCCTTGCTGTGCCCGCCCAGCGCCGCCAGCGCCTGGACGGCTGCGGCCGTGGCGTTGACGTCCGCCATCGATCCGGCGTCCAGCTGCGACCCGGCGCACTTCTCCGCCGGGTCGGGGCGGTACGCGGGGAAGCGCCCGTCCGTGCACTGCTGCGCCACGAGCCACTTCTCGGCCGCGGGCGCCGGGGTGACGCCCGCGGTGTCCTGCGCCAGCAGCGCCACCGACTGCCGCCACACGCCGTCGAACTTCGGGTCGCCCTTCCCGTACAGGCCCTCGTCGTCACCGGCGGGTGCGCCGGGCGCGGCGAAGGCCACCGGGGCGATCGCCGCCGTGGCCGTAGCGAGCACGGTGGAGGCGGCGAGGACCGCGGCGCTTCGGCGCAGATACATGACGGGTGCCTTTCGTGGGGACGGGACGCAGCGGGCACGGCCGTCCCGTCGCACGGCACACTCCGCGCGGCGGCACACCCGGCTCAGCTCCGTATACCTCGACGGTGCCGGGCCGCGGCTCCGCCCTGCGGCGGAAGCGCGGCTCGGTGAGCCTGCCGACGGTCGGGGGCTCCGGCTCCGGTGGCCGCACGCGCGCTGCGGGCAGGGCGTGTCGCGGGGCACCGTCACGGTTGCGGGTCAGCGCCGGGTTCGCACCGGCTTCTCCCGAACGAGGGCATTCAATGTACTGCCCACCTTAGCTGGCCCCTCCCCGGTGCTCGCCGTCCCGTGCGGGCGCCGCTCAGTGCGTCGCTCCGCCCGGCAGCCGCAGATCCGTGGTCCGGCCGGCGGCTGTGGTGAGGATCGCGCCGAGCGCGGTGGCGATGTCGGTCAGTGACATCGAGGGCGCCGCGCGGTCCACCACTTGGTGTGCCGCGTACGGCACGTGGACGAAGCCGCCGCGCAGGTCCGGCCGTTCGGTGGCGATCAGGTGCGCGAGCCCGTAGAAGACGTGGTTGCACACGAAGGTGCCCGCGGACTGCGAGACGGCGGCCGGGAGTCCGGCCTCCCGTACGGCCGCGACACACGCCTTGACCGGGAGGCTGCTGAAGTACGCGGCGGGACCGTCTTGGGCGATCCGCTCATCGACGGGCTGCTGGCCCGAATTGTCCGGTATTCGGGCGTCGTCGATGTTGAGCGCTACGCGTTCGACGGAAATGCCGGTGCGCCCTCCGGCCTGGCCGACGCAGAGGACGAGCGCGGGATCGTGCTGCCGTACGGCCTCCCGCAGCTCGTCCAGCGATCTGCCGAAGACGCAGCTCAGCTCGACGGCGGTGATCTCCAGGCCGGCGGGCGGCTGTTCGGCCAGCAGCCGCACCGCCTGCCAGGAGGGATTGGCTCCCTCGCCGTCGAACGGTTCGAAGCCGGTCACCAGCGCCCGGTACGGAGGCAGCGGAGCGGGTGGGGAGGGTGGGGAGGACATCGGGGCTGCCCCTAGAACGCGAAGAAGTAGATGAGGGCGATGTTGCAGCCCAGCATGGGGACAGCTGTCGGCACCTGGGCCTTGATCGGGCCGTACTGGTCCTTCAGCTCCAGCAGCGCAGCGGGCACCAGGTTGAAGTTCGCGGCCATCGGGGTGCAGAGCGTGCCGCAGAATCCCGCGAGCATGCCGATGGCGAGGACCGCGGCCGGATTGCCGTCCATCTGCTCGATCAGTACGGGCCAGCCGACGGCGGCCGTCATCACCGGGAAGGCGGCGAACGCGTTGCCCATGATGAGGGTGAACACTGCCATGCCGACGCAGTACAGCGCCACAGCCGCCAGCTTCTGCCCGTCGGGCAGCACCGACTCGGTGATCTTGCCGACCTGGGTGCCGACCCCGGCCTCCTGGAAGATGGACCCGAGCACGGCCAGCAGCTGCGGCAGCAGCAGTGCCCAGCCCATCGCCTCCAGCAGGCCGCGCCCGGCGTGCAGCGGCACACTCGGCCGCCGCTCGCGCAGCATCCACATGCCCACACCGAGAGCGGTGAGGGCACCGATACCGAGCCCGAGGATCGTCTCGCTGCCGTCCTCCAGTACGGGCTTGCCCCCGATGCGCACCTTGTCGATGAGCGTGGCGCAGATCACCGCGACGAGGGGGACGGTGAGTGCCGGGACGAACAGCTTGCTGCCCCAGCGGGCGGCGAGGGCCGTGCGCTGCTTCTCGTCGGTGGTGCGCGGCACACCCTTGCCGGTGAGGCCGAAGCCGCCGATGCAGATCATGACGAGGACGGCGACGCCGAGCGGCTCGGCGGGCACGGTCCCCTCCGCGACCCAGGTGCTGTAGAAGAAGCAGACGCCCAGCAACCCCCAGAAGACGCTGGACCCCAGACGCTTGGGATTGCTGCGGTCGACGGACATCTGGAGCGCCATCGCTATGAACACCGCGCCGACCAGCCAGAAGAACCACTCGGAGCGGATCATGCGCTCTTCTCCCCCTGCTCGCCGGTGCTCTTGCCACTGCCCGCGGCCGAGAGTTCGCGCTCCAGCGTCCGGTCCAGGCGCAGCAGCCGCGCACCGTGGATGAGGAAGGCGCAGATCGCGCTGGGTATCGCCCACAGGGCCAGCTGCAACGGCTCCAGATGGGTGTCGTAGGTGCTGTTGACGAAGCCGGTGATCAGCAGGATGGAGCCGATGGCCAGGAAGCAGTCCTCGCCGAAGAAGAGTCCGACCGTGTCCGCACCGGACGCGTGTGAGCGGACCTTCTCGCGCAGCCGCTCGGGCAGCGGGCGTCCGCCGTTCTGCCGCTCCGCGGCGGCCTCGGCCATGGGGGCGATCATCGGACGTACGGTCTGCGCGGGGCCGCCGATGGTGTGCAGGCCCATCGCGGCGGTGAGTTGGCGCAGCAGCAGGTAGAGGGTGAGGAAGCGTCCGGTGGTGAGCTTGCCCAGCTTGCCGACGAGGGTGCGGGCCTGTTGCTGGAGGCCGTTGCGCTCCAGGAGTCCGATGACGGGGAGGGTGATGGCGAAGATCGTCACCGAACGGCTGGAGGCGAAGCCCTCGCCGAAGGTCCGGAGGATCTCGAAGGGGGAGAGCTTCCCCAGCAGCCCGGTGACGATCCCTGCCACTCCGACCACCAACAGGGGGTTGCGTCGTGTGGCGAACCCGAGAACCACCACGAGGACGCCGAGCAGAACGATCATGTCGCCTCGGTCTTCCGTGTGAGAGCAGTCGCGCCTCAGGGGTAATGCGAGAAGCGGATTGCTGGAGGCTAGAGGATTGTTCAACGATCCGACAAGAGGCTTGCGCAAGCCGACGGGAGGGCGGCGGGCCCAAAGGCGCGCGGAGACGAAGGCGCGGCGGGCGCGGCAGGGGGTGCGGCGTGGCTGGGCCGGGTGCGCTCAGATGTGGGTCGCGGCGCGGTGGGCAGGCGACGGATGTGCCCGGAAGGGGCGCGCGGAACGGCGGGTTGGGGCTGGGTCCGGTGCCGGGTCAGGCTTCCTGGTCGGACGCGTCGGGGTACGCCTCGATCAGCTGGCGGCGGGAGTCTTCCAGGTAGAAGCCCAGCAGGCGCTCGGCTCCCGCCGCGTCGCCGGACTCCAGGGCGGCCAGGATCTCGCGGTTGCGGCTGAGGTAGGGCTCGTAGAAGCGGCGCGGATCGTCCATGACGTGGAAGGCGAGCCGCAGCTCGGCCAGTACGGCGCGCATCAGGTCGTCGGTGCGGGCGCTGTCCGCCAGGCCCGCGATCGCGCGGTGGAAGCGGATGTTGGCCGTCCCCAGGTCCTTCCAGGCACCCTCGGCCGCGGCCCGCTCGCCCGACTGCACGGCTGCCGACACCGCGTCCAGCCGGTGCGGCGGGCTGCCGAGGCTCCGGATGGCCGCGCACTCGATCAGGGAGCGGACCCGGTAGATGTCCCGGATGTCCGCTACGGTGAGCCGCCGTACGAACGTCCCCCGATTCAGGCGGTGGACGAGCAGCCGCTCGTGGGTCAGCAGCCGGAACGCCTCCCGCAGGGTGTTGCGGGAGACGCCGAGCGCGCCGCCGATGCGCTCCTCGGAGAGGCGGACGCCGGGGTGGAAGAGGCCCTGGGCGATGCGGTCGCGCAGGATGCTGGAGACGCGCTCCGCCGTGCTGGTGCGGCCGAGCAGGGCGCGGTCGGCGAAGAGCTCCTCCAGCGCGGGGCCGGTCTCGGCGGTCATGGTGCCTCTTTGGATCGTCAGGCGGCCCGGGGCGGATACTGCTGATGCAGTCAAGCGGAGAAATCGGAACAGAACAACAACCCTCTTGCCAAATTGTTGAACAATCGCCTAGCTTGACTGCTGTGATCGACCTCAACGCGGACCTCGGCGAGGGCTTCGGCCGCTGGCAACTGACCGATGACGAGGCGCTGTTGGCCTCCGTCACCAGTGCGAACGTCGCCTGCGGCTTCCACGCGGGCGACCCCGCCACCATGCGGCGCGTCTGCGCGCGTGCCGCAGCTTCCGGAGTCCGCGTCGGCGCCCAGGTCTCCTACCGTGACCTGGCCGGCTTCGGGCGCCGCGCCATGGACGTCCCCCCCGAGGAACTGACGGCCGAAGTCGCCTACCAGATCGGCGCGCTGACGCTCTTCGCGCGCGCGGCCGGCACCTCGGTGGGCTACGTCAAGCCGCATGGCGCGCTCTACCACCGCACCGTCGGCGACCGTGACCAGGCCGCCGCGGTCGTGGCGGGCGTGCTCCTGGCGGGGGACCCGCTCGCGGTGCTCGGCCTCCCCGGATCGGCTCTGCACACGGCCGCCGCCGCGGCCGGACTGCCCGTCGTGGAGGAGGCGTTCGCCGACCGCGGCTACCGCCCCGACGGGACTCTTGTCCCACGGTCGGAGCCGGGTGCGGTGCTCACCGATCCCGACGAGGTCGTCAAGCGTGCCGTGGGGATCGCCCGTGAGGGTCTGGTGACGGCATCGGACGGACGGCAGCTCGTCCTGCGCGCCCGCTCGCTGTGCCTGCACGGTGACACCCCGGGCGCGGCCCGCCTCGCCCGCCTCGTACGGGAGGCGCTGACGGCGGCCGGAGTCACCGTCCGGGCCTTCGCATGACCGCTGCGGGGACGGCCGGTGCGGACGGACTCCGTGTCCTGCCGGTGGGGCGGCACGGCCTGCTGGTCGAGCTCCGGACGGCCGAGGCGGCCGAGGCGTTCCACGCCGAACTGCTGCGCCGCCGCGCGGGCGGCGGCCTGCCCCCCGTGCGTGAGATCGTCCCCGGCGCCCGCACCGTACTGCTCGAAGGGTTGGACGAGCCCGCCCTGCTGGCCGCCCGGTTGCCCCACTGGGTGGTGCCACCGCTGACCCCGGGCCGGGAGGCGGCGGTCGAGATACCCGTCCGCTACGACGGCCCCGACCTGGAGCAGGTCGCCCGGCTGTGGCGGGTGCCGGCCGAGGAGGTCGCCCGGGTGCACGCGGCGACCGAGTTCCGGGTGGCCTTCTGCGGCTTCGCCCCTGGCTTCGGATATCTCACCGGGCTGCCGGAGGAGTACCACGTGCCGCGGCGCACCAGCCCGCGCACCAAGGTCCCCGCGGGGGCGGTGGCGCTCGCCGGGGCGTACACCGGCGTCTATCCGCGTTCCTCGCCTGGCGGCTGGCAGCTGATCGGCTCCGCCCCGCACACCGTCCTGTGGGACCCGGAGCGCAGCCCGGCCGCTCTCCTGGCGCCGGGGACGCGCGTCCGCTTCGTGCCGGAGGAGAGCCGGTGACCGCCGTGCCGGAGACCGCCGCACTGGAGGTGGTGCGCGCCGGCGCGCTCACCACCGTGCAGGACCTGGGCCGTCCGGGCCACGCCCATCTGGGCGCGCCCCGTTCCGGCGCACTGGACGAGCCCGCGCACCGGCTGGCCAACCGGCTGGTGGGAAATCCGGCGGGAGCCGCGACCTTGGAGACCACCCTCACCGGGTGCGCCGTGCGCGCGCTGCGCCCGACCGTGGCCGTCGTCACCGGTGCGCCCTGCCCGGTCACCGTGGACGGGCGGCCGGCCGCCTGGGGTGTGCCCGTCCGGCTGGCGGCCGGTGCCGTCCTGGCGGCTGGGACCGCCACCCACGGGTTGCGCGGGTACCTCGCCTTCGCGGGCGGTGTGGAGGTGCCGCCCGTGCTCGGCAGCCGCGCCACCGACCTGCTCACCGGGCTCGGCCCGGAGCCGCTGCGGGACGGCAGCCTGCTACGCCTGGGCGCTCCGTCACCCAGCCCGCCCGCGCCGGTCTCCGCCGCGCCCTGGCAGGCGCCGCCCCGCGAACTGGTGCTGCCGGTCGTGTACGGGCCGCGTGCCGACTGGTTCACTCCCGAGGCGCACCGGACGCTGATCACCGGCACCTACCGGGTCGCCTCCGCGAGCAACCGCATCGGGCTCCGGCTGGAGGGGCCTTTGCTGGAGCGCCTGCGCGAGGGCGAACTGCCCAGTGAGGGGATGGCGCTCGGCGCGCTTCAGGTGCCGCCCGAGGGGCGGCCGGTCCTCTTCCTCGCCGATCACCCCGTGACCGGGGGCTATCCGGTGATCGGGGTGGTACCGGCGGAGGCGCTGGCCGGGGCGGGGCAGGCGCCGCCGGGGACGGCGGTGCGGTTCCGCGAGGTGCGCTGACTGCCGCCGCGCGGGGTCGCTCCGTCCGCCACGTCCTGCCCCGCCCCCCCTCGCCCCGCCCTCAGCGGTCACCCAACGGCTCGTCGGTCCCGCCGAGCAGCCCGCACGCCGTCTCGATGTCCACCTGGACCTGTGCGATCGAGGCGCGGCCGGCGAGCCAGGTGATCAGGGCCGAGTGCCAGGTGTGCTCGATGACGCGTACGGCGGCCAGCTGCCGCGGGCTGGGCGCGGCCTCCAGCCGCATCGCGTCCAGGATGACCCGGGTCGTCAGCCGGGAGACCGCGTCCACCTCGGCGCTGACCGAGCTGTCCGCGAACGTCAGCGCCCGGACCATCGCGTCCGCCAGATGCCGGTCCCGGCGCATGGCGCGGAAGGCGCGCATCAGCGCCCCGGCGACCCGCGCGCCCGGGTCCGGCTGGGAGGGCGGGTGCCGGTGGAGGTCGTCGCGCATGCGCTGGAGCTGGTCGCGCATGGTCGCCACCAGCAGGTGCACCTTGGAGGGGAAGTAGCGGTAGAGCGTGCCCAGCGCGACCTGCGAGACCTCGGCCACCTCGCGCATCTGCACCGCGTCGAACCCGCCGCGCCGGGCCAGTTGGGTGCTGGCGTCCAGGATGCGGCGGCGCCGGGCCTCCTGGCGTGCGGTCAGCGGCGGGGCGGGGGTGGGCGCGGGGGGCGGCGCGGACGCCCGCACCGGTGGCGGTTTCGCAGGTGTCGTCATCGGTCCCCCCGTTGCCCTGTCCGTGCGCCCCTCCTCCCCGTCGCCCTGGGGCTGCCCGCACCGCTGGACCGGTGCGTCCCCGCGGGCGGGCGGCGGGTGGCGCGGATCACCCGCTCCGCTGCGTCGCGTGATGTGACCGGCCGGTAGATTCATGGCTCGGCAGGCGACGGGTGAGCCCAATCCTGAAACTTGTTCTAGATTAGCGCGAGCGGCTACGCTCCGCCGAAGTGCAGTGAAGAAGGGGGCCGCGAGTGACCGCAGAGGCCGTACGGGACACCGGGTCCGGCCCCCCGCCCGCACCCGCGCCCCCGCCGGGGCCCGCGACCGGCCGCCCGGGCGGGCGGACCGCCGAGGACGGCGCTCCGCTGCGCGTCGCGCTCCTGTCGTACAAGGGAAACCCTTTCTGCGGCGGGCAGGGCGTCTACGTGCGGCACCTGTCGCGCGAACTGGCCCGCCTCGGGCACTCCGTCGAGGTGATCGGCGCGCAGCCCTACCCCGTGCTGGACGAGGGCGTCACCCTCACCGAGCTGCCCAGCCTGGACCTCTACCGCCAGCCCGACCCCTTCCGCACCCCCCGGCCGGGCGAGTACCGCGACTGGATCGACCTCCTGGAGGTCGGCACGATGTGGACCGGCGGCTTCCCCGAACCGCTGACCTTCTCCCTGCGCGCCCGGCGCCATCTGGCCGCGCGGCGCGGCGAGTTCGACGTCGTGCACGACAACCAGACCCTGGGCTACGGCCTGCTGGGCCTGCCGCGCCGGGACTTCCCGCTGGTCACCACGGTCCACCACCCCATCACCGTCGACCGGCGGCTGGAGCTGGACGCGGCCGAGGGGCGCCGCCGCCGTGCGTCCCTGCGCCGCTGGTACGGCTTCACCCGGATGCAGAAGCGCGTCGCGCGCCGTCTGCCCTCCGTGCTGACAGTCTCGGGCAGTTCGCGCCGCGAGATCGTCGACCACCTGGGGGTGGCGCCTGAGCGCGTGGACGTCGTCCACATCGGTGCCGACGTGCGGCTGTTCTCCCCCGACCCCTCCGTCGCCGAGGTGCCCGGACGGATCGTCACCACCTCCAGCGCCGACGTCCCGCTCAAGGGCCTCGTCCACCTGGTGGAGGCGCTGGCCAAGCTGCGAGCCGAGCACCCGGGTGCGCACCTGGTCGTCGTCGGCAAGCGGCCCGGGGAAGGGCCGGTGGCCGCCGCTCTGGAGCGGTACGGCCTGGCCGGCGCCGTCGAGTTCGTCAAGGGTGTCAGCGACCCCGAACTGGTCCAACTGGTGCGCGGGGCGCAGGTCGCCTGTGTGCCCTCGCTCTACGAGGGGTTCTCGCTGCCCGCCGCCGAGGCCATGGCCACCGGGACGCCGCTGGTCGCCACGACCGGCGGGGCGATCCCCGAGGTGGCCGGCGCGGACGGCGAGACGTGCCTGGCCGTACCGCCCGGCGACGCGGGGGCCCTGGCCGCCGCGCTCGGGCGCCTGCTGGGCGACCCCGGCCTGCGGCGGCGGCTGGGGGCCGCGGGGCGGGAACGGGTGCTGGAGCGCTTCACCTGGGAGGCGGCGGCCCGCGGCACCGTCGAGCGGTACCGCGCGGCGATCGCGGCTGCGCGCGGCGGCGGCACGGCGCGGGGCTCGGTGCCCGGTGCCGCCGCGCCCGCCGCGGCACGGAGCGCGCCCGAGGGCGGCGACGCCGGGTGAACGCCCTCTGCGGGAGCGCCCCCAGGCACCGCCGCCCCGCACTCCGCGCCCCCCGCACCGACAGGCCCCGGCCGCCCGCCCGACACAGAAGGCAGACCACGTGCTGACCGTCGACTTTTCCCGCTTCCCGCTCGCCCCCGGCGATCGCGTGCTCGACCTGGGCTGCGGCGCCGGACGGCACGCGTTCGAGTGCTACCGGCGCGGCGCGCGCGTCGTCGCGCTGGACCGCAACGGCGCCGAGATCCGCGAGGTCGCCAAGTGGTTCGCCGCGATGGACGAGGCCGGTGAGGCGCCCGCCGGGGCCACCGCGACGGCGATGGAGGGCGACGCCCTGGCGCTGCCCTTCCCCGACGACAGCTTCGACGTGGTGATCATCTCCGAGGTGATGGAGCACATCCACGACGACAAGGGCGTACTCGCCGAGCTGGTGCGGGTGCTGCGCCCCGGCGGCCGGATCGCGGTGACCGTCCCGCGCTACGGACCGGAGAAGGTCTGCTGGGCGCTCAGCGACGCCTACCACGAGGTCGAGGGCGGCCACATCCGCATCTACCGCGCCGGCGAACTGCTCGCACGCCTCCGGGAGGCGGGCCTGCGCCCGTACGGCACCCACCACGCGCACGGGCTGCACGCGCCGTACTGGTGGCTCAAGTGCGCCTTCGGCGTCGACAACGA
Organism: Streptomyces sp. CNH287; assembly: GCF_000424825.1. Taxonomy (NCBI): domain Bacteria; kingdom Bacillati; phylum Actinomycetota; class Actinomycetes; order Kitasatosporales; family Streptomycetaceae; genus Streptomyces; species Streptomyces sp. CNH287. The sequence continues at coordinate 154,132 of NZ_AUKQ01000016.1, read as the reverse complement.
CAAGGCGCTGCCGGTGCGCGCGTACCACAAGCTGCTGGTCTGGGACATCATGAAGAAGCCGCTGGCCACCCGGGTCGCGGAGCGCGCCCTCGACCCGCTGATCGGCAAGAGCTTCGTGGCGTACGCGACCAAGCCGCACCTGCCCCGGGACCAGGCGTGACGAGCACCGGCCGTACCGACCGGCTGGTGCTGCCGGGGGTGCTCACCGCCGAGCAGGCGGCCGAGACCGTCGCCGGGATCGCGGCCGTGCAGCGGGCGGACGGCGCCATCCCCTGGTTCCCGGGCCACCATCTCGACCCCTGGGACCACGTCGAGGCCGCGATGGCGCTGGACACGGCGGGGGAGCACGCGCGCGCGGCAGCCGCGTACCGCTGGCTCGCCGCCCACCAGCTGCCCGACGGCTCCTGGTACGCCGCGTACGCCGACGGCGACTCGGCCCGACCCGCCGACCTGGGCCGGGAGAGCAACTTCTGCGCCTATCCGGCCGTCGGCGTCTGGCACCACTACCTCTCGACGGGCGACGACGCCTTCGTGGAGGAGATGTGGCCGATGGTGCGCGGTGCCGTCGACTTCGTGCTCGCGCTCCAGCAGCCGGGCGGTCAGATCGGCTGGAAGCGGGAGCCGGACGGCACCGCGCTGCCCGAGGCCCTGCTGACCGGCTCCGCCTCCGTCCACCAGGCGCTGCGCTGCGCGCTGGCCCTGGCCGAGTACCGCGAGGAGCCGCAGCCGGACTGGGAGCTGGCGGTGGGCTGGCTCGCCCACGCGGTGCGCCACCATCCGGAGCGGTTCCTCGACAAGTCCCGCTACTCGATGGACTGGTACTACCCGGTGCTGGGCGGCGCGGTGCGCGGCGTGGCCGCGAAGGAGCGCCTGGACGAGGGCTGGGAGCGCTTCGTGGTGCCCGGCCTCGGCGTGCGCTGCGTCTCGCCGAACCCCTGGGTGACCGGCGGCGAGAGCGCCGAACTGGCGCTGGCGCTGTGGGCGGTGGGGGAGTCGGACCGGGCGCTGGAGATCCTCAAGTGGATGCAGCACCTGCGGGCGCCGGGCGGCATGTACTGGACCGGCTACGTCTTCGCGGACGAGGCGGTCTGGCCCCGTGAGCAGACCACCTGGACGGCGGCGTCGCTGCTGCTCGCGGTGGCGGCGCTGGGCGGCGACGAGCCGACGGTCACCGTCTTCGACGGCACCGAGCTGCCGTCCGGCCTGGCCCCGGACTGCTGCTGACGCCGGACCTGCCGGCCCGGGACCTGCCGACCCGGGACCGCCGCTGGCAGGCGCTGACCGGCCAGCGGCGTCCGGTGCCGGCCGGTGCCGGTCAGCGGCGGGCGAGGCGGGCGGCCAGGGCGTGGCCCGCGAGCAGGTAGACGACCGCCGCCAGGCCGTAGTTGACCAGCACGTTCAGCCAGTCCGTGCTGATCGGGAACAGGTCGTGGGACCAGCCCGCGAGCCAGCGTGCGCAGTCGTGGGCCAGGACGACCAGGTCGTTGGCCCCGTTGGCGTCCAGCAGGTAGAGCAGAATCCACAGGGCGATGATCGCGGCGGCGACATCGGCGAGGGTGCGTACCGCGATCGCGGCCTGGCCTGCTCCGGAACGTCTCGCAGTGACAGTCATCACCCTCGGGTAGCCACGATGCGGCGGAGCAAACCGGCCCGGCCGCACCGCCCGCCCGCAGGTACGGCGAAGGCCCCTCGCCCGCAAGGGGGAGGGGCCTCGTCGTCACCGCGGTGCGGTGCGCGGTGCATGTGCCGCACCGGGCGCGCGGGCTCAGCCGCGCTGGATGCCGGAGCTGTCCTGCAGCACGCCACGACGGCCGTCCTGCGTCTGGGCGATCAGGGTCTGACCGCGCTGCTCGACCGCCAGGTACCAGGTACCGGGTGCCAGTTCGGCCACCGGGCTCGGCGAACCGTCCTCGGCGAAGAGCGGACGGGCGACCGGGACCGCGAACCAGAACGGCTGGAAGTCACCGGCGCCGCTCTGTGCGGGCGCGGGCTGCGGCTGCCCCTGCTGGGGCTGGCCGGCGCCGTACGGCTGCTGGCCGCTGGGCTGGCCGCCGTAGGGCGGCTGGGGCTGGGCGTGGGCCTGGCCCGGGTAGCCGTAACCACCCTGCGGCTGGCCGCCGTAGGACGGTGCGGGCTGGCCGCCGCCCCCCGCGAGCGGTGCCTTGAGGGCCGGCATGATCGAGTTCATCACGGCGAGCGCGGCGAAGAGGAGGGCGCTGAAGATCGTCAGGTAGGCGCCGAAGCCGAACTCGATGCTGTCGTTCACGTCCGGGCCGTCACTGGAGCTGGGGAACAGCTGCGACATCATCGACCAGATGCCGGACCAGCCGACCACCACGGCGAGCGCGGTACCCCACTGGTCGAACGCGAGGCCCAGGATCTTGCGTCCCTCGGGCAGTGCACGCGCCAGGACGAACAGCCCTGCGGCGACGATCGCGAGCAGGTGCACCGTGGGCAGCATGGGGAAGGTGGCGCGGGACCATGCGCCGTAGTCGCAGTCGTCGCCTGAGCATTCGCCTTCAGGCGTGAAGAACGGCAGGAAAGAAGAGATCAGCAGCAGAACGGCCACTGCGATCAGAGCGCCGTCGCCTCGTGTGAGCGAGCGGATGTTCAACGTGGGGTCCTTGTCGGTCTTGATGGTCGGGTTGAGCTGCTTGCCGGGGGTGAGCACCCCATCGTACGGGCGACACTATGGCCTGATGTGGCGGGCCGTCTTGTTCGTTTCCGTTCTGTGTTAATGCCTCCCGGTCAAGAAGGCCACGAGCCCCTTGCTGATGCCCTCGGCGGCCCGTCCGCGCCACTTCGGATCGGTGAGTTGGGCGGCGTCCCGCGGGTCGCGCATGTTGCCGCATTCGAGGAAGACTTTGGGCACCCGGCTGAGGTTGAGGCCGCCCAGATCGCCGCGGGTCACCAATCCGCGGTCGGTGTCGAGATAGTTGGAGGGGGCGGCGTCGGTGGCGGCACGGAAGGACCGTGCCAGTTCGGTGCCGAGCCGCCGGGAGGGGCCGGTGATGTTCGACGTGTCGGCCTGGCCCGCCCGTACGGACGCGGGGGTGATCACGTGGAACCCCCGGTTGCCCTGGCCGGAGCCGTCCGCGTGCAGGGACACCGCGGCGTCCGCGTTCGCCTCGTTGGCGATCTGTGCGCGCTCGTCGATGCAGGGGCCGAAGGGGCGGTCGCCGTCCTGGGTGAGTTTCACGACAGCGCCCTGCTTTTCGAGTGCGGCGCGCAGCCGGTGGGCGAGATCGAGCGTGAATGAGGCTTCCGGGTAACCGTCGTTGGTGGCGGTGCCGGTGGTGTCACAGGCTTTCTTGTTCGTCCCGATATTCACCAGCTCGTTGATTTCCGTCGGGTGATCCCGGTTGTTCGGATTGTGACCGGGGTCGATCACCACGACTCGCCCCTCAAGCGGCCCGGCCGGGGTTTTCTCCCCGTTCTCCGCCGTCCCGCCCGCTTCCCCTTTCTCCTCCCTTTCCTTTTGCTCCTGGTCCTCCCCGTTACCGTCCGGCTGTCCGGAATTCCCCCCTCTGTCCGAGGTGTCGCGGTCCTGCGCGGTCGGCGCGGGCATGAGCGCGGGTGCCGGGTCCGGCTCCTTGTCCGGCCCCCGCACCGACTTCCACACCAGCCAGCCGGCGAAGCAGAGCGGCACGAGTGTGGCGAGAACGATCATCAGGGTCCCGGCACGGCGGGACGAGCTTCCGTAGGACACGGTTCGCGATCGTAGCGGTGCGGGTCAGTGCCCCGCGCCCGTCCGCCGAAGTACGCGGAGTGAACCGGTGGCGGACACCGGGGTGAACGCGCCCGAACCGAGTGCCCGCTCGTGGATGCGGTGCGGGGCCTGGCCGCCGTCGGCGGGGTCCTCGAAGACGTCGTGGATCACCAGCAGGCCGCCCGGCGCGAGGTGGGGCACCCAGCCCTCGTAGTCGCCGCGCGCGTGCTCGTCGGTGTGCCCGCCGTCGACGAAGACCAGGCCGAGCGCCCCGCCCCACACGGCGGCGACCTGCGGCGACCGGCCGACGACCGCGACCACGTACTCCTCCAGCCCGGCGGCGTGCAGCGTACGGCGGAACACCGGCAGCGTGTCCATCAGGCCGGTGGCCGGATCGACGAGCGCGGGGTCGTGGTACTCCCAGCCGGGCTGCTGCTCCTCGCTGCCCCGGTGGTGGTCGAGCGTAACGACGCTCACCCCGGCCGCGCGGGCGGCGTCGGCCAGCAGGATCGTCGAACGCCCGCAGTACGTGCCGATCTCCAGCAGCGGCAGTCCCAGCCGCCCGGCCTCGACGGCGGCTCCGTACAGCGCGAGGCCCTCGTCCAGGGGCATGAAGCCGTCGGCCCCCTCGAACGCGGTGACCACCTCCGGCGCGGGGCGGCTGCCGTTTCCCGGTCGTGCGTACCTGACGTCCATGCGCTGTCCGCTCTTCGTGCGTCTGTTCCCGCCCCATACTGCCGTACCGGTCTCACTCGTCACTGTGGGTCGGTAGGGTCTTGCTTTCTGTCGATGCCGAAGGGGGCAGCGGGTGGGGGAGAAACCGTGGCGGGGGAAGCGAGCGGTGGGCGCCGCCGTGCTGGCGCTGGTGCTGGGCGGCGGAGCCCTCACGGCGCGGGCGATCGGGGCCGGGGAGAAGGACCGCTACTGCTGGGGAGCGTGGCAGGAGGGCAGCGGCCCCTCCCTCCTGGGGGCGGACCCCACACGCAAGGAGACGCCCGCCCCCTCGTCCGCCCGGCCGCGCGGCACGTGCACCGTCGCAGGGGAGCAGGGCGAAGTCACCGTCAAGGTCGGCCCGGCCCCGCGCGACGTGCACGAACGCATCGTGCTGTTACGCGACTTCCTGGGCGGGTACGCCGTGCCGCTGCCCGACGGCGTGCCCGGTGCCGTCAGCGCGGAGCGGGGCATGGTGGTGCTGCCCGGCGACTGCGACGTCGACCGGCGGCCCTCCGTCGTCACCGTCCGCGGCGAGGAGAGCGATGAGTCGAGCCGGGGGCCCGGCCCCCTCCGGGACGAGTCCGAGGTGGCCCGGCTGCTGCTCGCGGTGGCGGAGAGGAGCATGGACGCCATCGGCTGTGCCCCGGCGCAGCCCTACCGCGCCACCTCGCCGTTCACCGCGGTCAGCGAGCGGGGGAAGGCCGGTCGCAGCATCCTGGGCGAGGACGATCCGGAGCGCGCCTGCCGGATACCGGGGCTGCGGTTCGAGGTGGAGAAACCGCGCTTCACCTTCGCGCTGGGCGTGGTCACGGACCGGATGCAGACCTGCGGCATGACGCTGAGGAGCGAGGAGGAGCCGGACGCCGAAGGCGGGTTCCTGATGGTCGCGGGGCCGAGGCTGGCGGCGCTGTTCGACCCGCTGGTCGGCGACCGCGCGCCGGGGCCGGGCTGGCGGGGCAAGGGCAGGCTCGACCCCGACTTCCAGGCGGTGCGGGCGGAGTGCGCGGGGCGGCCCACCGTCTTCTTCGCACAGCTCGACCCGGCGCTGCGCGACGCCCTGCGCCCTGATGCCCGGCAGGCGTTCGGCAATGCCGTCAATTCCGTGGCGGCGCGCCTCGGCTGCCCTGGGGTGGCGCCGTGAGGCCCCTGCCGTCCGCGGACCCGCGACCAGCGCGTAGCCGAGGGGACGACAGCAGGATGGTCACCTACGCGGCAGCGCGCACGTCACGCGCGGGCTGGTGGCGCCGCAGGGTCCGGAGGCTGCGCGGCAGGGTCCCAAGGCCGGGCGGCGCCGTCCTCGCGGCCGCCGTCGCCGGAGTGCTGGTGGGGGCGGCCGGTGTGGCGTGGCAGACCGGGCCGCCCGCGTCCGAGGAGCGGGCCTGCTGGGGTGCGCTCACCGACGCGGATGTGGCGGAGGTGCTGGACGGGGAGGTCCGCGCCGACTCGACGCCTTTCGAGGCCCTGGAAGACCGAAGTCTGCGGCCCGACGGCCAGTGCCGCCTCGCGGCGCACAGCGAGGGCAAGGAGGGGGTGGTGACCATCCGGGTGCACGCTCCCGGGGGGGTTCCGGGCCGTGACGCGAGAGAGTGGAGCACGGAGTTCCTGACCTCCGACATGGTCCCGCTGGGCGGTGGACGCACCGGCATGGCCTCGTCCGAACGGGCGTGGCTGGCGCTTCCGGCGGACTGCGCGGCCGGCATGTCCGGCGAACCTCCGACGATCGTGGACATCGACACGGGCTCCATGATCGCGGAGAGGGAGTACGAGGAGCCCAGAGCCGCCGCCGACAGGACGGTACTGGCCCGCGCCGTCACGCGGGTGGCCAACACCGTTCTCGAACAGCTTGAATGCGGCGGCGCCTTCAAGGTCCCCAGGCAGCTCTCGGCCGCCGCGAAGTGGGAGCCGACGGCGCCGAGCGGCCTCTGCGGGATCGACGGACTCGCCATGCCGTCGGAGAAGGACGAACGCTCTTGGGCGGAGCGCAACTCGGACGGCGACGGACCCGTCCGTGTCTGCACCCTCGGCTCTTTGCGGCCGGAAATCTCGCTGGTCACCGTCGAGCACCGGGGAATCGCCCAGATGCTCGAGCCCGAGGCGGGACGTGCCGGGGTGCCAGTCGAGAGCGACCAGGGCTACGGCTCGCTCGGCAGCAGCCGGGCCGCCTTCTGCATGACCTGCCAGACCGGTGAGGTCGTCTTCCTGGTGCAGATGGAGAATTACCCAGGGGACGGCATGCGGAAGGCCCGTGCCCTGCTGCCCCGCTACGTGGCCGCGGAGGCGGAGCGCCTGGGGTGCGGGAAGGTCACGATGCGGATACCCAGGACCGGTTGACCTCCCGTCCGGCCGTCAGGGCCCAACTGACCTGCCGGGGGCGTCGGGTGGCATGATCCGCGGGTGACGGAACGAGGGGGCGGCATGGCGGGGCGGGTGAAGGCGAAGCGGTACACGGTGGCGGCCTGGACGGCGCTGGTCGTGCTGGGCTCGGGGGCCACGATGTGGATTCAGGGCAGCACCGACGTGCAGGACCCCCCGTCCCGGGACAAGGGCACGCTCCTCCAGATCGACCCCGCCTGGACGCCGCCCCCGGTCGACGACACTCCGTGCCCGGACGAGCCGCCGGGGTCCGGCACCATCCCTGAGGACTTCGCCGTGCCCGACGACACGGACGCTGGAGAACTCGGCCCCCCCGGTGACATCGCGCCGGACCGCGCGTACATCTACATGTGTGCCTACACCGTGTCCCGTTGATCCGTACCGCCGCCGGGCCCGGGCCCGCCGCCAGGTCGGTGCGCGACCGGGGTCAATGCACGGGCAGCAGGGTGCCCTGCTCGGCGGGCGGGCGGGGGCCGAAGATGCGGCGGTCCGTCTCCTCGATGGCGACGTCGTTGATGCTGGCCTCCCGGCGGCTCATCAGCCCCTCGTCGGTGAACTCCCACAGCTCGTTGCCGTAACTGCGCCACCACTGGCCCGAGTTGTCGTGGTGCTCGTACTGGAAGCGCACCGCGATGCGGTTGCCCCGGAATCCCCACAGCTCCTTGCGCAGCGCGTAGTCCAGCTCCCTGGCCCACTTGTCGCTCAGGAAGGCCACGATGGCGGCGCGGCCGGTGACGAAGCTGCCGCGATTGCGCCAGACCGAGTCCTCGGTGTAGGCGAGCGCGACGCGCTCGGGGTCGCGGGTGTTCCAGCCGTCCTCGGCGGCCTGCACCTTCTGGGCGGCGGACGCTTCGTCGAACGGCGGGAACGGCGGCCGTGACGTCATGGCGGACTCCTTCGCGTACTGCTTGCCAACGCGGGAGAACGGTCGTTCTCCTCGGTGTCCGCTAGTGTAGAGAACGATCGTTCTCGGTGCCAGTGGGAGTTGCTGTGGATCATGAGGAAGCCCGCACCCGCCTGCTCGACGCGGCCGGGATGCTCTTCTACGAACGCGGTATCCAGGCGGTGAGCATGGACGAGCTGCGCGCCGCCTCCGGGGTCTCGCTCAAGCGGCTGTACCAGTGCTTCCCCGCCAAGCATGTGCTCGTGGAGGACTACCTCCGGCGCCGCGACGCGCGCTGGCGCGCCGAGCTGGCGGAGTACGTCGCCGGGCACGCCGCCTCCGCCGAGGACCGCCCGCTGCTCGTCTTCGACTGGCTGTACACCTGGTTCACCGCCGCCGACTTCCGCGGCTGCGCCTTCATCAACGCCTTCGGCGAGCTGGGTGCCGTCTCGGATGCGGTCACCCGCGCCTCCCGCGACCACAAGCTGGCCGTGCTCGACTACGTCACGGGCCTCGTACGCGCCCTGCCGGTCGGAGACCCGGCCGAGCTGGCGGGGCAGCTGGTGCTCCTCGTCGACGGTTCGATCACCGCCGCCGCGATGACCGGCGCCCCCTCGGCCGCCCGGCAGGCCCGCAGGGCGGGGGCGGTCCTGGTGGCGGCGGCCTGTGCGGCCGAGACGGGTTGAGTACTCCAGGGTTAACGGTCTTGGTGTTCCATTAGTATGCATCCCAGGAGAGAGGAAGACGTGTTGAGGGAGCAGGGGAAGGAAGCAGGGGAGCCGCGATGAGTACCGAAAGTGCGGAGCCGGGCACGATCCGGCCGGGCGGGCGCACCGCCAGGGTGCGGGCCGCGGTGCTGCAAGCGGCCGGGGACGCCCTGGTCGAGCACGGCTTCCACCGGCTCGACCTCGCCGACGTCGCCCGGCGTGCCGACGTCGGCAAGACGACCGTCTACCGCCGCTGGGGCACGGCCACGGGACTGGTCTCCGACCTGCTGCTCGACATGGCCGAGCAGTCCCTGCCCCGTACGGACACCGGTGCACTGCTGGACGACCTGCGGGCCAACGCGCGGCTGGTGGTCCGTACCCTGACCGACCCGCGCCAGGGCGCCCTGTTCAGGTCCGTGATCGCCGCCGCGCTCTGCGACACGCGCACCGCCGTGGCCCTGCACCGCTTCTACGCGACCCGTATCGGGGTGTGGGCGGGCTGCGTGGAGAAGGCGGTCGCGCGCGGGGAGGTCCCCGCCGGTACGGACGCCCGCGAGGTGGTCCGCGCGGTGTCCGCGCCGCTCTACTACCGGCTCGTCGCCAGCGGCGACCCGCTGGACGAGGCCGCCGCCGACCGGGCGGCCGAGGCGGCCGTCGTCGCCGCGCGGGCGGGCGCGTACGTGCGGTGAGCGCTGTGCGCGCCGTGAGCGCTGTGCGCGCCGTGCGCGCTGTGCGCGCCGACCACGGGCGGCGCGCTCTGCCCGGGGCGAATCTGCTACGGGCCGAGAACACCGCCGAGCGCGGTCCCGGGGGCCGAGAGTGAGGGGAGTGCGGCGAAGCGACCGCACCTCGAACCCGAACTCCCGCACCACCACGTGAATGTGGAGGACCGATGGCACTGCTCCCCACCGGCCTGGACCCGGCACCGTACGTCCGGGCAGCCGACGACGACACCCCTCCCACCCGCTTCGACGACCACCTCGCCGCGCAGCTCCTCATGCAGCGGATCGTCTTCCTGGGCACCCAGGTCGACGAGGTCTCCGCGAACCGCGTCTGCGCCCAGCTGCTCGTCCTGTCCGCGGAGGACCCGCGTACCGACATCAACCTCTGCATCAACAGCCCGGGCGGCTCCGTGTCGGCGGGACTGGCGATCTACGACACGATGCGGCTGATCCCCAACAGCGTCTCCACCCTCGTCATGGGCTTCGCCGCGAGCATGGGGCAGTTCCTGCTCACCGTCGGGGAGCGCGGCAAGCGGTTCGCGCTGCCGAACGCGCGGATCATGATGCACCAGCCCTCGGGCGGAATCGGCGGGACCACCGCCGACATCGCCATCCAGGCCGAGAACCTCGAATTCACCAAGCGGGCCGTGGAGCGCATCACCGCCGAGCACACCGGCCAGACCCAGGAGACCATCTCGCGCGACGGCGACCGCGACCGCTGGTTCACGGCCGAACAGGCAAGGGAGTACGGCATGGTGGACCGCGTCGTCGAGTCCCTGGAGGACGTCCGCCCGGCCGGGCGGCAGCGGAAGATGGGTCTCTGACATGTCCCAGTACACGATCCCTACCGTCATCGAGCGCACCCCGCAGGGCGAGCGGGCGTACGACATCTACAGCCGCCTGCTCTCCGAGCGGGTCATCTTCCTGGGCACCGAGATCGACGACGGCGTCGCGAACGTCGTGATCGCCCAGCTGCTGCACCTCGAATCCGCCAGCCAGGACCGCGAGATCGCGATCTACCTCAACTCACCCGGCGGCTCGTTCACCTCGCTGATGGCGATCTACGACACGATGACCTTCGTCAGCGCGCCGATCTCGACCTTCTGCGTCGGCCAGGCGGCCTCGACCGCGGCGGTGCTGCTGGCCGGGGGCGACCAGGGGCGGCGGTTCGTCCTGGAGCACGCGCGGGTCCTGCTGGGGCAGCCCGCGAGCCCCGGCCGGCAGGGGACCGCCTCGGACCTCAGCGTCCAGGCCAAGGAGATGCTGCGGATCCGCTCCGAGGTCGAGGAGGTGCTCGCCCGGCACACGCCCCACGACGTCGCGACCCTGCGCGCGGACATGGACCGTGACAGGTTCTTCACCGCCCGGCAGGCGGTGGAGTACGGGCTCGCCGACGAGGTGCTCAGCAGGCGGACCGGCGCCGCCTGACGGCACGGGGCGTCAGGCGGCGAGCGCCGCGCGCCGCCGCCCGCCCCGGTGCGCTCCGGCGCGCCGGACCCGCAGTTGCACGACGGGCGCCACCGAGGCGCGCGGACCGCGGACGGGACCGGCTGCCGGAACGCCGGGGGAGGTGACGGAGGTGATCGAGGTGACCGACGTGACCGGGGCGCCCGGCCGGGCCGCCGCCGTACGCGCCCCGGCTGCCCGCACGCGGGCCGCTCGCGCCCCGGCGTGCCGGGCCAACTCGCCCTGGCCGCGCGCCAGGAGGTCGGCCAGCCCGAGGCCGAGCGCCTGGGCGGCGGCGGCGAGCACCTCGGACGACGCCTCCTTGCGGCCACGCTCCAGCTCGGAGAGATAGGGCATCGAGATCCGGGCGGCGTCGGAGACGTCCTTGAGCGTCCGCTCCTGCGCGAGGCGCTCGCGCCGCAGCACGTCGCCCACGACATGCCGCCACAGCGGCTCCCTGGCCGCCGGGGCGGGTGCGGCTTCTGCCGCTGCCGCCGCTGGGCGCAGGGGAACGACGCGGGCTCGGTTGGACGCGTGGCTGCTCACCCCCTCAGCGTAGGAGGGTCGGGCCCGGTGGGGGAGCGGGCGGCATTCCGCCCTGGGCGAAGTCGCCCGTCCCGGTATGGCGGGAGGGCCGGGCGCTCAAGCGAACTCACGCGAACTCACGCGAACTCGCGTGCCACCGGGGCCAGCTCGCGCCACGTGGACACCGGCAGGGCCCCCGGCTCGGCGGTCAGCACCTGGAGGCAGACGTGGTCGGCGCCCGCGTCCAGGTGCTCCCGTACGCGCCGCCGCACCGCCGCCACGTCCCCGTACGCCACGATGGCGTCCACCAGCGCGCGGCTCGGGCCGCCGACGATGTCCTCGTCGCCGAAGCCGAGGCGCCGTACGCTCGCCTCCTGGTGCGCGGCCAGGGAGACGTACATGGCCACGTGCGCCGTCGCCGTCTCGCGGGCGCGGCCGAGGTCGGTGTCCAGCACGACGGCCTGCTCGACCCCGAGGAACGCGTCCGGTCCCATCGCGGCCCGTGCTCGTGCGGTGTGCTCGACGGGGACGAAGTAGGGGTGCGCGCCCCAGGTGCGCTCGGCCGCCAGCTTCAGCATCTTCGGGCCGAGGGCGGCGAGCACCCGGCGCGGGGCCGGGTCGGGGACGGGGCCGTGGGCGGGCACCGCGTCCATCGAATCCAGATAGCCGCGCATCGTGGCGACCGCCCGGCCGCGGGCGGGGACGGGGTAGCCGTCCAGTTCGTGGACGGTGTCGTCGACGCGGTGGCCGCCGAGCCCGAGCAGGTACCGGCCGGGGAACGCCTCCCCGAGCGCACGGGTGGCGCCCGCCATGGCGATCGGGTCCCGGAAGGCGATGTTGGCGATGCCCGCCGCGACCGTGAGCCGGCGCGTCGCGGACAGCAGCAGCCATGCCTGCCCGACCGTGTCGCGGCCGAACGCCTCCCCGAACCAGACGGCTCCGTAACCGAGTTCCTCGATCTCCGCCGCCGCCTCCCGTACCCGGCCCGCCGGGTGCCCGTCGAAGGCCAGGGTCCAGATGCCGACCCGGCCCAGCTCGTCCCGTGCGTTCTCGGTCATGAGGTTCCTCCGGCCTGGCTGTTCCGGAGAAGGTCTCCGGATATCTGGGGAGGTACGATACGGAGACACTCTCCGTTTGGCTAGCCGGGGAGATTCCCGGAGGGCGAGGAGCGGCGATGACGGCACCCCAGGAAGCCGGAGCCGGAGCTGAAGCCGGAGCCGCGACGCGGCGGCAGCGCACGGACGCCCGGCGCAACCGCGAGCGGCTCGTCACCGCGGCGCGGGAGGCGTTCGCCGAGGCGGGGCCGGAGGCGTCCCTCAACGACATCGCGCGCCGGGCGGGCCTGGGCCCGGGGACTCTCTACCGGCACTTCCCCACCCGCGCGGCGCTGTTGACGGCGGTGCTCAGGGAGCGGATCGAGGTGCTGTGCGCACGGGCCGCGACCCTGCTCGCGGAAGCGGAAGCGGAAGCGGAAGCGGTGGAAGCCGAAGCGGCGGCCGACCGCGCGCTGGCGGAGTGGCTGCGCGCCTTCCTCGCCCACGCCCGCCTCAACCAGGGGCTGGGCAGCGCCTTCATGCTGGAGGAGCCCGACGCGCTGGGCATCGACTGCCACCGGCTGATCCTCGACGCCGCCCGCGGCCTGCTCGCCCACGCGCAGCGCCGGGGCACCGCCCGCGCCGACCTGGCCGCCGACGACCTCCTGGCGCTCGTCACCGGCATCGCCCTGTCCACCGCCCGCGGCGGTGACGAGGACCCCGCGCGCCCCGACCGCCTCCTCACTCTGGTCCTCGACGCCGTGCGGCGCCCCTCCTGACGGTGTTTCCAGGTCGGGGACCGGGGCACCCGCAGTGCTTGACGCGGGCCGAAGTCCCGCCCCGTGGAGGTGGCATGACGAAGACAGCGGCGGCACCGCGGATCGCGGTACGCAAGGGAAAGCGGTCGGCGCGCAAGGCGTCGGACAGCACGGCGATGGAGGGTGCGGCCCGTTGGGGCCTGGCCGCACGAGGCGTGATCTACCTGCTCGTCGGACTGCTGGCGCTCCAGGTCGCCTTCGGCGACGGCGGCAAGCAGGCGGACCGGGGCGGGGCGCTGCACGAACTCACCCGGCAGCCCTACGGGGCGGCGGCGGTGTGGGCCGTCGGCGTCGGACTGGCGGGCATGGCGCTGTGGCGGCTCTCCGAGGCGGTCTTCGGCGCGGCGGGGCCCGACGGGCACCGGCCCTCGAAGCGGCTGCTGTCGGCCGGCCGGTTCGTGGTCTACGCCGTCGTCACGGTCTCGGTGCTCTCCTACGCTGCGGGCGAGTCGGGCAGCGGGTCCAGCGACAAGCAGTCGCAGGACATCACCGCGCGGGCCCTGGAACTCCCCGTCGGCCAGTGGCTGGTGGGCGCGGCGGGCGCGGGCCTGGTCGCGGCCGGGATCTGGATCGCCGTACGGGCGCTGCGGCGCAAGTACCGCGACCACCTCAAGCTGTCGGCCATGTCCCGCACCACGCGCCGCACGGTGGACGTGCTGGGGGTGGTGGGCGGCGTCTGCCGGGGCGCGGTGTTCGCGGTGGCGGGCGGCTTCCTCGTCCAGGCGGCGCTGGCGTTCGACCCGGACGAGGCCAAGGGCGTCGACGACACCCTGCGGGCGTTCCAGGAGACCCCGGCCGGGCCGTGGCTGCTGGTGGTGGTCGCGGCCGGGCTGGCGCTGTTCGGGCTCTTCTCCTTCGCGCTCGCCCGCTGGCGCCGGGTCTGAGCCGTGCGCCCTGGGTCGTGAGCCGCGGGCCGTGAGCCGCGGGTCCTAGGACCCGCGGCTCACCGCTCCGGTCCGGAATGCGGTGGGCGCTGTCGGCGCCGGATGGGAGCATGGCAGGCATGGCCCAGACCCCCGCCGCACCTGATGACGCCTCCCGCGAGGCCCGCACCCGGCGCCCGGCGCCTCGGCTGTGGGCCGTGGTGCTCGCCGCGTGCGCCGGGCAGTTCCTCGTCGTGCTGGATGTGTCGGTGGTCAACGTCGCGCTGCCGTCGATGCGGGCCGACCTGGGGCTGAGCGCGACCGGGCTCCAGTGGGTGCTGAACGCCTACACGCTCACCTTCGCGGGCTTCATGCTGCTGGGCGGCCGGGCGGGAGACCTCTTCGGGCGGAAGCGGATGTTCCTGGTCGGGCTCTCGGTGTTCGTGGTCGCCAGCCTGGCGGGCGGGCTGGCCCAGGAGGGCTGGCAGCTGATCGCGGCGCGTGCCGTGCAGGGCATCGGCGCGGCCGTGCTCTCCCCGGCCACGCTGACGATCCTGACCACCACCTTCCCCACGGGCGCTGCCCGCACCCGGGCCATAGGCACCTGGACGGCGGTCGGTGCGGGCGGCGGCGCGGCGGGCGCCCTGGTCGGCGGCGTGCTGACGGACGCGCTGTCCTGGCGCTGGGTGCTGCTGATCAACGTGCCGGTGGGCGCGGTGCTGCTGGGCGCGGCGGCCGTGTGGCTTGCGGAGAGCCGGGCGGGGGAGCGGCGGCGGCTCGACATACCGGGCGCGCTGCTGGTGACGGCAGGGCTCGGCGCCGTGGCCTACGGGATCGTGCAGACGGAGTCGGTGGGCTGGTCCGGGACGGGTGCCCTGCTGCCGCTGTTCGGCGGGCTGCTGCTGCTGGCCGTCTTCGTGGCGGTCGAGGCGCGTACGCGGGAGCCGCTGATGCCGCTGAAGGTCTTCCGGCGGCGGGCGGTCTCGGCCGCCAACGCGGCGGTGTTCGTGAACGGCGCCGCGATGTTCTGCATGTGGTACTTCATGTCGCTCTACATGCAGAACGTCCTGGGGTACACGCCGATCGAGGCCGGGCTCGCGTTCGTCCCGCAGTCGCTGACCATCGTCCTGGGCTCGAAGCTCGCACCCGTGCTCATGCAGCGCACCGGCGCCCGCAACCTCGCCATGGCGGGTGCCCTCACGGCAGCCGTCGGTTACTTCTGGCAGAGCGGCATGCAGGCGGGCGGCGGCTATCTGGACAGCGTGCTCGGCCCCGGCCTGCTGATGGCGCTCGGCGCCGGCCTGTCGGCCACCCCGCTGGCGACCGTGGCCACCTCCGGAGCCTCTCCCGGCGACGCCGGGCTGGTCTCCGGGCTGGTCAACACCTCCCGCACGATGGGCGGCGCGCTCGGCCTCGCCGTGCTCTCGACGGTGGCCGCCGCCCGGATCGGCGACGCCACCGGGCCGGTGAGCGAGACGGCGGGGCTGGCGCTGGCGTTCCGTACGGGCGCCTTCGTTCTGGTGGGCAGCACGCTGCTGATACTCCTGACGCTGCCGCGCCGGGAGCACAGTGACACGGGTGGCGCGGGCAGTCAGGGTGGCCAGGGCGGTGCGGGTGGCCAGAGCGGCGACCACACGCCGCCGGCCGCGCCGGTCAGCGTGGTTGCCGTGCCCGCCCCCGGCGCCGCCGAGGAGCGGGGTGCCCCCGGTGCGTGACTTCCCGGCCACCGGCCGCCGCGTCCTGGTCACCGGCGCCGCGCGCGGGCTCGGCCGTGCGCTGGCCCACGCCTTCGCCGCCAACGGCGACCAGGTCGCCGTCCACTACGGCACCCGCCGGGCCGAGGCGGAGCAGACCCTCGCCGCGCTGCCCGGGTCGGGGCACACCCTGGCCGGGGCGGACGTGTCCGATCCGGCGGCGGCGCAGCGGCTGGTGGCCGAGGCGGCCGACGCCCTCGGCGGCCTCGACGTCCTGGTCAACAACGCCGCGCTGAACGACCCGCCCCACCCGCCGCTGAGCACCTCCTACGCGGAGTGGACCGCGGCCTTCCAGCAGCACACCGCGGTGAACCTGCTGGGCACGGCGTACCTCTCGCACCAGGCGGCCGGGCACATGGCCGCGGACCGGGGCGGCCGGATCGTCAACATCGGTTCGCGTGGCGCCTTCCGCGGCGAGCCGGACAATCCGGCGTACGCCGCGACCAAGGCCGCCGTGCACGCGCTCGGCCAGTCGCTGGCCGTGGCGCTGGCCCCGCAGGGCATCGCGGTCGCCTCGGTCGCTCCCGGCTTCTTCGAGACCGAGCGGGTGGCCCACCGGCTGTCCGGCGCCCAGGGGGCGGCGATCCGCGCGCAGAGCCCGTACGGGCGGGTCGCGCGGCCGGAGGAGATCGCGGAGGCGGTGCTGTGGCTCGCCTCGCCGGGCGCGGAGTGGAGTTCGGGCACGGTGCTCGATCTCAACGGTGCCTCGTACCTGCGCACCTGAAGTGACCCGGCGCGGGGGCCGGGGCGGGCGGCGGGGCCGGGGTCAGGCGGAGAGCGGCTGACCGCCGTCCGCCGGATGTGTGCCGTCGGCCTCCGGCGGGCAGGTGGCGGCCAGTTCGTCCAGCGAGACCCCGAGGGCCGCGGCCAGCGCCGCCACCGTGAAGAAGGCCGGGGTCGGGGCCCGGCCGGTCTCGATCTTGCGCAGCGTCTCGGCGGAGACCCCGGCCGCCGCGGCGACCTCCACCATGCTGCGTTCGCCGCGTGCCTGCCGGAGCAGGACGCCGAACCGCTCGCCGCGTTGCCGTTCCCACCGGGTCAAAGGAGTGCGCACCATGAGCGTGATACTAATACCGGTATAGAAATTGGTGAACGCGGGGGCCGTGCGGCGATGGTGCGGCATGCCCGAAAACGCAGGGGAGACGCCGGACATGGTGGAGATCAAGACCGACAGCGCGCTGGACGCGATGCGCGAGGCCGGGCGCGTGGTGGCCCGCGCGCTCGCCGCCGTCCGCGCGGAGGCCCGCGTCGGGGTCGCGCTGCACGAACTGGACGAGGTGGCCCGCGCGGAGCTGGCCCGTGCCGGGGCGCGCTCCCCCTTCCTGGGGTACCGGCCCGACTTCGCCCCCACCCCCTTCCCTGCCGTGATCTGCGCCTCCGTCAACGACGTCGTCCAGCACGGCATCCCCGGCGCCTACCGGCTCCGGGACGGCGACCTGGTCAGCATCGACTGCGGCGCGGAACTGGACGGCTGGACGGGTGACGCCGCCACCACCTTCACCGTCGGCACCCCGCGCCCCGCCGACCTGGAGCTGATCGACGCGACGCGGCAGGCACTCGACGCCGGGATCGCCGCGGCCGTCGTCGGCAACCGCGTCGGCGACATCTCGCACGCGATCGGCACCCGGGCCCGCTCCGGCCGCTACGGCATGCCCGCCGACTTCGGCGGCCACGGCATCGGCCGCCGCATGCACGAGGACCCCCACGTGCCCAACCGGGGACGCCCCGCCCGCGGCTTCCCGCTGCGCCACGGTCTCGCGCTCGCCATCGAGCCGATGTTCATGGCGGGCGGCACGGACGCCTACCGTGTCGACGACGACGGATGGACGATGCGCACGCGCGACGGCAGCCGGGCGGCGCACATCGAGCACACCGTCGCGATCACGGAGGACGGGCCGCGCGTCCTCACCCTGCCCTGACCGCCCCCGCCCCCCTGACCGCCCCGCCGAGCTGGCCGAGTTCTGAGCTGGCCGAGCCCTGAGCTGGAGCCGCCCCGTGCCCATCGACCCCGCCCGGGTGGGTGCCGCCGCACCGCACCGCACCGAGATCACCTGGGACCGCAAGGACGTCCAGCTCTACCACCTGGGCCTGGGCGCCGGAACGCCCGCCACCGACCCCGCCGAACTGCGGTACACGCTGGAGAGCGAACTGCGCGCGCTGCCCGGCTTCGCGACCGTCGCGGGCGGCGGGCCGGGTGTCGTGGGCGTGCTGGACACCCCGGGCATCGGCGTCGACCTGGCGGCCGTGCTGCACGCCGGGCACGCGCTCACCCTGCACCGCCCGGTCCCCGTACGCGGCGCGGCGGTGCTGACCCGCGCGGTCACCGCCGTCCACGACAAGGGCACGGCCGCCGTCCTCGACGTGCGAGAGGAGGCCGCCGACGCCGAAGGGCCGCTGTGGACGAGCGACTTCCAGCTCTTCGTACGCGGGGCCGGCGGCTTCGGCGGCGCGCGCGGTCCGTCGCCGGAGCCGCTGCCGCCGCCGCAGGGGGCGCCGGTAGCGGCCGTCACCCGCCACGTGCGCGCGGACGCGGCGCTGCTCTACCGGCTGTCCGGCGACCTCAACCCGCTGCACGCCGACCCCGCCTTCGCCCGCCGCGCGGGCTTCGACCGGCCGGTCCTGCACGGCCTCTGCTCGTACGGCATGGTGCTCAAGGCCGCCGTCGACACGCTCCTCGGCGGCGACCCGGCCGCGGTGCGGCGCTACGCGGCCCGCTTCACGGGAGTGGTCTTCCCCGGCGAGACGCTGCGCGTGGCGATGTGGCGGGAAGGGCACGGGCGCGTCCGGCTGGAGGCGACGGTGGCCGAACGCGCGGACGCGGGGCCGGTACTGGCCGACGGGGTGCTGGAACACGGTGGCCCGGCGGCAGGCTGAGCGGCTGCCCGCGGGGGAGGACCCTGCGCTCCCTACCCGCCCGCGCCGATCCGGGCCGCCAGCTCGTCCGCGAGGCGGGCGGCCCGCTCCAGCATCGCCGTCGGCTGCGGCGGCAGCGGCGACGCGAGCCGGAAGGTGAGCGCACGCACGAGCAGTGGGGCGCCCGCCTCCCCGGGGACGGCCGATTCCACCAGTTGTGGCCCGGCGCCGTGATGGAGCAGGCCGTCCGCCGCTACGATCGCGTCGGCGTATCCGGCCGGCCGCCAGTACGGGGAGAAGTCGATGACGGCGGGCGGGTGGCCCGCCGCGAAGAGCACGTTGCCCGTCAGGTCTCCGTGTACGAGCTGGCAGGGCGCCGACACCGGCTCGGCCAGCGCCAGCAGCCGGTGCAGCAGCGGCAGGACGCTCGGCTCCGCCGCACGCGGCGCCACCTCTCCCCAGGCCACCCGGTCCGCCACCGCCCACGGATGGTCGTGCGCGGCCAGGAACCCGGGGCACGGTGCGTCACGCAGCGCACGGTGGAAGGCGCGCCCGGCCGCCAGCAGCGCGGCCCAGTCGACCGGGGCGCCCCGTCCGCCGCCCGGGCCCGGCGCACCCGCAACGAAGCGGGACGCCGCCCAGCCCTCCACCACCCAGCCGCCGCCGACCGCGCGTACGGGCGGCGGGACCCGGAACCCGCGCGCGCCCCGGTCGCCGCTCAGCTCCGCCATCAGCTCCGCCGCCCAGGCCGCCTTCTCCTCGCCCTCACCTCCGACGGGCTTCAGCACGGCGTCGCCGACCCGGACGCTGTCGCCCTGACCCCCGGGCAGCGGCACGGGCACTCCGGCGAGCCCGAAGGCGGCCAGTACGGACGGGGGAGGCAGCACGGCAGCCGATGGTGCGGTCATGCGCCCATCCTGCCGGGGGCGCACCGCCAGACGCACCCGGGTTCCCGGTCATGCTTGCGCTATCGGTGCCTGCCGCAGCGGCACGGGCCGCGCGGCCTGCCCGGGGGCGGCCTGCTCAGCGGCGGACTGCTGCGCGGGCGGGGCGGCGGCGGCCGGGTCCGGCCCAGCGGCGGGTGCCGGTGGGGTGGGCGCCTCCGTCGCCCCGCCCGCTGCCGCCCGCGCGGGTTCGCCCGGTGCGACGGCAGCCAGGTCCTCCCCGGCGGGCGGCGCGGGCGCTTCGGCCTGCTCGGCGTCCGGCGCGCCGGACGGCTCCGGTCCCGGGGGCGCTGCGGCCACCGGAGCGGACCCGTCCGCCCGCAGGGCGTGCGGAGTCCCCGCCTCCTGCGCGGGCTCTGGCGGTGGGAAGGCGGCCGGGCCCGGCTCGGCGGGCTGAGTGGCTGCCTCGGCCCGGCCGGACCGCCCGGCCTGGAGGACGTGCAGGGTTCCCCACCGCTGCGTGTGGGCCGCCTGCGGCGCGGCCTGCTCGTCCTGCTCGGCGCACCCGGTCCCCGGCCCCTGCCCGTCTGCGGGCGGGGGAGCGGCGGCCGTTTCGACGCGGTCGGCCCGGTGGGGGTGCGGGGTGCCCGCCTCCTGCGCTGGTGTCGGCCCGGTGGGCGGCGGGGGCGTGGTGCCGGGTGCGTGTTTGTCTGCCGACCGGGCGGCGGCCTGGTCCGGTCCGGTGGGGTGCGTGGCTGCTTCGGCCCCGTCGGTCTGCCTGGCCCATGGGGCGTGCAGGGTTCTCCTCGGCCGCACGTGGGCCGGTGGCGAGGTCACGGCGGCGTCCGCCGGCCCGGTGGGTGCGGTTGTTCCGGTCTGTTCCGTCTGCCTGGGGTGGGGAGTTCGCAACGTTTCTGCGTCCGGTGCCGGTGCCGGCGTCGGTGGCGGTGGCGGGACAGCGGCCGGGCCCGCCGTCCCGGTGGGCGGCGCGGGTGCTGCGGTCTGTTCGGTCTGCCTGGCCCACGGGGTGTGCCGGGTGGCCCTCGGCTGCACGTGGGCCGGTGGCGGCGGTGCGGTCTGTCCGTCCTGCCCGGTGTGTGGGGCTTCGGCCGCCTGCACGGGCGCCGGTGGCGGGGACATGGCCGGGACCGCCGCCGCGGTGGGCGGCGCGTGCGGCGCGGGCGTCGCACCCGCCCCGCCTGGCCCGTGCTTGTCTGCGGGCGGGGGAGTGGCGGCCCGGTCGGTGCGTCCGGCCCAGAGGGCGTGCAGGGTTGCCCTCCGCCGCACGTGCGCCGGTGGCGGTGCGGACTGCCCGTCCCGCCCGGTGTGCGGGGCTCCGGCCGTCCGCGTGGGCGCCGATGGCGGGCCGGGCACCCCCGTCGGCGCGGTGGGTGGTGCGGTGGGTGCGGCTGCTTCGGCCTGCCGCGCCTGACCCGTGCGAGTGGCCCACAGGGCTGCCGTGTCCCGCGCCTGCGCCTGCGCCTGGGCCCGTGCCTGAGCCTCGGCTTGTGCCTGCCGTGCGGTCTGGGCCGCTCGCGCCTGCCCGCCCGCTCCGGCCCACAGGGCTCCTGGCCCGTGCCCCTCCGCGGGCGGGAGTGCTGCGAACGGCACGGCCCCGTCGGCCTGTCCGGTCCGGCGGGCGTGCGGGGTGCCCGCCTCCCGCGCGTGGGCCTGCGGTGGTGCGGCCGGTGCGCCCCGCTCGCCCGCCCCGGCTCCGGGCGCCGCCGGTCCGGCTGGCGGCGGCGCGAGCGCCGCCCGCGCCGGTGCGGCCGGCCACAGGCCCGGATCGCCCCCGCGGCCCCGCTCCGCGGCGAAGGGGCGCCGGACCGCCACCCCGCACTCGGTCTGGGCGGTGGAGAACGGCAGCCGCAACTCGCCGTCCGCCGTCCAGAATCCGGTGCCCGCGAGCCAGCCCTGCGGCGCCGGAAGGTGCGTGAGCGCCTTCCGGCCCGGACGCCAGACGGCGATCCAGGTGCCGTTCGGCCCGTCCGCCCGCAGCGCGACCGCGCAGTCCTCCGGCTGGAGCACCTGCCCCGCCTGGAGGGCGAACGGCGTCAGCCGCACGCCCGCCGGGCAGAGCGCCTCCGGGAAGCGGACGGGCCGCGGGCTGCCCAGCAGGCCCCAGCCCAGCCGGTCCGCGCCCGCCGCGTCCGACCGCACGAGCAGCAGGCCGCTCGTAGGGCCCGCCAGCAGCAGCCGGTCGTCGCTGCCCTCGGCGATCTGGAGCAGCGGTGTCACCTCGCCCCCGCGCAGCAGGTCGACCACGATGCTCTTGACGGGCGTACGCCCGGCGCCCGGTGCCGCGCGGTCCAGTGCCAGCAGCCGCCCCTCCCGGTCCAGCCAGGCGCCGCCCGAGCAGTGGCCCGGCACGGTGGCGACCCGCTGCGGCCCGAAGGGCCCGCCCGCCACCAGCCAGACCGAGCTGGCCCGCGGCCCGCAGGCCAGTGCGTACGCCAGCCGCCCGCCCGGAGCGGGCGGCAGCAGGGTCAGGCCGACGGCGCCGATCGCACCGAGGTCGAGCGCGCCGAGCGCGATCTGCCCCGTGCCGGGGCCGGTCGGGTAGAGCAGGGCCAGGGTGTAGCGCCCGCCCCGGCGGCGGGCGATCAGCACCCGCCCGTCGGCCAGCGGCAGCACCTGGCTGTCCGGCGCCTCGGGCCGGTCGCCGGGCAGCGGCACGGCGTACGGCTCGGGGCCGTCCAGCGTCCAGCGCTCGGGGAACCAGCCGCGCACGGGCCCGGCCGCCCTGGTGAGCCGGGCCGCGTACGAACCGTCGGCCGAGATCACACAACTGTCCCGCACCGCGGCCTCTTCCTCGCCTGCGACGATCTCACTGCCACAAACAGTCATTACGCGATCACCTCCGGTGAGGAAAGCTATGCCTCGTACGCCCGGTCGAACAGAGCGAGTTGGGTCCCTTCACACGTAAGGGTGTCGCTCGAATGATTCGACTGAAACGACCATCAACCATGTGCAGAGCGGGTAGTGCCGCCGCTGCCGGGACAGGGCCGCGCGCGGGCGGCACCGGAGGGTAGCCTTCACCTGTGCCCGCACTCTCCGAAGTCATCTCCGCCCTCGACGGCCTCTGGCCCCGCGAGCGCGCCGAGCAGTGGGACGCGGTCGGCACGGTCTGCGGTGACCCGGAAACCGAGGTGACGGGGGTCCTCTTCGCCGTCGATCCGGTCCGGGAGATCGCCGAGGAGGCCGTCGGCCTCGGCGTCCAGCTGCTCGTCACGCACCACCCGCTCTACCTGCGCGGCACGACCACCGTCGCGGCCGACACCTTCAAGGGCCGCGTCGTGCACATGCTGATCAAGCACGACGTCGCGCTGTACGTCGCCCACACCAACGCCGACCGGGCCGCCCCCGGCGTCTCGGACGCCCTCGCGGGCGCGCTCGGCCTGCGCGTGGTGGGCCCGCTCGTGCCGGACGCCTCCGACCCGGAGGGGCGGCGCGGCCTGGGGCGGGTCTGCGAGCTGGACCGGCCCGTGCCGCTGCGGGAGTTCGCCCGGCTCGCCGCCGAGCGGCTGCCGGGCACCGTCCAGGGCGTCCGCGCCGCGGGCGACCCGGACCGCCCGGTCCGCACGGTCGCGGTCTGCGGCGGTTCCGGCGACAGCCTCTTCGCCGAGGTACGGGCGGCGGGCGTCGACGCCTACGTCACCGCCGACCTGCGGCACCACCCGGCCTCCGAGGCCCGGGAGCAGTCGCCGCTGGCGCTCGTGGACGCCGCGCACTTCGCCACCGAGTGGCCGTGGTGCGAGCAGGCCGCCGCGCAGCTGGACGCGATCTCGGAGCGGCACGGCTGGGCCCTGCGTACGCACGTCTCCCGCACGGTCACCGATCCCTGGACCGCCCACGCGGCGTCCGCCCTCGACACCGCCACCCCCGGCACCCCCGACTCGACCACCTCTGGAGCCCCCAACTGAACGCCGCCCCCGCCGACCAGATCCGCCTCCTCGACGTACAAGACCTCGACACCCGGCTCGCCCAGTCCGCGCACCGGCGCCGGAGCCTGCCCGAGCACGAGGAGATCCAGACGCTGGAGGCCGACCTCGCCCAGCTGCGCGATCTGCTCGTCGCCGCGCAGACGGAGGAGAGCGACACCGCCCGCGAGCAGACCAAGGCCGAGCAGGACGTCGACCAGGTGCGCCGGCGGGCCGCCCGCGACCAGC
Source organism: Streptomyces sp. CNH287 (assembly GCF_000424825.1). Lineage (NCBI taxonomy): Bacteria > Bacillati > Actinomycetota > Actinomycetes > Kitasatosporales > Streptomycetaceae > Streptomyces > Streptomyces sp. CNH287. The sequence goes on along the minus strand of NZ_AUKQ01000016.1, from coordinate 130,678 downwards.
AGCGCCTCGACTCGGGCGCCGTGACCAATCCCAAGGACCTGGAGAGCCTCCAGAGCGAGATCGCCTCGCTCGCCAAGCGGCAGGGGGACCTGGAGGACGTCGTCCTGGAGGTCATGGAGCGCCGCGAGTCCGCGCAGGAGCGCGCGGCCGAACTGACCGGGCGGGTCGAGTCGGTGGGCGCCAAGGCCGCCGCCGCGGGCGCGCGCCGGGACGCCGCGCTGGCCGAGCTGGACGCCGAGGCCGCGACGCTGGCCAAGGAGCGCGGGATCGTCTCCGCCGAGGTGCCCGCCGACCTGCTGAAGCTGTACGAGAAGATCCGCGAGCAGCAGGGCGGTGTCGGTGCGGCCAAGCTCTTCCAGCGGCGTTGCGAGGGCTGCCGCCTGGAGCTGAACATCACCGAGATCAACGAGGTGCGGGCGGCGTCGGCGGACTCCGTGCTGCGGTGCGAGAACTGCCGCCGCATCCTGGTCCGCACGCCCGAGTCCGGCCTCTGATGGGGGCGCGCACCTTCCTCGTCGAGGCCGACGGCGGGTCGCGCGGCAACCCCGGCCCCGCCGGGTACGGCGCGGTGGTCAAGGACGCGCGGACGGGCGAGACGCTGGTGGAGACGGCCGAGTACATCGGGCGGGCGACCAACAACGTCGCGGAGTACAAGGGCCTGGTGGCCGGCCTGCGGGCGGCGTACCAGCTGGACCCCTCGGCGGCCGTGCGGGTCCGGATGGACTCCAAGCTGGTCGTCGAGCAGATGTCGGGCCGCTGGAAGATCAAGCACCCGGACATGCGCCCGCTGGCGGCCGAGGCGCAGGCGATCTTCCCGCCGGGCTCGGTCAGTTACGAGTGGATGCCGCGCGAGAAGAACAAGCACGCCGACCGGCTCGCCAACGAGGCGATGGACGCGGGCAAGCGGGGCGAGCAGTGGTCGCCCCGCGCCTCTACCGCCGAACTGGACGCGGGGGGCGCGGGTTTGGGAGGTTCCGGCGCGGGCGCGCCGACCGGCGGCACGGCCGCGGGCACCGCTGCCGCCACGGGCACCGCAGCAGCCGCCGACGCGCAGCGCGCGTCCGCGCCGCCCGCGGGCTGGGGCGACCCCCTCGGACCGCCCACCACCCTTGTCCTGCTGCGCCACGGCGAGACCGCGCTGACCCCGCAGAAGCGCTTCTCCGGCAGCGGCGGCAGCGACCCCGAACTCTCCGCCGCGGGCCGCCGCCAGGCGGAGGCCGCCGCGGCGGCGCTGGCCGCGCGCGGCACCGTGCAGGCCGTGATCAGCTCGCCGCTGCGCCGCTGCCAGGAGACGGCTGCGGCGGTCGCCGGGCGCCTCGGGCTGGACGTACGCACCGACGAGGGGCTGCGGGAGACGGACTTCGGGGCCTGGGAGGGTCTGACCTTCGCCGAGGTGCGCGAGCGCCACCCCGACGACCTCGCCGCCTGGCTCGCCTCCGCGGCGGCCGAACCGACAGGGGGCGGCGAGAGCTTCGCGGCGGTGGCCCGCCGGGTCGCGCGTGCCCGGGACAAGATCCTGGCCCGGTGGCCGGGCCGTACGGTCCTGCTCGTCACCCACGTGACCCCGGTCAAGACGCTGGCCCGGCTGGCGCTCGGCGCTCCGCCGGAATCGCTCTTCCGGATGGAACTCGCCGCCGCCTCCCTGTCAGCGGTGGCCTACTACGCGGACGGTAACGCGTCCCTGCGCCTGCTGAACGACACGGGCCACCTGCGCTGAGCGTGGCCGCCCCGCGCGGGGGGCCGGTCGTACGCGGGGCGCCGCCGTACCGGGCAGGACGCGGTGGCCGTCACGCTCATGCCTCGGTGGCCTCCGCCTCGAGCGTGATCGTGATGGTCTCGCCGATCATCGCCCCGGCGGCGCCGCCGGTGACCCCGAACTCCGTGCGGTTGATCTCGGTGGACGCGGAGAAGGCCGCGATGGCCTTGCCCTCGTAACCCTTCCCGAAGCCGTTCACCTCCAGGCTGAGGGTGACGGGACGGGTGACGCCGCGCAGCGTGAGTTCGCCGTCGACCAGGAAGGTGTCGCCGTCGGGGCGCACTCCGGTGGAGGTGAACTTCAGGTCGGGGAACTCCTCCGTGTGCAGGAAGTCGGGCGCCAGCAGGTGCGCGTCACGCTGCTCGCTGCGGGTGGAGACGGAGGAGGCTTCGATCGTCGCGGTGACGGAGGACTCCAGCGGGTCCTCGCCGGTGACGATCTGGCCCTCGAACCGGTCGAAGCGGCCCTTGATCTTGGCGATGCCCAGGTGCTTGACGGAGAAGGCGACCTCGGAGTGGATCGGGTCGATGTTCCAGGTGCCGGCTATGTAGCCGGGCGGGACGGAAACGGACACAGGGAACTCCCAGAATGACGGTCGGTGTACGCTCCGTGAGCGAGCGCAGTGCGAAAGTATCAGTTTCGTGTTGAGTGCTCAACTACTTGTAGGGTAGGGGTCATGCCCGTCCCCGACCCCGGCCAGCAGCGTCACCCGCACCGAGCGCAGGACTGGCTGACAGACCGCGAGCAGGAGCTGTGGCGCTCCTACATGACCTCGCACGCCAAGCTCCGGGCGCACCTCGACCGCAGGCTGCGCATGGACGCGGGCATGCCCGTCGCCTACTACGAGATCCTCGTCATGCTCTCCGAGAGCCCCGGCCGCGCGCTGCGCATGAGCCGCCTCGCCGCCGTATGCGACTCCTCCCGCAGCCGCCTCTCGCACGCGGTCGCCGCGCTGGAGAAGGAGGGCTGGGTCAGCCGCTGCGCCACCGACGGGGACCGCCGCGGCTCCGTCGCGCGGCTGACCGACGCCGGATTCGCCGCGCTGGAGGCCGCGGCGCCCGGACACGTCGCCGAGGTGCGCGCCTGCCTGTTCGACGGGCTCACCCCCGAGCAGCTCGACACTCTCCGCGAGGTCAGCCGCATCCTGCACGACAAGCTGAACCGGCGCGCCGCCGAGGTGTAGGGCCGCTCAGCCGTGCGCCCGGCGACGCCGGTAGTAGGCGACCGTCACCACCGCCAGCAGCGGGCCCCAGAGCAGCAGCGGGACGTAGCAGGCGGTCATGACGTGGGCGGCGGTGCCCGTGGGCGAGTGCGGCCCGCCCATCTTGTCCGGATCGTTCCAGGTGAATGCCCCGACTGTCGCGAGGAGGGTGACGATCAGCGCGCCGAGCGCGGCCGGGATCACCGCCGCCGGCGCGGGTATCCGGCGCCCGCCCAGCCAGGGCACCCAGCGGGGCAGGACCTCGCCCCAGCGCTGGACCAGCCCCAGCGTCAGCAGCCCGAGGCACTCCGCGAACACGCTGAGCGTGATCAGGTAGAGGGACGGAAGACCGAGGAGTTCGACGTCGTGCAGGGGGTCCGGCGCGGAGAATCCGGACGGCGCGCCCAGCGCGATCGCGACCCGCCACACGCCGCTGGGCAGCAGGGTGAGCGCGGCGGCCGTGGCGGCCCAGCGGATCGGACGGGAGACGAGGTGCGCGCTGTCCGGAAGCTCGCGCCGGGTGTGGTGTACGGCCGATGTGGCGGCGGGCGCCGTGGGAGCCGTGGGTGCGGTGGTCGTCATGGGGTGACTCCTTGTCCGTGGGCTCGTCCGGGGTGATGCCCTCAGCCTTGTCTCTGCGTGCCCGCCGGGCCATCTGCCGATCGGCGGATCATGCCGCCGCAGCCGCCCCCCGGCGCCTGCCGATCGGGCGATGCAGCCCGGTGCTGCCGTCGGCTAGCGTCGCTCCCATGACCCCAGCCAGTGGAGACGGACGAGCGGTCCGTGCGTACGCCGTCGGCGTCGCGGCGGGCGGTGCGACGCTGGGCACCGTGCTCGCGGCCGACGGGCTCAGCCCGTTCCGGGCGCTGTCCACCGTCGCCGTGGTGGCCGTCGCCGGGTGGGCCCTCGGCGGCTGGTCCTACGCCGCGCACCGGCTGGGGTGGCCGCTCGCCGGGGCCGCCGCGCTCTCGCTGCTCACGACCTTCGTCCCGCCGCCCCTCTCCACCGAGGAGACGGCGGGATGGAAGCTGTTCGAGGTCTTCGCGCTGCTGGCCCTCCTGGCCGTGGTGGTGCGCCTGTCGCCCCGGCGGCCCGCCGTCGTCGGCGGCGCGGTGGCCGCCGGGGCGGTGGCCCTGTGGACGCTGCCGCTGCTGGAGGCCGAGTCCTGGCTGGAGAGGATCGCCGTCCCGCTGCCGTGGCTGCTGCCCGTCGCGGTGGCGGTGGTGATCGGCGGATACCCCCGCTGGGCGGCTCACCGGGCACGGCTCGCGGTGACCGAAGCCCGCCGCCTCCAGCAGCTCGAACTCGCCCGCGACCTGCACGACTTCGTCGCCCACGACGTCAGCGCGATCGTCGTACAGGCGCAGGCCGCAAGGTTCGTCGCCGACAGCGACCCCCGGCAGGCGCTCCTCGCACTGGAGCGCATCGAGAAGGCGGGGCTCAGCGCGCTGGCGTCGATGGACCGCACCGTACGCACCCTGCACGACGCCGACGGCGGCCCCCTCGCCCGGTCCGCCTCCACCCCTCCCGGAGTGGACCAGCTGCCGCAGCTGGTCGAGCGGTTCGCGGCCGAACGGAGCCCCGAGTGCCGGTACGCGGCCGAGCCGGGCGCGGCCGAAGCGCTGTCCCGCGAGGCGGGCGTGGCGGCCTACCGCCTGGTCGTGGAGGCGCTGACGAACATCCGGCGGCACGCCTCCCCGGCCGCCCGCGTCGAGGTGGCCGTGACGTGGGCCGCTGGGCGGGCGGCGCACCCCGGCGCGGTGGAGGTACGGGTGGTCAACGCCGGCCCGCCGGGCGGCGGCAGCGGCCCCGCCGCGCTGCGCCGACGCGGCGGAACCGGGCTGGCCGGGCTGCGCGCACGCGTGGAGGCGGCGGGCGGCACGCTCACCGCCGCCCCCGACCGTGACGGATGGCGGGTCGCCGCCGTCTTCCCCGAGGCGGCATCATGAGCGGGGTGACCACACGCATCCTGATCGCCGACGACCAGGAGGACGTCCGCAGCGGCTTCCGGATGGTCCTCGACTCGCAGCCGGACATGACCGTCGTCGGCGAGGCCGCCGACGGCGAGGCGGCCGTCGCGCTCGCGCACGAGCTGAAGCCCGACGTCGTCCTCGCCGACATCCGCATGCCCCGCCTCGACGGGCTCGAGGTGACCCGGCGGCTCGCGCCGACCACCCGCGTCGTGGTGGTCACCACCTTCGACATGGACGACTACGTGCGCACCGCCCTGCGCGACGGCGCCTGCGGCTTCCTCCTCAAACGCTCGGGACCCACCCTGCTCATCGAGGGCATCCGCGCGGCGATGGCCGGGGACACGCTCCTGAGCCCGCAGATCACCGTGCGCCTCCTGCGCGAACTCGCGGGCCCGGCAGGCGGGACGGCACGGGCGGGCGGCGGCTCCCCCGCCCCGGCGCCGCATCCGCTGACCGACCGGGAGATGGAGATCGTACGGCTCGCTGCCCGCGGCCTGACCAACGCCGACATCGGCGCGCGGCTCTTCATCAGCGCGGGCACCGTCAAGACCCATCTCGCCAACATCCAGGGCAAGCTGGGCGCGTCCAGCCGGGTCGCCATCGCCGCCTGGGCCTGGGAGCACGGGCACGCGGCGCCAGGCGACAGGGGCGCTCCGGCGGATCTTTGAGGAGCGGCCCGCGGCCTCCGGTGCCGTGCCGTGCGCGGAGGGGCGGGGAACCGCCCTCGTGCGGGGTGTACGCGGGCGGTGCGACCACGGAAGAGATCCATCGGACCGTCCGCCTGCGACCCGGCTACGCGCCGCCGCCCGGGGCGATCAGCCCCGTCTCGTAGGCGAGGACGACGGCCTGTACGCGGTCGCGCAGGTCCAGCTTCGAGAGGATGCGGCCGATGTGCGTCTTGACCGTGGTCGGGCTGAGGAAGAGGCGGTCGGCGAGTTCGGCGTTGCTCAGGCCCGTCGCGAGCAGGCGCAGCACTTCCAGTTCGCGCGGGGTCAGGCCGGACAGGTCGCGGTGCGGGGTGGCGCCCTGCGGCTCGTCGCGCTGCGCGAAGCGCTCGATCAGGCGGCGCGTGATCGTCGGCGCGAGCAGGGCGTCGCCGGACCGGACCAGGCGGACGGCGGCCACCAGGTGCTCGGGGGTGACGTCCTTGAGCAGGAAGCCGCTGGCACCGGCGGTGAGCGCGGCGTAGACGTAGTGGTCGAGGTCGTACGTGGTCAGGATGATGACCCGGGTGCCGTCCGGACTGCCGTCGGCCAGGATGCGCCTGGTCGCCTCGATGCCGTCCATCTGCGGCATCCGGATGTCCATGAGGACGACGTCCGGCCGCGTGCGGCGGACCGCGGCGACCGCCGCGGCTCCGTCGGCGGCCTCGGCCGTCACCTCGATCCCGTCGGCGGTGAGGATCATCCCGAAGCCGGTACGCACCAGGGCCTGGTCGTCGGCGATGACGGCGCGCAGCGGCGGGCTCACGCGGCCCGCCGGGGAGCGCGCGCCGTGATCCGGAAGCCGCCGGCGAGGGTCGGGCCGGCCGTCAGCTCGCCGCCGTAGACCGCCAGCCGCTCGCGCAGCCCGATCAGGCCGCGGCCGTTCCCCTCCGCCTGCCCGGCGCCCCGTACGCCGCCGGTGTCGGTGATCTCGATCTCCAGATCCTCCTCGGAGTGGCTGATCGTGACGGTGGCCTCGGCGCCGGGCGCGTGCTTGATCGTGTTGGTCAGCGCCTCCTGGACGACGCGGTATCCCGTGAGGTCCAGCCCGGACGGCAGCGGGTGGGGCGGCAGCGACACCGCGACGCGCACCGGTGTCCCGGCGGCGCGCACCCGCGCGACGAGAGCGTCGAGCTGCCCGAGCCCCGGCTGGGGCACGAGGCCGTCGGGGCGCTCGTGGTCGGGGGCGGCCAGCAGGCCCATCACGTGGCGCAGTTCGGCCATGGCGGCCCGGCCCCCGGCCTCGACCGCGAGCAGTGCCTTCTGCGACTGCGCGGGCGCCGCGTCCATCACCTTGCGCGCCGCGCCCGCCTGGATGACCATCACGCTCACATTGTGCGTCACGACGTCGTGCAGCTCGGCGGCGATCCGGGTCCGCTCCTCCTCGACGGCTCTGCGTGTGGCCTCCTCCTGGTCCTGTTGCAGCCGCGTGTAACGATCCTGATGCTCCGTCAGCTGCCGCCGCCAGCTGCGGCCGAGGCTCGCCAGCACCCCGGCGATCAGCAGCACGACCGCAGGGCTCGACCATCCCGGCAGCACGGGCTCCGTCTCCCGGAAGGCGACCCCGGCCAGCACGGAGGCGAGGAGCAGCCCGCCCATGGCCCCCACCCGGTAGCGGCTGTGGGCGACGGCGCTGTATGCGCCGATGACGCAGGTCAGGACGTTCATCCAGGCGGCGTCGTCGACCATGGCCAGGGTCGCGCCCAGCACCACCGCGAACGCCGTCAGCGGATACCGGCGGCGGTAGGCCAGCGGCAGCGCCGAGAGTACGACGAGTGCCCACAGCACCGGCGAGGACTCGCCCTCCCACGCACCGGGGCCCGGCGGGGGAGCGTCCGGCGGTGGGGGAGGACCTGACGAGGGAAGGTCCGGCGAGGGGGGTTCCGGCGCGGGAGGGTCCGGCGGGTGCGGTACGTCCTGCTCGATATGGACGGGCCCGCTGTCGGGGTAGTGCACCGCCAGGATCAGCATGACGACGGTCAGCACGATCGCCAGCACCACGTCGGCGCGCACCGTCCCGCGCGCCAGGGGAGCGGGTCTCGCCTCCGGGCGGAGCGCGGTCCGCAGCTGCTGACGCCATCCGCGCCGGTCTTCCGTGTGCACCGGGCCATTGTGCGGGGAGCGCGCCCCGGGCCGCATCGGCCTGTCCGCCCAGGGCCCGGCCCGTCAGGAGTACTTCGCAGGGAGGACCCCGCGACCGGATCGTCCGCGAGGAGGGCCGCATGTCGGTGCCGCGGCGGACGTGCGCGGACAAGCTCCGCCCCTACGTTCGCCGTTGCCGGCAACCGGCAGCTCTCCCTCCCGATGCGAAGGACGGACATCCCGATGACCCAGGTGATCCAACTGGAGGGCGTGGCCAAGCAGTACGACAGCGCCGGGGCGCCCGTACTCGGCCCGCTCACGCTCACCGTCGAACAGGGTGAGGCGCTCGCCGTGACGGGCCCCTCCGGCAGCGGCAAGTCCACGCTGCTCAACCTCGTCGCCGGTCTGGACAGGCCCACCGAGGGCACCGTGACGGTGGCCGGGCAGCGGATCGACCAGCGCACCGAGTACGGGCTGGCCCGGTACCGCCGGGAGCGGATCGGCATGGTCTTCCAGTTCTTCAACCTGCTCGACGACCTGACCGTCGCCGACAACATCCTGCTCCCCGCGCAGCTGACCGGGACCCCTCGGCAGCAGGCGAGCACCCGTGCCGGTGAGCTGATGGAGCTGCTGGGCATCGCCGGGCACGCCCGCGCCTACCCCGGGCGGCTCTCCGGCGGGGAGCGCCAACGGGTCGCGGTGGCACGGGCGTTGATCAACCGGCCCGCGCTGCTGCTCGCCGACGAGCCGACCGGCGCGCTCGACACGGCCTCCGGCCACGACGTACGCGAGCTGCTGGTGGACCTGCACCGCGCCGGGCAGACCCTCGTACTGGTCACCCATGACCCGGCGCTGGCGCAGGCGTGCGCGAGCCGCACGATCCATCTGGTCGACGGCCGACTCGCCCTCGACACACAGGCGGAGGCCGTCCGATGTAGGGCTGGGGCATCGGCGCGCTCGGCCGGGTCGTCCGCGCCGGAGTCGCCCGGCGGCGGGTGCAGACGGTGGTCGTCGCGGTGGCCACCATGATGGCGGTGGCCTCCTCCGTGGTCGCCGGCGCGCTCATGGTCGCCGCGGACGCGCCCTTCGAGCGGTCCTTCGAGAAGCAGCACGGCGCACATCTGACGGCACAGTTCGATCCGGCCAAGGCAGGTACGGAGCAACTGCGGGACACCGGGCGGCTGGCCGGGGTCACCGCGAGTGCGGGGCCGTTCCCGGTCATGTCGCTCCACCCGCAGGACCGGGAGGGCGGACAGCTGCCGGGGCTGACCCTGGTCGGGCGCTCCGCACCGCACGGCGACGTGGACAAGCTGGACCTGAAGTCCGGCCGATGGGCGAAGGAGCCGGGCGAGATCGTGCTGTCCGCCGGGTTCACCGGACCCGACCTGGGAGTCGGCTCCACCCTGCGGACGTCGGACGCCGCCGGCAGCCGGTCCCTGACGATCGTCGGCTTCGCCGTGTCGGCCGGCCGGACCGCCGACGCGTGGGCGACCCCCGCGCAGGTCCGCGTGCTGGCATCGAAGAACGGCCCGGTCACCAGCCAGATGCTCTACCGCTTCGACTCCGCCGGGACGGACGCGCAGATCACCGCGGGCCGGAAGACGCTCGCCGCCGCCGTGCCCTCCGGCGCGCTGCTGGGCGCCGAGTCCTGGCTGGAGGCCAGACGCGCCGCCGACCAGGGTGCGGCGCCGACCATTCCGTTCCTCCTCGCGTTCGGCGTGCTCGGCCTCGTCATGTCGGTGATCATCGTGGGCAGCGTGGTCAGCGGCGCGGTCGGCACCAGCCTGCGCCGGATCGGCATCCTCAAGGCCATCGGCTTCACCCCGCGCGAGGTCGTACGGGCCTACGTGGCGCAGGCGCTGATCCCGGCCGGTGCCGGTATCGCGCTGGGGGTCGTGCTGGGCAACCTGCTCGCCGTGCCGCTGCTGGCGGACACCGAGTCGGTGTACGGCTCCGCCTCGCTCGCGGTGGCCTGGTGGGTGAACCTGGCGGTGCCCGCCGCCGCACTGGCCGTGGTGGGGGCCGCGGCGCTGGTCCCCGCGCTCCGGGCCGGGAGGCTGCGTACGGTCGAGGCCCTCGCGGTCGGCCGGGCGCCGCGCACGGGACGCGGCCGGTGGGCGCACCGCGCGGCGGGGAAGCTGCCGCTGCCGCGGGCGCTGACGTACGGCCTGGCCACCCCCTTCACCCACCCCGTCCGTGCCCTCGCGATGCTGCTCGCGGTGGCCTTCGGAACGGTCGCAGCGACCTTCGCGGTGGGGCTCACCGCGTCCCTGAACGCCATCGTCGCCACCCAGGACCCCGAGGACCGCGCCGCCGTCACTGTCGTCAGCGGCGCAGCGGTCCCCCAGGGGCCGCCGCCCAGTGGGCACCGGGCCGATCCACCACCCCCGGAATCGGAGAAGATCCGCGCCGCCATCGAGGCGCAGGCGGGCGCCGCGTCCTACTACGGCACGACCCAGGGGGAGGTCACCGTGGCAGGGGTCTCCGGCTCGGTCCGGACCACCCTCTACCAGGGCGATTCACGTCCCGGCAGCTACGCGATGATCTCCGGACGCTGGATCACCGGAGCCGGGCAGGTCGTGGTGCCCTCGCGCTTCCTGGAGCAGACCGGCACCAAGATCGGTGACACGGTGCGGGTGACCCTCCGGCAGAGCGCCGGGCAGAGCGCCAGGACACTGCGGATCGTCGGCGAAGCCTTCGACACTTCGGGCGATCAGCTGAAGATCCACGCGGATCTGGGCAGCTTCCCGTCGGCCGAGCCCGACACCTTCCTCATCGACGTGCGACCGGGCGTCTCGCCTGCCGCGTACGCCGAGGATCTCGCCGCGACGGTGGAGCCGCTGGGCGGGCACGCCATGGCCAACTCCCCCTCGGAGCGGGACAATCTGATCCTGGTCCTGGAGGGTATGGCGCTGCTGCTCACCCTCATGCTGGTCTCCGTGGCGGGTCTCGGCGTGCTCAACTCCGTCGTCCTGGACACCCGGGAGCGCGTCCACGACCTGGGCGTGTGCAAGGCGCTCGGCATGTCGCCGCGGCAGACCGTGGGCCTCGTGCTCGCCTCGGTGGCCGGGATCGGCACGCTCGGCGGACTGGTCGGCGTGCCGGCCGGGTACGCGCTGCACGGTTTCGTACTGCCGGTGATGGGGCGGGCGGTGGGGACCGGCCTGCCGCCGTCAGTCCTGGAGGTGTACGGAGCCTGGGAGCTGGCGTTGCTGGGGCTGGCCGGGATCGTGATCGCCGCGCTGGGCGCGCTGCTGCCGGCGGTTTGGGCGGCCAGGACGCGTACGGCCACGGCGCTGCGCACGGAGTGACGAGCGGGCGCGACCCGCGGGTCGGCACCTGTGGGTCGCACCCGTGGTCCGCCTTCGCGGGTCGCATCCGCCACGGCCGCCTTCTGGGTCGCCGCGCCTCAGCCGTGCGGGCGCAGCTGGGCTGCTGCCCGCGCCAGGGTCTCCACCCGTGCCCAGTCCTTCGCCGCCAGCGCGTCGGCGGGGAGCATCCAGGTGCCGCCGACGCAGCCCACGTTGGGCAGCGCCAGGTATTCCGGGGCGGATGCCGCACCGATCCCCCCGGTGGGGCAGAACCGCGCCCGGGGTAGCGGCGCCGCCAGCGACTTGAGATACGGCACCCCGCCCGCGGCCTGCGCCGGGAAGAACTTCATCTCCGTCACCCCGCGCTCCAGCAGCGCGACGACCTCCGAGGTCGTCGAGACGCCCGGCAGGTACGCCGCCCCCGAGGCGCGCATCGCCGTCAGCAGCCGGTCCGTCCAGCCGGGGCTGACCAGGAAGCGGGCCCCGGCGTCCACGGCGGCCTGCACCTGCTCGGGGGTGAGCAGCGTGCCCGCGCCGACCACGGCCTCCGGCACCTCCGCCGCGATCCGGCCGATCGCGTCCAGCGCCGCGTCCGTGCGCAGCGTCACCTCGATCGCGGGCAGCCCGCCCGCCACCAGCGCGCGGGCCAGCGGCACCGCGTCCGCCGCGTCGTCGAGGACGACGACCGGCACGACGGGGGCGAGGTCGAGCACGGACGACAGGGGCTGCGCGGGGGAGGTCATGCCGGCCATCCTGCCGCCACCGCGCGCACCGCGCAACGCGCGTTGCGCATCACGCAACAAGCGAGGTGCCGCTCAGAGGTCCGTCACGATGACGTCGAGCTGCCACGGGCGTCCCGGCCCCGCCGGTGCCCCGCCCTCCACCGTGTAGCCCAGCTCCCGCAGCGTACGCGCCAGCGCCGCCGGATCACGCGGCGCTGCGCCCGCCTCCAGCAGGTCCCGCAGCAGGCGCCCCTTGGTGGCCTTGTTGAAGTGCGAGACCACGCTCCGCTTCTCCACGCCCGCCACGATCCGCGACTGGAGCACCCGTACCGTCGCCGTTCGCTCCGCCGGCCCGCCCTCCGGCCGCCACATACCCGCATACGCCGACGAGCGCAGGTCCAGTACGAGGCCGCCGCCCGCCACCGCCGGGATCACCTCCGCCATCGGCCCCCGCCAGTGCCCCGCCAGCGCGCCCAGCCCCGGCAGCCGTACGCCGCCGGAGCACCGGTAGGCGGGAATCGGGTCCTTCAGCCCCACCGCGCCCCACAGACCGGAGAAGACCAGCAGCGCGTGGTTCGCGCGCCGCTTGGCCGCCGCGCTCAGCGTCGCCAGGCCCAGCGCGTCGTACAGCACGCCCGTGTAGATCTCCCCGGCGGGACGTACGGGTGCCGTCCGCAGCCCGGCGTTCCGCGCCACCTCGCCGCGCAGGCCCTCGCTCAGCCCGAGCACCTCGCGGGCCTTGTCCTCGTCGCCGGAGCAGAGCGCGACCAGTTCGGCCAGCACCGACGCGCGCGCCTCCGTCAGGCCGGGCAGCGACAGCGCCTCCAGGTCCAGCACGGACCGGGAACGCACCGTGGCCTTGCCCTCGGACGGCGGCAGCAGCACGAGCACGTGTCTTCCTCTTTCCTTCACGGCGACGGGGTACGGGGCAGCGCCCCGTCCCGCACCCTACGACGCCGCGTCGCTCAGCCTCCGCGTCCGCCCGACGACGACGGGCGGGCTGTGCCACGATCGAGTGAGAAGACCCGCTCCCGGTGGTGCCGACCCCCTCGGCGCCCGAGCATGGTCGCGACCAAGGAAAGGGCGTGACATGGCAGTCATGGCACACGAGCCGCTTTCGCAGGAAGAAGTCCTGCTGGAGGGCTTCTTGGCCCTGGGTACGCCGGAAGGCTTCCGGGCCGAGTTGATCGAGGGGGAAATCGTCGTGACGCCACCGCCGGACGGGGACCACGAGGACTACATCGGGTTGATCGTGAACCAGGTGGCCCGGCGGGCCGCAGCGGACATGCAGTTCTCCGGCCACAAGGGCCTCAAGATCATCGGTGGGCCGTCGGCTCTCACCCACCGCCTGATCCCCGACGGCACCTGGGCGCCCACGGAGCGACGCCTCTTCCGCGGAGCGGAATCGTGGATGCCCAGCGAGGGCGTGGCCATGGTGGCCGAGGTGACCTCCAGCCGCGCCGACCGCGACCGCGAGACCAAGCGCCGCTGCTACGCGCAGGGGGAGATCCCGCTCTACCTCCTGGTGGACCGTAGCCGGGGCGCGGTCACCCTCTTCAGCGGCCCCAAGGGCGGCGACTACCAGGATGTGGTCACCCATCCCTTCGGCAAGCCGATGCCGCTGCCCGCCCCGTTCTCCCTCGACCTGGACACGTCCGCCTTCGAGTGATCGCCCAGGTAGGATGAGCGCAGACAGACGAGTCGCGCGGGCGGTCGCGTCGGAATCCGCGAGGGTTCCGCCGAGGAACGTCCGGGCTCCGCAGGGCAGGGTGGTAGGTAACGCCTACCTGGGGCGACCCACGGGAAAGTGCCACAGAAAACAGACCGCCGGGGTCTCTTCGGAGGCACCCGGTAAGGGTGAAACGGTGGTGTAAGAGACCACCAGCGGCCAGGGTGACCTGGCCGGCTCGGTAAACCCCACCTGGAGCAAGGTCAAGAGGGGCTGTCCGTCCGCGAGGACGGCAGCCCTGCGCGGATGATCGAGGGCGGCCCGCCCGAGTCCGCGGGTAGACCGCTGGAGGTCGCCGGTGACGGCGACCGTAGATGGATGGCCGCCTCCGGGCGGACCGCGAGGTCCGCCCGAGACAGGACCCGGCGTACAGCGCGACTCGTCTGTCGCTCCCGCTCCTCGCCCCGGAAGGCCCCGGGTCCGGAGAACCACGGAAAACCACTGGTGGCTCGGAGTGGGCCCGCTAGAATGAATGAATGTTCACTCAAGATGCCGGTGCGCAGGACGCACCCTCGCCCCGCAGGACGCAGCTCCTCGACGCCGCGTGCAGGCTCATCGCGCGCACCGGCGTGCGGCGGCTGCGGATGGAGGACCTGGCCCGGGAGGCGAAGGTCTCGGTCGGGCTGCCCTACCGCTACTTCGCGAGCCGGGCCGAACTGCTCGCCGGGGTGCTGGACTACGTCGCCTCCGGCGCGGCGGAGCAGCAGCGCCGCCGCTCCCCCCAACGGCATGAGCTCGGCGGGGAGTTGGCGGACGCGCTGACCGCCGACTTCGCGGACGACCCGCTCGCGGTGCAGACCGCGCGGGTGTGGAGCGAGCTGTACGCCGAGGCCCTGTTCGACGAGGCGCTGCGGCACCGGCTGCGCGAGGTCACGTACGGGTGGATCGAGGAGATCAGCGAGGTGATGGCGGCCTCCGTCGGGCACCCGGCCGCGACGGTGCGCCCGGTCGCGGAGCGCCTGGTCGTCACGGCGGACGGCGTCAACGGCTGGTGGGCGCTGGGGATCGTGGACACCGCACAGGCCAGGGAGCTGGTGCTGGCGGCGGTACGGGCCGCCCTCGCCCAGGACTTCGGCGACGCGGCGGGCTGCCCCTGATGGGTGCCGCACACCGCTGGCCGCCCGTGGTCGGCCGGGCCAAGCGCAGGATCGCGGTGACCTACACCCTGGCGGTGCTGGAACTGGGCTGCGAGACGGCGTACCCGTGGGCCGTCGGCTACGCGATCGACAGGCTCCTGGACGGCAACCCGCGCGGACTCGTGCCGCTGGTCGCCGTCTGGCTGGCGCACGCCGGCCTCGGCGTGGTCCGACAGGCCTACGACACCCGGCTGTTCACCTCGCTCTACGCCGAGGCGGTCAGCGACATGCTCGGCCGCGGGAACAGCGCCGGGGTCTCCACGGCCGCGCTGGCGGGTCGCTCCGCGCTGGCGCGGGAACTCGTGGAGTTCTTCGAGGTCGACGTGCCCATGGTGCTCACCGCGGTGCTGGGCTGCGTCGGCTCGCTGCTCCTGCTGTCCGCGTACGAGCCGCGCGCGGGCGCCCTCGCGCTGGCGCTCGTGGTGCCCGTGGCCCTGCTGAACTGGCGGTACGGCAGGCGTGCCGCCACCTTGAACGCGGCCATCAACGACGCGGCCGAGCGGGAGGTGGACGTCATCGCTTCCCGGCAGCACTCGGCGGCCGTCGAGCACTTCCGGCGGCTCGCGACCCTGCGGGTCCGCCTCTCCGACGCGGAGGCGCGCACCTGGGGACTGACGGAGATCTTCCTCGCCGCCACCGCCGTCGGTGCGCTGCTGCTGCTCACCACACCCGCGCCCACCAGTCCCGGCACCATCTACGCGGCCATGACCTACCTCTTC
Source organism: Streptomyces sp. CNH287 (assembly GCF_000424825.1). Taxonomy (NCBI): domain Bacteria; kingdom Bacillati; phylum Actinomycetota; class Actinomycetes; order Kitasatosporales; family Streptomycetaceae; genus Streptomyces; species Streptomyces sp. CNH287. The sequence goes on along the minus strand of NZ_AUKQ01000016.1, from coordinate 115,345 downwards.
GCCTTCATCGGCGGGCTCGACGCGGTGCCCAGCGCGGTCGAACGCACCGTCCAGGCCCGCGACATAGCCGAACGCCTGCACCCGGACCACGTGGCGGCCCCGCAGCCCGACACCCGCTGACCGGCCTGCCCGGCCGGGCTGCGGGTGTCGGGCTGCGTGGGAAGCTGCGGGGGAGGGCGCCCGGCCGCGCCCCCCGCCCGCCCTCTTGGTCACCTGTGCCCGCCCCGTGCGCCCAGGGGGCGCCGCATGCGCCCCGGGCGGCATAGGGAGATCCCTTGATGCTCCGAACGGTCCTGGTGCGCCGGAGCGGCGGTCTGGTTTCGTGGCGACTACAGCCGTTACGCTGGTCCAGACCACACTGACCAGGTGGGGGGATCATGAACTGCACGAAATGCGGAGCCACGGTAATTCAGGGGCCAGGTGGCGGCTGGTCGTGCAACAACTGCGGAGCGAGCGGATGACCAAGGAGCCACCCCGGTACATCTCCGATCGCGCCACTCTCAACTGCGCACACTGCGGTTGGGGCGAGGTGCAGATCGGGCCTCAGGGCGGATACGTGTGCCCCCAGTGCTTTCACACGAAGATCCCGCCGGGCCAGCCCCGGGCCGAGGACAGATAGCTCGCGAGGACCAGAGCTGCCCGCCCTGTCCGCCCTGACCGGGCCGCCTGACCGGCACCGGTCAGGCGGCCTTCGTCAGCTCCGCGCGGACGGCGGCCCGCCACAGCGCGCGGAGCCTGTCCAGCTCCGCCAACTCGGCCGGAGCCCAGCGCGTCCGCCCCGCGACGAACGCGCGGATCGCGGCGTTCGCCTCGGCCGCGGACGGTGGCGTCGGCGTCGGCAGGTGGGGTGAAGAGCTCGGCATGCATCCAATGTAGGGGCTGGTACTGACAACGGCACCCGCCTTTCCCGCGCTTGGGCGGTCCGAGGGGCGCTCAGCCGATGCGTACCGCCGTGCCCGAGACGTGGACGCGCGGGTCGCCGGGGCGCAGCTCCACCTCGAGCACGCCGGGGCGGCCCATGTCCGCGCCCTGGTGGAGGGTGAGGGTGGCCTCCTCGGGCACCAGGCCGAGTTCGCGCGCGTAGCCGCCGAAGGCCGCCGCCGCCGCTCCGGTCGCCGGGTCCTCGACCACGCCGCCGACGGGGAAGGGATCGCGGACGTGGAAGACCGTGCCCGAGGCGGAGTCCGGGTCGCGCCACACCAGTTGGAGTGTGGTGAGGTCGAGCCGCAGCATCAGGGCCTTGACCCGCTCGAAGTCGTACTCCAGTCGCGCCAGCCGGTCCCGGGTGGCCGCGGCCAGGACGAGGTGGCGGGCACCGGCGAAGGCGATCCGGGGCGGGATGGCGGGGTCGAGGTCGGCGCCCTGCCAGTCCAGCGCGGCCAGCGCCTCGGTGAGGTCGGCGTCGGCGACGGGTGAGGAGTGCGGCTCGACGCTGCTGAGCGTGGCCCGCAGCTCCCCGCCGCCCGAGGTGCGGTCCGTGGTGCCGCCCGCGCCGCCGCCGGCCGTGACGGTCACCGGGATGGCTCCTACGGGCGAGGCGAAGCGCAGCTCGCCGGGGCCCTCCCGCTCGGCGAGTGCGACGGCTGTCGCCACCGTGGCGTGCCCGCAGAAGGGCACCTCGGCGAGCGGGCTGAAGTAGCGGACGGTGTACGCGCGTCCGGATGCCGCCTCCCCCGCCGGCCCGGGCGGGGGAGGGGTGAGGAAGGCGGTCTCGGAGTAGCCGACCTCGGCGGCGATGGCGAGCATCGCCTCGTCGCTCAGCCCGCGCGCGTCCAGCACGATCCCGGCCGGGTTGCCGCCCTCCGGGGAGCGGGAGAAGGCGGTGTAGCGGAGGACCTCGGCGGTGGCGTGGCCGCCGGCGGTGCCGGTCGCGGCGTCGTGTGTGGTCATGGCCCCAGGAACCAGTCAGGGGCGGCGCGGTATTCCGAGAGGCCCGGGCCCCGTGCGCGGGAGCGGCGCCGGGGGACACCGCCCGGTCACCAGTCGCCACCGGATGGCCATACCTCTGTCGCGTACGCGACAACGGGGGGCCGTTCCCGGCCGATGCACTCGGCGGCATGACGCACACAGTGAGCGCCGACCGAGAACTCCGCGCCGCGGCCCGTCATCCGGGCCGGAGGCGGTTCCTGACCGTCACGGGGGCCGCCGCCGCGCTGGCCTTCGGCACCAACCTCCCCGACACCGCGCACGCCGCGCCCGCGCTCGACCCCCGCACCATCGGCAAGGACCCCTTCACCCTCGGCGTCGCCTCCGGCGACCCGCTGCCCGATTCGGTCGTGCTGTGGACCAGGCTCGCGCCCGAGCCCTTCCGGGCGGACAGCGGGCTGCCTGCCGAGCCGGTGACCGTCCGCTGGGAGCTGGCCCGCGACCGCCGCTTCACCCGGTCGGTCCGCCGGGGCAAGGTCACCGCGCACCCGGAGTTCCACCACTCGGTGCACGTGGAGCCCGGCGGGCTGGAGCCCCGCGTCCGCTACTACTACCGCTTCCGGGTGGGCCGTTGGACCAGCCCCGTCGGCTCCACCCGTACGGCGCCCGCCGCCGGCGCGCGGCCCGGCTCGGTGCGCTTCGCGGCGGTCTCCTGCCAGGCGTACCACCAGGGGTACTTCACCGCACTGAAGCACCTGGCGGCGGAGAAGGACATCGACGTGGTCTTCCACCTCGGGGACTACCTCTACGAGTACGCCGTCGACTCCGCGGGCGGCGACCGCAAGTACACCGACAAGGTCCTGCCCGGCTTCTTCGACAAGGAGACGGAGACCCTGGAGGACTACCGACTGCGCTACTCCCTCTACCACTCCGACCCCGACCTGCAGGCCGCGCACGCCGCCCACCCGTGGATCGTCACCTGGGACGACCACGAGACGGAGAACAACTACGCCGACGACACCCCGGAGAGCGGCGGCCCCGCCGAGGAGTTCCTGATCCGCCGCGCCGCCGCCTACCGCGCCTACTACGAGAACCTCCCGCTGCGCCTGCCGCAGCGCCCCGAGGGCGCCGACCTCCAGCTCTACCGGCGGCTGCGCTACGGACGCCTCGCGCAGTTCGACGTGCTGGACACCCGCCAGTACCGCGACGACCAGGCCGACGGCGACGGCTGGAAGGTCCCCACCCCCGCGTCCGAGGACCCCGCCCGCACCCTCCTCGGCGCCACCCAGGAACGCTGGCTGACCGACGGCTGGCGGACCTCGGACGCGGTCTGGAACGTCGTACCCCAGCAGGTGGTCTTCGCCCGCCGCCGCAACCGGACCGCGGCACCGCACCCGCTCTCCATGGACGCCTGGGACGGCTACCCCGCCTCCCGGCAGCGGGTCCTCGACGGCGCGCGGAGCGCCGGGGTGGAGAACCTGGTGGTGCTCACCGGCGACGTCCACGTCCACTACGCGCTCGACCTCAAGGAGGACTACGACGACGCCGGCTCCCGCACCCTGGGTGTGGAACTCGTCACCACCTCGGTCGCCAGCGGCAGGGACGGCGCCGAACGCCCGGACAACTGGGACGAGATGCACGCCGCCAATCCGCACCTGAAGTTCTACAGCGGGCTGCGCGGATATGTGGTGGTCACCCTGGACGAGGAGCAGCTGCGCGCGGACTACCGCACGGTGTCCAAGGTCACCACCCCCGGCGGTACGGTCAGCACCGCCGCGTCGTTCGTCACCCGCGCGGGTGATGCAGGTCTCAGGCCGGTCTGACCTTCACCGGTCTAAACGGGTGGGCCGGGGCGATTTTCCCTGGGAGAATGTGTCTGCCGTTAACAATCTCCTGGAGAGGTGCATGACCGACCCCGGCCCCTCGACTCCGGCCGCCGTACCCGCCCCGCCCCTCGCCCGCACCGGCGCACCCGTCGCCTCCGGCGGGCCCCGCGCCCCGGGCGCACCGGCCGATTCCCGCACCGGTCGAGGCTCCGGCCAAGGCGCCGCCGCGGCACCGCAGTTCACGCCCCGTCGGCGCACCGGCCTGCTGGTCACCCTCATCCTCGGCAGCCTCACCGCGTTCCCCGCGCTGTCGATGGACATGTACCTCCCGGCCCTCCCGGACGTCGGCAGCGCGCTGAACGCCCCGGCCGCCTCCGTCCAGCTCACCCTGACCACCTGCCTGCTCGGCCTCGCCGTCGGACAGCTCGTGGTGGGTCCGATGAGCGACCAGTTCGGCCGTCGCCGCCCGCTGCTGGCGGGCATGGCGCTGTACGTGCTGGCGAGCGCCGCCTGCGCGGTGGCGCCGACGATCGGCACGCTCACCCTCTTCCGGCTCGTCCAGGGACTGGCCGGAGCCGCGGGCATCGTGATCGCCCGCGCGGTCGTGCGCGACCTGTACGACGGGCTCGCGATGGCCCGCTTCTTCTCCACCCTGATGCTGATCTCCGGCGCCGCCCCGATCCTCGCCCCCGTACTGGGCGGCCAGGTCCTGCGCTTCACCGACTGGCGCGGCGTCTTCCTGATCCTGACCGCCATCGGGCTGGTGCTGCTCCTGGTCGTGCTGCGCAAGCTGCCCGAGACGCTGCCGCGCGAGCGGCGCGCCAAGGGCGGCGTGCCGGTCGCCCTGCGCACCATGCGCGGGCTCTTCGCCGACCGCGTGTTCACCGGCTACCTGCTGGCGGGCAGCTTCACCTTCGCCGCACTGTTCGCGTACGTGGCCGCCTCGCCGTTCGTCATGCAGGAGATCTACCGGGCCTCGCCGCAGACCTTCAGCCTGCTGTTCATGGCCAACTCCGTCGGCCTGGTCGCCGTCGGCCAGATCAACGGGAAGATCCTGGTCGGCCGGGTCTCCCTGGACAAGGTGATCAGCTTCGGACTGTGCGTGGTGACGGGTTCGGCCGTCGCCCTGCTGCTGATGACCCTGGGTGTCTTCGGCCCGGCCGGGCTGACGCCCGTCGCCGTCGGGCTCTTCACACTGATGTCCGGCATGGCGCTGATCCTGCCCAACGCCAACTCGCAGGCCCTGATGCGCACGCCGTACGCCGCCGGGTCCGCCTCGGCGCTGCTGGGCACCTCGCAGTTCCTCGTCGGCGCGGTCGCGTCACCCCTGGTGGGCGTCGCGGGCGAGAGGACGGCGGTGCCGATGGTTCTCGTACAGCTCGGCGCGCTGCTGGTCGCGGGGGCGTGTTTCCTGGGACTGTGCCGCCCGTGGCGTACGCGAGACTGAGGCCCGCGGGCTCCCCCGAGCGGGCGGGCCTGCGATCGGACGAGCTGGCCTCGCTGGTGCGGGGCGTCGACGCGCTGCCCGGCACCTGGTGCTCCGGCGCGGTGGTGGTGGCCGGGCGCGGCCCGTACGTGGCCGCGCGGCACGCGGCCGGATGGGCGGTGCGCTACGCCGCGTACGACCCGGAGGGGGACCGCGGCGTCGAGCTGCCGCGCGGACGCTGGGCGCCCGCCCGGCCGGACACCGTCTTCGACCTCGCCTCGCTCAGCAAGCTCTTCACCGCGATCGCCGTGCTCCAGCAGGTCGAGCGGTCCACCCTCGACCTGGAAGCCGAGATCGCCGGTTACGCGCACCGGTTCGGCCGCCGCAAACTGCCCGCACACGGCCTCACCCTGCGGCACCTGCTCACCCACACCTCCGGGCTGCGGCCGGAACTGCCGCTCTACGACCACGGCCCGCAGACCCGTACGGACATGCTGTGGTCCGAAGAGCCGCTCACCCCGCCCGGCGGCGCGTATTGCTACTCGGACCTGAACCTGCTGCTGGCACAGGGCGTACTCGAACTGGTGACGGGCCAGCCGCTGGACGCGCTCGTACGGGAGGGCATCACCCGCCCCCTGGGCATGAACCGCACCCGCTACCGCCCCCCGCCGAGCTGGCGCCCGCACATCGCGGCCACCGAGGACCAGCGCCGGCCCTGGGGCAAGCTGGACCGGGGCATGCTGCACGGCAAAGTCCACGACGAGAACGCGTACGCGCTCGGCGGCGTCGCGGGCCACGCGGGACTCTTCGCCACGGCGGACGACCTCGCGGTGCTCTGCCGCACCCTGCTGACCGGCGGCGCGTACGGGACCGGGCGCATCCTCGCGCCGTCCTCGGTGGCGCGGCTGCTGGCGCCGCCGGGGCTGGGGTTCGGCGTCGGACAGGAGTGGTTCATGGGCGAGCTGGCTGGTCCGATGAGCGAGCGGCGGGCGGCCGGGCACACCGGTTTCACCGGCACCAGCCTGGTCATCGACCCGGTCACCGACACGTTCCTGGTGCTGCTGGCGAACACGGTCCACCCGGTACGCCGCCCCGCCGACTCGGCGCCGCGCGCGGCGGCGGCGACCCGGCTGGCCCGCGCCGTACGGTGACCCGCGGCGCGAGTGTCGGCGCCGCCGGGGCCGCGCTGCGGGCACAGCCCCAGGCCGTGCCGAACACGGGCGCGTCTGCTCCCGCCTCCGCCTTCGTCCCGCCAGGCGCGACGGGACTGCCCGTAAACTGCTGCGGTGCACGACATCACCTCCCCACCGGTCGAAGAGCAGCTCCGGGCCGTACTGGCCGGGCTCCTCGACGGGCTGCCCGCCCGGCAGGCGTCCGGCGCCGTCGACCGGCTGATCGCCCACTACCGGGGGGCCACCCCGACGCACACCCCCGTGCTCCGGGACCGCGCGGACGTGGTGGCGTACGCGGCCTACCGGATGCCCGCCACCTTCGAGGCCGTCGCCGCCGCGCTGGGGGCGCTCGCCGACCGGCTGCCGGGCTGGTCACCGGCGTCCCACCTGGACGTGGGCGGCGGTACCGGCGCGGCCGTGTGGGCGGCGGCGCGCGTGTGGGCGGGGGAGGGCGAGGGCGGCGGCGTGCCGCGCCGCACCGCCGTGCTCGACTGGGCCGAGCCCGCCCTCGCGCTCGGGCGTGAGCTGGCCGCCGGATCGGCCGGGGCGGCACCTCGGGCGGCGCGCTGGCACTCCGGGAAGCTGTCCGCCGAGACGCTCACGGCCGCCGCGCGGGAGCTGTCCGACGCCACCACCGGGGCGGGCCCCGGCGTCGAACTGGTCACCGTCTCGTACGTGCTCGGCGAGCTGACCCCCGCCGACCGCCGCGAGACCGTCGCCGCCGCGGCACGCGCCGGACGTGCCGTGGTGATCGTCGAGCCGGGCACCCCGGAGGGGTACCTGCGGGTGCTGGAGGCCCGGCAGCTGCTGGTGGACGCCGGGCTGCGGGTGCTCGCCCCCTGCCCGCACAGCGCGGCCTGCCCGATCACCCCCGGCACGGACTGGTGCCACTTCGCCGCCCGGGTCAGCCGCTCCTCGCTGCACCGGCGGGTCAAGGGCGGCTCACTGCCGTACGAGGACGAGAAGTTCAGCTACGTCGCGGCGCTGCGCCCCCATCCGGTGGCGAGCGAGGAGGCGGAGCGGCCCGCCGGGGCGCGGGTCGTCCGCAAGCCGCAGCTGCGCAAGGGGCTGGTGCTGCTGGAGCTGTGCACCGCCGAGGGCGAGCTGCGCCGCACGACCGTCAGCAAGCGGCACGGCCCGCTCTACCGTGCGGCCCGCGACGCGGAGTGGGGCGACGCCTGGCCGCCGGAGGCGGACGCGGCCACGCCGGCCACACCGGAAGCGCCCGAAGCCGGGGCAGGCGGCTGACCCGGCTCCCGGGATCGCCGGGAGCCGGGCCGGCCGGTGGGTCAGGGGCCTGCGGCCCGCGGCCCGCGGGTCAGTCGCGCAGCTCGGCCGTGCAGCACTTGACGCTGCCGCCGCCCTTGAGCAACTCGCCGAGGTCGACGCCGACCGGTTCGTAACCCCGTGCCCGGAGCGGCTCGAACAGGCCCTGCGCCGCCTGCGGCACCAGCACGTGGTGGCCGTCGCTCACCGAGTTCATCCCGAACGCCTGCGCATCCGCCTCCCCGGCCACGATCGCGTCCGGGAAGAGCCGCGCCAGGACGGCCCGGCTGCCCGGCGAGAACGCCTCCGGGTAGTACATGACCGCGCCGTCCACGGCGTCGTCCAGCACGCACAGCGCCGTGTCGAGGTGGTAGTAGCGCGGATCGACCAGGTCCAGACCGATCACCGGGCGGCCGAAGAACTCCTGGACCTCGCCGTGCGAGAGCGGGCTGCTGCGGAAGCCGCGCCCGGCCAGCAGCCAGGACGCGGTGACCGCGAAGTCCCCCTCGCCCTCGTTGATGTGCTCGGGCTCGCGCACGTCGGCGTAGCCGTGGCTGCGGTACCAGTCGAGGTGCGCGACGGCCTCGGCGGCGCGTTCGGGATGGGCGAAGCGGGCGCCGAGGACCCGGCCGCCGACGACGGTGGCGCCGTTTGCCGCGTACACCATGTCGGGCAGTCCGGGCCGCGGTGCCAGCTCCTCGACCGTGTGGCCGAGCGCGCGGTAGCGGTCCCGGAGGCTCTCCCACTGCGCGAGCGCGAGCGGGAGGTCGACCGGCTTGCCGGGGTCCATCCAGGGGTTGATGGAGTACGTCACACGGAAGTGCTCTGGTGGGCACATCAGATAACGGCGGGCTTTGAACAACGAGGGCTCCTCACGGGATCGCCGTGCACTGTGTCGGCCGTACGGCCTCACCTGCGGGAGCCGGCGGCGTCGCCCGCCGACGATCACAGGTGAGAACGATGGTCCACTGTGCGGGGCGCGTTCGCCGGGATTCCCGCGGAAAGCACGTGAGCGCCGCGTACGCCGTACGGCTGGCGCCCCCGGCCGCGCTCCGCCGTCGTGCGCCCACCGTGCGCCGCACCCCCGCTGCGCGCCGACCTGCGAAGGGGAGGAGTATGGGGGTGAGTCATCCCCGAGGTGAACGCGGCGTGGCCCGCGACGGGGCGTGCGGTGTCCGTGCCGGGTGGGTGCGATCGGCGGTCGTGATCGCGGATTCGGCCCTGTGCCCGCGTGCCGCTGCGTACCCTCGACCTATCCGGGAGCGCGGGATCAGCGTCCGGAGGAGCGGCGCCACGGTCCCCGGTCGCGAGAGTGAGGCGGTAGATGGAACGCGAGGGCAGATTCTCCCAGTGGCTGCGGCGGCGCGCCCGTACCGGCGCGGGCGGCGGTGCCGCGGAGGCGGGCGGCGGGCAGGCCCGCGAGGATCTGCTGCTGGCGGCGGCCGGCGCCGGCTTCCCGCTGGCGCCCGCCGCGTATCCCGAGGGTTACGGCTGCTCCTGCGTACGCATCGGGTGTCCGACTCCCGGCAGGCATCCCGTCTCCTTCGCCTGGCAGACCCAGGCCACCACCGACCCTGGCCAGATCACGCGCTGGGCCGCCGGCGAGCCCGAGGCCAACTTCATCACCGCCACCGGCCGCGACCACGACGTGCTGGACGTACCGGTCGAGGCGGGCCGGATGGCGCTGGAGCGGTTCGACGCGGAGGGCACGGGGACGGGGCCGGTGGCCGTCTCCGGCGGTGACCGGATGCTCTTCTTCACCGCCACCCGCGGCACCCCGGAGGACGAGGACGAGTGGTGGCCGTGCGAGCTGGACTGCCACCCGGAGACGATGGACGAGCACCCGGGCCTGCGCTGGCACTGCCGGGGCAGCTACGTGCCGGTGCCACCCGCGCGGCTGCCCGGTGACGGCGCGGACGCGGTGGTGCGCTGGCTGCGGCCGCCGGTGCCCGGCGAGGCGCTGCCCGAGCCGCTCACGCTGCTGGAGCCGCTGACGGACGCCTGCGCGGTCTACGCCGGTGGCCAGCCGGACCAGGACAGCGCGGCCCCCTGGCCCGTCCGCTAGGAAACCGCCGTCGGGCCGGGCCGCGCGCCCGCGCGCGGCCCGGCTGCCCGCCGCGCTCACTCGCCGCGCGCGCTGATCAGACCGGTGGTGCGGCTGACGAAGGCGAGGTCCCCGCCGTCCTTGGCGGCGGGCACCGTCACCGCCTGGGACGACATCCGCACGTAGGTGATCGACTGCTTCGGCGTGCCAGTCATCAGCGCCTTGACGTACGGGTCCTTGACCTTGGGCGAGTACCCCTTGGCGACGGTCTGCTTGGTCTGGTGGTGCGAGGCGAAGAAGACGAGCGCCCCGCCGTTCTTCGTCCGTAGCCCGAACGGCGTGAACTGCGGCGGCTTGGCGGGCAGATCGGCCCACTCGGTGCGTACGCCCTCCTGCTTCGCCGCCTTCTCCCGCTGCTCGCGCAGCACGCTGGTGTGCGTGCCCGGCGCGAAGTCGCCCTCCCCCTCCTTGAGGTAGCGGGTGTAGGTCCGGCTGAGCTTGGCGGGCGGGACGGCCAGCTTCGAGCCGGAGATCTCCGGTACCTCCTGGGCGTACCCCTCCTTGTCGACGGCGAAGTCGGGCACCTCGCCCTCGGGGACCACCGCGAGGTACGTCGCCTTCCAGGCGGCTTCGGCGCTGTCGCGCTGGAAGACCAGCAGCCAGCGGTTGCCCTCGGAGGCGCTGCTCGCGGTGTCGGCGACGAACGACTTGGGCCAGCCCGCCTGCTCGGGTATGAAGAAGCGCGGGTCGGTCAGCTTGAGCGGCGTGTGGTCCTTGTTCTTCTCCCCGTCGACCTTCCGGCGGGACTTCAGGCCGGCCTGGTCGATCGCGCCGAGCGCCCCGGCCTCGACGGTGGCGTTGAGCTTCGCGTCCAGGTTCTGGCTGGACTTGTTGTGCGTCGCGGTGAACTTGTCGAGGGCCTTCTGCGCCTCGGACTCGCCGACCGCCGGGATCACGGCCGTCTCCCCGTGCACGGTCATGCATCCCGACAGCGTCAGGGCCAGCACCGCAGGGATCGTCGTCGCCGCCAGCAACCGGGCTCTCATCCTGCGTCCTCCCACACGGCCTTCCGGGATTCGAAACCCTACCGCTGCGCGGCGGCGCCCGGGCGCCCGGTGCCACACCCGGCCGGCGGGGCGGCGTACGGCGGGCAGCGCGCGGGCGGGTGTGGCATCATGCGGCGGATCGGGGGCGGGCGGACAGGGGGGCTCGGTGGCGCGGGGAGCACACCGGCGCAGGTTCAGCGCGGCGCTGCGCGAACTGCGCGCGGCGCAGAAGACGGCCAAGGGGGTCTCGCTCTACTCCCGGCATCTCAACCGGCCCGCCGGGCGCGTCCTGGCGGCGGCGGCACACACCCTGCGGCTCACCCCGAACCAGGTCACGCTGCTCAGCGCGGCGTGCAGCTTCGCCGGAATCGCCGCCCTCGCCCTCGTCGCCCCCTCCTGGCCGCTGGCGCTGTGGGTGTACGCGGCCCTCGCGGTCGGCTTCGCCCTCGACTCGGCGGACGGGCAGCTGGCCCGGCTGCGGGGCGAGAGCAGCGCGGCGGGGGAGTGGCTGGACCACGTGGTGGACTGCGCCAAGATCACCGCACTGCATGCCGCGGTGCTCATCTCCTTCCACCGGTTCTTCGAACTGCCCGGCGCGGGCTGGCTGCTGCTGCCGCTGGCGTTCCAGTCCGCCGCGGTGCTGATCTTCTTCGGCGGGCTGCTCGCCGACAAGCTCAAGCCCCGCGCCCCCGCCCAGCAGGGCGCGCCGCCGCCCTCCCGGCTGCGCGCCGTCGCCCTGCTGCCCGTCGACTACGGTGTCCTGTGCGCCGTCTTCCTGCTGCTGGGCAGCGAAGCGGCCTTCCTCGGCGGCTATCTGGCCTTCTTCGCCGCGCACGCGCTCTTCCTGGCCGCGTTCCTGGTCAAGTGGTTCCGGGAGCTGTCCGCCCTGGGCGCGGGCTGACCCGCGAGGCGCCCGGCGGCGGCGCCAGCGCGTCCAGCGCGCGGCGCAGCTGGGTGCTGGAGGTGTGCACCGTGTACGGGAAGTAGACGATCTCCACGCCGACCGTGCGGAAGTCGGCCTCCAGCCGCTCGCCCTTCGCTGTGCCCCGCCAGTCGTCGCCCTTGAACAGCACGTCGAAACGCACCTGCCGCCAGGTCTCCAGCTTGTCCGGCACCGTCTCGACGAAGGCGGCGTCCACGAAGCGGATGCTGCGCACGATCTCCAGCCGCTCCACCAGCGGCACCACCGGCGGACGCCCCTTCGCCCGCTCCGCCAGCTCGTCCGAGACCACCCCGGCCACCAGGTGGTCGCAGCGGTCCCGGGCGTGCCGCAGCAGATTCAGGTGCCCGACGTGGAAGAGGTCGTACGCCCCCGGCGCGTACCCCACGTACTGACTCATTCGCGATCCCCCCACGGAACTCGGCGAACTCGGCGGACCCCGGCCGCGTCCCGTCGTACAACTGGGAGCGACGAACCGGGCGTTGGCGCCGATCCAACCACAACACGGAGAGGACCGGGGCAACTTGTGTGGACGGTGTGCCCGAAGCCGCTAAGGTGCCTGATCGGGGACAGCGAGGGTATCGAGGGGGAGGGGGCGAAGGTGTCCGCGCAGCCGTTACGGCGTTTACTGCTGGTTTCCACCAACTACGCGCCGGAGCAGGCCGGGATCGGCCCGTACGCCGCCCAGATCGCCGAGCACTGGGCGGCCGATCCGGCCACCGAGGTCGACGTGCTCACCGGCATGCCCCACTACCCCTCCTGGCGCGTCGACCCCGCCTACCGGGGCCGGTGGCGCGCGGCCGAACTGCGCGCCGGAGTGCGGGTGCACCGCAGGCGCCACACCGTCCCGCCCCGGCAGACGGCCGCACGCCGCGCGCTCTACGAGGCGTCCATCCTCGCCCACGGCCTGCTCGTGCCGCCCCGGCTCCCCGGCGGCCCCCCGCACGCCGTACTCGCCCAGCTGCCCAGCCTCGCGGGCGGTCTGCTCGGCGCCCGCCTCGCCCGCCGCCACGGCGTGCCCTTCCTGCCCGTCGTGCAGGACCTGATGGGCGCCGCCGCCGCGCAGAGCGGCATCCGCGGCGGTGACCGCGCCGCGGCGCTCGCCGCCGCCGTCGAGCGCCGGGTGCTGCGCGCCGCCACGCTGACCGGGGTCATCCACGAGAGTTTCGTCGACCGCGTGGCGGCCATGGGCGTGCCCCGCGCGCGCATCCGGCTCGTCCCCAACTGGTCGCACGTCGCGCCCCCTTCGGCGCCGCGTGAGAAGACCCGCGCCCGGCTCGGCTGGACGGACGGGCGGACGGTCGTCCTGCACTCCGGCAACATGGGCCTCAAACAGGGGCTCGAGGTGCTGATCGAGACCGCCCGGCTCGACCCCAGGCTGCGCGTGGTGCTCATGGGCGACGGCAACCAGCACCGGCGGCTGCGCGCCCTGGCCGCCCCCGTCGCCAACGTGGAGTTCCTGCCGCCCGCCGACGAGGCCGACTTCCCCGACGTGCTGGCCGCCGCCGACGTGCTGGCCGTCACCCAGCGGGCCGCCGTGCTCGACATGAGCGTGCCCTCCAAACTCACCTCCTACTTCGCGGCCGGGCGCCCCGTGGTCGCCGCCGTCGCCGACGGGGGCGGCACCGCACAGGAGGTACGGCGCTCCGGCGCTGGCCGGCTGGTGCCACCGGAGGACGCGCCCGCGCTGGCCGCCGCGACCCGCGCGCTGGCCGCGGACCCGGCCGCCGCGGCGGCCCTGGGAGCGCGGGGCACCGCCTACGCGCAGGCCCGGCTGGGCCGAGGTGCCGGGCTCGCACGGATCACCGGCCTGCTGGACGAGGCACTGGCGGAGCACACCGCGCGAAGGGGGGCCACGGCATGAGGGACGGCGGTGCAGGCGGCGGGAGCGGAGGCGGCTCCGGCTCAGGAGGCGGCGGAAGCGTACGGGAGGACAGCCGTGGCACTCACCCGTACGACGAACCCGACCTGCTCCGCGAGCAGTTCCGGCAACTCCTGCGCTACCGCGCGCTCATCGTGCTCGGGCTCCTGCTGGGCGTGCTCGGCGGCGGCTGGCTCGGCATCTCCGGCGGCGACTCCTACGACGCCTCCAGCGAGGTGACCCTGCGCTCCACCACCGTCGACCCGCTGTCCGACTCCGGCGGCGCCAAGGCCGACCTCAGCATGGGCTCGGAGCGCCGCACCGCGCTCAGCCGCGTCGTCGCCGAGCGCGCCGCCAAGGAGCTGGGCACACCCGGCCGGGCCGTCCCGCTCTCCCGGGACCTCCAGGTCACCAACCCGCCCAACACCGTGGTGCTGCGCTTCGCCTACACCGCCGACAGCCCCAGGACGGCGGCCGAGCGGGCCAACGCCTTCGCCCAGGCGTACCTGGACCACCGACAGAAGGACACCGACCGGTTCATCGTCAACACCGTCATCGCCTACAAGGAGCAGCGCGCCCCGCTGGCGGAGGAACGCGACCGGCTGGCCGCCGAGATCGCCGAACTGCCCGACGGCCGCGCCCTGGACTCCGCCGTCGCCGCGCACACCTCCCTGCTGGGCCGCATCGCCGAGATCCAGAGCGACATCAGCAAGCTCGAGGCGCTCGACACCACCCCCGGCACCGTCGTCTCGGCCGCCACCCCGCCCGACTCGCCCGCCGGGCCCGGGCTGTTCCTGCTGCTGGGCCTGGGCGCCGCCGTCGGCATCGGTCTCGGGCTGCTCGCCGCCTGGGTGCGGCTGGTCTTCGACCCGACCGTCCGCTCCTCCGGCGACGTCGTACGCGCGCTGCGCGCACCCGTGCTGGGCACCCTGCCGCGCGGTCGGCGCGGCCGTGCCGGGGTGCTGCTGGCGGAGGGGCGGCTGGCCGAGGAGTACCGCTCCGTGGCCTTCCGGCTCGCCTACGACGAGCAGTTCGCCCAGCGCCGACGGCTGCTGGTCGTCGCACCGCGCGGCAGCATCGAGACGGCGCTGGCCGCCTCCGTCAGCCTCTCCGCCTCCTTCGCCGAGATGGGCAAGGACGTGCTTCTCATCGAGGCGGACCTGCGCACCCCCAGTCTCAACGAGGCGCTGCACCACGCCGACGGCGTACGCCCCGGCTGGGCCCGCGCACCCGAACAGGGCCTGGGCGGCTGGCCGACGGGCCGCCGCGTGCCCATCGACGCGGGCGAGTCGGGGGTCTTCGACCTCGTGCCCGGCCGCCGGGTGCGCAACGTGCCGCGCGCGCTGACCTCGCCCGCCGCGACGCAGCTGATAAGCCAGGCCGACGCCCGCAACGCGGTGGTCGTCGTCCTCGCCCCCGCTGTCCTCTCCTACGCCGACGCCATCGCGCTGACCGACCGGGTGGACGGCGTGCTCGTCGTCTGCGACCCCCGCGAGGTGCGACGGGACGACCTGAGCCGGATAAGAGAACTGGTCGTGGGAGCCGGGGGCACCCTGCTGGGCGCCGTCCTGCACGGTAACGGCACGGGGTCCACGCGCGGCGGCGCTGGTGGCGGTGGCGCCGGCGGGCAGGGGCGCAAGGGCCGCCGGCGCGGCGACCCGGACCTGCCGCCCGGCGAAGGCGGCCCCGCCGACTGGGACCGGCCCCGCGTGCCGCACCGCGACGTCGGCTCCGAGACCGTCGGGCTGCGCATCGTCGATCCGGCCGACCTCGAAGAGCACACCCCGCGTTCGTGACCGCACCGCCTCCCCGCACCGGCACCCCCGGCGGCCCCGCCCGTACCCGTGCCCGCCCCGCCCTGCTCGCCTCCGTCGCCGACCAGGGGGTGGCGGCGCTCACCAACATCGCGGTCCTGGTGGTCGCCGCCCGGCAGTCCACAGCCGCCTCGTTCGCCGTCTTCTCCGTCGTCTACACGGTCTTCGCCGTCGCCCTGGGCCTGTGCACGGCGTACGTCGGCCAGGCGCTGGTGCTGGAGCGCGGCGAGCGGCGGCAGGTGGGCGGCGCCTGCCGGTCGGCGGTCGCCTTCACCGCCTGCGCCTCGTCCGCGCTGGGCGCCCTGGCCCTGGCCGCGCTCTGGCTCACCACCGGCCTGCACGGCGAACTGGCCCGGGCGCTCGCCGCGTTGGCCGCCGTGCTGCCCCTGGCCCTCACCCAGGACTGCCTGCGGTACGCCTTCGCCACCCTGGGCCGACCGCACCGCGCCCTCGCGGCCGACCTGCTGCGGCTCGCCGCCGTTCTGCCGCTGCTGACCGTCCAGCCGCGCGGCGCGGGCGCGGACCGGCTGATCCTGGTGTGGGGGCTCGCCACGCTGCCCGCGCTGGCGGCGGGCCTGCTGCTGCTCGCCCCGCTCGCGCCGCGCCGCGCGGGCGCGCCGGGCACCCGCCGCCTCCCGCACCGCCGCCACCTGGGCGGGCGCTTCGCCGTCGAGTTCGCCGTCGGCAACGCCGGTACCCAACTGGCCGTCATCGGACTCGGCCTGTGGGCCACCCCGCTGGCGGTGGGCGCGCTGCGCGGTGCGACCACCCTCTTCGGGCCGATGAACGTCCTCTACAACGCGGCCACCGGCTTCGGCCCGCCCCTGCTCCACCGGGGCGGGGGCGGCGACGCCGACCCGCGCCGCACGGCCCGCACGGCCGCGGCGGCGGGCGGCGTACTGGCCGCGGTCGCCGCGCTCTGGGCGACCGTCCTCGTGCTCCTCCCGGACCGCTTCGGCCGCATGCTGCTGGGCGACACCTGGACGGCCGCCTCCGCGCTGCTGCCCGCCACCGGCAGCCAGTACGCGGTGATGGCGCTGGGCACCTGCGGCCTCCTCACCCTCCGCGTCCTGCGCCCCCGCACCACGCTGCCCCTCCAACTCGTCTTCTCCGCGCTCTCGGTCTGCGCCCTGCTGACGGGCTACGCCTGGGGCGGCATCACGGGCGCGGCCTGGGGCCTGTGCGCGGGCTCCGCGTGCAAGGCGGCGGCCACCTGGCTGCGCGTCCGCAGCGTCCTGCGCGCACCGGCGGCGCCCGCTGCGGGCACGCTCTAGCGGAACCGGCGGTCGGCGAAGCCCGGCACGATCTCGCGCATACGGGCGAGCGCGGGGGGCTCGGACGTCCGCCGGCTGCCGGGGGTGCGCAGCGCCGTGTGCCAGCCGAGGTAGCCGCAGGAGTTCAGCGTCTCGTCGAGGTACTCCGCGAAGGACAGCGGCAGTTCGGTCAGGTCCTCACCGAGGGTGTGCAGGTGGACCGAGTCCTCCGGGACACCTCCGGCCCCCAGGCGGAAGGCGGCACAGGACTCGGGGATGTACAGGTCGAAGGGTTTGACGGATTTGAATCTCTCCCCGCCCTCCAGCCCTGCGAACCAGACGGCGCCCTCCCAGTCGCCGAACACGTCCTCCAGCGGCAGCACGTCGACGGTGCCCGAAGCGGTCACCCCACCGCCCGCCTGCGGGTCCGCGTACTCCCAGGCCAGCCGGAAGCCGTCCGCCTCCCCGTAGAACTCCGGGACGCCTTCCGGCAGCCGTCCGCCGACCCGCGAGCGGACGGCGTCGATGACGCGCGACCCGGCCGGGGCACGCACCTCCGCTTCTTTGACGGTGAAGCCGGGCGTCGTACGCAGCTCACTGATGCGCGCCGCGAGCCGTTCGGTGAATGCGCCGGACATGTCCTGCCTTCCGTTCGGGGGCGGCGGGCCGGGGGACCGGGACCGTTACACGCCTGCGCCTCGCTTCGGCCGTTCCGCATGGAACGCCACCGAGGCGCTCTGCCTCTGCGCCCACACCGCGTACTTGTTGCGGAACTCCGCGTCCAGCGCGACCAGTGCGGCAACGAACCCGCCCGGGTCACCCGGACGCTCGACGGAGGCCCAGCCGTGCAGCATCCGTACCTGGTCCGGACCGCTCATATCCTTATGCGTCAGGAACTGGCCCAGCACACCGTCGTTGTACATCTCCCTGGCGAGCCGGACCTTCTCCTCGTCGGGGTAGTACCCGAAGAGCAAGGGGTCCGCCTTGGCGAGCCCGTCGGCGTCCTGGCCGAGAGTACGCAGCAGCCGGTGGCGCTCGTCGGACGGGCAGCGGACGAGCAGGTCCCGTCGTACCTGCGGGGTCTGCTGGGTGAAGACGCGGCGGGCCTCCTGAGGGTTGCCCGCCGTGGCCAGCGGGATGAGGCAGTGCGGGAGCAAGTCTTCGTAGGCCGGGATGACCAGCGCTCGGAAGGCGTCCCGGTCCTGCGCACTGGGGAGGAAGCCCAGGAACAACCCCTTCTCCACCGTCGACTGCATCGGGAAGAGGAAGGGGTGGGCTTCCATGACGACCCGTTGCAGTTCGACTGT
Organism: Streptomyces sp. CNH287; assembly: GCF_000424825.1. Classification (NCBI taxonomy): domain Bacteria; kingdom Bacillati; phylum Actinomycetota; class Actinomycetes; order Kitasatosporales; family Streptomycetaceae; genus Streptomyces; species Streptomyces sp. CNH287. The sequence continues at coordinate 97,524 of NZ_AUKQ01000016.1, read as the reverse complement.
CGGCACGAGGCTCAACGCCCTCATCCGGACCTGGTCGGTCTGGTTGGCGAGCTCCGCCAGCAGAGCCGTCCGGTTGGCGGGGGTGTCCTGCATCGTGCTGTAGGCCTGCTGCTGCTGGGCGTCGAGCGGATCGACCGGCAGAGGGATCTGCGCCGACCACGATCCTCCCTCGCTCGACTGCTCCACGCCCCACGAGAAGGAGATCCGGTTCGGGACGATGGTGGTCAGGTCGAGGGTGTTCGCCGGGCCGTTCTGGTACTCCACCTGGGCGCGCAGCCACACCGACCGGCCGGCCGCCACCAGGGCCTTGACCTTGTCCTCCGCCTGGGTGGACATGGTGGAGTTGACCGTGGCCGGTCCCGGAGCGAGGTTGAGCACGTTGTTCCCCGGGCCGCCGAGCCGGCCGTTCCACAGGTGCATGCGCACGGCGTTGTAGTGGGCGTCGGGGGGCATCTTCCCGGTGAGCTGTAGCCCTTCACGGGTCAGCGACGTCCAGCCGACGGGATCGACCGTCGGCTGGTTGTGCCCGTTCTGGAGTACGCCGCCTTGCAGGTTGTGCACCTCCACCGTGCCGGCCCGGCCCCCGTCCGGCGTGAAGACGGGGTCGTCGGCCTCGATGCGTGTCGTCCCGTCGTCCTCCACCCAGCGGCGCTGCACCACGGGCGCCGCCGCCGACGTGGCACCGGGCGGCGTCCGGCGCTGCACGGGCTCCGGACTCCCCGAACCCCGCAGCACCCGGTGCGCGTTGGCCTCCGCCGCACGCTCGTGCCGGTCGGCCGGGTCCGAGATCCGCAGCCCCGCACCGTTGTCCGCGCCTGCCACGGGACCCCGCCGCTGCTGGATGACGTGCGTCAACTCGTGCGCGAGAGTGTGCCGGTCGAGACCGCCCTCCCCGACGACGACATGGCTGCCCGAGGTGTACGCGTGCGCGCCCGCCACCGCGGCCGAGGCGCGCGCCGCCGCGTCGTCGTGCACGCGGACGTCGGAGAAGTCCGCGCCGAGACGTGACTCCATGTCCGCACGGACCGCCTCCTCCAGCGGACGGCCGGGCGCGCGCAACACGCCCTCGACAGCGGAACGCTGCCGCTGCGCGCCCTCCTCCTCCCGCTGCACCACCTGCGCCGCTTGCGCCGCCTGCGCCGCCTGCGCCGCCTGCACTGCCTGCGCCCCGGGGTGGCCGGCCCGGCGTAACTGCTGGACGACGGCGGCGTTCCCCGCGCTGCGCTGCAACGCGAGCAGTCGCTGCGACGGCACCGCCTCCTGCCCCGCCCGCGTACGTGACCGCGCCCGCCCCGGCTCTGCGGCCTGCGGCTTCCTGGCATCGTCCCTGGCGTGCATGAGGCTCCTTCGGGCGGGTCCGCGATGACTCCCTCCGCTATACGGGACCCACCCCCACCCGGTCCAGGCCCCCAAGGGCACACCTCCCCGCCCCGAAGGGCAACCCACCTGCGCGAGCCGCCCGGCCGCCCGCCGCGACGCCCGGTGGTGTTCTTGCGGTCGTGGCGCCGTTGCTGTTCAGTCGGGGAGGGCACGTCCCGGAGGGACGTCCGCGTCCCGGGAGAGGCTCCGCGTCGGCCCCGCCGTATGCGGCGTGCTGTTCTCGCGGGGGCTGCCGGAAGGGGGTTCGCCAGTGCTGCGTCACGCGGTGAGGGCCGACGTGCCGGAGATTGCCGCGCTCATGCGGCAGTCGGTGCTCGACGCGTTCCCCCGATTCCACGACGAGCGCGAGACGGCCGCCGCTGCCCGCTACCTCACCGAGCCCGACCAGGTCCTGATCGACGACGGAACCTACTTCGTCCACGAAGCCGACGGGCAGATCGTCGCCTGCGGCGGCTGGAGCAAACGGGGCAAGCTCTACACCGGCTCCGGACCCGGAGCCTCCGACGACCGCCCGCTGGACCCGGCCACGGAGCCCGCACGGGTCCGCGCGATGTTCGTCCACGGCGCCTGGACCCGCCGCGGCCTGGGGCGCGCGATCCTCACCAGGTGCGCTCAGGCGGCCCGTGCGCAAGGTTTCCGCTCCCTGGTCCTGATGGCCACCTTGCCGGGCGAGCAGCTCTACCTCTCCTACGGCTTCCGCGAGACCGGCCGCACCCGTGTGCCGATGCCCAACGGCGTCGTCCTGGACGGAGTGACGATGGAGTACCCCTTGCCCGGGTGACGCACAGACCCACGGGGCGGTGGGGGTCGGCGGCACCGCGCTTGCAGCCGCGCAACCGCCGTACCAAGGGTGACGTCATGAGCCCAGGAACGGCACTCGCCCCAAGCCCGTTTCGGGTCGAGCCGCGGGTGGCGGCGTATGCCAGCAGCGCTATCCCGGCGGCGACCACCAGGGCGAAGCAGAGTGCCCAGGCAGGTACGCCGAAGATGCGGGTGCCCTCGCCGTCGCCGTGGATCTGCCCGCAGTCGCAGTCCAGGTCCACGCGCTCTGTGCGGATCTTCACGCTGTGGTTGGTGGTGGTGCGGGTCGCGGGTGTGGGGTGGTGCGTGTGGTGGCGATGGTGGTGAGGTCGTCGGCGAGCCAGGGGGTGGCCTACGCCGTGTGCCAGGAGTGTGTGGGCGCATGGCAGGCAGCTGAGTTTCGTCCGTGCTGGCCCGGAGCCGCTTTCGATGTAGGCCGCAGCGACGCGTTCTGGCGCGTGTTCGCGGCACAGGCAGCAGGGCCCGGCGGGTTCGATGAGGTCGCCCGCGTCAACTCCCGTCATGGGGTCTTCCGCTCGGTGGGGGTGGTGTGCCAGGGGCGGCGGATGATTTCGCGGTAGGTGGTGTGGGTGGGGAGGCGTCCGGTGTGTTCCATGGCCCAGCGTTGGGCGGCGGTGAAGTCGGTGTAGGCGGCGGAGGTTTTGGCGCAGATGGTGCACTGCATGGCGTGGGTGACGGGTTCGGCGTCCGGTCGGTGGTCGGGGGTGCAGTGCCACTGGCGTGGGGGCTCTGCGGCTGGTGGTGCGGGGCTGTCCAGGGGGACGTTGACCAGGAGGCGGTAGGTGATGCCGCCTTCGAAGAAGAGCAACTTGTCTCCGCCGGGCAGTGCGCGGAGGTTGAGTACGACGCGTGGGGCGCCGTAGACGCGGACGGTGTCCCCGATGTGCACGGTCTGCGCCGTCACGACGGCTTCGGGCCGCCGCGTCACCGCGCGTCCTCCTCTTCGAGGAACCTGAGCAGGACACCGCAGTCGGTGGTCAGCAAGAAGACATGCGCGTGCGCGATCACCGGTGTGGTCGCGGGCGGCCACTCCAACGTGTGCCGCACCATGTCCAGCCGGGACCGCTTCTGCCACCACACCAGCGAGCCGCGCCACAAATCCTCCGCCGCCGCTGCCGCCTCCGCCGCCGCGAGCAGCGCGGACGCGTGCACACGCAACTCCGCCTCCAGCAACGCCAGATCCGGCCGCCCCGGATCAGCCAACGCCACCCGCGCCCGCTCTATCACCGCCCGCACCACAACCGCATCGGGCGGGGTGCCGGTGGCTTGTACCTGCGATTCCACGCCGCGTGGCATTTCACCCGGTACGGTCAGCCGCCCAGCCGTGTCGTGCTGCGATCGCATTGTCACCGTCGGCTCCTTGGAAGTCATCCCTGCCCCGGTGGCCTCCAATGTGGCCCCGGGGCTGACTGGCTCCCAGAGTCGATCTGTGGGCGGCAGACTGCTACCCGCCCGCGGGTATACCCACGATGGGTAGGATTTCGGGAAGTTGCCCCAGCAGGCTTGCGTCGGCAGGAAGGGTGATGGCGTGATCGAATACGAGCCACCTACCGCCCTGCCTCGGTATCTCCTCGTTGATGAGGAGATGCGTGCTGCGCTTGAGACGCACGACTTCGGGATGGTCTTTCGCCTGGCGCGGAAGCGTGCTGGCATCAGCTACTCGAAGATCGCAGCGGAGTGCGACATCAAGCCGGAACGCGTGGGGACACTTGCCCGAGGGCAAGGCAAGGTCACCTCGTTCGACAAGGTCGTGTGCATCGCAGACGCCTTGCGCGTCCCCGGATACATGATCGGCCTTGCTTCTCGACCGTGGGAGGTGGAGAAGGACCGAAGCACTCTGGGTGCACCCAACAACGGTGCACAGAACGGAGATCACGTGCGACGTCGGACTTTCGTGGAGACGGGACTCGCTGTGGCGTTGCCTGCCCTCGTCAACCCGGTCGCCCCGCAGCGCGTTGGGGCTTCGGCGGTGGAGACCTTGAGGGAGCGCACGGCACGACTGCGACGACTCGACAACATTCTCGGCGGTGCCGACACCTACCGTGTGTACCTGAGGGAGTATCAACACACCAAGGCCCTGCTGCGGACGGCTGCTTACACCGAGGGTGCGGAACGCGGACTGTTCTCCGTCCTTGCCGAACAGGCTCAGCAGGCCGGTTGGGCGGCGTTCGATGCTGGCTGGGAGTCTGACGCTGTCAGCCTCTACAAAGAAAGCTACTCGACTGCCGTAGAAGCGAACGCTAGCTGTCTCGCCGGGAATGCGCTGGCATTTCTTGCCTATCAGGCTATTGCGGGTGACCGATCAGGCGCCGTCCAGATCGCTGCCCGCTCCTGCGAAACCATTGACGCCGAGACACCGTCGCGAGTTCGGGCACTGCTGCAAGAGCGGAGGGCTTGGGCGTGCGCCGCATCCGGGCAGACCCACGAGACGGAGCGGGCACTCGATGACGCGTACGCGGCTCTGGACGAGGCGACCGGGTACGAGCAGCCGCCGGACTGGGCCGCGTGGGTCGACCGGACCGAGCTGGACATTATGTCGGGTCGCTGTTGGACGGAGTTGCGTCGACCGCTGCGGGCTGTGCCCGTGCTGGAGGACGCACTCTCACGGTACGACGACACCCATGCACGAGATAAGTCGCTCTACCTGACCTGGTTGGCTGCTGCCTACTTGGCCGCTGGCGAGGTGGAGCAGGCCGGTGTCGTCACCGCACGGGCGCTGGATTTGGCCACCGGCGTTGCATCAGTGCGGCCCCGACAACGACTCGCCCCGGTGCTGCGACAACTGGGGCAGCACCGAGGTGTGGCAACGGTTCGCGTTGCTCTGGAGAAAGCCGGGGTCTAAGCGGATCGATCAGGTTCGATCGTGTCGCTGATCCACTGAAGGCACCGCTCCGCCGCAGCCGCGATCGGTACGGCGGACACCTCGGGGTTGTCCCACGGGTGGTGTTCGAGGAGGTGCTCCTCAAGGGCTGGATATCGTGCGAGGCTCGTCTTCAGCAGAAGCTGCCACTCCTCGCCCTCGCCGAACTCTCCGAGGTGCCAGAAGACCGAGGTCACAGGTCCGATGATCTGGGCTCCGGCTGCGAGGCGGCCACCCACGGTGGACCGGGCCAGTTCGACCGCCTGTTGGCGGGTTGCGGTGGCTGTCGACACCTGCACGAAGTCAGTCATGGCAACGATGTTATGCGCCGGTAGTGCCCTGTGGCCCGAGTCCTCGTGCCTTTCGCAGCGCTGGTGGGGTGCTGCGGAGGGGAGGAGTTGGGCCGGGTCAGGTGGTCCAGGTCGGGGTGGGGCCGTGCGGGGGTCGGTAGGGGAGGGGGCGGCCGGTGTGGGCGTCGAGCAGGATGCGGTCGGCCAGGGGGCGGGCCAGCGGGACGGTCAGCTGCCGCAGCTTTTCCTGTTTGGTGCAGTGCCCCTCGTGCTCGCCGTGCTTGACGGAGGCGGCGAGCACCACCGTGCCGCGTGCCTCCAGCACTTCGACCACCGGGCCTTCGTCGCAGGCGCCGTGCCCGGCCAGGACGGTCACCGAGCGCCCGTCCGCGGCGATCCGGCTCACGTGGTGCAGCGGATGCCAGGGGATGTCACGGGCTCGCCCGATCGGTGGCCGGGGGAGTGGCGAGGGTGTGGCGGCGGCCTGCTTCAGCGGAGTGTCGTAGCCCTCCAGGGTGAACAGCCAGGCGGGGACGGCTGCCGGGCCACGGCTGGTGGCGAGCGTCATCTCGCCCAACCGCACGCCGGTCACCGCGAGGCGGGGACTCGTTCCGGTACGGCGGCCGGAGAGGGCCTCGTACGACTCGGCCGCGCCCGCAAGCGGCCGGGTGAGCGTGTCACCCCCGGCCCAGGTCACCCGGCCGTGCTCGGGCGAGGTGGCGGGCAGTTCTGCGCGCAGGTCGAAGTCGCGCTCGGCGTAGGCCCGTTCGTCGGCTGTGCTGCGCAGGCCGCCGCGTGGGGGCTGGACCACGTCGCCCATGGGGTGGTAACCCGCGCGCCATGCGGCGGATGCGGGCGAGCCGTGCCAGGCCGCAGCGACCTGGCGGGCGCGGTGCGTCAGCTTCTCCGCGTCGGTGCCGGGCTCCTCGCCCTCCCGCTGGCCGCCGCAGCCAAAGCCGGCGCTCAGGACCGCGATCAGCAGGGCCAGGACAAGCCCCCGCACCGCGAGCCGGCCTGCCGTACGCGGTGCCCTGATACGCATGGGGACTCCAGATGGCACGGCGACGTCGCGGCCTCCCTCTGACGCGGCCGGGCCGGGGAGGGTTCCGCCACCGCGCATCATCCCGAGTCAGCCGCGCTTGAAGAACTCGACCTCGCCCAGGGCGAGATGGCGGCCCGGGGCCTCGCCGGAGGCCTTACGGAGGACGAGGCGGATCTTGACCACGTCGCTGATGCCCGTGTTGACCGTCTGCTCGCCCGGCTTGTCGTTGAGGGTCACCTCCTTGCGGTGTACTTCGCCGTCCTTGTCGGTGATCAGCAGGTCGATGTCGGTGGGCCGCGCCTGGCGGCGGAAGTCCTGCGCCTTGGCCGAGGCGCCGGTGTGCACGACGAGGCTGACCAGCCGGAACGGGGAGCGGAAGGTGAACGTCGCGGACTCGCCGACGCGGGGCACGCCCCAGTAGCGGTTCGTCAGGCCGTCCGTGAGGGCGCTCGCGGGGTGCTTCGCGACCTCGGCGCTCGCCGAGACGCTGGTCGGGGTGAGCTGCCGTGGCTTGCCGAGCTTGTCCCGGACGTCCTCGAACGCCTTGCGGCCGAACGGCAGCAGCAGGAATCCGGTGATCAGGACGGCGATCAGCAGGACCAGCACGACGCTCCGGCGGAGCGCGTCGCCCGAGCCGCCGTTGCCCACCCGCCGCCGAAAGGGCCACTGCCTGCGCCACCAGGGCAGCTCCGCCACCGTGTCGGGCGTGTCGAGCGGCGCCGCGCAGCGGCGGCAGAAGCGGCGGCCGGGCGGGTTGGTGGTACGGCAGGAGGGGCACGGCGGGCCGTCCAGGGCGTCGTCGTCCGTTGCGGACTGCCGTACGACCGGCCGCGCGGTGACCGGCTTGGCGGGCTGGACGGGTGCCACGGGAGGGGCCGCCGGGGGCGGAGCGGGTGCGGGCGGTGTGGGGGCGGGTACGGGGGCAGGGTCGGGGGCCTGCGGCTCGCCGGTGCCGGTGTCCGGCGGCCGTACGGGCGGTGACGCGAGCGGTGGCACGGGCGGTGACGCAGGCGCAGGCGGCGGCGTCGTACCCGCTCCCGGCGACGCGGGCTCGGACCAGCCCAGATAGGTCCCGCAGTTCCCGCAGAAGTCGTCGGCGTCGCCATTGGCCGTGCCGCACTCGGGACATGAGCGCATGGGGTCAGCTCTCCTCTCCGCCGGGTGGGCCCGGCAGGATCTCCACCCGGCAGCTGAGATGGACCGGGCACACCGCCTCGACGACCGCCCGCACCCGCGCCTCGTCCCACACGCGGCCCTGTGCGGGCCACACCCGCACCACCACTTCCGCCGCCGGTGCGGGCGGCAGCGCGGAGCCCGCCGTCGTGGACCAGGACACGCCGCCGCCGTCGAGGATCTCCGCGTCCGCGCCGGCGCTCAGCCGCAGCAGTTCCCGCAGCCCGTGCCGGGTGCCGCGCCAGCGGTGCAGTTCCACCGCGTGCGCGACGGCCGCCCGCGCGGGCTCCCCGGCCGCCCCCGCACCGGCCGCCCCGGCCTCCGCCCTGCCGGGGCCCGGTGCCGGGTCGGCCCGTACGCCGACCCAACTCGCCAGCCAGCTGAGGAAGTCGGCGGGCGTCAGGCGCGGGTCGAGGTAGGCGGGCAGGTTGTCGAGGGTGTGGAAGACCGGCGCGAGGACCGTGTCCAGCCCGGCCGTGAACCGCTGCGCGAAATCGTCGTCCGCGTACAGCGCGGGCAGCAGTTCGCCGATGGGGTGCCGGGAGGGCAGCCCGTCCACGGCGGCCCGGCTCACGGCGCCTCCCCGGTGGCATCCGCCGTGACGACCACCTGGTGCTGGTGCGAGAAGACCAGCGCGTCGGGTGCGACGTCGACCCGCTCGGCGGGGGCCGCGCGCCGCCCGGTGATCGGGTCGGCGGGGAAGAGCCGTACCTCCTCCACCAGCGTGACTCCGGCGATCCGCTGGAGTACGGCGAAGACCTCGCCGTACTGCACCGGCCTGCCGAAGGGCCAGCCCGTGCCGTCGGTGCCGCCGCGCAGCGGGTTGAGGTGGCGGAAGAGTGCGGCGAGCGCGGCCTCCCGCACCCGGTCGGCCTCGGCGGCGGGGGCCGTCAGCCGGGCGACCACGGTCACGCCCTGGTAGGCGGGCGGCTCCACGACCAGCCGGGTGCCGATCAGCCGCCGCTCGTCGAGGCGTTCGGCGATCGCGGACAGCATCCGCTCCGGCGGGATCAGCTGCTCGAACCGCAGCCGGTCGCCTTCGTCGGCCACCGCCTCGGGCACCACCAGGACGCGTACGGCGCCGCCCTCGCCCGCCACCGCCGGCAGGCACCTGATCCGCGCGGCCGAGGGCGCGGCCTGGCGGGCGATGATCTCGTGGTCCTCGGCGGTGACCGCGCGCTCCTGGAGGCGCAGCAGCTGGGGCGCGCGCATCTTCGCGTTCTCCACCGTCTCGCCGTCCACCCCGCCGCGCGCGGCCTCCCGGTTGTGCACCGCGGCGATGTAGGGCACCGAACTCTGGAGGACGGAGATCGCCCCGCGCGCGACGTTCCCGGCGGTGCCGCCGCCGGTGCGGTAGCTGGGCACCCGCAGCCGGGCGCCCTTGGGCGGGACGGCGCCGTAGGTGCGGACCGTCCCGTCCGGTTCGCGTACGGCGGGCGGCAGGCTGAACTCCCCGGCCGTGGCGTCGATCACGACGTGCCGGTCCTGCGGCGTCGAGTCGCCGAAGTGCTCCACGGCGGTCCACGTCTCCCAGCCCTCCCCGGCGGAGACCTCGACCACCGGGGGCTCCCCGTCCAGCAGGACCGGCGCCCTGCCCACCGAGAACCGCTGCCCCGCGACGCCCTCGGAGACGCCGAGCGGTACGTCCCGCACCGTCTCGGCGTGCCCGGCGGTGGCAGTGCCGCCGATCGTGAACACCTCGGCCTCGCGGAGGGTGGGGGACTCGGAGTAGAACGGCTGGCCCGGCTCCGGCTCGGTGACCCGGCAGCGCAGCCAGCCCGCCCGGGTGCCCGCGAGCACCGAGGCGGTGTGCGCGGCGGGGACGTACACGACGATCTCGCCCGGCCGGTTGAGGCCGCCGGTCGTGTCGGACGCGGTCTCGCACGCCACCCAGCGGGCACCCTCCCACGCCTCCCACACCAGCGGCGGCTGCCGCGGATCGACGCCGACGCCCTCCACCCGGCTGTCCAGCCGTACGGCCACGATGCACCGCGGTACCGCGGCCGGGAGGCCGAAGAGCAGCGCGTCACCCGGTGCGGGGCGGGTCTGGAAGCACGGCACGTCGGCGCCGTCGGCGAGCCGTCCGGTCACGTCGGTGGCGGTGCCCTGGTGCGGCGCCGTGACCAGCTTCTCCAGCGAGCTGGGCACGATGGGCAGGTCCTCGCCGGTGGTGAAGACCACCGCCTCCTCGGTGTCGCTGCGGGGCGTGGCGACCTGGGTGCCCGCGCGGAGCAGGACGGTCTCCGGCTGCGGCGCGGACAGCCGGAAGTCGACCTCGACGGCGGCGGCGGCGGGCGGGAAGAGGCGCACGCCCAGCAGGTCGAGGAAGGCCGTGTAGTTCTTGTCCGGCACCCGGTTGAGGCGGTAGAGGAGCTGGTCGACCATGTAGGCGAAGGTCTCGATGAGGGTGACCCCGGGGTCGGAGACGTTGTGGTCCGTCCACTCGGGCGCCCGCTGCTGGACGTACCGCTTGGCCTCGTCGACGAGTTGCTGGAACCGCCGGTCGTCCAGATGGGGTGCGGGCAGTGCCATCAGCTGACTCCTCCGTCTTCGGCGGCGCCCTCGGCCGACGGGATCGTGTAGAAGGGAAAGACGAGGTTGCGGCGGTCGTTCGTGGAGCGGACGGTGTAGTGCACGTCGATGTAGAGCGTCCCGTCCTCGACGGAGTCGAAGGCGATCACGACGTCGTCCACCTCGATGCGCGGCTCCCAGCGCTCCAGGGCCGTCCGCACCTCGTGGGCGATGCGGCCCGCGGTGGCGCCGTCGCCCGGCGCGAAGACGTAGGCGTGGATGCCGCAGCCGAACTCCGGGCGCATCGGCCGCTCTCCCGGCGCGGTGCCCAGCACCAGGCGGATGGCCTCCTCGAGTTCGCGGTCGCGCTCGACCATGCCGATCCCCCCGGTGGCGGACACCCGCAGCGGGAAGGCCCAGCCCCGGCCGACGAACCGGTCGGTCACAGCGCGCCCCCGATCAGCACGTTCGGCGCGCCGGTGAGGATGACGGCCCCGCAGGCCGTCCGGTCGCCCATCCGGGCCGCGGGCAGCCCGCCGATCAGGACCTGGCCGGACGCCGCGCCGCCGGGCGAGGGCAGGACGACGTTGGCCGGGCCGAGCGCCGCGTGCGGGGGCATGGGGCAGACGTGCAGGCTCCCCACGACGGCGGCGGGACGTCCGCCGATCAGCACCGTGGACACCCGGGGGAGGGAGCCGGGGGGCGGGGTGGTGAGAGCGCCGCCGTGGACGGTGGTGTCGCCGGTGCGGGCTGCGGGGGGCATCGCGGTTCTCCTCGGTCGTGGGACGGCGGCGGGGCAACGCCCCTGGGCAGGCGGTCAGTTGATGCGGATGAGCTTCCCCTTGAGCACGGTGAGCAGGCCGCCGTCGACGGTGACGCCGGTCGTGCCGTTGACGGTGACCGAGCGCCCGCGCAGATCGAGCGTCCCGGTGCCGGCGTCGAGGGTGATGCCGGTGGCCGACAGGGACACCGAACTCAGCGCGCGCCTCCCGCCCACCCCGAACACCGTCAGCTCGATCCGGCCCCGGCGTTCGTCGAGCATGACCTCAAGCCGCTTGTCGCCGCTGGCCAGCCGTACGCCGGAGGGGCCGCGGGGCGCGTCCAGCAGTTCCAGGCGGTTGCCCGAACGGGACACCAGGGAACGCCGGTTGACCTTGCCGCTGGTCGGGTCGACGAGCGGGACGTCGTGCGGCGAGGGCCGGTCGACGCCGTTGTAGAGCCCGCCCAGCACGTACGGGCTGTCCAGCGAGCCCTGTTCGAACCCGACCAGCACCTCGTCGTTGACCTCGGGCCCGAACACGCCCCCGCCGCCCTGCCCGCCCCACTGGACCGTACGCACCCAGTCGGTCACGTAGGTGTCGTCCAGCCAGGGGAACTTCAGCCGCACCCAGCCGCGTTGGGCGCCGCCCTGCTCCCGGACGTCGGTGACCACGGCGGTGGCCAGGCCCGGCATGCGCGGGCTGTGGGGCGCTGTGCCGCCGCCGGTCACCAGCCCGGCCAGGGACCGGTCCGGCGAGGCGGAGACCGTCACGTGCGACCGGTAGCCGCCCTGCGGTTCGAGCACGTGCCGCACGGAGGTGGTGGTGTAGCGGCCGGAGAAGGCGGCGCCCACGTTGCCGAGCGCGACCGGCACGCCCGCCCGCAGCTTCGGACTCCCCTCGGCGACGGCCTCCAGCTCCGCGAAGCCGTCGCTCACCGAGGCGGCCACGGCGTCGGCCGCCGCCTTGGCCCCCGCCTGCGTGCGGTACGGGGTGTCCGCGACGGTGACCCGCGCGGCGGCGCCGAACGCCTTGCCCGCCACGGCCGGGTTGAGCCCCGGCAGTACGGCTGTGCTGCGGACCGAGGGCTTCCGGGCCACCAGCGGCTTCTTGGTGGTGACGTTCCAGCCCCGGACCTCGACGCTGCCCGCCCCGTCCGCGCCGGTCAGCACGGCGCGCAGCGCGAGCAGGTTGCGGCCGTACTCCAGGACCAGCGGGTCGCGTACGGCCGAGGTCGCGGGGGACGGTGCCTTCGCGGCCCGCGCGGGCCGGACGAACTCCAGCTTGCCCGTGTCGTCGACGCTCACCCGCGCCCCGCTCTCGCGCGCCAGGTACTGGAGGAACTCCCAGTCGGAGATGTTGGCCTGGGACAGGTGCTGGTGGGTGACGGGCACGGGGTCGATCCGGCCGCAGCTCAGGCCCGCACCCCGCGCGACCTTGCGGACGATGTCGGCCGTGGTCATGTTGCGGAACGCGGCCACCTTGCGCCCGCGCATCAGCCGGTGCGTCTTCGCCGACGCCCGCACCACCGTGAACGCGCCCGTGGTGTCGGTGTCCAGCTCCAGCGCCGTCACCTCACCGGTGAACAGGCGCTGCCGGGTGCGGCCGTGCACGGTGACCACGGAGATCTTCAACTGGGTGCCGATGGTGATCCCGGTCTTGGCGAGCAGTTCGTGGTTCGGGTCGCGGTAGCTGAGCACGGCGGAGTCGGGCAGGCCCACGCTCTCGTCCACCTCGCAGCCCACCAGCTGCGCGGCCCACACGGGCGGCAGCTCGCGCGGCGCCTCGACGATGGGGTCGGCGGCGAACGAGCGCCCGCCTCTGGCGTCGGGTGTGTTCATCGGTCCTCACCGCTTTCCGCCGCCGTGCGCTGCGCTGCCCAGCCGTCCGCCGCCGTGCCGTCCGCCGAGGCGCTGTCCCACGACTCGTCCAGGCCGGGCAGCACCAGTTCCGTGCCGGGCACCAGGACCATCGGGTCGTCGATGCCGTTGGCCTCCGCGATCGTGCGCCAGGCGGCGGCGTCCCCGTACTCCCGCCAGGCCAGCAGCGGCAGGCTGTCGCCCGCGATCACCCGGTGGGTGCTGCGGGCCTCCTGTGAACCGGAGGTCGGGTTCTGGCCGGGCGGGTCGACCCCGGCCTCCTCGATGCTGAGCGAGCACGTCGCGCGCAGCGGCTTCCCGTCGACGTCGAAGAGCGTGTAGGAGACCGAGAGGCTGGAGAGCACGCCGTCGAACGAGGTCGTGCGCGCGGTGCCCCAGTCGAAGCGCACCCAGGGGCTGGCCGGAGTCTTGCGGGACAGGCTCTTGGGGGTGGGCACGCAGGCCGTCATCAGCTTCTCGACGGCCTTCTCCACCGAGTTGTCGTGGGTGGCCGTCGCGTCGAGGAACACCTCCAGCGAGAGGGCGCGCGGGCCGCTGCCGACGAACTCCGGCAGTGCCACCTGGCCCGCCATCCGGGACGGGGTGCGCCGCCACTCCGTGCTCTTGCTCAGCGCCAGCGACGCCGGGTTGAACTGCAACGGGAGCCGGGCGAGCGTGCCGCCCGGCTTCGCGCCGACGGACGAGGGCGGCTCCATGATCGTCAACTGGGCGCGGGCACGGCTCGTGCGGGTTGCGGGGGCCATCCTCTTCCTCCTTCCAGGAGCGGTACGGGGGCCGGAGGCGCGGGAGCCGTGGGGTCGGCGGCCGGGGCCGAGGCCGGGGGCACGGGAAGCGGCGGCGCGCCGCGCGGGGTCATGACGGCCGCAGCCCCTCGTGCGCGATCTCCAGCGTCTCCACCGCGGCAGCCGAGTTGGCCGGGTCGAACGACGGACCCGTCCAGCGCACCGGGACGATGCCGAGCACCTGCCAGCTCACGATCCGGCTCAGGTCCGGCTTGAGCGCGACGATCTCGCCGTCCTTGGGCTCGACCCGGCGCACGATCTCGTCCAGCCACTGGGCGATCTTCGCCGTGTCCTCGGTGACCGGGCGGGTCAGCGAGATGTTGGACCAGGTGATGCGGCCCGGCAGCTGCCAGGCGAAGCCGTTGTTGCCGCCCTCGGCGAACTGCTCGATCTCCACCTCGGCACCCAGTCCCTCACAGGTGTGGAAGGCGCCCAGGTCGTTGCCGCCGATCGTGAGCTTGAAGAACACGCTCGTCGCGAAGATCTCGTTCGTCATCCGGTCCTCTCCCTGCGCTGCGATTCCCTGCGTGTCGTGTGGTTCTGTCGGCTCCCGCCGACGGCGCCGGGCCGGTCAGCGGCGGCCGTCGTACAGCCGCCCGGCGCGTTCCCTGCCGCGCCGCAGGTCGGCGCGGAGCAGGCGGCCGACGGGCTCGATCAGCCGCCGCGCCAGCTCCTCGACGTCCACGCCACCGGGGTCCCCGTCCGGCGCGCCGGACCGCTGCGACGGCGGCGCGGGCGCAGCCGGGGACGCGGCGCTCGCCTGCACCTGGCGCGCGGCACCGTGGCGGGTCGGCACGGCGGTCACCGGGACGCCGGTCACGCCCGTCTGCGCCGCCACGCGCTGCACGGCGGCCCGTTGGGCCGCCGTGTGCGGCTGGGTTGGGGCGGGGGTGGTGCGGGAGGCAGGCGGAGACGGGTGGGCGGGCGCGGCCGGGGGCGGCGGCGACCCGGGCGCGGGGGAGGTGCGTACGGCGCGGACCGGCAGCGTCGACGCGGTGGGTGCGGGGGCACCGTCCGGGGCCGGGGCGGCGGGCGGGGCGGATGCGGCGGGCGGGGCCGGGGCGGCGGGAACTTCGGGGGAGAGCCGTTGCACGGTCCGCGCCGCCCCCGGCTGGTCGGGGTGGCCCGGGGGTGCGGGGCGCACCACCAGGACGGGCGGGCGGGCCGCTGGGGCGGGAGCCGCGTGCCCGCTGCCGCCGTGGTGCGCGGAGCGCTGCACGGGGCGGGCGTCGCCGCCGCGCCGGGCGGCGGACGGCGGGGCGGCCGGGGCACCGGGTGCGTCGGGGGTGCGGGGCGCGCCGGTGGCCGGTGGAGGGGCGGTCTGCGGGGCGGCGGCGGGCCGGGGTGCGGCGGCGCGCGTGGCAGCGTGCCCCGTCTGCCCGGGTCCCGAAGGGCCGTACCGCGCCCCGCCGTTGGTCCGTTCCGGGCGCGTGGCCCGGGGTGCGTCGGGAGTCGCGGCGGGCTCGCGTACCCAGTCGGCACGTACGACCGGCGGAGCGGCCCCGGCTGCCGGAGCGGGCACGGAGAAGCTCGCGGGCGTACCGAGGCCGACCGTCAGCTGACGGGTCGCCAGCAACGGTCGCCTGCGCGGTGCTGCGGGCAGCGAGGCGCCAAGTCCTGCAGTGGCGGCGCTGGTTGTCGCTCCCGTCCGCTGCACCGGGGTGGTGCGGCCGGTGGAGGCCGCACGCGGTGCGTACGCGCCGGAGGCGGGGGTGCGTGGCGCAGCCCCACCGGCGGTCACGGTGACGGCGGGGGTGGCGGAGGTCGCGGTGCCGCCGCTCCCGGGCGCCGTACCCGTACGTGCCGTCCGCCCCGGCCCGGCGCTGCGGGCCACCGGGACCTCCGCGACGGACCCGCTGCCGGAGGCGGTGGGGCGCACGGGTTCCCGCGCCCCGGCGGGCGGTACGGCGGGGTGGGCGGCCTCCGGTGCCGCGTGTTCGCCGCCCGAACGCACGGGCATGGCCGGGGCGTCGGCGTCCGGTGCGGAAGGGGCGGGCGGGTGTGCGGTCGTGGGCCGGGAGGCGGGGCGCCCCGGCTCCGCCCCCGGTCCGCCGGGTGCCCGGGGCGCGGTCATCCGCGCAGCGGGAGGGGCTCCGCCGATGGGCGGCGCGACGGCGCGGGCGGGGGCAGCCGTGCCGGGCAGGGAGCTGAGTGGCCGACCGAGCCCGGTACGGGGCGGCGTCGGGGCGGTGGCCGGTCCGTCGCCGTGCGGCTGCGGCGGCTGCGGCGGTTGCGAGCGCCGCTGCGGCGGCCGGGGCGGCTCGGTGGGCGCGGACGCGGACGGGGACGTGGACGGGGGCGCGGTCCGGTCCGGGGCGCCGGTGGCGGCGGCTTCCGGGACATCCCGCTGCACCACGGGGAGTGTGCCGGGATGCGGCGCGGCAGGGGAGCCGGGGATGGCGCGGGGCTGACCGGCTGAGGTCGCGGGCACCGCGCTGGGGGGCAGCGCGGGCAGCGCCGCGCCGAGCGTCGGTCGCGGCGGGCCGTCAGCACGGCGCTGGACCGCCGCGCCGGGAGAGGGTGTGGCCTGCGCGGACAAGGCACCCCGCGCCGTCACGGGCCGTGGACCGGGCGGGAGTTGCCCTGAGGACGGCGGCTGTTCGGGCTTCGGCTGCTCCCGTCGCAGCTGTTCCGGCGGCAACTCGGCCGACGGCTGCGCTGCGGCGGGGCGGGGCACGGGGCCCGCGCCCGTGCGGCCCAGCGGCGCGGGCGGTGTCGCGGGTACGGCGCCCGCCCGGTCGGCCGGGGGGACGGTCGTCGCCGGAGCGTCCGGCACCCGTGCGGGCGGCAGCGCGGTGACGCGCCGCGCGGGCAGTACGGGGCGCCGGGCCACGGTCAGCGGCGGCCCGGGCGGGCGCGGCCGTACGGGCCGTCGTACGGCCGGGGGCGGCGGCGCCACGGCCACAGGCCCGGCGTCAGCAGGTGTGGCGTCAGCAGACCAGATGTCAGCAGGCCGGATGTCAGCGGGGCCGCCGGACGCGGGTCCGCCGGCCACAGGTGCGCCGTCCACGGCCCCGTCGTCGCCGGGTGCTTCCGGCGCGAGGGTGCGCAGCAGCAGCGGCCCGCCGCCCGCGTACGATCCGGCCCCCGTGGCCGGGCGGGCGACGTCCCGCACGAGGCCCGCCGGGGCGGACGGCAGCACCGCGTGCCCGAGCCCGCTGCCGAACGAGGGGTCCTGCCAGGCCGCGAGCCCCGAGCGGAAGCGCAGCCCGTCGCTCACCCCGATCGCCGACCGCGCCACGGTCACCACCGCAGGCGGCACCGCGCGCCAGCCGCCGTCCCAGCCCGGCAGGGCCGCATCCCCGCCCCCGCCCGTGCCCGCCTCGCCCGCGTCCTCCGGCGCCGCCGCCCCGCCGGCCGCCTCGTCCGCCCGGCGGCTCCCCCGCCGGAGCCTGTCCCGGAACCCCATGTGCTCACCCGCCTTCGTTCACGCGGGTGTTGATCCGCGCTATCTCCCGCACCCACTGCTGGCGCTCGCCGTGGGTCAGATCGAGGATGTCCTCGCGCTGCCAGTGGAAGTGGTAGGCGACGTACGCGATCTCCTCCCGGAGCCGGGGAAGCGCGTACGTCACGATTCCCCCAGGCGCCCACCGGAGAGGTCGATTTCGAACCCGCCGTTGCACAGCGGGCAGGTCACCGCGGCGCGGGTGTGGCCCTCGCTGTTGATGCGCTGGTAGAAGTCCTGGAGGAACGCCACATCCGTGGCGTACATCCGCTCCACGACGCCGGCGTGCACGTCGGTGACCGTGCCGAGCCGGGTGATGACCTGGCTCAGCAGCACCACGCTCAGGTACGCCGGATTCTCCTTGACCCGCAGGTCGATCTGCGGGCGCAGTTCGTCGCGCGCCGTCGCCAGCCGCATCGTGCCCTCGCGGTGCACGGCGCCGTCCTCGTCCACGTAGCCGCGCGGCAGCTCGAACTCGAACTCCGTGCGCGGCCCCGCCGCCGCACGCTGCGGCGCGGGGGCCTCCCGCCGGGGCGGCCCGGCGTTCTCCAGGAGTTCGTCCAGGCCGGTGCCGGAGGTGACCGTACGCCGTCTCATTCGACAACGATCTCCTCGAACGTGATCGTGACGCTTTCCGTGGCGGCGCTCGACTCACCGGCCTTGAGGGAGGGGCCCTCCCACTTGCTGGCCCATCCCTGCATCAGCTGGATGCGGCGGACCGTCTCGCCCGTCGAGTCCTTGATCTCGATCGTCAGGTTCTGCCGCGCGGTGTCGACCGCGCCGTTGTTCAGCGTCTCCTTGATCCAGGTCGTGAACTCGCTGCTCTGGTCGAGACCGCGGGTGATCGTCACCTCCCCGGCCTGGCGCGCGCCGGGCTGCTTGCGGATGATCTGCTTGCCCTCGGCGGTCACCTGCCGGACCTCGACCACCTCCTCCTCGACGGTCAGACCGCTGATTTCCTGGATGGACTCGACCAGATAGCCGCCCAGTTGCACGCCGAAGACGTGTGTGGAGAGCGCGTCACCTGCTGCCATGACTGCTTGTCACCTTCCCTTGCGGACGTGCTGGTGCGGACGTGCCGGTGCGGACGTGCCGGGGTTCTGCGGTCACTCGCTGACCAGGCTGGTGCTGTCGGAGAACTGGGACAGCCGGAACACCACGAACTCGGCGGGCTTGACGGGCGCCACGCCGATCTCGCACACCACCTGGCCCAGGTCGATGGACTCCTGCGGGTTGTTGTCCCGGTCGCACTTCACGTAGAACGCCTCGGTCACCGTCTGCCCGAACAGCGCCCCCCGGCGCCACTCCTCGGTCAGGAACGCGGTGACGTTGCGCCGGATGCTCGCCCACAACCGGTCGTCGTTGGGCTCGAACACCACCCACTGGGTGCCCAGCAGGATGGACTCCTCCAGGTAGTTGAAGAGCCTGCGCACGTTCAGGTAGCGCCAGGCGGGGTCGGAGGAGAGCGTCCGCGCCCCCCAGATGCGGATGCCGCGCCCCGGGAAGGTGCGGATGCAGTTGAGCCCGATCGGGTTGAGCAGGTCCTGCTCGCCCCTGCTGAGCCGGATCTCCAGGTCCACCGCGCCGCGTATCACCTCGTTGGCCGGGGCTTTGTGGACGCCGCGCTCGCCGTCGCTGCGTGCCCACACCCCGGCGACGTGGCCGCTGGGCGGGACCATGGTGTTGCGGCCCGTCGCCGGGTCGAACACCTTGATCCACGGGTAGTAGGCGGTGCCGTAGCGGGAGTCGAAACCGGCGTCCTCGCTCCGCCAGTGGCGGGCCTGCTGCGCGCTCAGCGCGGGCGGCGTGTCCAGTACGGCGACCCGGTCGCCCATCTGCTCGCAGTGCGCCAGCACCGCCAGCTGCACCGTCTTCACGCCCTCGGCGTCGAGGTCACCGCGCCGGAAGGCGCTCATCAGGTCGGGCACCGCGACCATCGTGATCTCGTCGATCGCCTCCAGCCCGGCGCAGCCGGTGCGCGCCGCCGGGTCGCCGATGAACTCGGCCGGGCCGACCGCCGCCGAACCGGCCACCGGGGACGGCGCGGGCGCCGCCGCGAGCGCGAGAGTCTGGTTCTCCGGGCGGCGCTGCGCCACGCCCGGCTGCTCGGTCACCTCGATCAGCTTCGACTCCCGCGCCTGGGTGAGGAGGTAGCCCTTGGCGTTCTTGCGTACGGTCGCCTCCAGCGTCTCGACGACCTTGGTGCCCTTGCGGACCACGACCCGGAAGCGGTCGTCCGGCGCGTTCTCGGTCTCGGAGTCGGCGATCTCCACGGAGACGTCCGCCCCGGCGCCGGGCAGCGCGGAGAAGAGGAACCCGGCGGTGGCCACCGGCGGCGGCAGCAGCTCGGCGGCCGGTTCGCCGCCCGACGCGGGCCCGCCCACGCGCACCGCGTACGCGCTGCCGCCGCCGTTGGCGAAGTACCCGTAGACGGCGTGGGCGAGGTGGAGGCCCTCGGTGAAGCCGCCGAAGTGCTGCGTGTACTGGTCCCAGCTGGTCACCAGGGTCGGCTGGTGGAAGGGGCCCGTCCCGGCGAGGCCGACGAACGCGGCGACGGCGGTGCCCACCCCCTCGATCGGCCGGGCCCCGGACTGGACCTCCTCCACGTAGACACCCGGGGTGAGGTACGACGGCATGCTGGCTCCTTCGGGTGGCAAGGACGGTCGGCGACGAGTGTGACCTGCGGACCGCCCCCGGCATCAGGTCCCTTCGACCCATGCCAGGGGCAACGCGGCTGCCTTCCGGGGCACCCCGGACCACCCCGGACCACCCCGCCGCGTCACGCCGGGCCGTGCGACTCCCCGAGCCAGGGGCCGAACTCGCTCTCCAGAGCCAGCCGGCCGAGCTTGCGGTACTCCTGGAGTACGGCGGAGACGAGCTGCTCCATGTCCAGCGGCGCCGCCCGCTCCGCCGCCAGATAGGCCGCGGTCACCGCGCAGGAGCGGATCGAGCCGCCCGTCAGCTCGAAGCGGCGGGCGCAGAAGTCCAGGTCGAGATCGGCGGCGCGCGGTATCCCGGTGCCCAGGCAGCGGTCCCACAGCGCCCGCCGCTGTGCGGCGTCGGGCACCGGGAACTCCGCGACGACGTCGAGCCGCCGGGTGAACGCCTCGTCCAGGTTGGCCCGCAGATTGGTGGTGAGGACGGCGATGCCGTCGAAGGACTCCATGCGCTGGAGCAGGTAAGCCGACTCGACGTTGGCGTGCCGGTCGTGCGCGTCCTTGACCGCCGAGCGCTTGCCGAAGATCGCGTCGGCCTCGTCGAAGAGCAGCACTCCGTTCACCTCCGCCGCCTCGGTGAAGACGCGCTCCAGGTTCTTCTCGGTCTCCCCGACGTACTTGTCCACGACGGTGGACAGCTCGACGACGTACAGCTCCATGCCGAGTTCCGCCGCGACGACCTCGGCCGACATCGTCTTGCCGGTGCCCGACTCCCCGGCGAACAGCGCGATCACCCCCCGCCCGCGCCCGCCGCCGGGGCGCATCCGCCACCGCCCCAGCACCTGTTCGCGGTGCTTGGCGCGCAGCGCCAGCTCGCCGAGCCGCTGCCGGGTCTCGGCGGGCAGCACGAGGTCGTCCCAGCCGACGGCCGGTTCGAAGCGCCGGGCGAGCCGGGCCAGTCCGGCGCCGTTCTGGGCCCGTACGGCGCCCCGCAGGTCGCCGCCGCGCACCGGCCGCCCCTCACTCGCGGCGGTGCGTACGGCGACGGCCGCCGCCCGGCGCACCGCGTCCGCGTCGAGCCGGTAGGAGGCGACCGCCGCGGACACCTCCTCCTCCGGGGGCGTGCGGCCCCCTGGGCCTTCCGCGAAGTGCCCTTTGGCGGCGGCGAGTTCGTGCTTCCACCGCGCGGTGCGCTGCGGCGCCTCCAGCGGCGGCACGGTCAGGGTCACCGGGCTCTCGGCGGCCCACCGCGGGTCCCAGACCTTCGCCCCGTAGGTGATCAGCGGCAGGCCCGCCAGCGCGGCGCACAGCTCGCGCAGCAGCCGCGCCCGCTCGGGCCGCTCCGGCTCCCAGCGCTCCAGCGGCCCCAGGACCAGGCCGCCGCCGCTCAGCCGCGCCTCCAGGGCCAGGGCGCGCACGGGCAGCGTGCTGTGGGCGTACGGGCCGTGGGCGGACGCGGCGTCAGCGGACGCGGCCTCGTCGGAGGGGTCCGGCGGCGAACCGGCCGTGCACGCGGCGAGGTCGAGCACGAGCGGGCGGCGGCCCGCCGCCGTCAGCGCCTCCACGGCGAGGCCGGCGGCGTCGCCGCCCCCGTCCAGCAGGTGTACCAGTCCGGAGCCGTCCGCCGCCGCCGCGCCGATGCGCCGCGCCTGGTCCGTACGCGGGTCCCCGCCGCCCGCGAGGGGGGCGAGCAGGCCGCGCAGCCGGTCGTCGGGCGCGTCGTCGCCGAGCAGGTGCGCGGTCACCCGGTCGGGCACCCGCAGCCCCCGGGAGAGCAGCGGCCGGCCCGGCTCGGTGACCTCCAGCAGGCCGCCCGCGACCAGCGGCGCGTGTGCGGCGAACCGGAACCTGCCCGCGCCCGCGCCGGGCAGGCCGCACAGTTCCAGGGCCAGGCCGATGGTCGGACGGCGGCGGGTCAGATCGTCGTGGAGGTAGCCGTACAGCTGCTCGAAACGGGGGTCGACGTCCGGAGCGAGCGCGACGAGGAGCAGGTCGAGATCGAGCGGCGGCAGGCCGAACACCTCGGCGAGGCGCCCGATCCGGGTTCCGGGGGGCGGGGGCGCCGCCGCGTGGCCGGTGCCCTCGGGGCGCGGCGCGGCGGGGGAGGCCAGGATGCGTTCGACGGCCTCCGGCGTGAGGTACTGCCCCCGGTAGGGGTCGCCGGGGTCGGGGTCGACATCCCGGCGGGCCGCCACGGCGGAGCGTACGCGCTGCTCGACGAGGCGCAACCGGGCCCAGAACGGGTCCTGTCCGGACACTCCCGCCGGTGCCTGCGCCGGTGCCTGCGCCTGCGCCGCCTGCGCCGCCGCGTCCGGGGGGCTGTGGACGTCCAGGCTCACCGTCCCGTACCCCCGCGCCGTCTGCGGCCGGGCGGCAGCGGGCGCTCGCGCGGGGCCGCGAGGCCCTCGGAGCCGGGCGGACCGGCGTCGCGCCCGTACCGCAGGCGGCGCGCCGGGCCCGTCGCCGCACCGGCCACGGGGGCGGGCTCCGCACGGCGCTCCGCGCTCCGTGCCGCACCCTGCTCCGCGCCCCGCCCCGGGCTGGTCCCCGGCCCGGGGAGCGGCACGTCGGTCTCCTCCCGTTGTGCGGCGGCCCGCAGCACCAGCCCCTCGGTGACCGGCGGCCCGGTGCCGGTGCGCGTGCCGGACAGCGGCGCCAGCACCCGCAGGTCGATCGACGGCTTCAGCTCGCCGCCCAGCGCCGACCACACCTCCGACGCGGAGGGGCCGTTCTCGCTCCCGCCTCCCGCGTCGAGGGTGACGGCGAGGCGGAGTTCGGCGAGCGTGCCGGTGAGCATCCGCTCGGGCAGCACGTCCGTCCCGGTCAGGCAGCGCAGTGCCTGGGAGAGCAAGCGGTGCTCGTCCTGCGGGCGGTTGGTCCACGCGGTCACCAGGTAGGCGAGTTCGAACCACCGGGGCGGGGTCCGCCGGCCGACCAGCGTGCCGTCCGCGTCGTACTCCTCGGCCGTGCCGGTCTGCCGCCGGGCCGCCTCCTCGCGGATGCCGTGCAGGAAGACGCTGATCGTGGGGGCGTTGCGCCGTGCCGCCCAGTCCTTCGTCGGGGCGTCGAAGACCAACTCCACCCCGCCGCCGGTCAGACCACTCTCGGTGAGCAGCAGCCGCAGTCCCTCGTCCACCTCGTGGATCATCGGCGCCGCACCTCGTCCGGGGGCTGGACGCTGCCGTTGACCACCAGGAACGGGGTGTCCACCGGGCTGAAGCCCGCTCCCCGCGCGGTGATGGTGCGCGGGCCCGTCTGGTCCTTGGCGAGGATCAGCAGCTGGGCCGCGAACCTGCCGTCGCGGCCGGGGAGCGTGGGCGCCGCCGAGGCGGTGATGCCCGGGTCCCAGCTGAGCCGCACCGGCACGCCCGGCGGGAAGTCCCGGCCGCGTACGGAGGTCACGAAGCCGGGCTTGCCGAGGGCGGGCACCGCGACGATGCGCGGCTGGAGGATGCGCAGCGGCTCCCGTGCGGTGTTGTCCGCGCGGTCGGCGTCCGTCCCGGTCGTGGTCAGCTTCCCGGTGATCGTGGTGGTGAGCGCCTTCTTCGGCGCCAGGACGACACGCAGGACCGTCGAGGCTCCCGGCTCCAGGTCGCCCAGCGCGCACGCGGTGCGGGTGCACCCGGCGGGCAGCCGCCCGGTGGGCACGCCCCGGGGCAGGCCGAGTTCCAGCCGCAGCCCGGTGGCCAGCGCGTCGGCCCGGTTGCGCACGGTGTAGCTCACCGTCACCCGGCCGCCGACGTAGCCCGGTGCGGGCTGCGCGTCCAGGGCCAGGCCGGGGCCTGCCGTCGCGGGCCGGTCGGCGGGGGGCCGGGGGGACTCGGCCGGCGGGTCGGGCGCTTCCGGCGCGGGCGGCGTCGGAGGCGGGCTCGACGGCGGGTCCGGGGGGTCCGGCGGGTCCGGGGGATCGGGCGGGTCGGGCGGGTCCGGCGGGTCGGGCGGGTCCGGCGGGTCGGGCGGGTCCGGAGCGCGGACCGGTACGACCGTACTGCCCGCGTTGTCACTCGGGTTCGGGTCGAGCACGGCACCCGAGAGGGACCAGCCCACCCGCTGGTCCCCGGCCGCCAGGCCGATGACCTCCGCGCTCACCCGCACCGTCGCCCCGGCCTCGAGCAGGCCCAGGTCGCACTGGAGCGAGGCGGCGTCGCACCGTCCGCCCGGCGAGGTCAGCCCGGCGAGCCGGGCGCCTGCCGGGAGCGCCGCCGTGAACGTGCTGCCCGGCGAGGGGGAGGGCCCGTGGTTGGTCACCGTGATCGGGACCGTGACCCGCTCGCCGGTCCGTACGGCGTCGGTGGTGCCGGGCGCGCTGAGCGCAAGGTCGACCGACTGCTGGAAGGCGGGCTCCTTCTGGCGGCCGGGCATGTAGTCGGTCAGGGGCGTCAGTTCGCCGCCCTCGAGGTCGAGGATCGACAGCCGCTCGGGCGAGTTCGGCTCGACCGCCCGGCGTTCGGACAGCACGAGCCGCGCCCCGTCGGGGGACCAGGCGACGTCGCGGGGCTGGAAGGGGCCGCCGGTGGTGGTGTCGGGCAGTTGCCGGGTGCAGGCGTCGGGTGTCTGGTCCAGCCCCCGGGGCAGCACGACCGTGCAGTCGTCCCCGTCCAGCGAGGCGACGAGGACGCCGTTGCGTTCGTTGCTCCGGCCGCCGCCGTCCTTGCGGTTGAACGCGAGGGTCCGGCCGTCCGGCGAGAACGCGGGGCTGTCGTCGATGACTTCGCAGCCCTGGGGGCACATCCGCGCGCTGCGGTCGGTCTGTTCGCCGAGCGCGTCCGCGCGCGCCGTCCAGACGTGCTTGTTGCCGCCGTTCCCGTAGATCTGGGCGGTCCGGGTGAACGCGAGCAGCGAGCCGTCCGCGGACCAGGTGGGCTGGGCGTCGCTGGCACCCTCCTGCCCGTCCGGCGGCCGGACGGTGCCGACGATCTCGCCGGTGTCGGCGTCCGCGATCAGGACGCGGCCCGGCCCGGAGGCGGAGCCCACGCCGCCCGGCGAGGTCCTGGTGAAGGCGAGGAGGCGGCCGTCGGGCGAGAAGGCGGGGTCGGTGTCCCAGTCGCCCGCCTTACGGCCCGCCAGCCGCATGGGGCGGGGGTCCTCGCCCTCGGCGCCGGTCAGCCAGACGCGTTCGACGCGCCCCGCGGCCGAGTCCTCGAACCGGGTCGCCACGAGGCCCCGGCCGTCCGGCGTGTAGCTCTGGCGCTCGGTCCACGGATCGAAACCGGACCGGGGCTGGAAGAGCGGATCGTTCCTGGGATCGGTGTTGTCGTAGGCGGCCGGGTCCTCTTCCAGGAGTGTCAGGCCCAGGTCCCTGGGGTCCGCGCCGTCCGGCCTGATGTCCGAGAGCCGCGCCAGGTTCGGCGCCGGGGCGCTCGTACGGGAGACGACGACGTCGCCGTCCGGCCCGGAGTCCAGCCAGGTGGGGGAGCCGAGGTTGCGGTCCTCCGCCAGCACCAGCCGGGGCGGCGCGGCCGAATCCGCGCCCGCGCGGTGCACGTTCTCGTACGGGGCGGCCTCGCCGCTCACCCGGTCCGGGCTGAGGAAGAGCACCTCGTCGCCGCCGGGCAGCCAGTCGGCGGAGCGGGACCGCCAGCCCGCCTGGATTCCGGCGAGGAGCGGGCCCTCCTCCCCGGCGGGCGTGGTGACCCGCAGCCGGGGACCGGCGCTGCCGTCGGGGTCGAAGGTGTAGGCGATCCGGTCGCGGTGCCCGGGTTCGTCCACCGGGTTCCACACCGGTTCGATCGCGTCGCCGTCCGCCGCGTCGGTCACCGGGCTGGCCGTGCCGCCCTCCAGCGCCCGTACGTAGACCTGCTCGCGGCAGGTGCAGGCGTCGTCGCTGGAGTAGGCGAGCCGGGTGCCGTCGGGGGAGACGCTGGGCCAGCGCTCGTCGGCCGCGCTGTCCGTCAGCTTCCGCTGGCCCGACCCGTCCGTCCCCACGATCCACAGGTCCCGCTGCTTCTTCCCGTCGGGGCCGCCGGGTTCGGCCGAGTCGAACACGACGGACTTCCCGTCCGGGGTCAGCCTCGGGTGGCCCGCCTCCCGGCCGGAGGTCAGCTTGCGCACCTCACCGGCGGACGTCCGCAGATACACCTGCGGGCGGGTGTCGTCCCGCAGGCTGATGAAGACCAGGGCGCCGTCGCGGGCGGAGGTGTGCTTGTCGAAGTGGGCGGGACCGGGGCCGAAGAGCGGATCGCTGCGCCCCGTGTCCGCCACCCGGCCCAGGCTGCGGTGGTCCGTGCCCGCGTAGGTGATCCGCAGGGAGCCGGCCGCGGGCGAGGGGGCGGGCGCCGCGGCGGCGGCCGGTGCGGCTTCGGCGCGGCCGGGCGCGGAGAGGTCCGCGCCGGCCGTCACCGTCGTCAGCAGCAGCGCGGCGGCGAGCGCCGGCCGCGCCGACCGGCCCGCCCCCCTGGCCCACCGCCTCGCCGCCCCCGCCCACCGGCCACGCCCGGCGAAGCCCGTGGTGCCGATCACGCTCCACCTCACAAGTCCGCACGAGAGTTCTCCCGCCGCCAGCCTGACCGGCCGCGCCCGAGCGGCACAGGCCCCGGGGGCCCGCGCCGGGGGAAAGGCGCGGTGACCGTGAGGGCAACGCCGCCGCGCCGCGGGCCCGGCGGTCAGATCAGCCCGTGACGCAGGGCGTGGCCCACCGCGTGCGCGCGGTTGCGCAGCCCCAGCCGGGTGGCGACCTCGTGCAGCACGTTCTTGACGGTGCGCTCCGAGTACGAGGTCTTGGCCGCTATCTCCGCCGTGTCGTACCCCTCGGAGACCAGCCGCAGCATGTCCGACTCCCGTGCCGTGAGCGGGGAGAGGGTGAGCCCCCGCGGGTCGAGCATCGTGCGCTGGAGGCTGCCGACGTGGTCGAGGAGCTGGCCGAGCAGGTCCCCGGGCAGCACGCCCTCGCCCCTGGCCAGCGCGGAGATCAGATGGACCAGCCGGTCCTGGTCCGCCTCGGTGCGGCGCAGCACGGCCACCGCACCGCAGTCGATCATGGTTTGCAGCGCCGCGGTCTCGAAGCGCCCCACGACCAGGCCGGTACGGGTCGCGGCGTTGCGCTGCAACCGCCGCAGCAGCTGCTCCGCCGAGTCGTCCAGCTTGTCCACGACCACCAGGGAGATTCGGGCCTGGTCCGCCTCGGCCTCCCGCAGCAGTTCGACCTCCGGCCGCTGGCGTAACAGATGAGTGATGCCCGCGTACAGGACCGGGTCCTCCGCGTACACGGCCACGGAGACCCGGGCGGGCTTGGTGTCGACGACCTCCCGTACGGCGGACCAGCGCCGTACGGCCTGCTGCCCTGGTGCGTCGCCTGCGTGGCACTTCTCGACCGACGTCATGAGTGGTTCCGCTCCTCTTCGCACGTGCTGGTCAACCGTCCTGTGCGGGCCGGGCACCGGGTGCCGCGCGCCTCCGTGCCGTGGTGCGGGGGGAGCCGGGGCGGTGCGGCGGTCCGGGCGCGCTGTGCCCGCAGGGCAGCGACCGTGCCCGCGAACTGCCCTCGTGTCCCTCTCGCCGGACCACCCGGCAGCCCTACCGTCCCGCTGTGACCACAACTGCCGAACTCGAGATCCCGACCCTGACGGTGTCGCCGGGCGGTGAGGCCTCGACGACCCTGACCGTGCGCAACGACACCGACATCGTCGAGGCCTACACGTTCGAGGTGGTCGGGGACTGCGCCGCGTGGAGCACCGTCGAGCCCGCCCGCGTCTCGCTCTACCCCGGCACCTCCGAGACGGTGACCGTACGGCTCACGCCCCCGCGCTCGTCCGCGGTCCGCGCGGGCGAGGTACCGCTGGCGGTACGGGTGCTGCCCGTGGAGCACCCGGAGTCGGTGACCGTGCCCGAAGCCACGGTGACCGTCACCGCGTTCCACGAACTCCGCGCCGAACTGGTGCCCCGGCGCCGCCGGGGCTGGCTCCGCGCGAGGTACCGGGTGTCGGTGCGGAACCAGGGGAACGCCCCGACGGGTGTCGCCCTCACAGCGGACCAGCCGGGCGAGGACCTCACGTTCGGCTTCACGCCGGACAGTCCGCAGCTCGCACCGGGCGAGTCCGCCGAGGTCCGGCTCCGAGTCCGCGCGGGCACGCCCGTCTGGTTCGGCGAGGGCACGGCATGGCCCTTCGAGGTCGCCGTCGACCGGGGCGGCGAGGGAGCCCCCGCGGACCGGAAGGGCGCCCAGCGGCACCCGGACCAGCGCGCGGAGCCCACGGAGCAACGCGTCGCGGTCGAGGGCGAGTTCGTCCAGCTCGTGCTCTTCCCGAAGTGGCTCATCGCGCTGCTCGCCGCGCTGCTGGCGCTGCTCCTTGCCTGGTTCCTGCTGGTGCGGCCCGCGGTGAAGAGCACGGCGAAGGAGGCGGCGGACGACGCCGCCAAGGAGAACGCCGCCGTGGCACGGGAGGATGCGGCCAAGGAGGCGGCGGAGGCCGACGGGACGGTCCCCGAGGCCGAAGGCGAGGGCAAGCCGGGCGGGCGGGGCGGCGAGGAGGGGCGTACCGGCGGCGGGGGAGAGGGCGGGCGCGAGGGGGAGCGCACGACCAGTTCGGGCGTCCCGGGGACGGGCCTCCAGAGTTCGGCGACCATCGATGTGCGGACCGGGAGCGGGAAGAAGAAGGACGGCGAGTACCAGGTGCCCGAGGGCAAGGTGTTCGGGATCACCGACATCGTGGTGGCCAACTTCCAGGGCGACGAGGGCCTGGTGACCGTGACCTTCGGCGACCGCAAGATCACGACCATCGCGCTGGAGACGTTCCGGAACCAGGACTACCACTGGGTGACGCCGATCGAGGTCCCCGAGAACCAGACCGTCACGATGAGCGTGACCTGCGCCAAGCCCGGCACTCCCGCCTCCGGCGAAGCCGCCTCCGACTGCAACGAGGTACTGAACGTCAGCGGCATCATGAGCGACATCGACGACTGAGGGAGCGACACGGGCATCGGCTTCTACCCCCGGTAGGGCGGCGGCTGGGCGGTGTTCCGTCGTAATGGTGAGAACGTATCGGGACGTACGGGAGCGTGGCTGGTACGCGCCGCGCAGATTTCGTCCAGTTTTAAACTTGTTCTTTCGTCCGCCTGATCATCAGGGTGGCGCGCGGGGCGCCTTGCCGGCGGCTGCGCGGGGCCGCCGGTGCGGTGCTGGCCAGGCAGGACGGGCGGGCGCACGGCTGCGGGGCGACCTGGGGGCGGATGGCGGCCGGAGTGACTCCCGCGGTGCGGGATCTGACAGGAAATGACCGAAAGCCTACGAGAGCGGCGCCGCCGGGCTCTGTCCGCCGGAGCGGATTCCGGAACGCGCGCCGCCACGCGCGCGCCGGTCGCGCCCCGGTCGCCCCGGTCAGCGACCGCCGGACGCGTCCCCCTGGTACGCGGTCGATCCCCCCTCGGGGCTCCACGCGAAGGCGAACGGCACCAGGTCCTCGATGCGGACGCTGCCCACGCCCTGATCCGTGGGCAGGATGACGCGGATGCCGGGGTGGTAGTCGAAGAGCACCTGCCGGTCCCTGCCGCACGGCCCGATGACGCCCCGCCCCAGGTTCCCCACGGCGACGATCGCGGACAGCTCGCGGGCGCCGGAGGCACGCGCGTGGCCCAGCGCGACGAGTTCCGCGCACGGGCCGCCGGTGAAGTGGTAGAGGTTGATCCCGGCGTACGTCGTGCCGTCGACGGCACGGACGGCGGCGCCCACGGTGTGGATTCCGTCCTCCCCGTCGGTGTGCGCGTCGACGACGGCACGGGCGAGGTCGATGAGTTCCTGGTCGGCGGCGGTGAGTTCCTGTACCGGAAGGTGCATGGCCGCAGGCTACGACGGCCGCGCTTGGTGTGATCGGCTGGTGCCATGGATGCGATGTGGACAAGTGTCGTGGCGGTCGCGGGCATGCTTCGGCGATCTCCTCGTCCATGGCCTGGTGACGGCGGGCCAGGCGGCGCAGAGCCGCCCGCGTGGCGGCCAGTGGGCGGGACAGGTCGTCACCCGGCTCTTCCCGCTGCTGGACGGGCCCCCGGGGGCTCCGGGCCCGGCGTGAACGCGGCGGCGCCCCGCCGCCCCGCTGCGCGCGCCCCGCCGGCCAACCGTGCTGGTGGCCGCCCGGCTTGGTGCCCGCGCTGTAGGCTTTCGCTCTCCTGACCGGACGGCCCCGCTCCTGGCCGCTGGGCCGGGAGAGGGGGCCCGTCGCCTTTCTCGGCGGAATGCCGGGGCCCGGGGCCGGGTACCAGGGTGGCGGCTGTGGTGGTGGGGTAGGGGTCGGGTGGACCCGTGTGGTCCGGACGGGGGAAGGGGCCGGGTGGAGCCGTTGAAGACGGGGGATCCGGAGCGGGTCGGGGAGTTCTTGCTGCGCGGACGCTTGGGTGCCGGAGGCATGGGCGAGGTGTTCCTCGGCCGGTCGCCGGGTGGCCGGGCGGTGGCGGTGAAGGTCGTGTATCCCCACCTGGCGCGGCAGCCTGAGTTCCGGCGCCGTTTCGGCCGGGAGGTGGCGGCGGCCCGGGCGGTGGGCGGGGCGTTCACCGCTCCGGTGGTGGCCGCAGGGCCGCAGGACGACCCGCCGTGGATCGCGACCGTCTACATTCCGGGGCCGGACCTGGCCCAGGCCGTGGCGGAGTCCGGGCCGCTGCCAACGGACTCGGTGTGGGCACTGGCGGCCGGGCTGGTGGAGGCGCTGCAGGCCATCCACGCGGTCGGCCTGCTCCACCGTGATCTCAAACCCTCCAACGTGCTGCTGGCCGCCGACGGCCCCCGCGTGATCGACTTCGGGATCGCCCGGACCCTGGACTCCACCGCCCTGACGGCCACCGGTACGGCGATAGGCACGCCCGGCTTCATGTCCCCGGAGCAGGCCGAGGGCGGTCGGGTGGGCCGGGCCGGCGACGTCTTCGCGCTCGGAGCGCTGATCGCCTTCGCCGCCAGTGGTGTCGAACCGTTCGGCCAGGGCCCGCCCCTCGCGGTCCTGCACCGCGTCGTCAACGGCCCGCCACGCCTGGACGCGCTCCAGGGGCCGCTGCGCGAACTGGCCGCAGCCTGCCTGGCCAAGGACCCCGGGAAGCGGCCCGATCTCGCGGAACTGCTGGCGCGGATCTCCTCCTACTGGAGCCCGCCGGACCACTTCCCCGGCGTCTCCCCCTGGCCCCACGCTGTGACCGCCCTCATCCGCAACCGCGTCACGACACCGACCGCTTCGTACACCCAGCCCGGCGGTCCCGCTCCGGCCCACGACGCACCCACTGCCACCACGCCGCGGCGGGAACATCCAGCCGGCCAGGACGCCAGGGCACGGCGGCCCCGCCGGCCTGCGGACCCTCCGGGGGCCGCCCGCCCCTCAGCGAGCGGACCGGAGGCTAGGCGCCTGCCCGCCGTCGGCATCGACGTCGGTACGAGGCACGTGGCCGCCGCTTTCCTGGAAGGCGGGAAGGTGCGGCTGATCCCCAACACCGGGGGAGCGGTGCGGACACCGAGCCTGGTGGCCGTCACCGCCGAGGGAGAGATCCTCGTCGGCACGGCCGCCGAGCGGCAGGCGGTCACCAACCCCGAATACACCGTGCACGCGGCCCAGCGGAACCTGGGGACGGACTGGAGCATCACGCGGGGCGACGTCCGCCTCACGGCGGAGGACGCCGTCGGGCTGCTCCTCGCCCGCCTGCGCGAGGACGCCGAGGTGCACTTTGGAGGGCCGCCGTGCGGGGCCGTGCTGACGGTGCCCGCCTGCTTCGGGCTGGACCAAAGGGCAGCTCTGCGGCGGGCCGGTGAGCAGGCGGGGCTCCCCGTTATGCGGATGATCAGCGCACCCGTGGCCGCCGCACTGGCATACGGCCTGGATCGCGGCGACGACGACACCGTGCTGGTCTTCGACCTCGGCGGAGGGACGCTCGACGTCGTACTGGTCAGGCTCGGCGACGGTGTGGGGGAGGTGGTGGCGACCGCGGGCGACCACCATCTCGGCGGTGACGACTGGGACATGCGGATCGTCCAGCACCTGATCCAGCGCGTACGGCAGCGGTACGGACTGGATCTCGCCGACGACGCCGTGGCGACGCAGCGGCTGCGGGAGGCGGCCGAGGCGGCGAAGAGGGAACTGTCGGCGGCCCGCGCCGCCTCCCTCCAGCTGCCCTACCTCGCCTCCGGCCCGCACGGGCCCGTGCACCTCGACGAGACCCTCACCCGCGAGGAGTTCGAGGCGCTCACCCGGGATCTGCTGGAACGCTGCCGACGGCCCGTCGAGCACGCACTCGACGATGCCGGGCTCACACTCTCCGACGTCGACCAGGTCATCCTGACGGGCGACGCCACCCGGATGCCCGCAGTGGGCGAACTGGTCCGCCGGCTCAACGGCGGCCGGGAGCCCTGGCGGGGCCTCGCCCCGGAAGGTGCCGCCACCGGCGCCGCCGTCCACACCGGTGTCCTGACCGGTGTGATGAAGGACATGCTGCTGCTCGACGTCTACGCCAACTCGATAGGCGTCGAGACGGAAGGGGGCATCAACACGAAGCTGCTGGAACGGAACACGACGATCCCCACGAAACGCAGCGAGTTCTTCACCACGCACACGCACGACCAACCCAGCGTGGTGATCCACGTCGTGGAAGGCGAACGCCGCGAGGCAGCACGGAACAGGACCCTCGCGGTCCTCGAAGTGGCCCTCCCGCCCGCTCCCAAGGGCGTGCCCCAGATCGAGGTCGCCGTCGACATCGACGCGAACGGCCTACTCCACGTCACGGCCGAGGACTGGGGCACCGGCAACACGACCACGGGCACCGTCGATGTCGCCGCCGCCGCGCTGGTCGGCTCCGCCCGATGGCCCGGCCTGCGCGCGCACGTCCCCGTTCCCCTTCCTGAACCTGTCTCCGAAGCCGGTCCCGAACCGGACTGAACCGGACTGAACCGGCCGTGACGTCACCGCAATCGCTTGCGGGGCGGCTGGTCGCGGAAGGTGGTGACCAGTACCAAGCAGAGCGCGGCGATGGCGATCCGCCCGGAAGCCTGGAGAAGCGGCCCGCGCAGCAGGATGAAGCTGTACCCGGCGACCAGCGGGATCACTACGGCCGGGAGGTTGCCCGGCCCGGTGTCGTCGAGGGTCTGCCGTACGTAGCGGCGGTCCGCGCGGGCCGCCAGGTAGCCGACGCCCAGGAAGCCGCCGAGCATGCCCAACGGGCCGAAGTCGAGCCAGAGTTCGGCCCACAGGGGGGAGGAGAGGTTGGTGTTCCGCATGCCCATCCACTCGCCGACCCGCACCCCCGAGTCCTCCGCCTTGCCGCCCCACACGGACCGGGGCACGAAGAAGAGCGCGGTGGAGGAGAGCTGCCCGCCGTAGGTGTGCCCGGTGCCCGCCTCGGCGAAGGAGATGGTGTTGGCGAACATGCCGATCTGGTCGTAGTCCTTGAGCGTGAGCGGTACCAGCAGCGAGTCCGACTCGGGCAGGCGCGCGCCGTCCTCCTCGTAGCGGAAGCGGTCCGCGAAGGGGAAGACGACCAGCGCGATGACCACCCCCAGCGCCAGCGCGCCCCGGTACATCACCGGACTGCGCGGGAAGGCGGTGAACAGCAGCGCGAAGAGCACCGTCAGGAACCAGTAACGCGGGTTGGAGACGGGGTTGTTGACGATCACGTTCAGGCCGAGCAGGCCCGCCCACATCAGCAGGACGGTCGGCCTGCGCCGGGCGGTGCGCGAGGTGACGAGCCAGCGGGTGAGGAAGAGCAGCGCCAGCAGCGCGGGCACCGTACCGAAGCCGCGCAGGAGCGCCGAACCGGCCTGCGAGGCGGCTGCCGCGCCCGCCTCTGCGCCCGTCGCGCCCCGTACGCTCTCGCTGATCCCCTCCCGGCTGCTGAAGAACACCCCGACGCCGCCCAGTTGCACGATCATCAGCGCGCTGCCCGCGTAGGCCAGCGCCACCAGCAGGTAGAGCCGGGGCCGGTGCACCGTCGCGGAGCGCCGCACGCGGCGGCCCCGCACCGAGGGGCGGTGCCGGGCCAGCAGCGCGCCCACGTCGAACGCGACGACGCCGCCCAGCACCAGCACGAGGGCCTGCACGGTGTCCGAGCCGGGGCCGACGACCGGCGTCGGCGTCCGGTCGAGGACCGTCTGTGCCAGCGGCGCGATGCCCAGGGCGATGTAGACGAACAGCCAGAAGGAGCCCTGCACCAGCCGCCGCCGGGCGGTGAGCACCATCGCGGCCAGCCGGGCGCCCGCGTAGCAGCACAGCGCCAGCTGGAGCCAGAACGCGGATTCCCGCATCCCCGGGCCGGGCTGGGTGGCCACGGCCACCGGCAGCACCACGACCGTCCCCAGCACCAGCGGCACCGCCAGCGCGCGGGAGAGCGCGGCGCGCGGCGCGGCACGGCGCAGTTCGGCCGAATCGCGTAACGCGGCGGACGTGACGCCCGCCCGCTCCTCTACGCTCACGCGGGCCACCCCCTCCGCATCCGCGGACTCCGCGCTGAATCCTAGCCAACGGGGCCGGTAGGCTTCTCGGCACGTTCACAGACATCTGCCGACATGCTGCTGTGAGGCGCTGACGGGCTGACGGGCCGCCGCAGTGCGTGCGCCGCCACGGCGCGGGGCAGCGCCCGTACTCCCGTACCGTGCACGGGCGGTCACCGCGAGGTCGTAAGGTGGGCGGATCGCGTCCTGGGGGCCGGGTGGGGCGCGGGGGAGGGGAGCCCGTGAAGGTCCTGCACGTCGTCACACTGCACACGCCCACGCACGACTTCGGCGGCCCCACGCGCGTCGCGCTCAACCTCTCGCGCGGCCTGCGCGCACGCGGCACCCGCGCGGTGGTCGTCGCGCTCGGCGACGGCTTCCCGGCCGGGGAGCCGCTGCCGCGCGAGGTGGACGGCGTACCGGCGCGGCTCTTCCAGGCCCGGCACGTGCTGCCGAGGTTCGAGGTCAGCGGCATCACCTCGCCCGCGCTGCTGGGCCGGGCCCGGCGCATGGTGCGCACGGCCGACGTCGTGCACGTCCATCTGATGCGCGACCTGGTCACGCTGCCCGTGGCGCTCACCGCGCTGTCGTGCCGCCGCCCGCTGGTGCTCCAGACGCACGGCATGATCGACCCGACCGAGCAGCGCGCGGCGCGGCTGGTCGACGTGCTGGGTCTGCGCCGGGTGCTGAAGCGGGCGGACGCCGTGCTGCACCTGACCGAGCAGGAGCGGCGGGACACCGCGGCCGTGGTCGCGCCGGAGGCGATGGCGCCCGCCTACCGGCTCGTCAACGGCGTACGGCCGCAGGAGCGCCGCCCGGTGCGGGACGGGCAGGACGGGCGGCGGGCCCCGACGGTGCTGTACGTGGCGCGGGTGCAGGAGCGCAAGCGCCCGCAGGACTTCGTACGGGCGATGCCCACCGTGCTCCAGCGGCACCCCGGCGCCCGCTTCGTGCTCGCGGGCCCGGACACCGGGGCGCTGGCGGACGACATGCTGGCGCTGGCGCGCGGCCTGGGAGTGGGCCACGCGCTGGAGTACGCGGGCCCGTTGGAGCACGGCGAGGTGCTGGCCCGGCTGCGGGAGGCGGACGTCTACGTGCTGCCGTCGGTCGTGGAGCCGTTCGCGGTCTCCGTGCTGGAGGCGATGTCGGTCGGGCTGCCGGTGGTGGTCGCGCGCGGCGGCGGGCTCTCGCCGGACGTGGCGGCGGCGGGCGCGGGCCGGGTCGTGGACAGCCGCGCGGACCCGGGCGCCGACGAGGGCAACGGTGAACTCGTCGGCCAGGCCGTGCTGGAGCTGCTCGACCCGGCCGCCAACGCCGCCGCGTCGGAGGCGGCGTGGCGGCTGGTGCGGGACCGCTTCACCCTGGAGGGGGTCGTGGAGACGCTGGAGGGGATCTACGACCACGTCATCGAGGAGCACGCCCGGCGGCGGGTGCGGCGCTGACGGCGGCGCCGGGGTCAGAGCCGGGCCCGGGTCCGGTGGCCAGGTCGGGCCGCTGCCCGTACTCCCGTGCCTTGAGGCCGATCTGCCACCGGTAGAAGCTCATCGCCAGCGCGTAGTCGAGACCGGCCCGCCCGTCCAGGAACCCGCGCTTGTAGAGGTACGCGTAGCCGAACGACACCAGCGGCTTGAAGGGCGCGCGGTGGAAGAGCTGCCCCTGCCGGGTCTTCGCCTGCCGGATCTGCTCCCGCACCAGCGGGTGTCCGGCCAGCCACGCCTCCCAGTCCGAGTAGCGGTTGTGCCGGTCGAACCAGGTGCGCACCGGGTCCAGGTCCTGGTGCTCGATGGTCCCCTTGAGCGTGTGCACCGGGTCGGCCAGCGGCTGGTAGTGGCCCTCCTGCTCGCCCATCCCGGGCGCCGCCAGGTCGTCCGGCTCCGGGAAGCGGCAGCGCGTGCGGTCCAGCAGGGCGCGCTTGACGATGGTGTAGCCGTGCCGCAGCCGCCTGCCCGCGAACCAGTAGCCCAGCGGGATGTCGAACGCGGCGGGCCGCAGCGTCCTGCCCGCCGGTACGGCGAAGATCCGGCGCAGCTCGGCGAGCAGCTGTGCGCTGGGCGTCTCGTCGCCGTCGAGGAAGAGCAGCCAGTCGGTGCCGGTGTGCACGTGCTCCAGGCACCACTGCTTCTTCTTCGGATAGCCGCCGTCCCAGCTGTACGGCACCACCTCGGCGCCCGCCTTGGCGGCCAGCGCGCGGGTGTCGTCCGTGCTGTCGGAGTCGACGACGACGACCGCGCGGAAGTGGCCGGCGACGGAGCGCACGGTCGAGGTGATGTTCTCGGCTTCGTTCTTCGTCGGTATCACGACGACGATGGGCAGGGGGTGCACGGTTTCGCTCCTCGTCAGCTGCATCAGCTCTTGCCCGCCGCGTCCAGCAGCGGCCGGTGCTCGGGGCACAGGTGGCGGACGGCGTCCTCCGCGTTGGCGATCTCGCCCGCCTTCAGGGCGCTCACCGCGGCCTCGCGGTCTGCCTCGGCCGTGCTGCCGATCCGGTCGCAGGCCGCCTGCCCGGCCTCCAGGACGGCCGCCGGATCGGTGCCCTGCGGCACGCGGCCGGTCAGGTACTTCTTCTGCTTCTTGGTGAACGTGCCGGTGGCGGGGGTGAGTTCGGAGCTGGGCACCTTGGGTCCGCCGTCGGCCTCGTCCCCGGTGCCCGGCTCGTCGCCCGCGTCCTTCGTGGGTGTGGCCGGGGCGGGCGCGGCGGTCGGTGCGGTGGTGGGCGCGGTGGTCGGCGCCACGCTGCGCGCGCTCTCCGGACCGCCGCCCCCGTCACCGCCCGCATCGCCGTCCCCGTCGTCCCCGCCGCCGCACCCGGCGGTGAGCAGCAGCGCGGCGGCCAGCAGCACGGCGGGCAGGGCGGCCCGGACGGGGCCGGTGCGCGCCCTCACACCGCCTCGAAGGTGAGCGTGAGCCGGGGTGCCTGCGCCGCCCCGGACTCCTTCGCCCACAGCCAGAGGCTGTCCGTGCCGGTGCTGGTGAGCGCGAGATCGAGGTTGCCGCCCAGCTCGCCCGCCAGCGGCGCGGCGCTGAGCGCGACGGTGCGGTCGGTCTGCAGCTCGGTCGCCCCGCTCAGCGTGCCCAAGGTGGTGGAGCCCAGGGCCGGTTTCGTCGCGTAGGTGACGGCCGACTCGGACCAGCTGCCGGTGACCGGCCTTATCCGCACGTCGTCCGCCGACCCCGCCACCGCGTCGCCGCTGGTCCGTACGGTCAGCTTCGCCCCGGTCAGCTCCATGCCGCTGGGCGCGGCGGGCAGCGCGAACCGCACGTAGCTCTCGTACGCCGAGGTGCCGCGCACCGCCAGCTGCTGGTGTGTGCCGTAGGTGGCGGAGGCGGCCGCGCCATTGACGTACGCGTCAGCGGTGGCCGCCCGCTCCACGGTGGTCTCCACGGGCGTGCCCGGCGTCGTCACCGTGGCGCCCGCGGACGCGGAGCTGGTGTTGGCGCCGCCCGCGTCGCTCGCGGTGACCCGGTAGGTGTAGGCGGTGCCGGGCTTGGCGGTCGCGTCGGTGAAGCTGGCGGTGGGCCGCTTCCAGAAGAAGGAGTCCGCCGTCATGGTGTGCACGGGCGTGCCGGAGCCGTTGCGGTAGACCTTGTACGTCAGTGTGGAGTCGTCCTCGTCCAGGCTGGTGCGCCAGCTGACCTTGACCTTGCCGCCGGTGACGTTGGCCGCGGCCACCTGGTCCGGCACGGTCGGCGCGCCGGTGTCCGGGCCGCTCGCGAACCGTACGAGGCCCTGCTGCTTCATGTTCCCGTGGGTGACGATCCGGGTGAACTCGCCGCCGACCCACAGGTAGTCGGTGCCCGCGCGGGACGAGGCGACCATGGTGCGCGGGCCGATCTGCTCGGTGCCCGCGGGGCCGTCGTCGGTGTCCGGGAACCAGGACAGCAGCGGCTTGGGGTTGTCCACCGACTCGGCCAGCAGGTGCTGGCGGTCGTCCATCTGCGGGAACTGCCCCATGCTGGAGCAGTCATGCGCGTGCGAGGCGCTGTAGAGCACGGAGTCGTGGACCGCGACGTCCTGGGTGGCGCCCAGGCAGGTGTCGCGCCAGCGCTCGCCGAAGCCGTCGAGATCCAGGGCGATCCGGCCGTCGAAGACGCCGCCGCCGGTGCCCTCGTTGGCGGTGTAGACGCCGGTCTCGTCGACGGTCAGGCCCTTGACCGTGGAGGCGCGGTGGATGAACGTGGAGCCGTAGGCCCTGGTGGTCGCCCCGGACGTCGCGTTGACGACGGCCAGCGCGTGCGACGCCTTGCCGCCGACGGTGTCGAAGTCGCCGCCGAGGACGACGTTCCGGCCGTCCGGGGTCACCTCCAGGGCGCGGGCGACCTTGTCGGCGTTCGGGTTCCAGGCGGTGAGGGCGCCGGAGGTGCTCACGGCGGCGAAGCGGCTGCGGTTCTGCCCGCCGACCTTGGTGAAGTCACCGCCCAGGTAGACGGTGCCGCCCGAGACGTCCAGGGCCCGTACGGTTGCCGAGACGGACACCTTGAAGTCCGGCTTCACCGAGCAGTCGGCGAGGTCGATCGCGGCGACGTTGCTCACCGAGGTGCCGTTCACCGCGCCGAACCGGCCGCCCGCGTAGAGCGTGCCGCCGTCCGGCGAGACGGTCAGCGCGCGCACCGTGGCGGTGCCGGAGCCCACGGTGAAGGACAGCCGGCAGCTGGTCGGCGCGCCGGTGGCGGCGTTGAAGGCCGCGAAGTTCAGCGCCTCGCGCTCCCCGGTGCCCGGCTCCGCGCCGGGCGGGCGGATCGCTGAGAAGGTGCCGCCCGCGAAGACGACGCCCTCGTGCTGCGCCATGGCCCACACCACGCCGTTGGTCTGCCAGGTCGGCAGGTCGTCGGCCGTGAACCCCACCGGCGGCGTCACGGCGTGTGCCGGGGCGGGGGCCAGCAGCTGCGCCCCCGTCCAGGACGCGAGGGTGACCGCGAACGCCGCGAAAGCGGCGCCCGCCCGCCTGCGCCTGCGCGCCGCGCCGTTCGTACCTCGCCCGCTACCTCGCATCGAACCCCACCTCGTCCGCTTCCGTGTGCCCTGCGCCGTGCCGTTCCCGTGCTGCTCCGCCGTTCCCGTGCGCCTCACCGGTCGATCCGTACGGCGGCGCCGGTCAGTTCGGCCTCCAGCGCGTCGATGTCCGCCTCGACCATGATCCGGGCCAGCTCCGGCCAGCGGACCCGCGGTTTCCAGCCGAGCACCGACTCCGCCTTGGCCGCGTCCCCGATCAGCGCGTCCACCTCGCTGGGCCGCTCGTACTTGGGGTCGAAGCGCACGTACCGCTCCCACTCAAGCCCGGCCGCCGTGAACGCGGCGCCCAGGAATTCCCGTACGGAGGCCGCCTCGCCGGTGGCCACCACGTAGTCGTCCGGCTCGTCGTGCTGGAGCATGCGCCACATCGCCTCGGTGTACTCGGGGGCGTAGCCCCAGTCCCGTACGGCGTCGAGGTTGCCGAGGTAGAGGTGCTGCTGCAGCCCGGCACGGATGCGGGCCACCGCCCGGGTGATCTTCCGGGTCACGAAGGTCTCACCGCGGCGGGGCGACTCGTGGTTGAACAGGATGCCGTTCACCGCATAGAGGCCGTACGCCTCCCGGTAGTTGACGGTCGACCAGTAGCCGAAGACCTTGGCGACGCCGTACGGGCTGCGCGGGTGGAACGGCGTGCGCTCGTGCTGCGGCGGCGGCGCGGAGCCGAACATCTCCGAGGAGGACGCCTGGTAGATGCGGGTGTCCACGCCGCTGGCGCGGATCGCCTCCAGCAGCCGCAGCGCGCCCATGGCCGTCACGTCGCCGGTGTAGAGCGGGGAATCGAAGGAGACGCGGACGTGCGACTGGGCGCCCAGGTTGTAGACCTCGCCCGGCGCGATCTCACGCAGCAGGTTGACCAGCGCCACCCCGTCCGTCAGATCCGCGTGGTGCAGGATCAGCGAACGCCCGGCCTCGTGCGGGTCCTGGTAGATGTGGTCGAGGCGGGCGGTGTTGAAGGACGAGGAACGGCGCACCAGCCCGTGCACCGTGTAGCCCTTCGACAGCAGCAGCTCGGCCAGGTACGAGCCGTCCTGGCCGGTGATGCCGGTGATCAGCGCGCTCTTGGTCATAGGCGGCACCTCGGGTCCGTCGTGGGGGTGGCCGGGCTCGCGGACCCGGAGGCTCGTACCGCGGGGGCGGCTCGGGCGAAGCCGTCCGCGCCGCGCGGCGCGCTGGCAGAATCCGGGGGCATGAGGCCACCGAAGCAGCTGCTGCCGTCCCGCGCCCGGATCTTCGTCGCGGGCCACCGCGGGCTCGTCGGCTCGGCCGTCGCCCGGCGGCTGACCGCCGAGGGCCACGAGGTGCTCACCCGCGACCGGGCGGCACTGGACCTGCGCGACGCGGCCCGCACCGGGGCGTACCTGCGCGCGGAGCGGCCGGACGCGGTGGTGCTGGCGGCGGCCCGGGTGGGCGGGATCATGGCCAACCAGGACTTCCCGGTGGAGTTCCTGGAGGCGAACCTCCACATCCAGCTGAGCGTCATCTCCGGGGCGCACGCGGCCGGGGTGGAGCGGCTGCTCTTCCTCGGCTCCTCCTGCATCTACCCCCGGCTGGCGCCCCAGCCGATCCCCGAAGAGGCCCTGCTGACAGGCCCGCTGGAGCCCACCAACGAGCCGTACGCGCTGGCCAAGATCGCCGGGATCACCCAGATCCGCGGCTACCGGCGGCAGTTCGGCGCGTCCTACATCTCCGCGATGCCGACCAACCTCTACGGCCCCGGCGACAACTTCGACCTGGCCACCTCGCACGTCCTGCCCGCCCTCGTCCGCCGCTTCCACGAGGCGGCGCGGGAGAACCGGGAAGAGGTGGTGCTCTGGGGCAGCGGCACACCGCGCCGGGAGTTCCTGCACGTGGACGACCTGGCGCGGGCCTGCTCCCTGCTGCTGCGCGTCTACGACGACGACTCGCCGGTCAACGTCGGCACCGGCACCGACCTGACCATCCGTGAGCTGGCCGAGACGGTGCGCGAAGTCGTCGGCTACCGGGGCCGCATCGCCTTCGACCCGGCCCGGCCCGACGGCACCCCGCGCAAGCTGCTGGACGTCTCGCGGCTGCGGGCGCTGGGCTTCGCGCCCCGGATTCCACTGGTGGACGGCGTCCGGGAGACCTACCGCTGGTGGCTGGAGGCGTCCGGGGGCGCGGCCCCGGGCAGACGCTGGTAACGACATCTAGTACGCCCCGCGTCCGTCGACGACCGCGCGGACCGTACGGGCGAGCACGTCCAGGTCCGTGGTCAGCGACCAGTTGTCGGCGTAGCGCAGATCCAGCGCCAGGCTCTCGTCCCAGGACAGCTCCGAGCGCCCGCCGACCTGCCACGGCCCGGTCATGCCGGGCTTGACTTCCAGCCGCCGCAGCTCGACGGTGTCGTAGGCGGCGGCCTCGTCGGGCAGCGGCGGGCGCGGGCCCACCAGCGACATCTCCCCGCGCAACACGTTGACCAGCTGCGGCAGTTCGTCCAGCGAGGTGCGCCGCAGCAGGCGCCCCACCCGGGTCACCCGGGGGTCACGGCGGATCTTGAACGTCGGTCCGTCCTGCTCGTCCGCCGCCGCGAGACCGGGCCGCAGCTGCTCGGCGTCCGCCACCATGGAGCGGAACTTCCACATGGTGAACGGCGCGCCGTGGTGGCCGATCCGGCACTGCCGGTGGAGCACCGGCCCCGGGGAGTCCAGCCGGACCGCCAGCGCCAGCAGCACGAACAGCGGTGCCAGCACCAGCAGTCCGAGCGCCGCCGCGGTCCGGTCCAGCGCGCCCTTCAGTGCCAGCTGCGGCCCGCGGCGTACGGGCGGGGCGACGTGCAGCAGGCTCAGCCCGGCGGCCGTGGCCAGCCGCACGCGCCGCTGCGCCACCTCGGCCAGGCCGGAGGCGACCACCAGCGGGAGCCCGGCGTCCTGGACGGCCCAGGAGAGCCTGCGCAGCCGCTCCCCGGTCAGCCGGGTGCCGGGGACGATCAGCACGACGTCGGCGTGCAGCCGCCACGCCGCGTCCAGCACGACGCCGCCGTCCTCGCGCGGCGGCTGCACGCGGAGGTTGAGGGTGATCTCGCTGTGCGGCAGGCGGCCGTCGTCCGGGCCGGGCGCCTCCCCGGGGGCGGCGGGGGGCAGGGCCGCCATCCGGCCCGACTCGGGCACGCCGCTGCACAGCTCCCGCTCACCCACCGCGACGGCGCCGATCACCACGTACGCGTGGTCCGTACGGGCTGCCAGCTGACCGACCACCTCGTCCACCGGGCCCGCCTCGCCGACCACCAGCGCCCGGCACACCGCCTGGGCCGCCCGCCGCTGCCCACCGAGGTGATGGTGCGTCAGCACCCGGCAGGACGCCGTGAGGACGAGGGCGGGCAGCAGCGCGAGCAGCGCGTAGGCGGGGCCGGAACTCTCCCCGGTCGCCACCCGGAGCACGGCCAGCAGGCCCATCAGCGCCAGCCAGTCCTGCGCGGCGGAGAGCAGCCCGCGCGACTCACCCAGAGCGGGCGCGGCGTAGCGCCCGCGCACCAGCTGGACGGCCACCCAGGCCGCCGCCACGGTCAGCGCGGTGGCGACGGGGTGGGGGCGGTCGGTGGCCCGGCAGACGAGAAGGACCGGTAACCCCGTCCCCAGTACGTCCGTGGCCACCGCCAGGGGTGCGTACCAGCGCGCCTTGCCCCGGCCCGGGCGCCGCCCGCCGCCGGGCGCGGCCGGAGCCGGCGCCGTCGGACCGTCACCGGGTCTGTGCCGACCGGAGCGAAACATCGCGTCGAGCCGCATGTACCCCCCAGGCACCGAGGACCCCTTCCAGACGGCGTCCTGTCCACTTCCCCAAGTGCGACGAGCTGGCGTGAGGGAGACCTTAAGTCATATCGGCGGGGTTCCGCCTGCGTATGGTCAAAATTCGCCCGATAGTTGCGGTGACGGACCGGCTGGGAGTGAGGGGGTGGATTCGGGTGGTTCCTGGGTGACTTGGGGCGAGGAGGCAGTCACGAGGCGCCTTCCGGCGGTTCCTTTCCTTCCGCTTCCTGCCCCGGATGCTTCGGGCAGCGGGCGGAAACGAGAGAGCCACGGCGTACCGGACGTCTGTGCGGAGGCCCGGCAGCTGCGGGTTGGCTGACATGCGCCGTCGCGTGCGGCGGCGTACGGGCCTCTCGGCGCTACGGCACGGGGACGGGCGCCTCGCGCGGCAGCAGGCCCTCCGCTTTGAGCGCGGCCCACAGCGCGGCCGGTACGGGACGCCTGAAGTGGCCGACGCTGGCGGTGACTTCGTCCGGTGTCCGGGCGCCGATCAGCACGGAGCCGACCGCCGGGTGTGCAGCCGGGAACTGGACCGCCACGGCGAGCGGCGAGACCTCGTGGCGCTCGCACACGGCCCGCAGGGCGGCGATCCGCGCGGCGAGGTCGGGCGGCGCCGCCCGGTCCGCCCCGGCTCCGGCGGCCGTCCCGGCACCGCTGCCCCCGCCGGTGAGCAGGCCGCCCTGGAAGACGCCCGCCGCGATCACCGCGACCCCGCGCTCCCGGCACAGCGGCAGCAGGTCCGCCAGCCCCGACTGGTCGAGCACCGTGTAACGCCCGGCCAGCAGGACGCAGTCGGGACCGGGCGCGGGCGCGTCGCGCAGGAAGCGGGCGGCGACGTCGGCGTGGTTGACCCCCAGCGACACCGCGCGCACGGCACCGCGCTCGCGCAGCGCGGCCAGCGCCGGGTAGGCGCCGTGCAGGGCCGCCGCGTAGTCCTCGTCCGGGTCGTGGATGTGCAGTACGTCGAAGCGGTCCACACCCACCCGCTCCAGGCTCTCCTCCACCGACCGCAGCACCGCCGCGTACGAGTGGTCGCGCCGCGGCCCGACGCCCGGCGGCGGGTCGGCCCAGATCGGCTGCGTGTCCGGACCGTCCGGCTCGATCAGGCGGCCCACCTTGGTGCACAGCACCAGCTCCTCGCGCGGCCGCCCGCGCAGCGCCCGCCCGGCCCGGGCCTCGGAGCGGCCGTACCCGTACACCGGCGCGGTGTCGAACAGCCGCAGTCCCGCGTCCCAGGCACGGTCGATGGTCGCGCGGGCCTGCGCCTCGCCGACGGGGGTGAACAGGCCGCCGAGGGAGGCGAGTCCGAGGCCGAGCCGGGTCACCGGCAGCCCGGTGCGGCCCAGCGGCACGCGTGCGTCAGGCTGCATCGCCCCAGCCTCCCAGATCCGCCCAAGGCTCCCGGCCACCCCGCCGTCAGGCGTCCCGCACCGGCAGCACGAGCGGCGCGCCCGTACGCGGGTGCGGCAGGACCTCCAGCGGCTGGCGGTAGATCCGGGAGAGCGGCTCCGCCTGCAACGCCTGCCGGGGCGGGCCCTCCAGTGCGATCCGGCCCGCCTCCAGCACCGCCACGCGGTCCGCGTAGGCGGCGGCCAGCCCGAGGCCGTGCAGCACGACCACCACCGCCGCGCCCGCCGCCGCCCGCTCCCGGCACAGGCGCAGCACCAGCTCCTGGTGGCGCAGGTCGAGCGCCGCGGTGGGCTCGTCCAGGAGCAGCAGGGGCGCGCGCTGGGCCAGCACCCGGGCGAGCGCGACGCGGGCGCGTTCGCCGCCGGAG
Organism: Streptomyces sp. CNH287; assembly: GCF_000424825.1. Classification (NCBI taxonomy): domain Bacteria; kingdom Bacillati; phylum Actinomycetota; class Actinomycetes; order Kitasatosporales; family Streptomycetaceae; genus Streptomyces; species Streptomyces sp. CNH287. The sequence goes on along the minus strand of NZ_AUKQ01000016.1, from coordinate 52,992 downwards.
AGCGCGGCGAAGCTGCGTCCGGCGAACGCGTCGGTCTGGGTGGCCGCCAGGGCTTCGGCGATAGCTTCGGCGTCCTCGGCCGCCGCCTCCGTCACCGCCCACGGTGCCCGGCCCATCCGTACGACCTCCTCGACGGTGAAGGGGAATGCCAGCGAGGCGGTCTGGGGCAGTACGGCGCGCCGCAGGGCCTGTTCGGCGGCGGACCAGGCGCCGGCCGGACGTCCGGCCAGCAGCACCTCGCCCGCGGCGGGCGGAACGTCGGCGGCGAGCGCGGCCAGCAGCGTGGACTTGCCCGCGCCGTTCGGCCCGACCAGGGCGAGCACCTCGCCACTGGCGGCGCTCAGGTCCACCCCGGCCAGCACCGTACGGCCGCCCAGGCGCACTTCGAGCGCGCGGGCCTCGGCGGCGGGGACGCCGGGCGGGAGCGCGTCCGGCAGCGGCACGGTGCGCCCGGCGAGCAGCCGCCGCACGAACCCGGGCCGTGCGGTGGCGGTCATGCCCAGCCTCCCTGGCGCCGCCGGGTCCTGCGCAGCAGGAGGAAGAAGAACGGCGCACCGATCAGTGCCGTCAGGACGCCCAGCGGCAGTTCGGCGGGCTGCGCGAGCGTACGGGCCGCCAGGTCGGCGCCGACCAGGACCACCGCCCCGCCCAGCGCGCTGCCCGGCACCAGGAAGCGGTGGCCGGGGCCCGCCGCCATCCGCAGCAGGTGCGGGACGAGCAGGCCGAGGAAGGTGATCACCCCGGCCACCGCCACCGCGGCGGAGGTGAGCAGCGCGACGACGAGGATCAGCACCATCCGCAGCCGCTCCACGTCCACGCCCAGATGGCGCGCGGGTCCCTCGCCCAGCGCCAGCAGGTCGAGCTTGCGCGCGGAGAGGGGAGCCAGCACCAGCCCGGCGAGGGCGCAGGGCAGCACGGCCAGCACCTTCTCCCAGGTGGCCTGGGAGAGCGAGCCGAGTTGCCAGAAGGTGATCTGGGTGACCGCGGCGTTCTCGGCGAAGAAGATGACGAGCCCGATCAGGGCGCCCGCGAAGGCGTTCACGGCGATGCCGGTGAGGATCAGGGTCACCACCTCGGTGCGCCCGCCGGAGCGCGAGAGCACGTAGACGAGCAGCACGGTGCCCAGCCCGGCGGCGAACGCGCAGGCGGTGATGGTCCAGTTGCCCAGGAAGCTGAGCCCGAACGCGATGGAGGCGACGGCGCCGACCGCCGCGCCCGCCGAGATGCCGATCACGCCCGGTTCGGCGAGCGGGTTGCCGAACACGCCCTGCATCAGCGCCCCGGCGCAGCCCAGCGAGGCGCCGACGAGCAGGCCGAGGACGACGCGCGGGAGGCGTACGTCCCACAGCACGCTCTCGCCGATCCGGTCGAGTGGCGCACCGCCCAGCCCTGCCCGGTGCGCCAGCGAGCCGAGGAGGTCGCCCAGCGGGATGCCGTACGCGCCGGTGCCGACGGAGAGGAGGGCGAGGAGGACGAGGGCGGCGGTCAGCAGGACGGCGAGGGCGGCGGTGCGTCCGGTGCCTGCGGCCGGGGCGGTGCGGGGGTCAGGGGCGGTGCGCGCGGGCTCGCCGGTGCCCGCCTTCGGCCGTACCGGGTCCTCGTGCAGCGTCACTCGGCGTCCCGGTGGATCTGCCGGATCAGCGAGCGCAGCACCTGGTCCGTCCGCGGGCCGTAGCTCAGCAGCACCCCGTCGTCGACGGTGGCGATCCGGCGGTCCATGCCCGCCGGGGTCTGCGCGACGCCCGGAATCCTGACCAGGCCGTCCACGCCGTCGACCGACTTCAGCCCCTTGGTCATCACCAGGATCACCTCGGGCGCCGCCTTGACCAGCGCCTCGCTGGTGATCGGGGTGAAGTCCTTGGTCAGCCCGGACTGCTCGCCCGCGTCCACGCCGCCCGCCGCCTCGATCAGCGAGGTCGCCCCGGAGCGGGCGCCGCCCAGCAGGTAGACGGACGCCGAGCCGCGCAGGTAGAGGAAGGCGACCCGCGGCCGGTCGCCGCCGCCCGCGCCGCCGGGGACGGAGCCGCGGGCCTTCGCGACCCGCTCCTCGCTGCGTTCGCGGAGCCGGTCACCCGGCCCGGCCACGCCCAGGGCCTCGGCGACGGCGTCGATCCGGGCGCCGATGTCGTCCAGTTCCTGCGGCAGTTCGACGACCACGAGGGGCACGCCCGCGTCGCGGATCTGGTCGACGGCCTCGCTCGGCCCGGTGGTGGTCTCGGCCAGGACGACGGTGGGTTCGAGGGCGAGCACGCCCTCGGCCGAGACGTCGTGGGCGCGGGTGACCATGGGGAGATCGGCGGCCTGTTCGAAGGTGGTGCTGACATCGCGTCCCACGACGTGGTCGCCCAGGCCCAGTGAGAAGACGATCTCGGCGAGCGAGCCGGAGAGCGGCACGATCCGCTCGGTGCTCCGCACGGTGGTGCGGCTGCCGTCCGCCGAGGTGACGTGGGCGGGGAGTTCGGGCCGGGGGGCGGGGCCGGAGAGTGGCTCGATTTCGTCGGCGGGTCCGGCCTGGTCCGTGCCGCTGCGCTGGTCCGCGCTGCCGGAGGCGGCCGACTCGCCGCCGGTGCCGCCCGCGCCGCCGCAGGCCGTCAGCGTCAGCGTCAGGGCGAGCGCGAGCAGGGCGGCGAACGCCGCCAGGAAGCGGGGTGGTTGGCGCACGGCGCACTGCCTTCCGTGAGGTGGACGGGGTCCGGCGGGTGCACCGGGTGGCCGGGTTCCAGCCGAGCATAGCTTAGGTTAGCCTTACCTTTGTTTCCAGTTCCGCCCGGCCCGCCTGTGGAGGCCCACCCATGCCCGCGCTCAGAACCGGCCACCGTCCCGACCGCCGTACGGCGGGCGTCGCACTGCTCGGCGTGCTCATCGTGCTCGCCGCCGTGCTGCTGCCCGCCTCCGGCGTGCAGGCGGCCGAACGCACCGTCGCGGGCGGGCGGCTGGACTGGGGCGTCAAGGCGTCCTTCCAGCGCTACGTCACCGGCCCCATCGCCCAGGGCAGCTGGGAGTTGAGCGGCGGCGCGGCCACGACCGGCGAGAGCGGATACCGGTTCCACTCCGCCAAGGGCGGCTACGACCCGGACACCGGCTCCTTCGACGCGGCCTTCTCCGGCGGGGTCCGCTTCACCGGCCACGCCGAGCCGGACGGTACGCACCAGCTGGAACTGACGATCGGCAACCCGGCCGTCCGGATCGGCGGCGGCGGTTCCGGCACCCTGCACGCCGACATGCGCAGCAAGGAGAAGGGCAGCGGAAAGGTTTCCGCCCGCTCCCAGGTGCCGCTGGCCTCGCTCGACCTCTCCGGCGTGGAGATGCGCGGCGGCGGCACGCCCGTGACGCTTGCCGCGGTCCCCGCCACGCTCACGGCCGAGGGCGCCAAGGCGTTCGCGGGCTACTACACGGCCGGTACGCCGCTGGACCCGGTCAGCCTCTCGGCCGACGTCGCGTCCGGCACGGCCGCCCCAGACGACGGCGACGGCGGCGCGGACCGCGCGAAGGGCTCCGGCGACGAGAAGCGGGCCCGGCCGCAACCGGCCGCCCAGCGCGGCAGGTTCGCGGACGCCGCGGTCGACTGGGGCGTGCGCCGCACCTTCCGCGAGTACGTGACGGGCCCCGTCGCCGAGGGGCGGTGGAAGCTCTCGGACGGTGCCCGCGACGGCGGCGCGCTCTACCGCTTCCCCGCCGGGAAGGGCCGGTACGACCTGGCCGAGGGGGAGTTGGACGCCGACTTCGGCGGCACCGTCCGCTTCACCGGCAAGGACGTGGACCTCGCCCTCGGCAAGGTCTCCGTCCGGATTCGGGACGGCCGCGGCACGCTCTCCTCGGACGGCACCCCGCTGGTCACCTTCGACGCCGCGCTCAAGGCGCGTGAGGGCCTGGTCCGGTTGGCGGAGCGGCCCGCCGAACTGACGCCAGAGGGCTCCGACTTCTTCGGCGGAATGTACCGCGAGGGCACCGAGATGGCGCCCGTCTCCCTCGCCGTGGCCCTCGACGAGAAGGCCGTACTCCCCGCCCTGCCCGACCTCGGTACGGATGCCGCCGCGCCCTCGAAGTCGCCGACCGTGCGCACGGCCCCCGCCGCCGGGTCACCGGCCGCCGAGGACTCCGGCGCCCTCTCCGGCGCCGCCCTCGCGGCCTCCCTGACGGCCGCGGCGCTGCTGGTCGCGGGCGGCGGCCTCTGGTTCCTCCGCAGGCGCCGCCGCCCGGCCACAGACCCGGCCCCGGCCCTCACCCCGGCCCCGGCCTCCGACCCACCGACCGACCACTCCCCACCCAGCGACCAGACACCCCAGAGTCCAGAGAAGTCCGAGGAGCAAGAGTCCCGATGACCACCACCAGAAAGACCGCTGCGCTGTCCGCCGCCACCGCCACGGTGCTGGCCGCCACCGCGTTCCTCACGCTGCCCGCGCTGGCGGACGACGCGTCCGGCACGGCCGCCCCGCCCGCCGTCGACCTGACCGACGGGACTCTCGACTGGGGTGTGAAGGAGTCGTTCCGCAAGTACGTGGAAGGGCCGATCGGAGGCGGCGAGATCACCGCCGGCTCCGGCGCCGGGAAGAACGCGGACGGCACCTTCCGCTTCTCCGGCGGCGAGGGCTCGCACGATCCCGGCACGCACGGCACGGACGTCGCCTTCGACGGCAGCGTCCACTTCACCGCGCACCACGGCGCGCTGGACCTCACCTTCGCCGACCTCAAGCTCAGCACGGACGACGGGCGCAGCGGCTCTCTCACCGCCGACATCACGGTCAGCGGCACCAAGAGCGACGACGTCGAACTGGCGACGCTGGATTTCGCCGCGGCCGAGAAGGGCACCGACGCGAGCGGCCGGATGACCTTCACGGGCATTCCCGCCACCTTGACCGGCGAGGGCGCCACGGCGTTCAACGGCTTCTACCGGGAGGGCGACGCGCTGGACCCGGCCACCATGGCCGTGCGGCCCGGCGAGAAGCCCGGCGGGCCGGGCGGCGGCGACTCGGCGGGTGCGGACGGCGGCGCGGCCGAGGGGAACTCGGGGTCGGGCGGCTCGGGTTCGTCGGGGTCCTCGGGTTCCTCCGGTTCCGGCGGTTCCTCGGGCTCCTCCGGTTCCGCGGGTTCGTCCGGTTCCGCGGGCTCCTCCGGTTCCGGCAGTTCCTCCGGCTCGTCCGGCTCCTCCGGTTCCGGCGGCTCCTCGGGCTCCTCCGGTTCCTCCGGTTCCCCGGGGTCCTCGGGGTCCACCGACTCCGGCGCAACGGGTGGTGAGCAGGTCGCCGCCAAGTCCGGCAAGGTGGCCGACGGCAACCTCGACTGGGGCGTCAGGGCGTCCTTCCGCAACTACGTCACCGGCCCCATCGCCCACGGCAAGGTGGAGCTGTCCGGCGGTGCCGCCGACAGCGCGGGCGGGTACCACTTCCCGGGCGGCAGCGGCGACTTCGACGCGGCCGTGCCCTCCCTGGACACCCGCTTCGAGGGCGCGGTCCGCTTCCTGGGGCACAAGAAGGGCGGGTCCTACTCCCTCGACCTGAACTTCTCCGACCTGCGGATCACCGCGAAGGGGCGTACGGGCTCGCTGGTCGCCGACGTCTCCTCCAAGGATGAGAAGACGGGCAAGGTCAGCCGGTACGCCGACCTGCCGGTCGCCTCGCTCAAGCTGCCCAAGGGCGCGCTCAACCCCGCCAAGGACATCGTCACCCTCACCAAGGTGCCCGCCACCCTGACCAAGGGCGGTGCCAAGGCGTTCGGCGGCTTCTACCAGCCCGGCGAGGCCCTCGACCCGGTGTCCGCCGCGGTCTCCCTGGACGGGAACGCCCGGCTGCCGGGAGCCGGTTCGGGGAACCCGGGCAGCTCGTCCGGCACCGGCACTGGAACCGGCACCGCCGGCGGTACGGGCTCCGGCGGCTCGACGGCCCCGGCGGGCACGGTCGGCGGCTCGGGCAGTCTGGCCTCCACCGGATCGGGCCTTCCCGTCCCGGGCCTGCTGGGCGGCGCGGCCGGCCTGGCCGCGATCGGTGCGGCGGCGGCCTACGCCACCCGCCGCCGCACGGCGCGGAGCTGACCGGCTCCGCGCACCGAGCCGTGCCCGCCGTGCCCCTCCGGTCGGCGGGCACGGCTCGGATTTAACAAATATTCACTCAAATCAGCTAATTGCGGCGTATGAGTGAGTGTCCAGGGTTCACCTGGGGAGAAAGTGGCTGCCCGGCACTTCCGTTCGCCGGTCTCCGTCTTTCCGTTCCCGCTTCCTGGAGCACCGTCGTGGATGTCGCTGATGCCGTGTGGTCCTGCCCGTTCGACTTCGCCAAGGCCCTCGATTTCGACCCGCTGCTGAAGAAGCTGCTGACCGAGGAGCCCGTCGCCCGTATCCGCATGCCCTACGGCGAGGGCGAGGCATGGCTCGTCACCCGCTATGACGACGTGCGGACCGTCACCACGGACCGGCGCTTCAGCCGGAGCGCCGTGGCCGGGCGGGACTTCCCGCGGATGACGCCCGCGCCGATCGTCCAGTCCGAGGCGATCAACCTCATGGACCCGCCGGTCAGCAGCCGCCTGCGCGGCCTGGTGGCCAAGGGGTTCACGCCCCGCCACGTCGCCCGGATGAGGTCGCGGACCCAGGCCGTGGTGGACACGCTGCTGGACGCCATGGCCGAGTCCGGCGGCGAGGCGGACCTGATCGGGCACCTGGCCCAGCCGCTGCCGCTAACTACGATCTGCGAGGTCCTGGACATCCCGGAGCCGGACCGCCCCAGGCTGCGCACCTGCGCGCTGACGATGATGAACATCGGCGCCGCCAGCAAGGACGCCGCGGTGGCCGCCAAAGCAGAACTGCGGACGTACTTCTCCGAGTTGTCCGCCGAGCGCCGCCGCGCCCCGGGCGACGACCTGATCAGCACCCTGGCCACCGCGCGGGACGGCGCGGACCTGCTCGACGAGCAGGAGCTGGCGGTCATGGCCATGGTGCTGCTCATCACCGGCCAGGACACCACGACGTACGAGATCGGCAATCTCGCCTACACCGTGCTCACCCGCCCGGAGGTGGCCGGGGCGCTGCGCGCGCGGCCCGAGGCGCTGCCGCAGGCCCTCCAGGAGATGCTGCGGTTCATCCCCTTCCGCAAGGGCGTCGGCATCCCGCGGGTCGCCACCGAGGACGTCGAGCTGGGCGGCGTGACCATCCGCGCCGGGGAGGTCGTGCACGTCTCCTATCTCACCGCCAACCGGGACCCGGCCAAGTTCCCGCGGCCGGACGAGCTGGACCTGGAGCGTCCGGCGACGGGCCACATGACGTTCGGCTGGGGATCGCACCACTGCCTGGGCGCCCCGCTGGCCGAGATGGAGCTGGAAGTGGCCCTGGGCACCTTGCTGACGCGTTTTCCCGGCCTGCGGCTCACGGTCCCGGCCGCCGAGGTGGAGTGGAACACGACGTCGATCTGGCGGCATCCGCTCGCGCTCCCGGTGGCCTGGTGAGGGCGGTGGCCGGTGCCGGGGGAGAGGGTCCTCCGGCGCCGACGCTGTGCCGGCCCGCCGTGTCCGTGCCGGAGCATGTCATCACGCTGGAGGAGACGCTCGGGCTGGCGCGGGAGCGGCACCCGGGGCATCCGCAGCTCGCGCTGGCCCTGCGGCTCATCGAGAACACCGGCGTGCGCACCCGCCATCTCGTGCAGCCCATCGAGGAGACGCTGCGCCATCCCGGCTTCGAGGAGCGCAACCTGCGCTACGAGCGGGAGGCCAAGTCCCGGGCGCCCGAGGTCGTCCGCCGCGCGCTGGCGCACGCGGAGCTGGAGCCGGCGGAGATCGACCTGATCGTCTACGTCTCCTGCACCGGGTTCATGATGCCCTCGCTCACCGCGTGGATGATCAACAACATGGGCTTCCGTGCGGAGACCAGGCAGCTGCCCATCGCCCAGCTCGGCTGCGCGGCGGGCGGCGCCGCGATCAGCCGGGCCCACGACTTCTGCACCGCCTACCCGGGGTCCAACGCCCTCATCGTCTCCTGCGAGTTCTGCTCGCTCTGCTACCAGCCGACCGACCTCGGCGTCGGCTCGCTGCTGTCCAACGGCCTCTTCGGCGACGCCCTTTCGGCGGCGGTCGTGCGCGGCCGTGGCGGCTCGGGCATCCGGCTGGAGCGGAACGGCTCGCACCTGGTGCCGGGCACCGAGGAGTGGATCTCCTACGCGGTGCGCGACACCGGTTTCCACTTCCTGCTCGACAAGCGGGTGCCGGGCACGATGGAGATGCTGGCCCCGGTCCTGAAGTCGCTGACGGAGCAGCACGGCTGGGACGTCTCGCTGCTGGACTTCATGATCGTGCACGCGGGCGGGCCGCGCATCCTGGACGACCTGTGCCGGTACCTGGCCGTCCCGCCGGAGATGTTCCGCTTCAGCCGGGCCACGCTCACCGAATACGGGAACATCGCCAGTTCGGTCGTCTTCGACGCGCTGGACCGGCTGTTCGCGGAGGGCGGTGTCCCCGAGTCCGCGCGCGGGCTCATCGCCGGGTTCGGTCCCGGGATCACCGCCGAGGTCGCGCTCGGGCGGTGGGCGGGCGCCGCCGTGCCCGCGGCGCGCGCCGCGGTCTCCGGCGTGCAGTCGTGAGCCGCGCCGGTCAACCGACCCCGGCCCACCTGGCAGCCCTCAGGCGCTCAGCGGGTGCTGCTCGCCCAACTCCCGGAAGACCGCGGTGTTCAGCGCGAAGGCGCGCTTGCACTCGTCCACGATGCGCTGCTTCTCCAGGTCGTCCACGGGCAGTGCGTCCAGCCGCTCGCGGTACTCCCGCTTGAACGCCGCGGGGTTGCCGATCTCCTCGAAGACGTAGAAGCGCACGCCGTCCCCCTTGCGGGCGAAGCCCCAGGTGCGCTCGGCCTTGTCGCGGATGATCTGGCCGCCGGAGAGGTCGCCGAGGTAGCGGGTGTAGTGGTGGGCGACGTAACCGCCCGGCCAGTCGCGGGCCACCTCCGCGACCCGGGCGGCGTAGCCGCGGGTGGCCGGCAGCGGCCGTATCTCCGTGCGCCAGCCCGTCCCTCCGTGCAGGTGGTCCAGGTCGCGGCCCAGGGAGGGCAGCCGGTGGAGGCCGGCCCGCAGGAACGGGCCCGCCACCGGGTCGCCGGCCAGCGGGCCCGCTGCCTCCTCCAGCGCCGTGTAGAGGAACCACAGCTGCTCGGTGTAGCGCCGGTACGCGTCCACTCCGAGCCGTCCGCCCAGCAGGTGGGCCATGAAGGCGGTGGACTCGGCCTCGGTGTGCTGCTCCTGCGAGGCGGTGCGGATCAGCGTGGAGAAGGGCGTGGGATCGGACGCGGCCATGCTGGGGCCTCCGGGGGAGCGGTACGGGGAAGGAGGCGCCGCCCGAGGGCTGACGCTGCCCCTGATCCTCTTACTTAGGCTTACCTAAGTCAATGGATTGCCGACGTGCTGTCGGCAAGCTTCGGCAAGCCGCGTCCGCTGTGATCAGGGCAGGGTCAGGATCTCCGCTCCGGTGGCGGTCACCACCAGGGTGTGCTCGAACTGCGCCGAGCGCCTGCGGTCCCGGGTGACGACCGTCCAGCCGTCGTCCCACATGTCCCACTCGTGCGTGCCCAGGGTGAGCATCGGCTCGATGGTGAAGGTCATCCCCGGCTCCATCACGGTCGTCGCCCGCTCGTCGTCGTAGTGCGGGACGATCAGCCCGGAGTGGAACGAGGTGTGGACGCCGTGCCCGGTGAAGTCCCGGACCACGCCGTAGCCGAAGCGCTTGGCGTACGACTCGATGACGCGGCCGATCACGTTGATCTGGCGGCCCGGCCGCACCGCCTTGATCGCGCGGTTGAGCGACTCGCGCGTCCGCTCCACCAGCAGCCGCGACTCCTCGGCCACCTCCCCGCACAGGTAGGTCGCGTTGTTGTCCCCGTGCACGCCGTCGACGAAGGCGGTCACGTCCAGGTTCACGATGTCGCCGTCGCGCAGCACCGTGGAGTCGGGGATGCCGTGGCAGATGACCTCGTTGACCGAGGAGCACAGCGACTTCGGGTACTCGCGGTAGCCCAGCGTGGAGGGATAGGCGCCGTGGTCGCACAGGTAGGCGTGCGCGACTTCGTCCAGCTTGTCCGTCGTCACCCCGGGGGCGATGTGCCGGGCGGCCTCCTCCATCGCCTGCGCGGCGATGCGGCCCGCGACCCGCATCCGCTCGATGGTCCCGGAGTCCTGCACCGCGGGCCCGGTGTACGGGGCGGGTGCCTTGCGGCCCACGTACTCCGGACGCGGGATCGAGGGCGGAACGGCACGCGGAGAGGAGAGGGTGCCGGGTACGAGAAGTGTCTGGCCTGACATGGCGGCGAGTCTAATGCGGGAGCGCGGCCAGCTGTGGTCCGCTGCCCGTCCCTGGGGGAGCATGGGGGCATGGCGCTGTTCAAACGCAAGACCGTGGGCAAGCCCGGCGAGTGGTACTACTGCCTCGACCACCAGACCGTCGAGGAGGGGCCCGACTGCCCGGGAAAGAACCGCTTCGGCCCCTACCCGAGCCGCGAGGCGGCGGCGCACGCGATGGAGACGGCCCACGAGCGCAACCTCGAGTGGGAGACCGATCCGCGCTGGCACGACGCGGGCCGCCGCGCGGCGGACGACGAGGACGGCTGAGCCCCGGGCCCGTACCGTCCCGTGCCGGCCCCGCTCCCCGGCCGTCGCCCGCGCCCGGCTACTCCTGTGCCTGCGCCTGCGCCTGCGCCTGCGCCGCCCCGCGCTCGCGCATGGCGCGGGCGTGCGGGTCGGTCCGGGCGTCGTACGACATCAGCTTCGGCAGCGCCAGCGACAGCAGCCCCACCGCGGCCACGCACACCACGCCACCGCCCCACACCGAGGTCCGCACCGAGGTCAGCGCAGCCATGCCGCCCGAGCGGAACTGGCCGAGCTGCGGCCCGGCCGAGTACGACAGCAGCTCGATGCCCGCCAGCCGCCCGCGCAGCTCGTCCGGGATGGTCTGGTTCCACATGGTGGTGCGGAAGATGCCGCTCACCATGTCGAAGGCGCCCGCGACGGTGAGGAAGAACAGCACCAGCCAGATGTTCCCCATCAGTCCCGCCACCGCCATCGACGCACCCCAGCCCATCGCGGCGAACGCGACCATCCGGCCGTGCCGGTGCACCCGGCCCATCCACCCGCTCGTCGCGCTCACCATCATCGAGCCCAGCGGCAGCGTCGCGTACATCAGGCCGAGCGCCCACTCGGCGTCCAGTTGGTCGGCCAGGAAGGGGAAGAGCGCGAGCGGGAAGGCGAAGAGCATCGCCACCACGTCGACGGCGTACGTGCCCAGCAGTTCCTTCCTGCTCCAGGCGTAGCGCGCGCCCTCCAGGATGCCGCGCAGCGAGGGCTTCTCCGCGTCGTGCGCGGCGGGGGAGGGGCTGAGCCGCCGGGCCAGCAGGAGGGAGCCCGCGAAGGTGAGCGTGTCCAGGGCGTACGCGGTCTCCAGCCCGGCGTAGGCGATCAGCAGCCCGGCCAGCGCCGGTCCCGCCACGCCCCCGATCTGCCAGCGCAGGGCGTTCAGCGCGGCGGCGGCGCTGAGCTGGTCGTGCGGCACGATGCGGGGGAGGAGCGCGGACAGCGCCGGTTGCTGGATGCCGACGAGTGCGCTGGTCAGCGCCCCGGCGACATACAGCGGCCAGACCATCGGGTGCGGCAGCAGAGTGTTCAGGAGCAGCCCGAGCGCGACGATGCCGAGCGCTGCCTCGCTCCAGATGATGAGCTTCCGGCGGTCGAAGGCATCGGCCAGCGCGCCTCCGTACAGTCCGAAGACGAGCAGCGGGACCAGTTCCACCGCGCCCAGCGCTCCGACCGCGACCGGTGAGCCGGTCAGCTCCTTGAGCTGGAAGGGCAGGGCGACGAACGACAGGAAGCTGCCGAAGACGGTGATCGCTCCCGCGCACCACAGCAGGCGGAAGTCGCGCGAGGAGCGCCAGGGGGAGAGGTCAGGCAGCAGCGCGCGTGGTTTTCTGGGCACGACCGGTCATCCTGGGCCTCACCTGCCAGGTGAGGCAATCGAATTTCGGAGCCCGGAAGTGATCACCTTCACGGGCGCCCGGCGGGGCGGGAGGCGGCAGGTGCTGGCAGGATCGGGCCATGACTTCTCCCGCGACACCCGCAGCCAAGAAGGACCCCTGGAGCCTCCCGGACGTCTCGGGACTGACCGTCGGCGTGCTCGGCGGCACCGGAGACCAGGGCCGCGGGCTCGCCTACCGGCTGGCGCGGGCCGGCCAGCAGGTGATCATCGGCTCGCGGGCGGCCGAGCGGGCCCAGCAGGCGGCCGGTGAACTGGGCCTGGGCATCGAGGGCGCCGAGAACGCCGAGTGCGCGCGCCGTTCCGACGTGGTGATCGTGGCGGTGCCCTGGGACGGGCACGCCAAGACGCTGGAGTCCCTGCGCACCGAGCTGGCGGGCAAGCTGGTCGTCGACTGCGTCAATCCGCTCGGCTTCGACAAGAAGGGCGCCTACGCGCTCACCCCGCCGGAGGGCAGCGCCGCCGAGCAGGCCGCGGCCCTGCTGCCGGACTCCCGGGTCACCGCGGCCTTCCATCACCTCTCGGCGGTGCTGCTCTGCGACCAGGAGATCGAGGAGATCGAGACGGACGTGATGGTGCTGGGCGAGGTGCGGGCCGACTGCGAGATCGTGCAGGCGCTGGCCGGGCGCATCCCCGGCATGCGGGGCGTCTTCGCGGGGCGGCTGCGCAACGCGCACCAGGTCGAGTCGCTCGTGGCCAACCTGATCTCGGTGAACCGCCGCTACAGCGCACACGCGGGCGTCCGGCTCACCGACATCTGAGTGCCGGGCGGCATGGGGGACAATGGCGGCGGCACGTACGCGCGTGCCCGTACCCGCCCGCCGCGCCGACTGGAGCCCGCCCCCATGCCCGCCGCCCCGCCGTCCTCCCGGCCGCTGTCCCGCCTGTCGTCCCGCCTGCCGCGCGGGATCGGGCTCTACGTCACGGTGCTCTGCGCGCTGTCGGTGATCGCCGCGGTCGTCTCGTTCGCCAACGGCCACTGGCTGGGCGTCGTCTGGCTGCTGCTGGCGGGCCTGACCTCGAACATGTCCTGGTACTACCTGCGCCGTGGTCGTACGGCACGCGGCGGCTCGGCCCCGTAGCCCCTCCGGTGTCACCGGAGGGTGACCTCGCGCCATCGAACCGTGACGAGTGCGAGTTCCCGTCTTCGACGTGAGTGCAGCGTCAACCGGCCGTTTCCGGAGGATCACGTGAGCTTGAGCAGCCTGAGCGCGGAGGACCCGAAGCGGGTCGGCGACTCGACGCTTGTCGGTCGGCTCGGTGCGGGCGGCATGGGCGTCGTCTATCTGGCACAAGACGCTGACGGCCGGCTGGTGGCCGTCAAGCGGTTACGCGAAGAGTTCGCCTCGGACCCCGAGTTCCGGGCACGGTTTCGGCGTGAGGCCGCGGCGTTGCTGCGCGTTCAGGGCACGTGCACGGCGCGGGTGTTGGCCGTCGAGGTCGAGACGGGCAGCCCGTTCGTCGTCATGGAGTACGTACAGGGCCCGACGCTCTTGGAACACGTCCGCGAGCACGGGCCGCTGCGTGGTGACATGGCGCACGGCTTCGCCGTCGGGCTGGCCGAGGCGCTGGTGGCGATCCACCGGGCCGACGTGGTGCATCGTGACCTCAAGCCCGGCAACGTTCTCCTGTCGGAACAGGGCCCGAAGGTCATCGATTTCGGCATCGCGAGGGCCGCCGACGCGACGGCGTTGACCCGCACCGGCGTGGCCGTCGGGACCGTGGGATACATGGCACCGGAGCAGTTTCGCGGGCAGGCCGGTCCGCCGGCCGACGTGTTCGCGTGGGCGCTGACCATCGCCTACGCCACTACCGGACGGCCGCCGTTCGGCACCGGTCCGGTCGAAGTGGTGCTGCACCGCATGCTGCACGAGGAACCCGACCTTGACGGAGTTCCCGCTGCTCTGAAGGTTCTGCTGACGTCGGCTCTGTCCCGATCACCCGAGCGGCGCCCCACCCCCGAGCAGCTGCTTTCGCAACTGACCGGTGACCAGGATGCCGGGACGAGCCTCGACACCGATGCGGTCAGCACAGTCCTCGCCACCACGTGGCAGCTGCCGGAAGCTGCCGAGCCGCCCGCTGCCGCACCGACCTGGCGCACGAGCCGGGCCGCCGCCGCGGCGGGAGCGGTGGCGCTCCTCCTCCTGATCGGCGGAATCCTCTGGACGGTGCTGCCCGGCCGGAGCCCCTCGGGATCAGCCACGGCCGCGTCTCCGGGTGAGTCGGCGGCGAGCAGGACTCCGTCGTCGTCTCCAGCGGCATCGGCGCCGCCCAGCACGCCGGCGGCGACCCCCTCACCGACACCGCCGCACACACCCTCCGCGTCCACGGGCCGGATCAGGAACGCGCACAGCGGACTGTGCATCGACACCAACGGCCCGCAACGCCCTGGGCTCAACGTGGAGCTGCGGGAGTGCGGGAGGTACAGCGGCCAGCGCTGGCATCACGACGAGACCAGCCTGCGTTTCACGAACACTCCCAGTGGCCTGTGCCTCGACACGGACGGGAAACCCGCCACCGGCGTCGCTGCCGTGCTCAACCCCTGCGGTGACGGCAGCGGCCAGCGCTGGCGCTACGACGCAGAAAGCGGCCGGTTGATCAACCCGGACAGCGGGCTGTGCTTGGACACGGACGGCCCCCCGGCTGTCTACGGAGACCTGATTCTCAGGCCCTGCGCAGATCTCACCGGCCAGCGCTGGCGGATGTGACCGAGGCCTGAGCCCCCACGCCCGAGCGCCGCCCTCCGGGGGCGCGAGGCGTCAGAGGGGACCCAGCCCGACGAAGGCGCCTGTACGGGCGCGGGGGTGGCGCGCGCTCCGGACGTGCCCGGCTCGGTGCCCGTGGTGAGGGGCGAGTCACGCGGTGTGCCCGTGGTGCGCGGTTGTTCGTCAGGCTTGCAACAGACCGCCGCCAGCCCTGGGAACGGCCCTCGACCCGCGGTTACGTTGGCCGGACCGATGGCTGGAACGTGTACGGGGGTCACCGTGGAGTTGACGCAGGAGATCAGGGCGCGGCGGGCGGGGCAGGGTGATCCGCGCGCGTTGGTGGGGGAGTTCCGCCGGACGCCGGTGCTCGTGCCTCTCTCCGAGGGTGGCCTGATGTCCGCAGCGTACGGCGGTGTGCGGTGGATCTACGCGTTCACGGGCGAGGAGGCGCTGGCCCGCTTCCTGCTGGCTCGCGGGGCGGCTGCCGATCAGCCGTGCGACTACGAGGCGGTGCTGGGCGCGCGGCTGCTGGACAGGGTGATTCCGGCCATCGACGGTCCGGCCGGGGTGGCCGTCGACGTGGCGGACCTGGAGGGCTCCATGCTCTTCCCGCCCGCACGCGGCATCGTGCCCGACGAGGCGGCCGTCGACGTCGGGCCGGAGGCTTCGGCGGGAGGCGCGCGGTGAGTGGCGGCGAGGGCGGTGCCGGCGACCTGGACATCAGCAAGGTCTCGCTCGATCTGATCACCAAGGGGCTGAACGCGGCCATCGGTGAGCTGAAGAGCGTGGGCACGGCGACCGGCGCCTTGCAGGGCAGCGGCTTCGAGTCGATGTCCATGACGGGCATGGAGGCGGGAGGCGGCGGCCTGGCCGACAACTTCGAGGGCTTCTGCGAGCGCTGGGAGTGGGGGGTGCGCGCGCTGGTGCAGGACGCGAACCAGATCGCGCAGCGGCTGGGCCTGGCCGCGGGCATGGTCTGGTCGGAGGACCAGTACTGGGAGAGCACCTTCAAGGTCGGGGCCAACTCCCTGGTGGGCAACCCGTACGCGACCGAGGAGGAGGTCGCCCGGCAGAACTGGGGCGACATCTTCACCCCCGACGCCCCTGACTACAGCGCCGAGTCCTGGGAGAAGGCAGGGCAGGACATGAAGCAGGACTGGCAGGACACCGGCCGCGCACTGCTGACCGAGGGCCGCGGCGGCACGCAGGCGGACCTGATGAACGACGCGCTGGGCCTCGACGACCAGGAGTTCGACCAGGCTCTGGACGACACCTTCGGGCCCTCTCCGCAGGAGCGTGCCGAGCAGGAGCGTGCCGGGCAGGAGGGCACCGGCTGATGGGGATCGGGGACTTCATTCCGGACCCGGTCGAGGACTTCGTCGAGGACGGCGTCGAGGTCCTCGGCGAAGGGCTCGACACGGCCGGGGACTGGACGGCCGACCGGCTGGACGAGGTCGGCTGGGAGAGCGGCGCCGACTGGGTGCGCGAGAACTCCGACTCGGCGGCCAACGCGATGGGCGCGGACGTCGACGAGATGCAGCTCGGCGAGAGCGACGACCCCAAGAAGCTGATCCACGGCAGCGTCAGCACGCTGCGCTCCAACTCCAGCCACCTCAAGGACTTCAAGGACGCGTTCAACAAGGTCGGGAACGGGCTCAAGGGGCTGGACTCCGACCAGCTCAAGGGCGAGTCGGCCGACACCTTCCGGGAGAAGGTGTCGATCGAGCCGAAGAAGTGGTTCAAGGCGGCCAACGCCTGCGAGAAGGCCTCCAAGGCGCTGGGCGACTTCGCCGACACCGTCGAGTGGGCGCAGGGCCGGGCCAAGGCCGCGATCACGAAGTACAAGGAGGCGAAGAAGGAGTCCGAGGAGGCCCGTACCGCGTACAACGACAAGGTGGAGACGTACACCACCGCCGCCGAGACGTACAACGCGAAGGTGCGCGCCGGGGAGGACCCGGGCACCCGGCCGGTCGATCCGGGCGAGTTCAAGGACCCGGGGACCGCCAAGCTCAACGAGGCGCAGGAGATCCTCAAGGAGGCCCGGACCCAGCGCAACACCGCCCGCAGCACCGCCGAGACCGCGGTGGGCGAGGCGCGGGACGAGGCCCCGGCGAAGCCCAGTTACGCGGAGCAGGCGTCGGACGGGCTCACCGGGCTCCAGCTGGACGCGTCGCACCTGTTCGGCGGGGTGGTCAAGGGCGGGGCGGACCTGGTCAACTTCGTCCGCAGCGTCAACCCGACGGACATGTACAACCTCACGCACCCGGCGGAGTACGTCACCAACCTGAACAGCACCGTCACCGGGCTCGTGCAGGTGGCCAACGACCCTCTGGGCACGGCCCAGAACATGTGGGAGACCTTCAAGCAGGACCCGGCCGAGGGGCTGGGCCGGCTGATCCCCGAACTCCTGGGCACCAAGGGGGCGGGCGCGGCGAAGAAGGCCGCCACGGCGGGCCGGCACGCCGACGACGCCCCCTCCGGCCGCAACCAGCTGGACCAGGACGGCAACGGCCAGCACAACCGCCCGGACAGCGACAAGGAGTCCGAGGACACCGACCCGGTCGACCTGGCGACCGGCCGCATGTACCTGCCGCAGACGGACGCGACCCTGCCGGGCGCGCTGCCGCTGGTCTTCTCGCGCCGGGCGGACTCCGGCTACCGGGCGGGGCGCTGGTTCGGCCCCTCGTGGTCCTCCACGGCCGACCAGCGGCTGGAGATCGACTCGCGCGGCGTCGTCCTGGTGACGGCGGAGGGCCTGCTGGTGGCCTATCCGCATCCGGCGCCGGGGGTGCCGACCCTGCCCGAGGACGGACCGCGGCTGCCGCTGGAGCGGACCGCGGAGGGGGACTACACGCTCAGCGACCCGGACACCGGACGGGTCTGGCACTTCGCCGGACCCGAGAACACGGCGGCGGACGGCGGCGCGGACGGGCTCCCGGACACCGGCGCGGGCGGGCTCCCGGACGGTCTCGCCTACGGCGGCGACGGCGAAGCGCGGCTGGAGCAGATCAGCGACCGCAACGGCCACCGCGTCGACTTCACCTACGACGCGGACGGCGCCCCCCGCGACATCCGCGACAGCGCGGGCCGCCACCTGCGGCTGACCGTGCACGACGGCCGCGTCACCGCCCTGCACCTGGGGGAGCGGGAGCTGGTCCGGTACGGCTACACCGGCGGGAACCTCACGGAGGTGACCAGGTCCAGCGGCGTGCCGCTGCGCTTCGAGTACGACGACGAGCACCGGATCATCGCCTGGATCGACACCAACGGGCGGCGCTACGACTACGTCTACGACAACCGGGACCGCTGCATCGCGGAGGGCGGCACCGAGGGCCACGTCCAGGTGCGCCTCGACTACGGCGCACCGGACCCCGCCACCGGCCACCGGACCACCACCGTCACCACGGCGCGCGGCCGGGTCACCCGCTACGTGGTGGACGACCGGTGCCGGGTGGTGGCGGTGCACGACCCGGGCGGCGGCGTCACGTACACCCGGCGCGACCACCGCGGCCGGGCGCTCGCGCGCACCGACGCGCTGGGCCGTACGACCCGCTTCGACTACGACGAGGAGGGCCGCCTCACCGCCCTCACCCGGCCCGACGGGCGCACCTCCCGGCTGGAGTACGGCGCGCTCGGCCTGCCGGTCGCCGCCGTCGGCCCGGACGGCGCGCGCTGGCGGCAGGAGTACGACGCGTACGGCAACCGCACCGCGCTGGTCGACCCGGCCGGCGGGGTGACGCGCTACGACTACGACGCGCGCGGCCACCTGTGCGCGGTGACCGACCCGGCCGGCGCGGTGACCCGCATCACCGGCGACGCCGCCGGACTGCCGGTGGAGGTCACCGGCCCCACCGGCGGCGTCACCCGCTACGCGCGCGACGCCTTCGGGCGGGTGACCGCGCTCACCGCGCCGGACGGGGCGGTCACCCGGCTGGAGTGGACGCCGGAGGGCAAGCTCACCCGCCGCCTCGACCCGGACGGCGCGGAGCGGCGCTGGAGTTACGACGGCGAGGGAAACTGCCTCCGGCACGTGGACGCCTCAGGCGGGGTGACCTCGTACGAGTACACCCACTTCGACCTGCTCGCCGCCCGCACCGACCCGGACGGGTCGCGCCACGAGTTCACCCACGACACCGACCTGCGCCTGGTACGGGTCACCAACCCGCAGGGCCTGAGCTGGAGTTACACCTACGACGCGGCGGGCAGGCCGGAGTCCGAGACGGACTTCGACGGCCGCACCGTCACCTACACCCATGATGCGGCGGGCGGCCTCGCCACCCGCACCAACCCGCTGGGGCAGACCGTCTCCTTCGCCCGGGACGAACTGGGCCGCGTCGTCCGCAAGGAGGCCGACGGCCGCGCCACCAGCTACGCCTACGACCCGGCCGGCAGGCTCACCGTAGCCCTGGGACCCGACGCCGAACTGCGCTACCACCGGGACCGGCTCGGCCGCGTCAAGTCGGAGGTCGTGGACGGCCGTGCGCTGCACCACGCCTACGACGCCGCCGGCCGCCGCACCCGCCGCACCACCCCCAGCGGCGCCGTCACCACCCTCGACTACGACGCGGCGGGCAACCGCACCGCGCTGACCGCCTGCGGCCACACCCTCGGCTTCACCTACGACGCCCAGGGCCGCGAGAGAGGCCGCAGCTTCGGCGACGGGGTCTCGCTGCACCAGGACTGGGACCCGATGGGCAGGCTGACCGGCCAGACCCTCGCCCTCACCGGCAAGGGCGAGGGTGAGGTAGAGGACATCCTGCAACGGCGGTCCTACCACTACCGCACGGACGGCCACCTCACCGGCGTGCGGGACCTGCTCGCCGGAGACCGCGCCTTCGACCTGGACGCGGCGGGCCGGGTGACCGCCGTGCGCGCCGAGGGCTGGACCGAGAGCTACGCCTACGACGAGGCGGGCAACCAGACCGAGGCCCGGTGGCCGGACCGCGCCCCCCACCCCGAGGCGCGCGGCCCCCGTACCTACACCGGCACCCGCATCCGTACGGCGGGCCGGGTCCGCTACGAGCACGACGCCGCAGGCCGCATCGTACTGCGCCAGAAGGCGCGGCTCTCCCGTAAGCCGCAAACCTGGCGCTACCGCTGGGACGCGGAGGACCGGCTCACCGAGGTCACCACGCCCGACGGCACCGTGTGGCGCTACCACTACGACGCGCTCGGCCGCCGCACCGCCAAGCTCCGGCTCGACGGCGCCGGACAGGCCGCGGAGCGGGTCGACTTCACCTGGGACGGCCCGCTCCTGGTCGAACAGACGACCACCTCACCGGAGTTGCCCCACCCGGTGACGCTCACCTGGGACCACGACGGGCACACCCCCGTCGCCCAGACCGAGCGCCGCCTCGACCAGCTCACCCAGGACGAGATCGACTCCCGCTTCTTCGCGATCGTCACCGACCTGGTCGGCACGCCCACCGAACTGGTCGGCGAGGAAGGAGACATCGCCTGGCACACCCGCACCACCTTGTGGGGCACCACCACCTGGAACCGCGGCGCCACCGCGTACACCCCGCTGCGCTTCCCGGGCCAGTACGCCGACCCGGAGACCGGCCTGCACTACAACTTCCACCGCCACTACGACCCCGAGACCGCCCGCTACACCACCCCCGACCCGCTGGGCCTGGCGCCCGCCCCCAACCCCGTCGCCTACGTGCGGAATCCGCACGCGTGGACCGATCCGCAGGGGCTGACGCCCTGCCGCCCCTGGATCACCGGCAAGGGCGACGACCCGCTCGTGCCGGAACTGGCGGACGAGATACACGCCCGCTATCCCGGTCACGTACGGGCACAGGGAATCGACATCATGGGGCCGGACGGAAAACCGCTGACCGACTTCGACCTGGTCACGGAGAACGCGGTGATCCAGGTCAAGGACGGCGGCGGAAAAGGCGCGCTGAAACAGGCGCTGGTCACCCAGGACCTCACCGACCGGCCGGTGATCGTCTACCTGCCGAAGGGGAAACCCAGTGTCATCCGCTCCCTGGAGGAGGCGGGTATCATGGTCACCAGGGACAAGGAAACGCTGATGGGAGTCATCGCACCATGAGAGAGACCTTGGTCCTGCTGACGGCGCGGGCCGACGCCGACGACGTACGGGGCCGCGTCCTCGCACTCGACGAGACCTCCGGGACCCGGCATTTCCGCTCTTTCACCCTCGGCGACTGCGTGTTCGGTGTCGAGACCGGTCAGAGCGTCCTCGCGGAATACGACGAGGACGAGTTGCGGGAAGTGCGGGAGCGCCTCGGTGAATTCGAGCCGCTGCTCGTCGAATACCAGGACGCGGCCTGTGTGCGGGCTTTCCTGACGCATTGCCTCGGTGCCGCCGGCGGAATCCTCGACACCAACTACGGCCATCTGCTGGACTATGCGGAGGTCCTGCGCGGAATCCGGGAGAGCCCGGAGTGGACGCCCCGGGAGCCCTCCGTGGGCTGACCGGCCTGGGGCCTGTCTGGCAGCTCGCGCAGCCGGAGATCCGGCACGAGACGGCCGCCCGCGACCGGCCGGTCGTCGTGGCGGGCGCCGAACACCTCTGGATAGCGGGCGAACTCACCCTCGACCAGTACACGGCCGCCGACCACGTCACGGTCTCCCGCCGCGGTCGGCTGCGCGACCCGCTGGACGAGCTCCTGGAGGCCCGCGGACTGCGCCGCCGCGTCATCGCCTCCGTGCCGACGAGCATCGCCGCGCTGCGCTTCGTGCGCGACAGCGACGTCCTGGCCGCCGTGCCCGAGCGGGCGGTCCGGCCGATGGCGGAGGAACTCGGGCTGCGCGTGCACCCGTTGCCCTTCGCCGCGCCGCCGGTGCCCCTGACGATGGCGTGGCACCAGCGGTACGACGACGACCGGGCCCACGCCTGGCTGCGCGGCCAGGTCCGCGCCGCGCTCCAGTGGGTGTGCGGCCCGCCGCCGGACCCGGACCTGCACGGCTCGCGGGCCGCCTCGTCCTGAGCCGAGCCGAGCCGACCCGGCGCTGCCCGGCCCCGGCCGAGGGTGCGGGCCGGTCCGCGAAGATCCACCGGACGGGCCCCCGGCCGCCCACCGCTCCGGCCTGCGTGGCCTGGCAGTATGGGCAGGTGCGCTACCGCTATCGCGTTCTGGGGACCACGCAGGCGCTCCGCGCGGACGGCACTTCGGTGCCGCTCGGCGGAGCGCGGCTTCGCGCGCTGCTGACGGCGCTGGTGGTGGCAGGCGGGCGCCCGGTCCACACGGAGGCCCTGGTCCGGGAGGTCTGGGCGGCCGGGGAGGAGCCGCCGACGGACGAACTCGCCGCCCTCCAAGCCCTGGTGGGCCGCCTGCGGCGGGCGCTGGGCCGGGAGGCCGTCGTCTCCGGCACGGGCGGCTACCAGCTGGTGGCCGAACGGGACGACATCGACCTCTTCCGCTTCGAGCGGCTCGCGGACGAGGGCGCCCGCGCCCTGGAGGACGGCGACCCCGGCAAGGCGGCCGAACGGCTGGACGACGCGCTGGCCCTGTGGCGCGGCCCCGCCCTGGCCGACCTGCCCGACGGCGGCGCGGCGGCCGTACGGACGCGGGCCCGGCGGCTGGCCGCGCGGCGCAACCGGCTGGCGGCCGAGTGCGCGCTCGGCCGCGCCGAGACGGCGCTGCCCGCGCTGCGCGAGCTGACCGCCGCGCACCCCCTGGACGAGCCACTGCGGGCGCTGTACCTGAGAGCGCTGCGGGACACCGGCCGCCAGGCGGAGGCCCTGGCCGCGTACGAGGAGGTGCGGGTCACCCTGGCCGACCGGCTGGGCGCCGATCCCGGGCCCCAGCTGCGGTCCCTGCACGCCGAGTTGCTCCGCGCCGCCCCGGACACCGCTGCCGCCCGGGACACCGCCCCTGCCCCGCCCGGCGGCCCCGCCCGTACGGCGTCCGCCGCCGCGCCGGCCGCCTCCGCGCCCGGCGCCCCCTCCGGCCGGGGCGCCGCCCGCGCCGCACGTCCCGGCAACCTGCGCGCCCGGCTCACCTCCTTCGTCGGCCGGGAGGCGGACCTCGCAGCTATCCGCGGCGACCTGTCGGACGCCCGGCTGGTCACCCTGCTCGGCCCCGGCGGCGCCGGGAAGACCCGGCTGTCCCAGGAGGCCGCCGAATCCGCCGTCAGCGAGTGGCCCCACGGGGTCTGGCTCGCCGAACTGGCCCCCGTACGCGACCCGGAGGACATTGCGGAGGCCGTACTGACCGCCCTCGGCGGCCGGGAGACGGTCATCCGGGGTACGGCCGCCGAGGGCCTGCGGGCCGCCGCCGACCCGCTCGCGCTGGACCCCCTCGCCCAGCTCGCCGAACGCTGCGCCGCCCGGCGGATGCTGCTGGTGCTGGACAACTGCGAGCACGTCGTGGACGCGGCGGCCGCGCTGGTGGAAACCCTGCTGGTGGAGTGCCCGCAGGTCACCGTCCTGGCCACCAGCCGCGAGCCGCTGGGCGTGCCGGGGGAGCGGGTGCGGCCGGTGGAGCCGCTGCCCGACCCGGTGGCGCTGCGGCTGCTCGCCGACCGGGGGGCCTCCGCCCGTGCCGGGTTCCGCATCGAGGAGGACCCGGAGGCGTGCGCGGAGATCTGCCGCCGGCTGGACGGGCTGCCGCTCGCCATCGAACTGGCCGCCGCCCGGCTGCGCTCGCTCACCCCGCGCCAGCTGGCCGCCCGGCTGGACGACCGCTTCCGGCTGCTGACCGGCGGCAGCCGTACCGTACTGCCCCGGCAGCAGGCGCTGCGCGCCGTCGTGGACTGGTCCTGGGACCTGCTGGCCGACGACGAGCGCGCGGTGCTGCGCAGGCTGGCCGTCTTCTCCGGCGGCTGCGGACTCGGCCAGGCGGAGGAGGTCTGCGCGGACCTGTCCGGGCCCGTCCCCGTCGACCCGCGCGACGTGGCCGCGCTGCTCGGCGCGCTGGTCGACAAGTCGCTGGTCATCGCCGCCCCCGCCGGGGAGGGCGGCATGCGCTACCGGCTGCTGGAGACGGTCGGCGAGTACGCCGCCGAGCGGCTGGACGAGGCCGGGGACCGGCCCGCCACCGAACGGCGGCACCTGGTCACCTACCGCGAACTCGCCCGCACCACCGATCCGCTGCTGCGCGGCGCCGGCCAGCGCGAGCACCTGGACCGGCTGGAGCGGGACCACGACAACCTGCGCACCGCGCTGCGCCGGGCGCTGGCCGCCGCGGACGAGCATGAGGCCTTCTGCCTGGTCCTGTCGCTGTCCTGGTTCTGGGAGTTGCGCGGACACCGGGCGGACGCCAGCGGCTGGTCGCAGGCCGCGCTGGACCTGGGGCCCAGCCCCTTCGCGCCCCCGGCCACGACCGCCCCCTCGCTGCGGGAGCGGTGTACGGACCGGCCGCCGCCGATGTCGCCGGAACAGCTGGAAGAGGCCCGGCGCAGCGTGTGGATCATCCACTTCATCAGCACCCAGCCGGACATCACGGTGATCAACTCGCCGGTGATGCGGGAGCAGCTGGGGGTCCTGGCGCAGACCTACCGGCCCGGGCAGCCGCAGGTGTGCCGTCCGCCGGGGCTGTTCTGGTTCTTCGCGATGATCCTGCTGGGCGACTCCGAGCGGCTCGACGAGATCCTGGAAGCCGCCGAGCGAGGCAGCCGCGAGCTGGGCGACGACTGGTCGGTGGCCGCGGTGCTGCAACTGCGCAGCAGGGTGCTCAACGAGCGCCCCGAGGTGCTGGCGCGCGCCACGCGCGACGCCGACGAGAGCCTGGAGATCTTCACCAGGATCGGCGACCAGTGGGGCATCGCCGAGGCGCTCGCGGGCCGCGGCGAGACGCGGGAGAAGCACGGCGACCTGCCCGGCGCCGCCCGGGACTACCGGCGGGCGGCGGGCATCGCGGAGGAGGCGGGCGCCCATGCCCAGGTGCCGATGCTGCGGGCCCGGCTGGCGGGGGTGCTGCTGGAGTCGGAGGACCCCATCGGCGAGCGGGGCGAGGACGCCGAGCGGATGCTCTACGACGCGATCGAGACCGGGGAGCGCGCGGGCGGTGACGCGGCGCACTTCGCACGGGTCGCACTGGTGCAGCAGATGGGCCAGGCGGGCCGGGTCGACGAGGCCAGGGAACAGCTGGCGGTGCTGTGCGACCGCCTGCGCGGCGTGGCGCCGCCGCTCTTCCAGGGCATGCTTCTGGGGATCGAGGGCTGGCTGGACATCCGCGCGGGCAGGCCGCAGGAGGCGCTGCCCAAGCTGCGCGAGGCGGTCGCGGTGACCCTCTCGGACCCGCTCAGCCAGACCATCGCCCCCCAGCTCACCGTCTGGCAGCTGGTGAGCGGGGCCGAGGCACTGGCCGCGCTGGGCAGCGGCGCCGTCGCGGCGCGGCTGCTCGGCGCGTTCGACGCGCAGGACCTGGTGACCAGCCCAGGCACGCGGGCCAACCGTTACTGCCGCAGGCGGGCCGAGGAGATGGCGCGCGAGGACCTGGGGGACGAGGAGTACGCCCGGTGGCACCGCGAGGGCGGCGGCCTCTCCGTCGAAGAGGCCGCCACCCTGATGCGCTGACGCGGCGCGGGGCAGTGCGAGCAGTGGGGCTGCGTACTGCGGTACTGCGTACTGCGGTGATTCCCGGTGCCCCGGGCACCCGGATGAGGGGCTGCCCGGCTCCCCGGACGAGGGGGCGCTGAGTCACCGGGGCTCGGGAGGTGCGAGGACCTGCCGTGGTGGCCGGCCGGAGCCGGCCGCCCCCGTCAGGTCTTCTTGCGGAACTTGTTGATCGCGATCGGCGCGACCACCGCGGTCAGGCCCACGGCCCAGATGACCGTCCACATCGCCGGGCCGGCCACCGCGCCCTCGCCCAGCATCAGGCCCCGCGAGGCGTCCGCCACATGGGACAGCGGGTTGACGTTGGCGAACGACCCCAGCCACCCCGGCATGGTGCCGATGTCCACGAAGACGGACGAGCCGAACTGGAGCGGCATCAGGATCAGGAACGACACACCCTGCACGGCCTGAGCGGTGCGCATGGTGAGGCCGAGCAGCATGAAGATCCACACCAGCGAGGCGCCGAACACCGCGGTCAGCCCGATCGCGGCGAGCATCTCGACCCAGCGGCCTTCGATGTCCAGACCGACCAGGAAGCCGACCGTCAGGAGCACCACGATGGCGATCAGCATCCGGCCGATCTCCACGATGACCTTGGCGACCAGCACCGAGGACCTGGCTATCGGCATGGACCGGAAGCGGTCCATCACGCCCTTGCGG
Source organism: Streptomyces sp. CNH287 (assembly GCF_000424825.1). Lineage (NCBI taxonomy): Bacteria > Bacillati > Actinomycetota > Actinomycetes > Kitasatosporales > Streptomycetaceae > Streptomyces > Streptomyces sp. CNH287. Next base: position 27,111 of record NZ_AUKQ01000016.1, on the reverse strand, counting down.
AAGTCCTCGTTGATGCCGGTGCCCACCGCCATCGCGATGTTCATCCCCATCATGGCCATCATGCCGGGCAGCAGGTAGTTCGTGTACTGGTCGCGGTTGCCGCCGCCGGCGCCGCCGGCGATGGCGCCGCCGAAGACGTACACGAACAGCAGCGTGAAGATGATGGGCATCAGCAATGCGTCCATCATCGACTCGGGGTCCTGCTTGATCTGGAGCGCGTTGCGGCGCACCAGCGCGCCGATGTGGCGCAGGTTGGCGCGGAGACCGATGCGGCCCTCGTCCGTGACCTGCGCGGACGACTGCGGCGAAGCGTCCGGCGAGGGCCCCTTCGCGGGCTCCTTGGCGGGCTCCTTCGATGAAACGGTGGCGGTGGTCACGCCGCTACCTCCTTGAGTTCGGTCTCCTCGTCCTGGTGGGTGGCCTTCTGGCCGGTGATGGCCAGGAACACCTCATCCAGGCTGGGCAGGTGGGTGGCGATGTCGGAGATCGCGAAACCGCGCTCACCCAGCAGGCCCACCACGGCGGTCAGCTGCTCATCGCTGATGATCGGGACGGTCACGACGCCGTGCTCCTCGTCGGCCGTCGCGCCGGAGACGCCGTCCAGGCCCGCCTGGGCCAGGGCGCCGACCATGCGGTTCAGCTCGCCGGGCTCGGCCGGGCGGATCTCCAGCGTCCGGCCGCCGACCTTGGCCTTCAGCTCGGGCACCCGGCCCTCGGCGATGACCTTGCCCTGGTCGACCACAGTCAGCTCGGTCGCCAGCTGCTCCGCCTCCTCCATGTACTGGGTGGTGAGCAGCACGGTGTTGCCCTCGGCGACGATGCGCTTGACCTCTTCCCACACCTCGTTGCGGGTGCGCGGGTCCAGGCCGGTGGTCGGCTCGTCCAGGTAGAGCACCTTGGGGTGGCCGATCAGGGAGGCGGCCAGGTCCAGGCGCCGCCGCATGCCGCCCGAGTACTGCATGACCGGCTTCTTCGCCGCGTCGGTCAGCGAGAAGCGCTCCAGCATCTCGTCCGCGCGCTTGCGGGCGTCCAGCCGGGACAGGTCGAGCAGCCGCCCGATCATGTAGAGGTTCTCGAAGCCCGCGAGCTTCTCGTCGACCGAGGCGTACTGCCCGGTCAGGCCGATCGTCCGGCGCAGCTGACGGGGCTGGCGCACCACGTCGTAACCCGCCACCGTCGCGTGGCCGCGATCCGGCGTGAGCAGGGTGGAGAGGATGCGGACGAGGGTCGTCTTACCCGCGCCGTTCGGCCCGAGCACACCCATGACCGTGCCCTCGCGCACGTCCAGGTCGATGCCGTCCACTGCTTTGGTGTCCCCGAAATGCTTCACCAGGCCGCGGACTTCGACGGCGTTCGTGCCGTGGCCGGTGGTGTTCTGTCGCGTCATGGGAACAAAGATGCCAGGCGCCACCGACAAACGGCCGACAGCCCGCCTACACGGGGGCGTAGCCGGGCTGTCGGGAAGGCGTCGGAGGCCGCCCGAGGCGGCGCGGGCTCAGGCGAAGCTGTGCTCCTCGCTGGGGAACGCGCCGCCGGTCACGTCGTCGGCGAACGCCTTCGCCGCCCCGCCCAGGGTCTCCCGCAGCTGTGCGTACTGCTTGGTGAACCGGGGCAGCCTGCCCGGCGTCAGCCCGGCCATGTCCGTCCAGACCAGCACCTGCGCGTCGCAGTCCGGTCCGGCGCCGATGCCGACGGTGGGGATCTGGAGCGAGCGGGTCACCTCGGCGCCCACCCCGGCGGGCACCATCTCCAGCACGACGGCGAACGCGCCCGCCTCCTGTGCCGCCTTCGCGTCCCGCAGCAGGTCGTGCGCGTCCTTCTCGCCGCGCCCCTGCACGCGGTAGCCCATCGTGTTCACGGACTGCGGGGTGAGCCCGAGGTGCGACATCACCGGTATCCCGGCCGAGGCCAGCAGCTCCGTCTGAGCCAGCGACCGCTCGCCGCCCTCCAGCTTGACCGCGCCCACCCCCGACTCCTTGACCAGCCGCGTCGCGTGCCGCAGCGCCTGCGCCGGACCCTCCTGGTAGGAGCCGAACGGCAGGTCGGCGACGACCAGGGACCGCTTGGTGCCCCGCACGACGGCGGCCGAGAGGATGGCGACCTCGTCCATCGTGACCGGCACGGTCGTCTCGTAGCCCAGGTGGCAGTTGCCCATCGAGTCGCCGACGAGCAGCACGGGGATGCCGGACTCGTCGAAGACGGACGCGGTCATCGCGTCGTAGGCCGTGAGCATCGGCCACTTCTCGCCGCGCTCCTTGGCGGCGGCGAGGTCACGGATGGTGACCCGGCGGTTGCGGGCACCTCCGTAGAGCGTCTTGACGGAGCCCTGGTCGCCGGGCGGGGTCTTCCGGTCGGGCTGGGCGTTCCGGTCGGGCTGGGGGGTCTGGTCCGGCTGAGGGTTCTGGGCAGGCGTCATGGCACATGCTCCTGAAAGTCGGCGTCTCGAGGCGCCCGCACGGCGTCCCCGGATCTCCCGTCCATGCTGGCACGCCCGACGCGGTGGGGGGAAGGGGCATCGGCCGGGCGGTACGGGAGCGGTACGCTGCGGCGTCATCCCTGGCCGCAGGGTGACACCGCAGTCGGTCCCGGATCACCCGGCCCGCTCTCAGCGCGGGAAGTCCACCGAGGCCGCCACCGGCAGGTGGTCGCTGCCTGTCGCGTCCATGGTCCAGGACGACGCGGGCTCCATCCCCTTCACCATGATCTGGTCGATCCGTGCCATCGGGAAGGAGGCGGGCCAGCTGAAGCCCATGCCCTGGCCGCTCGCGCCCTGTGTCGAGCGCAGCTGGGAGGTGATGGGCGCCAGCGCGCGGTCGTTCATCGTGCCGTTGAGGTCGCCCAGGAGCACCACCCGGCCGATCCGGTCGTCCGCGATCCGTTTGCCCAGCATCTGCGCGCTGACGTCCCGCCGCTCCGCCGTGAACCCGGCGCGGAACTGCACCCGCACCGACGGCAGGTGCGCCACGTAGACGGCGACCTCGCCCTGCGGCGCCATCACCGTCGTCCGCAGGGCCCGCTCCCACCCCATGCCGATGTCCACCGGCTCGGAGTCCCGCAGGGGGTGGGTGCTCCAGACCCCGACGGTGCCCTGCACGTCGTGGTACGGGTAGGCGTCCGCCAGCTCTTTGCGGTACACCGCGATCTGGCGGCCCGCGATCTCCTCCAGCGCGATGACGTCCGCGCCCGAGCCCTTGAGCTGGCGGGCGGTGCCCGCCGGGTCCGGGTTCCCGGCGTTGACGTTGTGGGTGACGACGGTGAAGTCGCCGTCGGCGCCGCCGCGGTCGGTCAGCAGGCCGCCGAAGAGGTTGAGCCAGGCGATCAGGGGCACCAGCAGCGCGGCCAGGGCGCTGACCGAGCGGCGGATGAGCGCGACCACCAGCAGGACCGGGATGAACACCCCGCCCCAGGGCAGGAAGGTCTCCCAGAGCGAGCCGAGGTTGCCGATGGTGTTGGGGACCTTCGAGTGCAGGATCAGGGCCAGCCCCAGCAGGGCGGCGAGGACCGCCGTCACCCAGCCGCGCCGCCACATCCCGGCGCCGCCCCAGCCGCCGAACGCCCGCCGCAGCAAGCGGGCCGGGCCGCGGCCCCGGGACCGCTCGCCGTCACCGGCCCGCCCGGTCTCGCCGGTCTCCGCCATGAACACCCGTGCCATCCGCGCCGTCCTCATTCACGTGCCGTTGCCGCTCCGCAGGCGCGGGACGGTCCGCGTGGTCCGAGCCCGCGCCTGCCGGCCGCCGATTCCGCCGCCGGTGCCGCGCCGGGCACGGTCCACCCCGCGAGCCGCCCTGGCACACGCGTTCGCTGCGTTGGCCGAAAGCCCAGGCAGTCCGCTACAAGTGGCTTCCGGCCGCCTATGCGACCGCACGCACCTGACACCGCCCCACCCGCCCCAAAGGGGCGGACGACGCCACTTCGCAATCACTCGTCTAGATCATCCCAGGCCGTACGGAGAACAGGACGAACGGCGCGTGCCGCCGGGTTCCCGCCTCCCCACCGATCACGTCGGGCTGTGACAGAACGCGCACATCCGCGCGGGTCAGCTCGTCTCCCGCCAGCGGTTGGTGATCGGGAGCCGCCGGTCCTTGCCGAAGCCCTTCGCCGAGATCTTGGTGCCCGGCGGATACTGGCGCCGCTTGTACTCGGCGGTGTCCGTCAGCCCCAGCACCCGGGTGACCAGGCCGGGGTCGAAGCCGAGCGCGATGATCTCGTCGCGGCCCCGGTCCCGGTCGACGTACAGCTCGAGGACCCGGTCGAGCACGTCGTAGTCGGGCAGCGAGTCGGAGTCGAGCTGGCCGGGCCGCAGCTCGGCGCTGGGCGGCTTGGAGATCGAGTTCTCCGGGATGGGGGGCGTGTGGCCGCGCTCGGCGGCGGCCGCGTTCCGCCAGCGGGCCAGCCGGAAGACGGTCGTCTTGTAGACGTCCTTGATCGGCCCGTAGGCGCCGACCGAGTCGCCGTAGAGGGTGGAGTAGCCGCAGGCCAGCTCCGACTTGTTGCCCGGTGCCAGCACCATGTGCCGCTCCTGGTTGGAGAGCGCCATCAGGAGCGTGCCGCGCAGCCGGGCCTGGAGGTTCTCCTCGGCCAGCCCGGTCAGGGCCAGGGCGTCCATGTAGGCGTCGAACATCGGGCCGATCGGCACCGTGCGGAAGTGGAGCCCCGTACGCCGGGCCAGCTCGGCGGCGTCCTCACGCGAGTGCTCCGAGGAGTAGCGGGAGGGCAGCGAGACGCCGTGTACGTTCTCCGCGCCCAGCGCGTCGCAGGCCAGGGCGGCGACCAGCGCAGAGTCGATGCCGCCGGAGAGGGCGATCAGTGCGGAGCGGAAGCCGTTCTTGGCGGCATAGGCGCGCAGCCCCACCACCAGCGCGGTGTAGACCTCCTCGTCGTCGTCCAGCCGGGGCGCCTCGCTCCCGGTGACCTCCGGCTCGTACGCCGCCAGCGGTTCGGCGGAGAGGGTGACGTGCGCGATGCGCAGCCCGTCGTCCACCGTGCCGGAGGGCACCGGTCCGGCGGCGGGCAGGTCCAGGTCGAGCACGACGCAGCCCTCCTCGAACTGCGGCGCCCGTGCGATCACCGTGCCGTCCCGGTCGACCACGATCGAGTCGCCGTCGAAGACCAGTTCGTCCTGGCCGCCGATCATCGCGAGGTACGCCGTGGTGCAGCCCGCCTCCTGGGCGCGCTTGCGCACCAGTTCGAGCCGGGTGTCGTCCTTGTCGCGCTCGTAGGGGGAGGCGTTGACCGAGACGAGCAGGCCCGCCCCCGCCGCACGGGTGGCGGGGACCCGGCCGCCGTCCTGCCACAGGTCCTCGCAGATGGCGAGGGCCACGTCGACGCCGTGCACCCGGACCACCGGCAGCGTGTCGCCGGGCACGAAGTAGCGGAACTCGTCGAAGACGCCGTAGTTGGGCAGGTGGTGCTTGGCGAAGGTCAGCACCACCTCGCCCTGGTGCAGCACCGCCGCGGCGTTCTGCGGAGCGCCGGCCGGCTGGCCGTAGCGCTCCCGCGCGTGCTCGGCACGGTCCAGGTAGCCGACGATCACCGGCACCGTGCCGAGGCCCTCCGCCGCCAGCCGCCGCGCCAGCGTGCGCAGCGCGCTGCGGCTGGCCTCCACGAAGGACGCGCGCAGCGCCAGGTCCTCCACCGGGTAGCCGGTGAGCATCATCTCGGGGAAGGCGACGAGGTGCGCCCCCTGCTCGACGGAGTGCCGCGTCCAGTGCAGGACGGACTCGGCGTTGCCGGCGAGGTCCCCGACGGTGGAGTCGATCTGATTCAGGGCGAGACGTAGTTGAGGCACGGGCCCACTCTAATCGTCTTCCTGACGCGATGTGCGGTGCGGCGGGTGTGAGCACGGCCACCAGCCGCGGCGTGTGGCGGGGTTACGACATTGACGTCAAGTGGCCACCGCGCGGATGATGCTCGGATGCTGGAGGCTCTCGATCTCGACCCCGTGCAGCAGCAGACGTACGAGGCGCTGGTCGACGGCGCCCTCACCGTTCCCCAGCTCCGCGACTCCCTCGGTCTGGCCGCCACCCTCGTGCGGGCCAGCCTGGCGTCACTGGAACGGATGGGTCTGGTCGAGCGCACCCCGGGCGGGCGCGGAGCCCCCGACCGCTACCTGCCGGTGTCCCCGGAGGTCGCCTTCGATGCGCTGCTGACCGCCCGTGAGGCGCAGTTGCGGCAGGCGCGCCGCCATGTGCAGCTGCTGGCCGCGCGGTTCCGGGCCGGCGGGGAGGCCCGGGACGCCATGGACCTGGTGGAGATCATCACCGGCCGGGCGGCGGTCATCCAGGGGGTCGACCAGCTCCAGCGCAGCGCGCGCCGCCAGATCCGCGGCATCGACCGTCCGCCGTACGCCAACAGCGGCCCCGACCGCCAGGACCCGAAGACGGGGATGATGCCGCTCCAGGCCCAGACGATGCGGCGCGGTGTCGGCTACCGGGTCATCTACGACACGGACGGTCTGGCCGCCTACCACCGGCTGGACACCGACATCGAGGCGTGCGTCGAACTGGGCGAGGAGGCTCGGGTGATGGCGGGCACGCCGACCAAGATGATGATCGCGGACGACCGGCTCGGCCTGATACCGCTGCGTGCCGCGCCGGACGAGATGGTCAGCGGTGTCCTGGTCCACCCCTCGGGGCTGCTGGAGGCGCTGTGCGAGTTCTTCGAGGTCCTGTGGGCCGGAGCGCTGCCGCTCAGCGACTACCTGGCCGAGGGTGCGGGACACTCGCCGGACGGCCCCGGCGGGGACGACGCGCGGCTGCTGGCGCTGCTCACCACGGGGCTGACGGACCAGGTGATGGCACGTCAGCTGGGGATCAGTCATCGCACCTTCCAACGGCGGCTGCGCGCCCTGATGAGCCGTCTGGGCGCCACCACCCGCTTCCAGCTCGGCCTGCGCGCGGCGCGTGAGGGGTGGATCATCCCGGGCGGCGACGGCCGCGGGGACCGGCTGCCCGGTGCTGGTGGGGCGGGTTCCGGCCCAGTGGCCTAGACCGGTCGGCGGGGAGTGGGTGACTCGCCCCCTATTGCCACCCGAATTCCGTAATGCACCTCTTGGAGGGCCCCTTGTCCGGGCCGCGTCAATGCGATTGGCTGCTTGTCATGCGCCCCCACAGCGCACCCCCCACAGGAGAAGGAATTCTCGATATGGCAGTTATGCGCAGGAAGCTCGCCGTCGGCATCTCGGCCGCGGTCGCCGCAGCCGCGATCGGCACGGTCGCCGCCTTCCCGGCGAACGCGTCGCCGCCGGAAGGGACGGTGGTCGGCGCCTCGTCCGAGAACGCCGTCAAGGGCAGCTACATCGTGACCCTGAAGAAGTCCACCTTCAAGGCGGACACCGCTCAGGGCAAGTCGGTCATCGCCGAGCACGGCGGTGAGGTGCGCAGGACCTACACCCACGCGCTGAACGGCTACTCCGCTTCCATGTCCGCCCAGGAGGCGCGCGAGCTGGCCGCCGACCCGGCGGTCGAAAAGGTGTACGCCAACCAGAAGCACACGATCTCCGCCGAGCAGACCAACCCGCCCAGCTGGGGACTCGACCGGATCGACCAGCCGGAGCTGCCGCTCGACGACAGCTACACCTACCCCGACAGCGCGGGGGAGGGCGTGACGGCGTACGTCATCGACACCGGCGTCCGCAAGTCGCACTCGGACTTCGGCGGCCGGGCCACCGACGGCTACGACGCCATCGACGGTGACGACGAGGCCCAGGACGGCAACGGCCACGGCACCCACGTCGCCACCACCGTCGCGGGTGAGCAGTACGGCGTCGCCAAGAAGGCCGACGTGGTCGGCGTGCGGGTGCTCAACGACGAGGGCTCGGGCACCACCGAGCAGGTCGTCGCGGGCATCGACTGGGTGACCGAGAACGCCAAGAGCCCCTCGGTCGCGAACATGTCGCTGGGCGGCGGCGTGGACGAGGCCCTCGACGAGGCCGTGCGCAACTCGATCTCCTCCGGTGTCACCTACGCGGTGGCGGCCGGTAATTCGGGAGCCGACGCGAGCGAGTTCTCGCCCGCCCGCGTCCAGGAGGCCATCACGGTCGGCGCCACCGACCAGACGGACGCCATGGCCGACTTCTCCAACTACGGCGAGTCGCTCGACGTCTTCGCCCCTGGTGTGAACATCACCGCGGGCTGGAACGACAGCGACGACGGCACGAGCACCATCTCCGGTACGTCCATGGCCTCGCCCCACGTGGCGGGCGCCGCCGCCGTCTACCTGGCGGGCAACCCGGACGCCACGCCGGAGCAGGTCTCCGCGGCCCTCACCGAGGGCGCCTCGCCCGACGTGGTGGGCAGCCCGGGCGCGGGTTCGCCGAACCTGCTGCTCAACCTCGTCGAGTAACCGGCACCTCTGAGCGCGACACCGACCGCGGTCCGGACACCTTCCGGGTCGCGGTCGGCGTGCCCGTGCGCCGCGGCCTGCGGCGGCGAGAGCGCCGAGGGTGGCTCCGGCGCCTGGAGGTGCACGGACGACGGGGGCGTGCAGCTCAGTGAGGACCGGCGGCCCGTCGGCGGGAAGCCCAACCCACCCTGGACATCCGCGTCGCGCGCACCCCGCTCCCCGATCCGCTGAAGCGGTACGAGGAACCTGCCCGGAGGTCAGGAAGGCCACCGAGGCCAAGGCCCGCTTCCGCGCGGCGGAGCGGATGCTGCGCGAGGCCACGAAGGCCGGGCGCGGCCTGAAGGTCCTCGCGATGACCGGCGACGGGAGCAGAGGTACATCGCCGTCCCCGATTCTTACGCCGACCTGCACTACTTCAAGGCTGTGACCTCGATTTGGTGAGGGTCTCTGTCGTGCGAGTCTCCGCGGAGCGCCGCCCCGGGGCCGTCGGTCGTGGGTGCGGTCGGCAGCAGGGTGCGAGGCTGGGGCCATGTCGCAACTCGGTTCTGAAGTCGCCTGCTTCGAGCTGCTCGACGGACACTCAGTCGTCGAAGTGGTGGGCGATGCCGAAGCCCACATGCTGTTGTTGATGGGTGATGCCGTTGCGGTCTGCGGCGACGACAGCTGGGGCAGCGTCGACCTGCTCGCCGCCCGTGCAGGTCGGCAGGTGTGCGGATCGGCCGAGGTCAAGTCCCTCGTGGGATGGCTGGCCGACCCAGGCCTTGACCTCGCTGCAGCCCGCACCACGCCACACGACGCCCTCGACCGGCTACGCCCCCTCCTCAGTCTGCTGCGGCCCGGACACCACACGTTGTCCGCGTACGTGCCCCACCGACCGATCCTCGTCGTCGAGCACACGGCCCACTGGTACGAGGAAGACCAGACCGTGGTTGTCCCCACCGACTCATGGCCGCCGGAAGACACGGAAACCGTGCGCCGGTACCGCACCCGCATCCAACGCAAACGGGCCAGGCCTGCAATTGTCGTCCTTGCCCCCACGCCCGACAGCGAGATCGGCTACCTGCTCGACGGCCACCACAAGCTCGCCGCCTACCAGGAAGCGGGCGTCGCCCCGACACTCCTCCGGATCTGTCCGCAAAGCCCCTTCCCGGCCCGGCCGGATGACATCGCCAGAGCCCACCGAGCGTTCAGCGTGGAGGTCACACGCCCGCACACCGTCCTCGCCGAACCCGGCACCGCACCCGTGCGACGACTACTCGCCAGGATGGAACGCAACAAAACCGCACTCCCGCCACACACCTGACGGGCAGACCGGCGGCTGCACGATGGTGTACCGGCCCGCAGGGTCGCCACGTATCGGCGCACCGAGATCCTGCTTCCCGAAAACTCTGCTCGTGGACCTCCCGGAGGCAAAGCCAGGAGCGGCAGTGCGTTCGACCGCTCGGGTGAGACTGCGGAGCAGTTGCCGGCGGTCGGCGATCTGGATCATGTCAGGGGTGACACAGCGGATGGCCTCGCTGAACGTGCTGCTCCAGCCGGGCAAGAAGCCCGTCCGCGCCGGGCTGCCCGCGGCCGAAGCTGGGCAGACCACCTCATGGGCCATGGAGGAGAGGTGCAGCTACCGGGGGTACGCCCCCGTCGTCGAGCGGCTCGCCGCCGCGCTGAAGGGCGCCGGGAAGCTCTGAGAACAGCCGGGATCGGGGCGCCCCGCCCGCCCGCCGCCGCCTCCCGTGACCCGTACGGGCCCCGGGCGCGCAACGCGTTCGAAAACGTGTGGTGTGATGCTCGTGTACCTCGACGTGCCCCGGTGCGCCCTCGGTACGCCGTGGCATCCCGGGGCACCGCTCGACCAGCGAGGATGGGTGAGAATGGATAAGCAGCAGGAATTCGTGCTCCGCACACTGGAGGAGCGCGACATCCGGTTCGTCCGGCTCTGGTTCACCGACGTCCTCGGCTTCCTGAAATCCGTCGCCGTCGCCCCCGCCGAGCTTGAGCAGGCGTTCGACGAGGGTATCGGCTTCGACGGCTCCGCCATCGAGGGCTTCGCCCGCGTGTACGAGTCGGACATGATCGCCAAGCCCGATCCCAGCACCTTCCAGATCCTGCCCTGGCGGGCCGAGGGCCCCGGCACCGCCCGGATGTTCTGCGACATCCTGATGCCGGACGGCTCCCCCTCGTACGCGGACCCGCGCTACGTCCTCAAGCGCACCCTCGCGCGCACCTCGGACCTGGGCTTCACCTTCTACACCCATCCCGAGATCGAGTTCTTCCTGCTCAAGGACAAGCCCGTCGACGGCAGCCGTCCCACCCCGGCCGACTCCTCGGGCTACTTCGACCACACCCCGCAGCACGTCGGCCAGGACTTCCGGCGGCAGGCGATCACCATGCTGGAGTCGATGGGCATCTCGGTGGAGTTCTCGCACCACGAGGGCGCGCCCGGCCAGCAGGAGATCGACCTGCGGTACGCGGACGCGCTCTCGACCGCCGACAACATCATGACCTTCCGGCTGGTGATGAAGCAGGTCGCGCTGGAGCAGGGGGTGCAGGCCACCTTCATGCCCAAGCCGTTCTCGGAGTACCCCGGCTCCGGCATGCACACCCACCTCTCGCTCTTCGAGGGCGACCGCAACGCCTTCAACGAGTCGGGCGCCGAGTACCAGCTCTCCAAGGTCGGCCGCTCCTTCATCGCCGGACTGCTGCGCTACGCGGGCGAGATCTCCGCGGTCACCAACCAGTGGGTCAACTCCTACAAGCGGATCTGGGGCGGCTCCCAGCGCACCGCGGGCGAGGGCGGCGAGTCCCCCTCGTACATCTGCTGGGGCCACAACAACCGCTCGGCCCTGATCCGGGTGCCCATGTACAAGCCCGGCAAGACCGGCTCCACCCGCGTCGAGGTCCGCTCCCTGGACTCCGGCGCCAACCCGTACCTCTCCTACGCCGTACTGCTGGCCGCCGGGCTCAAGGGCATCGAGCAGGGGTACGAGCTGCCGGCCGGGGCCGACGACGACGTCTGGGCGCTCTCCGACTCCGAGCGGCGGGCGATGGGCATCGAGCCGCTGCCGCAGAACCTCGGCGAGGCCATCTCGCTGATGGAGCGCAGCGAACTGGTCGCCGAGACGCTCGGCGAGCACGTCTTCGACTTCTTCCTGCGCAACAAGAAGCAGGAGTGGGAGGAGTACCGCAGCGAGGTCACCGCCTTCGAACTGCGCAAGTCCCTCCCGGTGCTGTAGCCGTGGCGGCGGCGGGCGGTCGACGGGACAGCAGGTTCGGGCAGTTGCTGCGGCGCGGGTTCACCGACCCGGCCGCCGCCGGAGCGCTGCTCGACATGTACGAGCTGGAGCCCGTACGCGAGGACACCCTCTTCCTCGACGCGCTGGCCGCGACCGCCGACCCGGACCTGGCGCTGTTCGGGCTCGTCCGGCTGGTCGAGGCGCTCGCGATGGGCCCCGAGATGCCCGGCGCGGCCACCGAGGGGGGCGGCGAGGCTGGGCGGAGCGAGGCCCAGCTGCTGCTGGACACCCTGCGCGGCGCCAAGCCGCTGCGCGACCGGCTGCTGGGCGTGCTCGGTGCCTCCGAGGCGCTCGCCGACCACCTCGCCCGCCACCCCGCCGACTGGCGGGCGCTGGCCACCTACGAGTCCGCCGATCTCCACCCGGGCGTCCAGGAGTTCGAGGCCGCCTTCGCGGAGGTCGCCGACCCGGACGGCCTGCGGGTCGGCTACCGGCGCTGCCTGCTCTCCATCGCCGCCCGCGACGTCTGCGGTACGACCGAACTGGCCGAGACGGCCGCCGAGTTGGCGGACCTGGCCACCGCCACGCTGCGCGCCGCCCTCGCGCTGGCCCAGGCCGAGGAGCCGGCCGACGCCGCCGCCTGCCGGCTGGCGGTCGTCGCCATGGGCAAGTGCGGGGGCCACGAACTCAACTACGTCTCCGACGTCGACGTGATCTTCGTCGGCGAGCCCTCGCAGCAGGCCGCGAGCGGTACGGACGGCACGGGCGGCACCGGCGGCGGCGCCGACGAGGCCGAGGCGGTACGCGCCGCCACCCGGCTCGCCTCCCGCATGATGCGGATCTGCTCCGACACCACGGCCGAGGGCACCATCTGGCCGGTGGACGCCAACCTCCGCCCGGAGGGCCGCAACGGCCCGCTGGTGCGCACCCTCAGCAGCCATCTCGCCTACTACCAGCGGTGGGCGAAGACCTGGGAGTTCCAGGCGCTGCTGAAGGCCCGCCCGGTGGCCGGGGACCTGGCGCTGGGCCAGGCGTACCTGGACGCGGTCGGCCCGCTGGTGTGGCAGGTCTCCGAGCGGGAGAACTTCGTCCCCGACGTGCAGCGGATGCGCCGCCGGGTGGTGGAGAACATCCCCGCCGCCCACGTCGAGCGCGAGCTGAAGCTGGGGCCAGGCGGGCTGCGCGACGTCGAGTTCGCCGTCCAGCTGCTGCAACTGGTGCACGGCCGCACCGACGCCACGCTGCGCAGCCCGACCACGCTGGCCGCCCTCGCCGCGCTCGCCGCCGGCGGCTACGTCGGCCGGCAGGACGCCGCCGCGCTGGACGCCTCGTACCGCTTCCTGCGCACCATGGAGCACCGCATCCAGCTCTACCGGCTGCGCCGTACCCACCTGATGCCCGAGGACACCGGCGACCAGCGGCGGCTGGCGCGCTCGCTCGGTTTCCGGGTGGAGCCCGTCAGCGAGTTGAACCGGGCCTGGAAGCGGCACGCCACCTCGGTGCGGCGGCTGCACGAGAAGCTGTTCTACCGCCCGCTGCTGGACGCCGTCGCGCAGCTCGCCCCCGGCGAGAACCGGCTCTCCCCCCGCGCCGCGCAGCAGCGCCTGGAGGCGCTGGGCTATGCCGATCCGGCCGCCGCGCTGCGGCACCTGGAGGCGCTGGCCAGCGGGGTCAGCCGCAAGGCGGCCATCCAGCGCACGCTGCTGCCGGTGCTGCTGGGCTGGTTCGCGGACTCGGCCGATCCGGACGCCGGGCTCCTGGGCTTCCGCAAGGTCTCCGACGCGCTCGGCAAGACCCCCTGGTACCTGCGGCTGCTGCGTGACGAGGGCGTCGCGGCGGAGAACCTCGCCCGGGTGCTGTCCGCCGGGCGGCTCGCCCCCGACCTGCTGCTACGGGCCCCCGAGGCCGTCGCGCTGCTGGGCTCCGCGCACGATCTGGTGCCGCGCGGGCGGCTCGCGCTCACCCAGGAGATCCTCTCCGCCGTCGGCCGCGCGGACGGCCCGGAGGCGGCGGTCGCGGCGGCGCGCGGCGTACGGCGGCGCGAGCTGTTCCGTACGGCCGCGGCCGACGTCATCCAGGCGTACGGCACCGAGGACACGCCCGTGCCGGAGGACCCGGCGCCCAGCGTGGACCGGGTCGGCGGCGCCCTGAGCGACATCAACGCCGCCACCTTGGCGGGCGCGCTGCGCGCCGCCGTGCGGGCCAGCTGGGGCGACGAGCTGCCCACCCGCTTCACCGTGATCGGCATGGGCCGGTTCGGCGGCCACGAGCTGGGCTACGGCTCGGACGCGGACGTGCTGTTCGTGCACGAGCCGCGCCAGGGCGTGAGCGATGCAGAGGCGGCCAAGGCCGCCTTCGCGGTGGCCAACGAGATGCGGCGGCTGCTCCAGCTGCCCACCTCCGACCCGCCGCTGCTGATCGACACCGACCTTCGCCCCGAGGGCAAGTCCGGGCCGCTGGTGCGCTCGCTGGCCTCCTACGCGGCGTACTACCGGCGCTGGTCGCAGGTGTGGGAGAGCCAGGCGCTGCTGCGCGCCTGGCCGGTCGCGGGCGACGAGGACCTGGGCACGCGCTTCCTGGAGCTGATCGACCCGCTGCGCTACCCGGCCGACGGCCCCGGCGAGGACGCCGTGCGCGAGATCCGGCGGCTCAAGGCCCGGATGGAGACCGAGCGGATGCCGCGCGGCGCCGATCCCACCACCCACGCCAAGCTCGGCCGGGGCGGGCTCTCGGACGTCGAGTGGACGGTGCAGCTGATCCAGCTGCGGCACGCGGGCACCGTACCGGCCCTGCGCACCGTACGCACCCGCGAGGCGCTGGCCGCCGCACGGGAGGCCGGCCTGCTGGCGGCCGACGACGCCCGCACCCTGGACGAGGCGTGGCTGCTGGCCACCCGGGTGCGCAACGCGGCGATGCTCGTACGGGGCCGCCCCTCGGACACCTTCCCCTCCGCGCCGCGCGAGCTGGCGGCGGTCGGGCGCTACCTCGGGTACCGGGGCGCCGAGGAGCCGGGGGAGGGGCGTCCGGAGGGGGAGGGCGGCGGGGTGGGGGAGATGCTGGACGACTACCGCCGCACCACCCGGCGTGCGCGCGCCGTGATGGAGCGGCTCTTCTACGGGGCGTGAGCCGCGCGCGGGCAGCCGCGGCGTGCGCGACCAGTCCGGCGTGCGCGGCTCACGCGGCCTACGCGGCTTTGCGCAGCGTCACCTGGCGCGGCATCTTGTGCGCCATCCGTCCGTAGCACACCCGCGACACTCCGAAGCCGAAGGCGAGGCAGATCAGGCCGCCGACGGCGTCCAGCCAGAAGTGGTTGGCGGTCACCACGATCACGAACAGCGTCGCCACCGGGTAGAGCGCGCCGAGCAGTTTCACCCACAGCGGCCGGGCCAGCGTCGCTATGGTGATGCCGCACCACACCGACCAGCCGATGTGCATGGAGGGCATGGCCGCGTACTGGTTGGACATGTCGGCCAGGTTGCCCGACGCCATCGAGCCCCAGGTCCCGTGCACCTGCACGGTGTCGATGAAGTTCTCGCCGCCCATCAGCCGGGGCGGGGCGAGCGGGTAGAGGTAGTAGCCCAGCAGCGCGGTGGCGGTGGTCGCGAAGATCACCAGCCGGGTCGCCGCGTAACGGCCCGGTTGCCAGCGGTAAAGCCAGACGAGCACACCTATGGTGACGACGAAGTGGAGCGTGGCGTAGTAGTAGTTCGCCGAGATGATGAGCCAGGTGACGCCGTTGACCGAGTGGTTGAGCGACTCCTCGAAGGCGAGGCCGAGCTTCTGCTGGGTGTCCCAGATCCAGTCGGCGTTGCGCAGTGCGGAGTCGCGCTGCTCGGGCACGGCGTTCCGGATCATGGAGTAGACCCAGTAGCTCACGGCGATCAGGGCGATCTCGAACCAGAGGCGGGGTCTGCGGGGGGCTCTCCACCGGGCGACGAGTGTATGCGTGCGCTTCTCCGCCGGGTCGGCCTCGCGAGTCTCCTGCAGGGTGGTCGCGGCGGCCGACCGGCGAGTGGTCTTCGTCCTCGCAGTCGGTGCCCCCATGGGGCAACAGTCTGCCAGACTTCGGCGGCCCACCGATCATCCTCTGGTCTGGTCTTCGTCCGCCCGCCTCCTGCCTGCGGTGCAGGCAGAGACCCTCGGCCCGCTCAGAGCGGCGGTGCAGAGGCAGTTGAACCGCGAACGACCAGTTCGGGCAGGAAGACGAACTCGCTGTGCGGGGCCGGCGTACCTCCGATCTCCTCCAGCAGCGCGCGTACGGCGGCCTGTCCCATCGCCGTGACCGGCTGCCGGATCGTGGACAGCGGTGGGTCGGTGAAGGCGATCAGCGGGGAGTCGTCGAAGCCGACCACCGAGACGTCCGAGGGGACGGCCAGCCCCCGCCGGCGGGCCGCGCGGACGGCGCCGAGGGCCATCATGTCGCTGGCGCACACCAGTGCCGTACAGCCCAGTTCGAGCAGCGCGGAGGCGGCGGCCTGGCCGCCCTCCAGGGTGTACAGCGAGTGCTGGATCAGTCGCCGCGTGTCCGCCTCGGGCACGCCGAGCCGCTCCTGCACGGCCTGGAGGAAGCCGTCCGTCTTGCGCTGGACGGGCACGAACCGCTCCGGTCCCAGCGCCAGGCCGATCCGGCGGTGGCCGAGCGAGACGAGGTGCGTCACGGCCAGCCGCATCGCCGCCCGGTCGTCGGGTGAGATGAAGGGGGCGCGCACCTTCGGGGAGAAGCCGTTGATCAGCACGAACGGGACACCCTGCGCGCGTAGTCGGTCGTAGCGCTGCGTGTCCGCGGTGGTGTCGGCGTGCAGGCCGGAGACGAAGATGATCCCGGCGACGCCGCGGTCCACCAGCATCTCGGTCAGTTCGTCCTCGGTGGAGCCGCCGGGGGTCTGGGTGGCCAGCACCGGCGTGTAGCCCTGGCGGGTCAGGCCCTGCGAGATGACCTGCGCGAACGCGGGGAAGATCGGGTTCTCCAGCTCCGGAGTGATCAGCCCGACGAGGCCCTCGCTGCGCCTGCGCAGCCGGACGGGGCGCTCGTACCCGAGGACGTCGAGTGCGGCGAGCACTGATTCGCGGGTGGTCGCGGAGACGCCCGGCTTGCCGTTCAGGACCCGACTGACCGTCGCCTCGCTCACCCCCGCCTGGGCTGCGATGTCAGCTAGCCGTGCGGTCACGCCTCGGACTGTACCGGCCGCGCGCCGCGTACCGCACAGCGCGTAGGGGACCCGGTGCCGGCGGTGAGGAGTCGCGGCGGGACCGTTGCGGTGGCTGTGAAAGCAGCTGCCCAAGGTTTCGGAAAGATTGCCGCAAGACCTTTCGGGAACTTTCAGGCGCTGTTACGTTCCTCGGCAACCGGCCGCCGCACAGGTGCCGGGGTACATCCAGGAAGGATCAGACATGCGGCGTGGCACAGGGGGCACCGCTGTGGTGGCGGCGCGCGTACCTTCCGCAACGGCTTGCGGCGTCCGCCTCCCGCCTCCCGTACCCGACCCAGGGAAGACATGACCCAGCACTCATCCGCCACGCCTTCCGTCCGTACCGGCTCCGGATGGTGGCGCGACGCCGTCATCTACCAGGTCTACCCGCGCTCCTTCGCCGACGGCGACGCCGACGGCATGGGCGACCTCGCGGGCATCCGCACCCGACTGCCCTACCTCGCCGGCCTGGGCGTCGACGCCGTCTGGCTGAGCCCCTTCTACGCCTCCCCGCAGGCGGACGCCGGCTACGACGTCGCCGACTACCGGGCCATCGACCCGATGTTCGGCGAACTGGCCGACGCCGAGGCGCTGATCAGCGACGCCCACCAGCTGGGCCTGCGCATCATCGTGGACCTCGTCCCGAACCACTCCTCCGACCAGCACGAGTGGTTCCGGCGCGCCCTGCGCGAGGGCCCCGGCTCGCCCTCCCGTGCGCGCTACCACTTCCGGTCCGGCCGCGGCGCGAACGGCGAAGAGCCCCCGAACGACTGGGAGTCCATCTTCGGCGGCCCCGCCTGGACCCGCACCAAGAACCCGGACGGCGGCCACGGTGAGTGGTACCTGCACCTCTTCGCCCCCGAGCAGCCGGACTTCAACTGGGACAGCCCGGCGGTACGCGACGAGTTCCGCTCCGTGCTGCGCTTCTGGCTGGACAAGGGTGTCGACGGCTTCCGGATCGACGTCGCGCATGGCATGGTCAAGGCCGACGGGCTGCCCGACATGGGCCACGGCGAACAACTGCGGCTGCTCGGCCACCAGGTGCTGCCCTTCTTCGACCAGGACGGCGTCCACGAGATCTACCGCTCCTGGCGCACCATCCTGGCGGAGTACGGGGGCGACCGCATCGGCGTCGCCGAAGCGTGGACGCCCAGCGCCCGGCGCACCGCGCTCTACCTGCGTCCCGACGAGCTGCACCAGGCGTTCAACTTCCATTACCTGAACGCCGGATGGGACGCGGAGAAGCTGCGCGCGGTCATCGACGAGACACTCGACTCGCTCCGCCCCGTCGGCGCCGCCACCACCTGGGTGCTCTCCAACCACGACGTCGTACGCCACCTCACCCGCTTCGGCGGCAGCCTGGAGCGGGCCCGCGCGGCCACCATGCTGATGCTCGCGCTGCCCGGCTCCGCGTACGTCTACCAGGGCGAGGAACTGGGCCTGCCCGAGGTCACCGAACTGCCGGACGAGGTGCGGCAGGACCCGTCGTTCTTCAAGAGCGACGGCCAGGACGGCCTGCGCGACGGCTGCCGGGTGCCGATTCCCTGGACGGCGGCGGGACCCTCCTACGGCTTCGGGGAGGGCGGCAGCTGGCTGCCGCAGCCGCCCGCGTGGGCGGCCCTCAGCGTCGAGGCGCAGACCGGCGACCCGGACTCGACGCTGGAGCTGTACCGCACGGCGCTGCGCGTCCGCCGCGAGCACCCCGACCTGGGGGCCGGGGACGCCGTCGAGTGGCTGGACGCGCCCGAGGGGGTGCTGGCGTTCCGGCGCGGCGCGTTCGTGTGCGCCGCCAACACCGGCACGGCGGCGGCCCAACTGCCCTCCGGGCTCCGCGTCGGGAGTGCGCGGGTGCTGCTGGCCAGCGGCGCGTACGACGGCGGCACCGTCCTGCCCGCCGACACGACGGTCTGGTGGACCGCCGGATGACAGCGCTCCCCACCGCCCGGCCCGCCCAGCACGCCGGTGCCGGGCACCCGGACGCCGGGCGGTGCAGCGGTCACTTCGCCTCGCCGCACAGGGAGCGGCCGGGGATCAGGAGCCGCTGCGAGCCGAACGGGCAGCCCGTGGACGCCGGTCCGGCG
Source organism: Streptomyces sp. CNH287 (assembly GCF_000424825.1). Classification (NCBI taxonomy): domain Bacteria; kingdom Bacillati; phylum Actinomycetota; class Actinomycetes; order Kitasatosporales; family Streptomycetaceae; genus Streptomyces; species Streptomyces sp. CNH287. Next base: position 8,268 of record NZ_AUKQ01000016.1, on the reverse strand, counting down.
GAGGTGCTGCGCACCTCGTACTGGCTGGCGGCGGACCAGCAGGGGACCTTGACCCACTCGCTCTTCGTCTCGGCGTCCTCGCCCTCCCCCTTGGTCCAGACGTCGAAGTAGACGCAGTCCCCGACTCCGGCCGCGGAGACGGAGCCGTGCAGGAAGTGGCTGACGTAGCGGGAGAAGCCCTCGTGCTGGCCGTAGAGCAGGAGGGCCAGCACCAGGGCACCGGCCGCGAAGAGCCAGCCCGCGCCGGAGCTGCTCGTCGGCTTCGGCGTCGGCTTCGGAGTGGGCTTCGGTGCGGGTTTCGGCGTGGGCCTGGGTGCGGGCTTGGGCTTGGGCTTCGGCTTCTGCGGGGAGACCGGTTGGGTCAGCGGGCGAGTGGGCCGCACCGGCGGCGTGCGCCGGGTCGTCGCCGTGCTGCTGTGCTTCGGCGGCGTGCTGTCCTTCGGCGGTGCCTTGATCATGCGCAGGGCCTCGGCGACCGTCGGGCGGTCGCCCGGTTCCTTCGCCAGCAGGCCGGTGATCAGCGGCTCCAGGTACCCCGCGCGCCGCATCGGCGGGGGCTCTTCGTACCCGACCGCGTGCAGGGAGGCCGCCGTGCTCTCCCGCTCGAACGGCGAAATGCCCTCGATCGCCTCGAACAGCGTCGCCCCCAGCGAGAACAGGTCGCTCGGAGCCTTCCCCTTCTTGCCCCGCGCCCGCTCCGGTGCGAGATAGGGCGCCGAGCCGATGACCGCGCCGTCCGTGGTCAGCCTCGCCCCCGTCTCCAGGGCGGCGATCCCGAAGTCGGTGAGAAGTACCTGCCGGTCCTCGGTCATCATGACGTTGGCCGGTTTGACGTCCCGGTGCACGATGCCCTGCTGATGTGCGGCGTCCAGCGCCTTCAGCAGGGCGGTGCCCAGCTTCCTGGTGGTGGTGACCGACAACCTGCCCGCACGGAGGCGGTCTTGGAGCGTGCCGCCGGTGACCAGCTGCATGATGATCCAGGGGCGTTCGTCCTCGGTGAGGACATCGTGGATGGTGACGACGTGCGGATGGTCGCGCAGCTTGGCGGCGCTGTGCGCCTCGACCTCGACGCGCCGCAGCAGCCCGGCCCGCTCCTCGGGCGGTGTCGCCGGGTGCAGCCACAGCTCCTTGACCGCCACATGCGTGTCGAGCCGTCTGTCGTGCGCCTTCCACACGCGGCCCATGCCGCCGGTGCCCAGGGGTGCGAGAAGCCGGTAGCGTTCCGCGACGACATCGCCCTGTTGTGCCCCCTGCGACAATTTTTCCCCCGCTCAGCGTCCCATCCGGAATGCAGCATGGTAGAGCCTCCGAGGCCAACGCAGCGCCCCTGCCAGGGGTTTGGGCACTCCTTCCCCGCTCTCGCCGAGTGTGCGGGCCGCTCCTCGTGCGTGAAGAACCGGCGGACCGGGCCTACGCCGGGCCGGGGACCGGCAGACGGCCGGGGGAGAGCGCCAGGACGTCCTGGAGGAGGTGCTCGATCAGACCGCCCTTTGGCTCCTGTGCCAGGACGTCGCGGATGACCGCGGCCGTCTCCTCGTCGTGCGCGGCGGTGACCGCCGCGAGTGCCAGGAAGCCGTGCACGAGTTGGAGTTCCAGCTCCTCGCGCGGCACGCTGCGCCCGTCCAGCCAGGTGAGCGCGGTCGTCTCGGCCAGCCCGACCCAGGAGCGCACGACCAGCGCCAGCCGCGGCCCCGGCTCCGCGACGCCAAGGTGCGCGAGGACCTGCGTGTGCGCGGCCTGCCGCACGTCGTCGATCATGGCGTTCGCCTGGGTGGAACCGACCGCGGGACCACCGCGCAGCAGGGCGGAGAAGCCGGGGCCGTGCTCCGCGACGAAGTCGAAGTAGCGGTGCATGACGCGCAGCAGCCGCTCGCTCAGCGGACCCTCCTGCGGCTCGGAGAAACGCGACGCCAGCTCGTCGGCCGCCCGCCGCACCGCCGCCTCGTAGAGACTGTGCTTGCCGGGGAAGTAGTGGTAGACGAGCGGCCGGGAGATCCCGGCGGCGCTCGCGATGTCGTCGATGGAGACATCCTCCGGAGAGCGGCGGCTGAACAGCTCCAGCGCCACTGCGATCAGCTGCTGCCGTCGCTCCTCGACACCCATCCTGCGGCGTGCACCGGTGGTCGGGGTGGTCGTCATGGGGATAACCCTAACGACCTCACCCGCGACAGAGCGCGGCCTCCCGGCCGGTGGCGACTCCGCCTCCGGCGTTGTCGTCGGTCGACGACGCTCCGCGTCGCCTCCCTCCTCCGCCTTGGATACGAAGCCGCCTCCGGCCACTCGCTGATCCACGCGCTGCCACGGGCGAGGTCGCGACGACCTCACCCGCGACAGAGCGCGGCCTCCCGGCCGGTGGCGACTCCGCCTCCGGCGTTGTCGTCGGTCGACGGCGCTCCGCGTCGCCTCCCTCCTCCGCCTTGGATACGAAGCCGCCTCCGGCCGCTCGCTGATCCACGCGCCGGTGTCGGACGGACGCCGACGTTCGGGTCAGCCCCGGTCGAGATAGGCCAGCACCGCCAGCACCCGGCGGTTGTCGTCGTCCGAGGGCGGCAGCCGCAGCTTGCCGAAGATGTTGGAGGTGTGCTTGGCGACGGCCCGTTCCGTGATGAACAGCTGGCCCGCGATCGCGGCGTTGGAGCGGCCCTGCGCCATCAGCTCCATCACCTCCTTCTCCCGCGCGGTCAGGTGCGCCATCGGCTCGTCCTGCGCCCGCCGGGACAGCAGCTGCTGGATGACCTGCGGGTCCATCGCGGTGCCTCCGGAGGCCACCCGCCGCACCGCGTCGATGAACTGCTCCACGTCGAAGACCCGGTCCTTGAGCAGGTAGCCGACCCCGCCGTTGCCGTCGGCCAGCAGTTCGCGCGCGTACAGCTGCTCGACGTGCTGGGAGAGCACCAGCACCGGCAGCCCCGGCCGGTTGCGGCGGGCGGTCAGCGCGCACTGGAGCCCCTCGTCGCTGAAGGAAGGCGGCAGCCGTACGTCGACCACCGCGACATCGGGCTCCAGCTCCGCCAGCGCACGGGTCAGCTCCGGTCCGTTGTCCACTGCGGCGGCGATCTCGAACTCGTACGCCTCCAGCATCCGGACGAGCCCGTCCCTCAAAAGAAAGAGGTCTTCTGCCAGGACAACGCGCACGGAAACTCCATCAGGGCGGCGGCTGGGCACCCGAGCGGCTGAACCGGGGTGCGATCACGGAGAATCTACCGCCTGCGAATCTACCGCCTGCCGCGCGCGGCCGAGGAGTTCTCAGCCTTGCGCGACGATCTCGCAGGGGATCTCCATGGTGACCATCGTCGGCCCGCCCGCCGGGCTGCTCACCGCGAGGACGCCGTCCAGTGCGCCCAGCCGCCGCTCGATGCCCCGCATGCCGGTGCCCTTGTCCAGCGCGGCGCCGCCGTGCCCGTCGTCCGTGACGGCGACCTGGAGCATGCCGCCCGCCGAGCGGCTGTAGTGGATGTCCAGCCACACCACGGCGGCTCCGGAGTGCTTGGCCGCGTTGGTGAGTACCTCGCTGATCGCGAAGTACGCGGCGGACTCCACCGGCTCCTCGAACCGGCCCGGCAGCTCCACGTCCACCTCGACGGGGATCTGCATCCGCAGCGCCAGCGCCTTGGCGGCGTCACCGAGTCCGCGCTCGGCGAGCACCGGGGGGTGGATGCCGCGCACCAGGTCGCGCAGTTCGGTCAGGGCCTCGGCCGAGGACGAACGGGCCTGCCTCAGCAGCTCCTTGGCCTTGGCCGGATCTTTCTCCACCAACGCCTCGATGGTGCCCAGACTCATGCCCATGGCGACCAGCCGGGCCTGCGCCCCGTCGTGCAGGTCCCGCTCGATGCGGCGCAATTCGGCGGCGGAGGAGTCCACCGCATCGTGCCGGGTCTCGTAGAGCCGCTCCACCCGCTGGGCCAGCTGGCTACCGCGGGTCGGCGCGATCAGGCTGCGGGCGACCAGGAAGTGCGCCTTGATGAAGTACGGGTTGGCCCAGTACGAGGCCACCAGCAGCGCCACCCCCAGCAGCGCGCACTGCACGGCGCTGCCGAAGCCCTCGACCCGGATGAAGCCGTACCAGTAGCCGTCACCGCCCAGCGGCTTGTAGAGGCCCGCCATCATCAGGATGCCCTCGAGGCCGTACGCGATCAGGGCCGGCGGGAAGAGCGCGGTGACGAAGCCCGCGACGGCGTCGACCAGCAGCCACAGGATGTCCCGCCAGGTGGCCGGGTCCTTCAGCAGATGGGTCAGCCGCTCCACCACCCCGGTCACCCCGGGGCGCGTGGCGCGCGGCAGCGGCTGGTAGGGCGGCGGGATGGCGACGCCGCTCCACCGGGCGGACAGCAGCCGCCGCTGGTTGGCGTGCATACGCACCCAGGAGAGGACCACGGGAGTGGTGAAGACGCCGACTCCCAGCAGGATGAAGACGATCGAGAGGACGGAGAGGATGAACAGCGCCAGCGAGACGCCCAGCGACAGCAGCGACAGCGCCAGGCCCTGGGCAGCCGCCAGCAGCGATCTGCGGGCCGAGGCGCCGGCCGCCGGTGTGTCCACGATGCCCACCTGTGTGCTCCTCACTCCGCCTGCCTCGCCCGGACTCCGTACGTCCCGGCCGCTCCGGGTGTACGCACAGTCTCCTGGGTACGGGGCGGCCGGTCACGGGGACCGGCCCCCGGCCCGGGGTGTATCTGGCACCACCTCGCGCCCGGTCCGCCCGCCCCGCCCCGGTGAGCCCGCGCGAAACACGCCCTAAACTGCCCCCATGAGATTCGGCCTGCTCGGCACCGGCCCCTGGGCCGGGATGACCCACGCTCCCGCGCTGCGCGCGCACCCCGAGGCACAGCTGACCGGCGTGTGGGGCCGCCGCCCCGAGGCCGCCGCCGCCCTCGCGGGGCAGTTCGACACCCGCGCGTACGACGACGTGGACGCGCTGCTCGCCGACTGCGACGCCGTCGCCATCGCGCTGCCCCCGGACGTGCAGGCGCCGCTGGCCGTACGGGCCGCAAAGGCGGGCTGCCATCTCCTGCTGGACAAGCCGGTCGCCACCACACCCGCAGCCGCCGCCCAGGCCGTGGACGCGGCGGAGCGTGCGGGCGTGGCCTCCGTCGTCTTCTTCACCCTGCACTTCAGCGAACCCACGGCGTCCTGGATTCGCGAGCAGGCCGCCGCGGACGGCTGGCTGCTGGGCCGCGCCGACTGGCTCTCGCCGGTCTTCGGCGGCAGCGACTCGCCCTTCGCCGACTCGCCCTGGCGCCGGGAGAAGGGCGCGCTGTGGGACGTCGCCCCGCACGCGTTGTCCGTACTGACCCCCGTGCTCGGCGAGGTCAGCGACGTCACCGCGGCGCGCGGCCCCGGGGACACCGTCCACCTCGCGCTGCGGCACGAGAGTGGCGCCTCCAGCACCGTCACGGTCAGCCACACCGTGCCGCCCGCCGCGGCGGCCGTCACCGCGGAGATCCGCGGCAGCGCGGGTGTGGCCACCCTGCCGGTGCGGGACGAGTCGGCGGCGGACGCCTTCGCCCGCGCCGTGGACGCGCTGCTGGAGTCCGCGCGTACGGGCAGGCCGCACGCGTGCGACATACGGTTCGCGGCGCGGGTGACGGGCGTCCTGGCCCGGGCCGAGGAAGCGCTCGCGGACGCCTGAGCGCGGCGCCTGCGCAGCTCAGCGGGCGAGCGCGTCGCGTACGGCGTCGTCCGTGCGGGCCACCACGGCCGTGCCGTCGTCGGCGGTGATGATCGGCCGCTGGATCAGCTTCGGGTGGGTGGCCAGCGCGGTGATCCAGCGGGGCCGTGCCGCCGCCTCGCGCGGCCAGTCCCGCAGGCCCAGCGCCTTCGCGTCGGCCTCCTGGGTGCGTACGAGGTCCCACGGCTCCAGGCCGAGGCGGTCCAGTACCTGCCGCAGGTCGTCCTCCGTGGGGACGTCCTCCAGATAGCGGCGGACGGTGTAGTCCGCGCCCGCCTCGTCCAGCAGCCGCACGGCGCTGCGGCACTTCGAGCACGCCGGGTTGATCCAGATCTCCATGCCGACACGGTACGGCCTCACCTCCCCTCACCCTGGTCCTGCCCGGCCGTTTCTGGAGGACGGAACCTGTCCGCAAGGGCGCCTAGCGTGCGGAGCACAGGCAGCAACCAGCACGATCGCCGAGGGGCAGACATGACTTCACGCTGACCGGGCCCGAGGCGCTGACCCGGCCCGAGAAGGTGCGCATCCTCGCCGAGTCGACCGGGGCCGAGATCCGCTTCACCGAACTCACCGAAGAAGAGGCACGGCGGGAGTGGGTCGCGCAGGGGCACTCGCAGGAGATGATCGAGTTCTTCGTTTGGGTGCACGGGAACACGCCCGAGATCGGTTACACCGTCGTCCCCACCGTCGAGCAGGTCACCGGCCGTCCGGCGCGCACCTTCGCCCAGTGGGGGGCGGAGCACGCCGAGGCGTTCCGCCGCTGACCTGCTGCTGGCCGCCGCTGACCGCCGCCGGACCTGGTTACGGGCGGACGGAGCGGGACCTGGGCAGGCTCTCGGGCAGGGATGCGGGCAGGCCGAACAGCTCGAAGAGGCTCAGCTCGAAGAACGCCGTCACATGCGAGACGTGCGCGCCGTCGAGGGAGAGCACCATGAGGTTGAAGGGGTGGAACGCGCCGTCCTCAGCGCGCATGTAGAGGCCGAACGCGTGCTGGCCGTTCATCCGCGTCGCGACCAGCCGCATGTCGTCGGGGCCGCCGGGGCAGTGGGTGTCGATGAGGGTGCCGATGTCCGCCGGCCCCTCGTACCAGCCGGTGAAGGGCGGCATCTCCCAGACGGCGTCCTCGGTGAAGAGCTTCACGATGGCCTTCATGTCCTTGACCTCGAAGGCCGCGACATAGCGCTCCAGCAGCTCGCGCTGCTCGGGCGAGGTCGGCTCCTCCACCGAACTCTCGCTGGGCGCGACCTTCTCCAGCTGGGCGCGGGCGCGCTGGAGCGCGCTGTTGACCGAGGCCGTCGTCGTGCCCAGCAGGTCGGCGGCCTCGGCGGCCTTCCACTTCAGCACCTCGCACAGGATCAGCACCGCGCGCTGCCTGGGGGGCAGGTGCTGGAGAGCGGCGATGAAGGCCAGCCGGATGGTCTCGCGGGAGCTGACGATGGCGGCGGGGTCGGCGGCGTCCGAGGCGCCCACCATGGAGTCGGCGATCGGCTCCAGCCACGGCACCTCCCGGCTCTCGACCAGGGCGTCCGACGGGTCGGCGCTGGGGCCCCCGAGGCCGGTGGGCAGCGGGCGCTTGCTCCGGCTCTCCAGGGCGTCCAGACAGGTGTTGGTCGCGATGCGGTGCAGCCAGGTGCGCATCGACGAGCGGCCCTCGAACTTGTCGTACGCACGCCAGGCGCGCAGGTACGTCTCCTGCACGAGGTCCTCCGCGTCGTGCACCGAGCCCAGCATGCGGTAGCAGTGCGCCAGCAGCTCGCGCCGGAAGGGGTCGGCCAACCGGGGAAAGTCCTCACTGGTCTGGTTCTCCGACATGGTCTCGCCCTTTCGTCAGCTGAGCCGTCGCGGTGGATTCACATCCTGGCACCCGGGTCTGACAACGGCGCCCCGCCGACGCGCCGCCCCCACGCGGACGGACCGGTCGGGCACTCACTGGTCGCTGTGTGTCCACGGGTGCGGGTCGGGGTTCTCCCACAGCGGTGGCGGTGCGGCGCGGTCTTCGACGAGGGCGCCGGACAGGGGGCAGGGCCGGGCCGTGCGGGTGTGCTCGGAGATGTGGCCGTCGGTCACGGTGACGCGGTGGCGGCACTGCGGGCAGTGCAGCGAGGTGACACGGCCGAACGGGTCGCGGTGCATGGCTGGCTTTCTGGTGGGTGATGAGCGACAGCGGTGAAGGGTCGGCCCCCGGGGATGCTGGTCTCAGTCCGCCGGGGCTGGGTGGGGCTGGTCGGCGGGTTCCCCGAGGATGAGCAGGGGTAGTTCGTTGCCGCGCTCCAGTGCGTCGAGTGCTTCGCGGACACGGCGTTCCTGGTGGGGCTCGGCGTGCCGGGACAGCTGGCCCGGTGCGATCAGACGGCTTCCTCCAGCGGGAGGGACAGGTCGAGGTCCGCGAACCACTCGCCATCGCGCAGTATCCACAAAGGCAGCACACACCCGCCGCCTGGCGCGGGCCGCACCGGCCTGTCCGGGATGCATTCGATGCGCCAGACACCGGGACGGGGCACGCTCACCGCTGCGCCTCCCGTTCCGTGACCGAGTGGGCTACCCACTCCGGAGCGTGCGGGGAGGCTGCCAGCTTCGGCAGGCACGGCGGGCAGGCGTAC
>NZ_AUKQ01000015.1:0-214781 GCF_000424825.1 Streptomyces sp. CNH287 | reverse complement strand
CGCATCGACACAATCGAATCCCCACCCAAATCGAAGAAAGAATCATCCACCCCGACCCGGGAAACCCCCAACACCTCAACAAAAACCCCATGCAACACCCGCTCACACACCGACGAAGGAGCACGAAACTCCCCCACACCACCAAACACCGGAACCGGCAGAACCCCCCGATCCACCTTCCCGTTCGGCGTCAACGCAAAATCCTCCACCACCATCACCAACGAAGGCACCATGTACTCCGGCAACACCGAAGACACCCGCGAAAGCAAACCCTCCACATCCACCACACCACCCGCCACCGCAGGCGACACATACCCCACAACCCGCCGCGCCCCCGAAACATCCGAAGACACCACCACCACCGCCCGCGAAACCGAACAGTCCCCCGCCAACACCGCCTCGATCTCACCCAACTCGATACGAAAACCCCGCACCTTCACCTGAAAATCAGAACGCCCGACATACTCCACCACCCCACCCGCACACCGACGCCCCAAATCCCCCGTCCGATACATCCGCCCACCCGCCGGACCCCACACATCCGCAACAAACCGCTCACCCGTCAAACCCGCCCGACCCACATACCCCCGCGTCACACCCACACCCGCCACATACAACTCCCCCACCACACCCACCGGCACCGGACGCAAAAACCCATCCAGCACATACACCCGCAGATTCGGCAGCGGCGTGCCGACCGGCACGGCCTCGGGCACGGCATCGGCGGCACCGGCGGCCTCGGCGGCCTCGTTCCGGCGGGCGGGCCCGGTGGTGGTGTACACGGACACCTCGGTGGGGCCGTACTGGTTGTGCAGTTCGGCGCCGAGCGCGGCGTGGAAGCGCGCGGCCAGCGATCCGGTCAGCTGCTCCCCGCCGCAGAAGACCTGGCGGAGGCTGTCGCAGCGTTCGGCGCCCGGCTCGCGCAGGAAGACCTCCAGAGTGGAGGGCACGAACTGGGCGACGCTCACACCCTCCTGCCGGATCAGACCGGAGAGGTAGCCGGGCGCCCCGGTGCCGTCCGGGCGGGCGACCACCGCGCGGGCGCCGTGCAGCAGCGGCCAGAAGACCTCCCACACCGAGGGGTCGAAGCTGAGCGAGGTGCGCTGGAGCACCCGGTCCGCCGAGGTCAGCGGATGCCGCTCCTGCATGCCGTCCAGGTAGTTGAGGGCGCCCTCGTGGGTGACCACGATGCCCTTGGGCCGTCCGGTGGAGCCGGAGGTGTAGACGACGTACGCGGGGTGCTGTGGCAGCAGCCGCGGCGGGGTGAACCCGCCGTCCCCGGCGGCCGGGCCGAGTGCCGCCAGGAAGTCCTCGTCGACGACCAGCACCGGCCGCGCCTGCTCGGTCATGTACCGGATGCGCTCCGCCGGGTACGAGGGGTCCAGCGGCAGGTACGCGGCACCGGCCTTGTGGATGGCGTGCAGCGTGACGACCAGTTCCGCCGAGCGGGGCAGGCGGACGCCGACGGTCTGCTCGGGCGCGGCACCCTTGGCGGCCAGCACGGAGGCCAGGCGGGTGGCGCGCGCGTCCAGTTCCCCGTACGTGAGCCGCTCGCCCTCGCAGACGACGGCCACCGCGTGCGGGTCGCGGCGTACCTGCTCGGCGAAGCGCCCGGGCAGGGTGGCCCGGGGGCGGTCGGCGTGCTCGGTGGCCGCGGCGGACGACTCCAGCTCGCGGCGCTCCTCGTCGGTGAGCAGCCACAGCCGCCCGGCCGGGCACCCCGGGTCGCGTACGAAGCCCTCCAGTGCGAGGCGCAGCCGGGTGAGGCAGCGTTCGGCCTCCTCGGCGCCGAACAGGTCGCCCCGGTAGGTCAGTTCGAGGCGGAGCCGCTCGCCGGGCACGGTGTGCAGGCTGAGCGGGTAGTGGGTCTCGCCGGTGGCGTCGGCCTCCTCCACGGTGATCCCGAGGCCGCCCGCGTGGCGGCCGATCTCCTCGCGGTCGACCGGCGCGTTGCCGAAGACGACGGAGGTGTCGAAGAGTTCGGGCATCCCCGCCAGGCGGTGCAGGTCGGTGAGGCCGAGGTGGTGATGCTCCATCAGTTCGGTCTGTTCGCGCTGTACGCGGGTCAGCAGCGCCTCGAGCGGCTCGCCCGGCCGGATGGCGACGCGCACCGGCACGGTGTTCATCAGCAGCCCGACGATGCCGTCGACCCCGGGCAGCCCCGGCGGGCGGCCGGAGACGGTGCCGCCGAAGGTGACGTCGTCGCGGCCGGTGAGGGTCGCCAGCAGCAGCGCCCACGCGCCCTGGAGCACGGTGCTCATCGTCAGGCCCCGGCTGCGCGCGGCCTCCTCCAGCGCGGCGGTCAGCTCCCGGGGCAGCTCGGTGACCTGGAGCTGCGGCATCGCGGGGGCGGCGGTGCCCCGGTGTGCGGGGGCGACCAGCGTCGGCCCGTCCAGGTCCGCGAGCGCGGTGCGCCAGGCCGCCTCGGACGCCGCCCGGTCCTGGCCCGCGACCCAGCCGAGGTAGTCGCGGAACGGTACGGGCTGCGGCAGTCGGGCGTCGTCCCCCCGGTGGTGCAGCTCCAGCAGGTCCCGCAGCATCAGCGGCAGCGACCAGCCGTCGAAGAGGATGTGGTGGCTGGAGAGGACGAAGAGGCTCTCCTGGTCGGCCAGTCGGATCAGGGCGCAGCGCAGCAGCGGCGGCGCCGTCATGTCGAAGCGGGTGCGCTTCTCCCGGGCCAGGATGCCGGCGGTCCGCTGCCGCTGCTCGGCGGGCGGCAGGTCCCGCAGGTCGTGTACGTGCAGCGGCAGTTCGGCGTGCTGGGCGATGAGCTGGAGCGGCTCGCCCGACTCGCCCTGCACGAAGGCGGCGCGCAGGGCGGGGTGCCGTTCGACCAGTGCCTGGCAGGCGGCGCGCAGCCGCTCGGGCGGCACCGGTCCGCTCAGTCCGAAGACCTTCTGCGCGTTGTACGCGTCGGCGCCGTGCTCGCCCGCGAACTGGGCGTGGAAGAGCATGCCCTGCTGGAGCGGGGCGAGCGGCAGCACGTCCGCCAGTCCGCGCGCCCCGCCGGGGCGCGGTGCGGCCCAGTCGGCCTCCAGGCGCGCGCGTTCGCCGGGGGCCAGGGCGACGAGCGCGGCGGGGGTGGCGGCTGCTGCCGGGCCGGAGCCGGTCCCGGTCCGGTCCACGTGCTCGCGGAGCCGGGCCACCGTGTGGTGTTCGAAGACCAGGTTGGGGGTGAGGCCGATGCCCTCCCGCCGGGCCCGCGCGGCGAGCCGGACCGCGACGATGGAGTCACCGCCCAGATCGAAGAAGTCGTCGTCGATGCCCAGGTCGCGGGCGCCGAGCAGTTCGCGGAAGAGGTCGACCAAGGTGGCCTCCACCGCGTCGCGGGGCGGCCGGCTGGTGCCGGAGCCGCTGTGGTCCGGGGAGGGGAGCGCCGCCTCGTCCAGCTTCCCGCTGGGGGTCAGCGGGAGTTCGGGTACGACGACGACGGCCGTCGGCACCATGTACTCGGGCAGGCGGTCGCGGACCAGTTCGCGCAGCGCGGCGGGGTCCGGGGCGCTCCCGCCGCTCGCTCCGCCGGACGCGCCGCCGGTGCCGTCGCCCGCCTGCGCGGGCACGACGTAGCCGACGAGCTGCCGCAGCCCGGGTACGTCCTCGCGGACGGTGACGGCGGCGTGGCCGACCCCGGCGCCCTGGGCGAGGACGTCCTCGATCTCGCCGGGCTCGATCCGGAAGCCGCGCACCTTGACCTGTCGGTCGGCGCGTCCCAGGAAGCGCAGCTCCCCGTCCGCCGTCCAGCACGCGACGTCGCCGCTGCGGTACATCCGGGAGCCGGGCGGGCCCCACGGGTCGGCGACGTAGCGTTCGGCTGTCAGCCGGGGCCGCCGCAGGTACCCCCGGGTGACTCCGGGCCCGCCCACGTACGCCTCACCGGGTACGCCGGGGGGTACGGGGCGCAGCGCGTCGTCGAGCAGCATGACGCGGGCGCCGACCACGGGGCCGCCGATCGGGGGCACGTTGCGGCCGGAGAGCGGCGGGTCGGTCTGGGTGGCGATGACCGTCGTCTCCGTGGGTCCCCAGTTGTTGCGCATGATCCGGCCGGACGACCAGCGCTCGACCAGCTCCGGCGCGCACAGCTCCCCGCCGACCATCAGCGCGCAGCCCTCCGGCAGCCCGTCGGCGGGCATCGCGGAGAGCGCGGAGGGCACCAGTAGGACGGCGTTGACCTCGAGTTCGGCCAGCGTGCGGGCCAGGTCGGTGCCGGGCGGCAGCCGCTCGGCGGGTGCCACAGCCAGGGTGCCGCCGCACAGCAGCGAGGTGCACAGTTCGAACATCCACGCGTCGAAGCTCGGGGAGGCGAACTGGAGCATCCGGGTGTTGCCGGTCACCGGCGTGGCCTGGCCCAACTGGCGTGCCAGCGCTGCCAGTCCGGTATGGATGGCGACGACGCCCTTGGGCTTGCCCGTCGAACCGGAGGTGTAGACGATGTACGCCGCGTGGTGGGTGCGCAGCGGCGCGAGCCGGTCGGCGTCGGTCAGGTCGGTGCCGGACAGTTCCGCGTCGGAGTGCGCCGCGCCCCCGTCCCCCGCGGGGAGTACGCCGTCCGCGTCCACGTACACCCGGGGCACCTCGGGAGCCAGCGTCGCATCGTCGGCCTCGCGGGTGGTGAGCAGCAGCAGCGGGCGGGCGTCCGCGAGCATCGTGGAGGTGCGCGCCCGGGGGTAGTTGAGGTCCAACGGCAGGTAGGTGGCGCCGGACTTCATGACGCCGAGCACCGTCGCCGGCAGCCCCGCGCCGCGCGGCATGCTCACCGCGATCACCTGCTCGGGCGCCGCGCCGCGGGTCACCAGGTGCCGGGCGAGCCGGTTGGCGCGAGCGTTGAGCGCGGCGTAGCTGAGCGTCCCGGCGGCGGAGATGACGGCGTCCCGCCCGGGGGCGCGGCGCACCCACTCCTCGAACAGCTGCGGGATGGTGCGCGGTTCGGGCTCCGCGCCGAAGCCGCCCCCGTACGTGCCGAACTCCGTCACGCTGCGGCGCTCGTCCGCGCCGAGCACGTCCAGGCGGCCCAGCGGACGTGCGCTCGGGGAGGCCAGGAACGCGGCGAGGAACTCGCCGAACCTCTCCTGGTGCGCAGCGAGTTCCTCGGCGGTGTAGCGCTCCGGGTTGGCCTCGAAGTCCAGCCGCAGGCCCTGCCCGTCCGGGTCGGGGTGGCAGGTGATGTTGAGGTCGAGCACCGGCCCGCCGGACAGCGCGACCAGCCGGGTGCGCTGCTCCCCGAGGGAGACCTCGGAGCCGCTGGGCATGATGTTCACGAGCAGCCCGAAGAGGTTCTCCTCGGTGGCCAGCAGACGCAGGTCCCGGCGCAGGTCGTCGTACGGGTAGCGCTGGTGAGTCAGCAGCTCGCCCAGGCGCCGCGCGACGTGCCGCACCAGGTCGAGGCGCGAGGCGGCCGGGTCCACCGTGACGCGCAGCGGCGCCTGGTTGGCCAGCATGCCCGGGGTGCGCTGCGACCGGCCGCCGCGCCGGGCGGTGACCGGCACGGCGATGGTCAGGTCGCGCTGCCCGGTCATCCCGTGCAGGTAGGCGAAGACGGCGGCCAGCATCACCACCGTCCACGGCACGCGTGCCTCCCGCGCCGCCCGGCGCAGCGCCGCGAACCTGTCCTCACCGACGGTGGTGATCACGCCGATCGGCGGCCGTGAGCCGGAGGGCGCGCCCGGGGCGGGTGAGGCGACCTCGGCGCGCCGGGCGAACAGCGCGTTCCAGTAGTCGCGGTCGGTGGTGAAGTCGTCCGAGTCCCGGTACTCCGCCTCCTCGGCCAGCAGGTCCGTGATGCGGCCCAGCGGCTCGCCCGCCGGCTCCCGGCCCTCGCTCAGCGCCCCGTAGATCTCGGCGATGCGGCGGGTGTGCAGCACCGAGCCGTACGCGTCGGAGACGATGTGGTGGCTGCGCTGGTACCAGAAGTAGTGCTCCTCGCCGACCCGCATCAGCACCTGCGCGGAGAGCACGTCGCGCAGCAGGTCGAGCGGGGTGGCGCGGTCGGCCTCCATCCAGTCGCGGGCCGCCGCGGCCGGGTCGTCCCGGTCGCGGAAGTCCAGCGACTGCCAGCTGGACACCCCGGCCGGCAGCTGCCGCTGGTACGGGCCGTCGGGCCGCCGTACCAGCTCCATGTCGAAGGTGCCGCTCTCCTGCTCCGAGAGCCGGATCGCGCGGGCGAGCAGCTCGCCGTCGACCGGACCGCGTACCTCCATGAACAGCACGACGTTGAACCCCGGGTTCTCAGGGTCCAGTTCGTGCGCGAAGAAGACCCCGCGCTGGGTGGTGGTCAGCGGGAGCAGGCCGTCCTCGGCGTCGCGTGCATGCATGGGTGGGTGTCCGCTCTCTCGGTCAGTCCGATGGCCGGAAACTCAGAACTCCGGAAAATGCTGCATCCGCGGGACCGCCGGTTGCCAGGCAACCGACCGGCAATCGCTGTTGCTGCCGAACTGCCGCCGGAACCCCGCCGAATTACCGGCCGCGTGCCTGGTGACGGCCCGCCGAACCTGGCGAGGATGCGCGGGTGCGGGGTTCGCCCGTCAAGGAGCGTGGGAGAGGACGAGGACGATGGGAATCCCGGACCGGGGCATACTCGAGTGGCTGGACGACCCGTCCGGCGAGCGCGGCCTCCACTTCTCCGCGGGCGCCGACGGCTGGACCTTCTCCTCCTACCGGGACCTGGCCGCGCTGGTGCTGCGCACCGCCGCGGCACTGCGCGCGAACGGCGTCCGCGCCGGCGACGTGGTGGCGCTCGTCCAGCGCTCCAGCCCCGGCTTCACCGCCGGGTTCTTCGGCACCCTGGCCGCGGGCGCCACCCCGTGCTCGATCGCGCCGCCGTTCGCCTTCCAGCACGCGGACGCCTACGAGCGGCACGCCACGCACCTGTTCGCCACGGCCCGCCCCCGCCACACCCTCTGCGACGACGAGTGGCTGGAGCAGACCCGCAAGCTCAACTCCGGCCTGGGCCTGAACGAGCCGATCGTCTTCGACGACCTGATCCGGGACGTCGAGCCGCTCGCGGCACCCGAGGCGCTGCCGGAGACGGCGCTGCTCCAGTTCACCTCCGGCTCCAGCGGGTTCTCGCGGGGAGTGCTGATCCCGTCGACGTCGCTGCGGGCCAACCTCACCGGGCTCCGCGGCCGGCTGGAACTGCGCCCGGACACCCCGGCGCTGAGCTGGCTGCCGGTGCACCACGACATGGGGCTCATCGGCTGCCTGCTCACCAAGGTCACCACCGGATGCGACGGCTGGCTGATGCAGCCCGACGACTTCATCCGCTCGCCCCTGCGCTACCTCACGTGCATCAGCGACCAGCGGATCGCCGCCACCGCCATGCCCAACTTCGGCATGGCGTACATCCTGCGCCGCGTCCGCCCCCGGCAGCTGGAGGGCCTCCGGTTCGACTCGCTGCGCACGGTGACCCTCGGCGCCGAGCGCATCGACCCGCGGGTGCTGGAGGACTTCCACGGGCTGCTCGGGCCGCACGGCCTGGACCGCAGGGCGCTGCTGCCCGCGTACGGCGGCGCCGAGGCGACACTCGCGGTCACCCACCTGGCGCGCCGCACGGGGTGGACCGCCCGCGCCCCGCGCGAGGGCGCCGCCGCGTCGCTGGCCGGTGCCGGGGACGGGGCCGGGGTGGTGGGCTGCGGCACGCCGGTGGAGGGCACCGAGGTCACCATCCGGTCCGAGGACGGCGAGACGCTGCCGGACGGGCAGGTCGGCGAGATCGTCGTCACCGGCACGTCGGTCGCCAGCGGCTACGTCGGCGACCCGGGCACCGCCTCCGGCACCCGCCTCGGCGACGAACTGCGCACCGGGGACGCCGGGTTCCTCGACGAAGGGCAGCTCTTCGTCATCGGCCGCCTCGGCGACGGGCTCAAGGTCAGCGGCCGGATGGTCTTCGCGGAGAACGTGGAGACGGTCCTGCACCAGCAGGGCGTGCCCGAGCGCCGCGTGGTGGTCCTCCTCGGCGTACGGGACGGCGAGCCCACCGGTGTGGCCGTCTTCGGCGGCGTGCAGGAGGGTTGGCGGGACCTGGCCCGGCAGGCGCTCAGCGAGGCGCTGCCCGGGGCGCGGCTGCTGGCCGTCGAACTCGCGCGCGGGGACGTCGAGGTCACCTCCAGCGGCAAGCCCCGCCGCCGCTCCATGTGGTCGGCCCTGTGCGCCGGCACGTACGCGGAGACCACGACGCCCCTGGCCTGAACACTGCGCGCGGCGCGGGCGGCACCCCATGGGGAGCGGCACCCCCGGCACCCGCCCGGGGCGCTCTCTCCGATGCAGGACGATCCTCCGGCCGAACGCCGGCACTTTGACGACAGGCCCTGGTGAGCACACGGGCGCGGTGCGGACGGGTCAGGGGTCGAGAAGCGCGATCCTGCCCGTGGCGACGAGATCGAAGTACCGCCGGTAGAGGTGGAGTTCGTGGACGCGGGCCGTGATTCCGGTCAGGTGATGCCGTGCCTCGTGCGGGAGACGCGTTCAGCATCGGCTCCGGCAGCCACAATGAAGGTATGCCACCAGAGATCGCACCCGAGGTGATGACCTTCTACTCGTCCACGGTCGACGAGGCCGAGCGGCTCGCGGCCTCGGCGGACGGCGCGCTGGAAATGCTACGCACGCGGGAGCTGCTGCGCCGATACCTCCCCTCCACGCCCGCCGACGTCCTGGACGTGGGTGGCGGGCCCGGTGCCCACGCCCGCTGGTTGGTCGAGGACGGCTACAAGGTGCGGCTGGTCGATCCGGTGCCCCGCCACATCGAGGCGGCGTCCCGGGTGCCGGGATGCACCGCCGAGCTCGGCGACGCGCGTGAGCTGACTGCCGCCGACGCCTCGTGGGACGTCGTCCTCCTCCTCGGCCCGCTCTACCACCTGCTGGAGCGCACCGACCGAGACCAGGCACTCGCCGAGGCGTACCGCGTACTGCGACCCGGCGGCCTGATCGCCGCAGCCGGAATCAACCGCTACGCCAGCCTCTTCGAACACACCGCGTACGGGCACCTCCACAAGGAGCGGGTCCGCGACAGCATCGAGAAGATTCTCAAGACCCAATTCCATGACGGAAAGAAGGCTTTCACCGCAGCGTACTTCCACAGTGGCGCGGAACTTCGGGACGAGGTGGACGCGGCGGGGTTCGAGCGGGCCGAGGTGTTCGGAATCGAGGGCCCGACGTGGGCCCTGCTCAAGGCGGCGGAACAACACACTGGGGAGCCGCTCATCGGCACTCCCCTGTTCGACTCCGCCCTGACCGCAGCGCGACTGGCCGAGACCTACCCCGAACTGCTGGCAGCCAGCTCCCACTTGCTCGCAGTCGGCCGCCGCCCAGTATGACGAGAGACGGTGCCCGTCCCGGTCGCCGACGCGCACCCAGCTGTCGCTTCCGGCAAGCCAGGGCCCTGGCTTGCCTCGGCGATTCCCGTCAGGGAGGGCGGGCGTTGGCTTCCCTGACGAGGACGGCGTGTGGCGAACAGTTGCCGCCGCAGCGAGTCATCTAACGCTCGGTAGTGGGGGTGGTGCGCCAGGGGCGGCGGATGATTTCGCGGTAGGTGGTGTGGGTGGGGAGGCGTTGGGTGTGGTGGAGCATCCAGCGCTCGGCGGCGGTGAAGTCCTGGTAGGCGGCGGACGTTTTGGCGCACACAGTGCACTGCATGGCGTGGGTGACGGGTTCGGCGTCGGGTTCGCGGTCGGGTGTGCTGTGCCAGCTGCGTGCCTGTACCGGTACGGCTGGGGGTGCGGGGCTGGGCAGGGGGACGTTGACCAGGAGGCGGTAGGTGATGCCCCCTTCGAAGAAGAGCAGCTTGTCCCCACCCGGCAGCGCCCGCAGATTCTGCACGACGCGCGGTGCGCCGTAGACGCGGACGGTGTCGCCGATGTGCACGGTGTGCGCGGTGACGACGGCTTCGGTTCCGGAGTGTCGCCAGGTCACCGGGCCTCCTCATCGGCGTAGGTGAGGAGGAGACGGCAGTCGGCGGCGAGGTTCGCCACGTGGGCGTGGGCGAGCACCGGGCTGAGTCCGGGTGCTTCTTTGAGGAGGTGGCGTACCGCGTCCAGGCGGGTGTGGCGGGTCCACCGTTCCAGTGAAGAGTGCGGCAACCGGTCCACCGCCGCCTCGGCGACCGGCAGCAGGGCGCGGATGTGGCCGCGCAACTCGGCATCCAGCACGGCTAGTTCGGGGCGTCCGGGGAGCTTGAGGACGGCGTCCGCGCGGGCGACGGTGGCCCGGACTTCGGCAACGCCGACGGGCGCCCCGGCCCCCGCTTGGGCGGTCACCGGTCCGGCTCCGTGCCGAACGCCGTCTTCACCGCGCAGGTGAGTGCGGCGTGCAGGTCGGCGGGGTCGGTCAGCAGGCGCTCGTGGCTGGGCGCCACCGCCCAGTACGGGCCCAGCCCCCGGGTGCGGTGCCCCGGCGGCACCGCCAGCCAGGAGGTGGAGCCCAGCACGGCCACCTGCGGCAACGGCCTCCACGCGGCGGCCGTCCCCACCGGAGTCAGCCAGTACAGGACATGCCCGTACGGATCACGGATCACCGCCCCGCACCCGTCACCGAGCAGCGGTAGCGCCCGGTCCCCGAGGCAGGCCGGAGCCTTGACGGCGTCCCACGCCTCCCCGACGCGCTCCACCTCTAAGTCCAGCCCACCGGGCGGAAACCAGGGACGCGGAGGCGGCGTGCCTCCAGCGGCGGCATCGGCCAACTCGGCGGGGCGCGCGCGGGACTGCGGGGTACGGCGGCGGGTGGCGGTGGCCATCGCGATTCCCTTCCATCGGTGTTCGGTGTTCGGCATGCAGGGCGGGTGGGGCCGCCCACGCAGTGCGGCCCTGGATGTCGGCACAGCGTGGGCGGGTGGCTCCGGCCCGCCCCCGACCCAGGGGAGGGAGGGGCAGCCCGAAGCCGGCCAGGGGTACTCGACCTCAAGGACACTGCTGAGTAGGGCAGTTGGCACGCTCGGTGACTCGGCCCACAGCGTGCACTCCTCGCGTGAAGAAATGCAACCTTCATTTCGAGAATTCAGTTAGCTCACTCGAACTAGTGAATCTCATTGTGAATTGATGGCGCCGATGCTTTCATTTTGGATGACGGGGATGCTTCATTCCGATGAAGGGAAAGGGGTAGGGGATGGAGAAGGCGAGTGGATCAACGGTTCCGCGTCGGCAGTTGGGCCGACATCTGCGAGAGCTGCGCGGACGGGCGCGCTATAGCGTGAAGGCTGCGGCCGAGGCTCTGGAGTGGAGCGAGGCGAAGCTGTGGCGGATCGAGACCGGTCAGACCTCGCTGCGCAGCCACGATGCCGAGCTGATGTGTCGGATCTACAGCGCACCAGCGGAGATGACGGATGCGCTGATGGGGCTCGCGAAGGAGACCAAAGCGCGCGGCTGGTGGCACGCGTACGGCGACGTCATCCCCCAAGGCTTCGACATCTACATCAGCTTGGAAGAGGTCGCGTCCGAACTGGCCTGGTACGAGGGGGAGCTTGTGCCCGGCGTCCTTCAGACCGAGGACTACGCTCGCACCGTCATCCGCGTGTTCAGCCCCGATGAGGACCCGGAAGAGATCGAGCGGCGCGTTCGGCTGCGCATTACACGGCAGGCCCTGCTCACCCGACGCGCAGCCCGCCCCGAGTTCCGCATGGTGATCGGCGAGGCAGCGCTGCGGCGCCCAGTGGGCGGGCATGATGTCATGGCGGCTCAACTCGCGCACATCATTGGAGCAGCTGCCCTGCCCAATGTCATGATCCGGGTGATGCCGCTGGCTGCTGACCTCCACCTCGGCACAATGAGCGGGCCGTTCGTGATCCTGCGCTTCCCGCTCACCGGCACCGGCGCTGACACCGAGCCGCCGATCGTCTACGTGGATGGCTACACCGGGTGCCTGTATCTGGACAAGACAAGGGAGGTGGAGGCGTTCGACAACGCATTTGGGAGCCTCTGGGAGCAATCACTCGATGAGCGGGCGTCTCTACGCCTGATGTCTGAAATGGCAGGGGAACATGAACACGCACAGTGATCTCACCTGCGCCACCTGGCGCAAGAGCAGCTACAGCAACGGCCAGGCGAATTGCGTCGAGGTGGCGGACGGTTACGCCGGAATGCCCGTGCGGGACAGCAAGGTGCCGCACGGACCCGCGCTCCTCTTCCCCGCCGACGGCTGGAACGCGTTCGTCGCAGCCGTCAAGAGCGGTCGGCTGGACACCTGAGCTACCCGCGGCAGCGCCCCGCCACCGGCTTGTGGCCGGTGCGGGGCGTCTTCGTTCGCCATGGGCCGCAGCGGCGGTGAGGGGCAACGTCGGTAGGACGTCAGTCGATGGCAGTCTGAAGCTGACCACTTCATGATCCATGGAAGGGACGGATCAGATGTCTGACGATCAGCACGCCACCGGAACCGCTGGCTGCCGGTACGGGACAGCAAGGTGCCGCACGGGCCCGCGCTCCTCTTCCCCGCCGACGGCTGGGCCGCGTTCGTGGGCGCCCTCAAGGTCGGGCGCCTCGGCGGCTGAACACCGGAGGCACAGGTGACGCCCCCGTCCGGTCTGGCCGGGGCGTCACCTGCTGCCCCGGCCCGCAACCCTCAAGGACTCTGCTCTTCCTTGCTGTCGGTCACGTCGAACCTGCCGAGTTCCTGGGGCGTGGTCCGGTCAGAACTCATCTTCTCCTTCAGGCCCCAGAAAGAAGGTGATCTCCGGAGTTTCGGGAGCATCCACCACGAGGCCGCATTCGCGTAGCGCGGCCTCTATCACCTCGGCGTCACCCGACCACTGAAGGGGGATGTCGTCGATGAGGGCCCCTTCGTCGTCGAAGCAGTCCACGTGTGCCTGGGAGTTCCAGAAGATCGCCTTGCCGTCGCTCCCGCTCCGTTCGTGAACATCCTGCCAGGCGCCGGAGTTTGTGAACGCGAAGTCCGGCTCCGCGATATAGCCGACCTCCTCAAGGAGCCGGAACGATTGCGCGATCCGGCACAGATCGGAATTTCCCGCCCGTCCGGCAAGCACCACCCCGGACCCGTCCTCATCACGGTCGAGAGGGATGCGTACGACCAGACCTTCGCGCGCGAAGGCGGTCTGCACGTGGGACGGCATGCCCACTGCCCAGGTGAAGGGCAGATCCTCCCGCAGCGTTCCGCCCGCGTCGAAGAACCCTCCAGCTTGCGGGGGCAGCGTAAGGCTCGGGCGGTGCATCCCGAGATCCTGACCTTCCGAAGTTGTCCAGCCTCGGTGCCGCAGTCTCGCTAGGGCGCTTTCGTAGCATTGCTTCTCCGTGCTTGCGGGCATGAGGGGTTTCGCCCTTCACCTTGGATGCGGCTCGGGAGGCGTTTCTCCCAGCGCCCACGGGCCCCTGGCGGCCCGCAGCGTCACACACGCGAAGGTTACCGATCGTTCGCCGCGCCGGAACTCGCACTGCGTGCGCAGGATGTCGTGGCCGCTCAGTATGCCGGGCCGGGAGCGGCCCGTGCGCGCACGACGCAGCGGTTGCCGCCCGCGTCCTCCTGGTGGAGCAGGTCCGCCGCCTTCGTCCCGTGGGCAGCCGGTCTCGGTTCAGGTCCGGTGGTTCGGGCCGATCTCGGCCTCGATGTGGGCGAGTTGGGCGGCGAGGAGTTCCTCGAACGCGGCGCGGCGGTCCGCCCCCAGGGGGCGGATGTCGCGGGCGAAGTGGGCCAGGGCGGGGAAGTGTTCGGGGTCGGCTCCGAGCACCGCGACGCGGAACTGCTCCATGCCCTGTGCGTACTCCTCCGGGGTGAGGCTGCTGACTCCGGCCTCGGAGGCGGTCAGCGCGGCGATGAGGACCGCGAGCCGGTGGTAGTGCGCGGGGATCTCCTCGTCGGGCAGTCCCGACGCACGCAGGGCCTGGAGCACCTCTTCGACGACCAGCCGGGAACCGGCGCCGCCCGACGCGTACCGGCCCCAGACCGCGGCGAGCTGGGGCTGTCGGCCGAACGCCTCCCGCACGCGCAGGGCCAGGGCGGTGATGCGCTGCTTCCAGTCGCCCTCGGGGCGGTAGCCGTCCATGGAGGCCAGGAGAATCCGGTCGGCGACCGCGCGCAGCAGTTCCGTCTTGGTGCGGAAGTGCCGGTAGAGGCTGGAGGAATCGGTGCCGAGGGCCGCGGCCAGCTTGCGCACGCTGAAGGAATCCGCGTCGCTCGTGCGCAGCAGCTCCGCCGCCGCGTCCAGGATCTCCTCGGTCGACCATCGCCTGCGGCCTGCCATCCCCGCTCCTCTCGCCAGCTGTCAGAGTACCTGTGCACTTGGTGTTGCACGCACCGCGTGCATAATGAGGACATGTGCCCGTGGCCGGGGCCGGCCCGCCACTCGAGCCGCGTGTGGCCCGGGAAGGGCGACCGACGCTGCGCCCCGCCCTGGAGCAGCGGAAAGGACACAGACCATGAAGAACCCACTCGATCCCGCAGCACTGGATGCCGCTCTGGAAGACGTCCGCCGCGCCGGGATACCGGGCCTGTTCGCCGAGGTGCGCGACGGCGACGAGGTCTGGCGCGGCGCCGCCGGAGTCGCCGACGCCGCCACCGGCCGTCCCGTCACCGCCGACATGCGGCACCGGATCGGCAGCGTCACCAAGACCTTCACCGCCGCCGCCGTCCTCCAGCAGGCTGAGAGGGGTCAGCTCGGCCTCGACACACCGATCGGCCGGTACCTGCCGAAACTGGTGCCCGGAGCGCGCGGCGACGCGATCACGGTCCGGATGCTGATCAACCACACCAGCGGCCTCGCCGAGTACTTGCCGTACATCTACCCGTCCCTCAAGGCGTTCCCCGACCTCACCAAGGTCGGGCCGCAGAGCCTGGACGACCACCGGCTCACCCGGTTCGACCCCACCGAGCTGATCGGGAGAGGGGTGGCCGCACCCGCCGCCGGCACTCCGGGCGGCACGCCGGGGGTGTACTCCAACACCAACTACCTGCTCCTCGGCCAGCTCCTGGCCCAGGTGACCGGCACGACGGCCGAGCGGTACATCACCGAGAACATCATCGAACCAGCCGGGCTCCGGGACACCCGATTCCCCACCGGGCCGCACGTCGAGGGGCCGCACTCGCATCTCTACGAGGCGTGGTTCGGCAAGATCGATCCGCCGCGCGACTACAGCGTCTACGACATGTCATGGACGGGGCCGGCGGCCTCGCTGATCTCGACCGTCGCGGACCTCAACCGCTTCTACGGCTTGCTGCTGGCCGGCGAGATCGTCAGCCCGTCGTCGCTGGCGCAGATGCAGCGCACCGGCCCGGTCGTCTCCCACGAGGGAAGGACGATCGACTACGGCCTCGGCCTGTTCCCGATGGAGGAGGCCGGTCAGGGCACCTTCTGGGGCAACGGCGGCACGGTCTGGGGCGGCGGGACGCTGGCCATGACCCGTGCCGACGGCGGGCGGCAGCTGGCGGTCGCGCTGAACATGCAGCGGTGGAACAAGATCGACTCCGGCGGCAGGCCGCAGCTCCATCCCATCGACCACGCGCTCGCGGCTCTCTACCGCGTGGCGATGTACGGCTGAGGCGAACGTGCCCGCCGGACGGCGCGTTCCGCACGGCGGACCGCCGACCTTCTTCGCCCGCAGCACACCCACAGCACACCTAAGGAAAGCCCACCGCAGGAAGGACGTCCCCGTATGACTGTCACCTCTGTCGACCTCTTCGGCTCCCTGGTCACCCTTCAGCCGGACGGCCGGATGCACACCGAGCAGCCCACCGAGGAAACCGAACTCGACCGGGACGGCTGGATGTTGATGGTCGCCCATGTGGAGACCGAGGCCGACGTCCACGGCGACCACTGGGAAATCCACGCCGAGGCGGACGAGTTCGTCTCCTGCCTCACCGGCGGCATACGGATCATCCTCCGCCCGCAACAGCCGGGCGGCGAGGAGGAGGTGATCACGCTGGGCGCGGGCACCGCCGCCATCGTGCCGCGCGGCCGATGGCACCGGCTCGCGCTGGACGCCCCCAGCGACATGATGGCCGTCACGCTGCCACGCGGCACCCGTCAGGAGCAGCGGACCCAGTCCTGAGCGCGCAACGGCGCCCCGCCGCCGGGTTGTGGCCGGGGCGGGGCGCTGGTGTGCGCCGTGGGTCGCGGCGGCGGTGGGGGACGGTACGGGTGGCCGTCGTGGGGGTCAGTCGTGGACGGTCCGGAGGGCCTCGGGGCGGGCCAGCATCTCGGAGTGCAGCAGGTCGCGAATCCGGTCCGAGAGCAGGTCCAGCTGCTTGAGGACGTGGATGACCTGCTGGAAGAGCAGCTGCCGGTAGGTCTTCATCATCGGGTTGGTGCGGGCGAAGTGCAGGCCCTCCTTGACGTCCAGCTCCATCCGCTCCCACACCTCGCGGAGCAGGAAGCGGCGGGACATCAGGTGGATGGCCTCCAGCAGGAAGTCCTCGCGGGCGCGCATCTCCGCCGTCGTGACGTCGTCGTACATGCCGTTGAGCGCGCTCACGCCGAACGCGATGTGCCGGGCCTCGTCCCGCGCGACCAGGCGGGTGATCTGGCGGATGATCGGGTCGCCGAAGCTGGAGCTGGCCAGCCGCAGCGCGGTGATGGCCAGGCCCTCGACGACGACCTGCATGCCGAGGTAGACGATGTCCCACTCGGACTCCGAGAGCAGGTCCCGCAGCAGCGTCTCCAGGCCCGGGTTGATCGGGTAGGAGTGGCCGAGCTTCTCGTCGACGTACCGGGCGAACGCCTCGACGTGCCGGGCCTCGTCGGCGACCTGGGAGGCCGCGTAGACCTTGGCGTCCATGTCGGGGACGGTCTCCACCAGGCGCGCGGTGGTCACCAGTGCGCCCTGCTCCCCGTGCAGGAACTGGCTGCACATCCAGGACTGGTACTCCCAGCGGAACTGCGTGAGCAGCTCACGCGGCACCGGGCTGCCCTCACCGACGACGAAGGAGGCCAGCTGCGCGCCGTTCTCCTCGGTCAGTTCGGAGCCGAAGCGGATGTCGTGGTCCCAGTCGATGTCCGTGGTGGCGTTCCACTGCGCGAGCTTGTTCTTCTCGTACAGCGCGAAGACGTTGCTGTCGCGGTGCCCGTAGTTCCAGTTCATGCACGCCTGGAACACGGCCTCGACGTTCATCTGCCCGACACCGGAGGCTTCGAGGCTGAAGAGCGACGGCGTCGGGGCAGCGGAATCGGCGGCGGAGTCGGCCGCCGAATCGGGAACGGTGGTCATCGGCTGGGGCCTTTCGTGTGATCAGGCCGGATCGGGTGGCGGGATCTGGCGCGGGCGGCTGCGAGGCGGAGGGCCGGGGCGGCGGGGTGCGCCGTCGGGTGGGGGCGACGCCGCGGAGGTGCGCGCCAGATCCCGTGGCCCCGGGCTGATCACGCGAAAGGCCCTGGAGCCGCATCCCTCGTGCCCGGGAAGCGTGAAGGTCGGTTGCGGCCTCCGCCCAGGCCGTGTGTGTACGTGTCCCGCATCCTGTCCGGCCCGCTCGTACCCGCTCCAGGCATCGCCCGGGCAACTAGGCGGCAGTCCGGTTGCCGCCGCCCGTGCCTGGTGGCGGGCCGACGTGCGGCACACGCTGGAGCGGCCGGGGGTGAGCCTCCCGGAGGACATGACGGCAGGCAGGTACAGGCAGGTACAGGGGGGATGAGATGCACGCGCGGGCGACCGCACCGGTCACCGACGCCGTGGGCGCACCGGCGGCGTCCGCGCCCGCCGCGCCGCCGCGTGCGGTGGAGTACGGCGCGGACCGGTCGACGTCACCGTGGATCGTGGGGCGGGTCGGCCCGCCGCAGCCACGGCTGCGGCTGTTCTGCCTGCCGCCCGCAGGTGGCAGCGCCGCCTCGTTCGCGCCGTGGCGGCTGACCCCGCCGCCCGGGGTGGAGCTGGCGACGGTCGAGCTGCCCGGCCGGGGCACCCGCGCGGGCGAGCCGCTCCCCGGCACCATGGAAGAGCTGGCGGACGCCGTACTCGACGGCATCGCCGGGGAGTTCGACCTGCCCTACGCCGTCTTCGGCCACAGCTTCGGCGCGCTGCTCGGCTACGAGATCGTCGTCCGGGGCGCGCGGCGTGAACTCCCGCCGCCCACCGCGCTGCTGGTCTCGGCCGCCCGCGCCCCGCACGTACGGGTGCGCGAGCGCGTCTCCGACCGCGACGACGCCGGCCTCCTCGCCTGGCTGGACGGGTTCGGCGGGCTGCCCGCCGAACTCTCCCGCTACCCCGCGTACCTCCGCTACGCGCTGCGGACCATCCGCGGGGACCTCGCGCTGACGGAGGACTACCACGTCCCCGCGCCGCAGCCGCTCCCGTGCCCGCTGCGGGTCTTCGGCGGCACGGACGACCCGCTGGTGGACGCCGCAACGCTGGCGCGCTGGCGGGCGGACGGCGGCGGCCCGGGAGGCGCCTGCACCGTGCGGCAGCTGCCCGGCGCGCACGACTACCTCTTCACCGGCGCACCGGCGATGCTCGACGCCGTCTTGGCGGCGTTGGTCCGGGCCGGTGACCCACACGCGGACAGCGGGCCCCGCAACGCGGCCCCAGCCCCAGGGAGTTGACGGAGATGGACGATCTCACCGGCATCAAGGTGTTCCCCGCGGACGGCTCGGAGCTGGCAGCCTTCACCCGCGAGCACGCGCGGGCGGTCGAGACCGCTCTCGCCGAGTACGGCGCGGTACTGGTCCGCGGCGGCGGCGCCCAGGGGGCGGAGGACTTCCAGCGGGCCGTGGACGGCCTGGGCTTCGAGCCGCTGGAGTACACCGAACGCTCCACGCCCCGCAGCCAGGTCAGCGACGGGGTCTTCACCTCCACCGAGTACCCGGCCCGCGAGGTGATCCCGCAGCACCTGGAGTCGTCCTACGCGGGCGCCTGGCCGGGGCGGCTGGCGTTCTTCTGCGCCACCCCCGCCGAGACCGGCGGCGCGACGCCGATCACCGACGTGGCCAAGGTCCTCACCGACATCCCCGCCGAGGTGGTCGCGACCCTGGAGTCCCGCGGCCTGCGCTACGTGCGCAACTACGGCAGCGGCGTCGGGCTCGACTGGCGCGACGCCTTCCAGACCGAGGACCGCACGGAGGTCGACCGCTACTGCGCCGCCAACGGGCTGGAGCGGGAGTGGCTGGAGGACGACTGCCTGCGCACCGTCCGGCAGGCGCCCGCGCTGGCCGCACATCCGCGCACCGGGGCGCGCGTCTGGTTCAACCACCTGGTGCTCTTCCACCCGTCGTCGCTGCCCGGCTCGCTCCGGGAGAACCTGGTGAGCCTGCTGGGCGCCGACGGGATGCCCAACGACGTGCGCTTCGGCGACGGCGCGCCGATCGACGACGCGCTGGTCGACGCCGTACGGGCCGCCTTCGGCCGGCACGTGCAGCGCTTCGACTGGCAGCGGCACGACCTGCTGGTCATCGACAACATGCGCTGGTCGCACGGGCGGGAGGCGTTCACCGGCGAACGGCGGGTGCTGGTCTCGCTGAGCGACCTGATCTCCCGGTCCTGAGCCGCCCGCACCGACCCCCGGCGCACCCCGCCCCGGCGCGCCCCGCAACTGTCCTGTCCGCTCCGCCACGCCTTCGGGGAAGTCCCACAGTGAACGATGTGACAGAGTCGCCGATCGAGTCCGCGCTGCCCCTGACGCCGCTTCAGGAAGGCATGCTCTTCCACGCGCTGTACGACTCCGAAGCCACCGACGTGTACACCATCCAGGCGGCCTTCGAGCTGGCGGGCGACCTCGACGAGGACCGGCTGCGCGCCGCGTGCGCCGCCACCGTGGCACGGCACCCGGTGCTGCGGGCGGGCTTCCGTCAGCGCAAGAACGGCCGGCCGGTGCAGCTGGTCCGGCGCGCGGTGGAGATCCCCTGGACCCGGCTGGACCTCTCCGGCGGGTCCGGCGGGTCCGGTGGGTCCGGTGGGCCCGATGGGCCCGAAGAGGACAGCCGCGAGCGGCTGCTGGCGTTTCTCGCCGAGGACCGGCTGCGGCGCTTCGACATGGCGCAGCCGCCGCTGATCCGCTTCGCCTGCGTACGGCTGGCAGAGCGGCGCCACGTACTGGTGCTGACTTACCATCACATCCTGCTGGACGGCTGGTCGTTGCCGCTGGTGCTGCGCGACCTGTGCACGCTCTACCGCCAAGGGGCGGAGGACGGCGGGGCCGGAGCGGAGCTGGAGCCCGCCACTCCGTTCGCCGACTTCCTGCGCTGGCTCTCGCAGCAGGACGCCGACGCCGCCCGGCAGGCGTGGCAGGACGCGCTGGCGGGGTTCGCCGAACCCACGCTGGTGGCACCCGGAGCACCGGCGGCCGGGGACGGCGCCCTGCCGGGGCTGGCCGCGGTGACCCTGCCGGAGGAGACCACCGCGGCGGTGACCGCGGCGGCCCGGAAGAACGGCCTGACCCTCAACACCGTGGTGCAGGGCGTCTGGGCGCTGCTGCTGTCCATGCTCACCGGCCGGGACGACGTCGCCTTCGGGCAGACCGTGCACGGCAGGCCGTCGCAACTGCCGGGCTCCGAGACGGTGGTGGGGCTGCTGATGAACGCCGTGCCGGTGCGGGTACGGCTGCGCCCGCAGGAGTCGATGGCGCGGCTCTTCGCCCGCCTCCAGGACGAGCAGCTCGCCCTCGACCGGCACCAGCACCTGGGGCTGGCCGCGATCCAGCGACAGACCGGGCTGGGACCGCTCTTCGACACCTCGACCGGCTTCGGCAACGCGCCCTTCGACTGGACGGCGATCCGCGACGGCCTGCCGGGCCTCCAGGTCCTCCCGCTGGAGGACGACGGGGAGGCCACCGGGGCGGAGGACCGTACCGGCTCGACGCACTACCCGCTCAGTGTCGTCGCCGTGCCCGGACCGCAGCTGCGGCTGGAGCTGAACTACCGGACGGAGCTGTTCCCCGCCGAGCGGGTGGAGATGATCGCCGCGCGGCTGCGGCTGTTCCTGGACGTCTTCGCGGACGCGCCCGAAACCCCTTTGGCCCGGCTGCCGTTGCTCCGGCCCGAGGAGCAGGCGGAGACCCTTCACGGGTGGGGTACGGGGCACACGGCGGCCGGTGCGGATGCCGGTGCCGAACCGGCGGCCCTCCCGGTGCGGTTCGCGGAGCAGGTGGCCCGTACCCCGGACGCCCCTGCGGTCGCCGACGCGGAAGGGTCCCTGACGTACCGCCAGTTGGACGCCGCCGCGAACCGGCTGGCGCACCTGCTGCTGTCGCGCGGGGTACGCCCCGGCGACCTTGTCGGGGTGGCGCTGCCCCGCTCGACGGAGCTGATCGTCACGATGCTCGCCGCGCTGAAGGCGGGCGCCGCGTACCTGCCCCTCGACCTGGGATACCCCCCCGAGCGCGTCGCGTTCATGCTCGGCGACGCGGCGCCGCGCGTGGTGGTCTGCGGTACGGCTCCCGACCGCGCGTGGGGGTCCCACCCGTACCTGCTGCCCGCCGATCCCGCCGTACGGGCACAACTCGCGCTGCTGCCGGACCGGCCGCCGACCGACGAGGAGCGCGGCGGGCCGCTGCGGGCATCCGACGCGGCCTACGTGCTCTACACCTCGGGGTCGACCGGCCGTCCGAAGGGCGTCGTGGTGGAGCACCACAGCGTCGTCCGCTACCTCACCTTCTGCCACCACGCCTACCCGGGGCTGGCACGGGAGGCGCTGGTGCACTCGCCGCCGTCCTTCGACCTGACGGTCACCGGCATCTTCGGTCCGCTGACGTCCGGCGGTCTCGCGAACCTCGTCGACATGACGGACTTCGCGGCCCCGGCCGGTCCGGCCGGAGCGGCCCCCGCGTTCGTGAAGGCGACCCCGAGCCATCTGCCGGTGCTGCTGGCTTCACCGCCGTGGTACTCGCCGACGGGCGAACTCGTCCTCGGTGGAGAGCAGTTGACCGGCGAGGCGCTGGCCGAGTGGCGGGAGAGGCACCCCGGCACCACCGTGATCAACGAGTACGGGCCCACCGAGGCGACCGTCGGGTGCATGGAGTACCGGCTGGAACCGGGTGACCCGCTGCCGTCCGGCCCGGTGCCCGTGGGCCACCCGGTGCCGCACGCGCGGGTGTACGTGCTGGACGGGTACCTGCGGCCGGTGCCGCCCGGTGTGCCCGGCGAGCTGTACATCGGCGGGGACACGCTGGCCCGCGGCTACCTCCACCGCGCCGCGCTGACCGCCGCACGGTTCGTGGCCGACCCCTGCGGCCCGCCCGGTGCCCGGATGTACCGGACCGGCGACCTCGCCCGGTGGCGGCCCGACGGTGTGCTCGTCTACCTCGGCCGCACCGACGACCAGGTCAAGATCCGGGGCTTCCGGATCGAACTGGGCGAGGTGGAGGCCGCCGTGGGCGCGGACCCGGCCGTCGCGCAGGTGGCCGTGGTCGTACGCGACGACCGGCGGGGCGCGGCACAACTGGTGGCCTACGTCGTCGCCGCCGACGGGCAGGAGGCCGGGCCCGCCGCGCTGGCGAAGCGTGTCGGCGCGCGGCTGCCGACGTACATGGTGCCCTCCGCGTTCGTCCCGCTGACCGCGCTGCCGCTGACCGTCAACGGCAAGCTGGACCGCGCGGCACTGCCCGAACCTGACCTGGACGACGCGCCGCAGGCGCGGCCCGCACCGGCACCCGTGCCTGCGCCCGTGTCCCTGACCGACGGGGAGAGCCTGGTCACCACGCTGGCCGGGCTGTTCGCGCAGGTGCTGGGGCTGGAGACCGCCCGGCCCGAGGACGACTTCTTCACCCTCGGCGGCGACTCCATCACCGCCATCCAACTCGCCGCCCGCGCACGACAAGCAGACCTGCGCCTCACCCCCAAGCAGATCTTCACCCACCGCACCGCCGAAGCCCTCGCCACACTCCTCCGACCCACCACACCCACCCCCGCGCCGGAGCCCACCGCACCCGGCCCCGAGGACACAGCCGCCACGCTGGCCGGGCTGTTCGCGCAGGTGCTGGGGCTGGAGACCGCCCGGCCCGAGGACGACTTCTTCACCCTCGGCGGCGACTCCATCACCGCCATCCAACTCGCCGCCCGCGCACGACAAGCAGACCTGCGCCTCACCCCCAAGCAGATCTTCACCCACCGCACCGCCGAAGCCCTCGCCACACTCCTCCGACCCACCACACCCACCGCACAGCCGCCACGCCCGGCACCCGCCCCCGCGGCCGTCTCCCCGTCCGCCGTCCCGGCCACCCCGATCATGCGGTGGCTGCACGAACTCGGCGGCAGCCACGACGCGTTCCACCAGTCCACGCTGCTGCGCGCCCCCTCCGGCCTGGACATCCGACGGCTCACCACCGCCGCGCGGGCCGTGCTGAAGCGGCACCAGGCGCTGCGGTCCCGGCTGCTCCCGGACGGCTCCCTGGCGGTCGCCCCGGTCAACCCCGCGCAGCTGCGCGACCAGGTGCACCGCGTCGACGCGGGCGGCCTGGGCCCGGAGGCGCTACGCGCCCGTATCGCCGAGCGCGCACGGGCGGACGCCGACGCGCTGGCGCCCCGCGACGGGGCGATGGTCCGCATCACCTGGTTCGACACCGGCGACGCCCAGGGACGGCTGCTGGTCACCGTGCACCACCTGGCCGTCGACGCGGTCTCCTGGCACATCCTGCTGACCGACCTCTACCGCGCCTGGGAGGCGGCCGGGGCGGGCGGCGCACCGCAGCTGGACCCGGTGCCGCTGCCGCTGCGGGAGTGGAGCACGGGGCTGCGCGAAGCCGCCACCACACCCGAGGTGCTCGCCGAACTCCCCTACTGGACGCGCACTTTGGGCACCGACTGCACCCCGCTCAGCCCCGGGGCCCTCACCCCGGGCCGCGACACCTACGCGACCGCCGGGGAACTGCGCCTGACGCTGCCGCCCGAGGTCACCGATCCGCTGCTGGGCACCGTCCCGGCGACCCTCGGCGGGCAGCCGCAGGACGTGCTGCTCGCCGGGCTGGAGCTGGCCGTCTCCGCCTGGCGGCGGCGGCACGGCCTCGGCGGCGGTCCCGGCAGCGGTCCCGACGGCGACGGCGGGCTCCTGCTGGACGTGGAAGGCCACGGCCGGGAGCAGCTCGGCGAGGACACCGACCTGTCCGACACCGTCGGCTGGCTGACCAGCCTCTACCCCCTGCGGATCGACGGCGGCCTCCCCGGCTGGGCGCCGGAGCACGACCCGGCCGACCCGCGGCTCGGCGAGGCGGTGCGCCGGGTCTCCCGCCGTCTGGCCGAGGTGCCCGGCCGCGGCCTGGGCTTCGGCCTGCTGCGGCACCTCAACGAGCAGACCGCACCCGGTCTTCGGGCCTGCGCAGCGCCCCAGCTGCTGTTCAACTACCTGGGCCGGCAGGGGCTCACCGAGGGCACCGACGACTGGGACCTGGCGCCCGAGTCCGACGCGCTCGCCGTCGGCGCCGATCCCCGGATGCCGATGGGCCACGTCGTGGAGGTCAACGCGGCCGTGCACAGCGGCCCGCAGGGGTCCCGGCTGGTCGCCCACTGGCTGTGGGCGGGCGAGCTGCTGTCCGGCGAGGATGCCCGGGAGCTGGCCGAGCTGTGGTTCACCGCGCTCCGTGCGCTGGTGGCACACGCCGCGACCGCACCGGGCCACGGCACCGCCGGCACCACCAGGACCGCCGGAACCGCCCCCGCGCACCGCCGCGGCGCGCAGCGGACGTACGACGCGGCGGACCTGGCCCACCTCACCTCCCGGCTCGGCACGCCCGTCACCGACGTCCTGCCGATGACCCCGCTCCAGGAGGGCCTGCTCTTCCACGCCCGCTACGACAGCGGCGGGCTCGACGTCTACCACGTGCAGATGGCGCTGGTGGTGGAGGGCCGCCCCGACCTCGGCCTCTTCCGCCGCAGCTGCGACGCCCTGCTGCGGCGGCACCCCATGCTGCGCGCGGCGTTCCTCCAGCTGCCCTCCGGCGAACCGGTGCAGGCGGTGCCCGAGGAGGTCACCGTCCCCTGGGACTCCCACGACCTCACCGGCCTCGGCGCCGACGCGCAGCAGCTGCGGCTCGCGGAGATCCTGGCGGCCGACCGGCGGCGCCGCTTCGACCCGGCCCGGCCGCCGCTGCTGCGCTGCACCCATGTGGCGCTCGCCGAGTCCCGGCACCAGCTGGTGCTGAGCCTGCACCACCTGGTGGTCGACGGCTGGACCACCTCGCTGCTGCTGCGCGACCTGCTCGCCCTCTACGACGGCGCGGAGAGCGCCCTGCCCGAGCCGGGGCACTACCCCGACTACCTGTGGTGGCTGGCCGCGCAGGACCGCGACGCGGCGCGCGAGGCGTGGCGCGAGGCGCTGGCGGGTCTGCCGGGACCCACCCTGGTCTGCCCCGGCGCGGACACCGCCCGCGTCCGGGAGCTGCCCGAACGCCTCGTCGTGGAACTCCCGGAGGCGGCCACCACTGCGCTGCGGGAGGCCGCGCGCAGCCGCGGAGTGACCCTGAATACCCTGGTCAACGTCGCGTGGTCGCTCTGCCTGCACCACGAGACCGGCCAGCGGGACCTCGTGTTCGGCACCACCGTCTCCGGCCGCGTACCCGAACTGCCGGACGTCGAGGAGATGGTGGGGTTGTTCATCAACACCGTGCCGGTGCGGGTCCGGCTCGACCCGACCGAGCCGGTGGGCAAGCTGCTGGACCGGCTGCACGGCGAGCACGCCGACCTGCTGCCGTACCACCACCTGGCGTTGAGTGACATCCAGCGCACGGCCGGTCACGGCACGCTCTTCGACAGCTGCGTGGTGTTCGAGAACTACCCCAGCACCGAGGGGATGCCGGACGACGGCGAGGAGGGGCTGCGGCTGGCCGACATCGTCGGCCGGGACGCGTACCACTACCCGCTGAAGCTGATGGCCGCCCCCGGTGACCGGCTCCACCTGGAGATCAGCCACCGCCCGGACCTGTTCGGGGCGGCGGAGGCCCGGGAGGTCGCCGACCGGCTGCGGGCGCTGTGCGTACGGCTGCCGGACGCGCTGGAGGAGTCGACCGAGCACCTCCTGGCCGAAGGCCCGTCGGGGCTGCGGCACACCCAGGCGTCGCTGCGCACCCTGATCGCCCGGGTGCTGGGACGGGACCAGGTCGGGCCCGACGAGGACGTGTTCGACCTCGGCTGCGACTCGCTGACCGCACTGCGGCTGGCCGGGGGCATCGAGACGGCGGTGGGCCGCCCGGTCGACGTCGAGGTGGTGTTCCGCTGCCGGACAGCCCGCGCGCTGGCCGACGAACTGTCCTGAACCGAGAGACCCGTGAGAACCGAGAAGAAGCCAGGACACCGAGAAGAAGGACACCGCGATGGCTAACCCTTTCGACGACGAGAACGGCACCTTCCACGTACTGGTCAACGCGGAACGCCAGCACTGCCTGTGGCCCGCCTTCGCCGTCGTGCCGGAGGGCTGGGAGATTGCCCTCAGTGACAGCGACCGGCAGAGCTGCCTGGACCACATCGAGACGCACTGGACCGACATGCGCCCTGCAAGTCTTGTCACCGCCACCCAGGAAGGAAGCTGACGATGCAGCGCACGATGCTCAAGTCGAAGATCCACCGCGCCACGGTCACCGAGGCCAACCTCAACTACATCGGCTCGATCACCATCGACCCCGCTCTCATGGAGGCCTCGGACCTGTTGACGGGCGAGCAGGTGCACGTCGTCAACATCAACAACGGCGAGCGGTTCGAAACCTACGTCATCGAGGGTGAGCGGGGCTCGGGGACCATCTGCCTCAACGGCGCCGCCGCCCGCCTGGTGGCCCCGGGCGATCTGGTGATCATCATCGGCTACATGCTGGTCAGCGACGAGGAAGCCCGCACCTTGGAGCCCAAGGTGGTCTTCGTGGACGAGCGGAACCAGCTGCTGAAGACGGGCAGCGACCCGGCCGCCTGACCCTCCCCCGCCGCGCCGTCCGCGGTGCCCGATCCGCGCGGACGGCGGGGCGAGGCGTTGACGATACTGTGCGGCACACAGTAACGTGCGACGTGTGAGTATGGACGGACCGATCCCGACCCAGCTGATCGAGACCCAGACCCAGGAGCTGCGGCGCGGCACGGTCATGCTGGCGTGCCTGACGCTCCTGGAGCGGCCCCAGTACGGCTACGCCCTGCTGGAGACGCTGAACGGCGCCGGAATCACGGTCGAGGGGAACACCCTCTATCCGCTGCTTCGGAGACTGGAGAAGCAGGGACTGCTCACCAGCGAGTGGAACACCGACGAGACCCGGCCCAGGAAGTTCTACCGGACCAGCCCGGAGGGCTCCCGCGTATGCGACGAACTGACCGGCGAGTGGCAGGACATCGTGACGTCACTATCCCGACTGACCAGGGGGAGCCCATGAGTACGGACACGCTGACCGCGCGCTACGTGCACGAGGTCGTCCGGCAGATCCCGGCCGACCAGCGCGACGACGTGGCCGACGAACTGCACGCCACCATCGCGGACACCGTCGAGGCACGGGGCGGCGGCGGCCCGGAGGCCGAACGCACGGTGCTGCTCGAGATGGGCGACCCCATGCGCCTCGCCGCCCGCTACTCCGACCGGCGGCTGTCCCTGATCGGCCCGGAGCTCTACCCCACCTACCTGCGGCTGATGCGGGTGCTGCTCGCCGGGGCCCTGCCGGGAATCGTCCTCGTGCTGCTCCTGGCCGACGTGGCCGGCGGCGCGGGCCTGGGACCGGCGCTGGGCGGCGCCGTACTGGCGCTGTTCACCGTCGGCGGCCAGCTGATCGCCTGCGTGACCGTGGTCTTCGCCCTGGTCGAGTACGCCCGCCAGCGGCGCGGCACCGCGACCAGGCCGGACGGCTGGACCCCCGACGACCTGCCGGAGCACCGCGAGCCGGAACAGCAGAGGCGCGGCGCGCTCTTCTGGCCCTTCACCTCCGTGACCCTGCACGCGCTGTTGATCTGCGGCATCGTCTGGCAGCACCTGGCCGAGCCGTACGACGCCGACGGCGAGCAGGTGCAGCTGCTCGACCCGGACCTGTGGTCCGGCTGGATGTGGCCGGTCCTGGCCGGGCTCGCGGGCATCGCCGTCGTCCAGCTCGTGCGGATCGCCGTCGGCGGCTGGAACACCCGCCTCGTCCTGTGGTACGCGGCCTCGCACGCGGTCTTCGCCGTGACCACGGCCTGGCTGCTGGCGGAGCAGATGTTCGTCAACGAGACCTTTCTGCACCACTTCAACGGCGAGGACTGGACCACCCCGGACGCCTTCTGGAGCAGCGCGGCCGTCGCCGTCCTGCTGTGGAGCGGGGGCGACGTCTTCGACCGCTTCCGCGAGCTGAACCGGGCGGCGGGGCGCGGGAAGCGCTGACCCCGCCGCCGGGGCCGGGAGGGGTTCAGCCCTTCCCGGCTCCGGCGCCGCCCCCTCCGGGCTCCGGCTCGGGCTCCGCGCCCGCGCGCGCTCCCGCATCCCCCTCCGCATCCCCCTCCGCGCCGCCGTCCCCGCCACCGGCGCCGTCGTCCCCGCCACCGGCGCCGTCGTCCTCGTCAGGCGCCTCCATGTCGTGCGCCCCCTCCTCCTCCGTCGCCGTCCAAGCCGCGCAGAACAGCAGCAGCTTCGTCATGAAGCTGATCCACAGCAGCAGCGCGATCGGCACGCCGAAGGCGCCGTACATGCTCTTCGCCGCCACCCCCTGGAGGTAGCCCCCCAGGAGCAGCTTGAGCAGTTCGAAGCCGACGGCGCCGATGAGCGCGGCGGCGAACAGCGCCCGGCGCGGCGGTTGGACCCGGGGCAGCCACTGGAGCACGTACATCAGCACCAGGAAGTCCGCCCCGACCGCCGCCGCGTACCCCGCCAGCCGCAGCAGCCAGGTGCCGAGGCCGCCCTCGGCGAGCCCCATCCGCTCGGCCAGCCAGCCGACGACGGTGAGCGCGAAGGCCGAGGCCGCCACCGACACCGCCCCCGCGATGCCGAGCCCGATCAGCACCGCCAGATCCTTGACCCGCAGCAGCACCGGATTGCCCGGGTCCTCCTCCAGGTCCCACAGCGCGCGCAGGCACTCGCGCAGCGTCCCCGCCCAGCCGACGCCGGTGAACAGCAGCAGCGCGCCGGCGATCAGCCCGATGGTGCCCGCGTTGTCCGCGAGCGACTGGAGGTCGAGGTCGTCCGCGATGCCGGGCACCTGGTCGGTGATGGCGTCCTGCACGTCGTCCATCCGGTCGGCGGGCAGCACGGCGGCGCCGATGGCGACCCCGACGACGAGCATCGGGAAGAGCGCGAGAAAGCTGGTGAAGGTGATGGCGGCGGCAAGCCGCTGCCACTTGCGCGCGTCGAGGTGCTCGTACACCCGCCAGACGCGGGTACGGAAGAACCACGCGGCGGCGGGGCCGAGCACGGGCAGCTTGCGGAGCCAGTCCATCATCTCCGACTACCCCCAATGACGGCCGTCGCACGGCCGGGCTGCGGGCACACCCCCTGAAAGGGTTAGACCGACGGCGCAGGCGGGCGTGCCAGGCCCGCCTGGCGCGGTACGCCCGCCACGCCGGGAACGCCGGAGGAGCCCGCACCGCCGGGGACGCACTGCTGGTCCCCGAAGGCGAACTCACGGCGCAGGCGCCAGACGCAGTCCGCGCCCTGCTCGTAGAGCGCGAAGCCGGAGACCGTCCAGGCCGCCTCGAAGTCGGCCAGCTCCGCGTGCGCCCGGTCCATCGCCTCCTCGGCGATGCCGTGCGCGACGGTGACGTGCGGGTGGTAGGGGAACTGCAACTCGCGTACGAGCGGCCCCTCGGCCGCCCGCACCCGCTCCTGGAGCCAGCCGCAGGCCGACCCGCCCTCCGCCACCTGGACGAAGACGACCGGTGAGAGCGGACGGAAGGTGTCGGTGCCGCTCAGCCGCATCGGGAAGGCCCGCCCGGCCGCCGCGACGCCCGCGAGGTGCCGCTCGACCACGGGCCGGGCGGCGGCCTCGACCTGCGTCGGCGGGAGGAGGGTGACGTGGGTGGGGATGCCGTGCGCGGCCGGGTCGCCGAAGCCCGCGCGCCGCGACTGGAGCAGGCTGCCGTACGGCTCCGGTACCGCGATCGATACACCGAGTGTGACGGTCCCCACGTCGTTCTCCCTTCTCGGTAACCGTGTCCTGTCCGGTGGCCGTCGCCGTCCCGCCCGCGCGGCCGTCGTGGCCGCCCGCTCGCGCGCGCGGCTGTGCCCGTCACAGTGTGCGGGCTGCCCACCCCACCGGGGCAAGGGCCTTCCGTCAGTGCTTCGCGGGCACGAAGCCCACCTTGTCGTACGCGTCCGCCAGCGTCTCGGCGGCGACCGCACGCGCCTTCTCGGCCCCCTTGGCCAGGACTGCGTCCAGCGACTCCGGGTCGTCCAGGTACTCCTGCGTACGGACCCGGAAGGGCTCCACCCACTCGGTGACGACCTCCGCGAGGTCCGTCTTCAGCGCACCGTAGCCCTTGCCCTCGTACCTCTGCTCCAGTTCCGCGATTCCGGTGTCGGTGAGGGTGGAGTAGATGGTGAGCAGGTTGCTCACCCCCGGCTTCTCCTTCTCGTCGAAGCGGATCTCGCCGCCGGCGTCCGTCACCGCGCTCCTGATCTTCTTCGCGGTGGCCTTGGGCTCGTCGAGCAGGTTGATGATGCCCTTCGGCGAGGACGCCGACTTGCTCATCTTGATCGACGGGTCCTGGAGGTCGTAGATCTTGGCCGTCTCCTTGAGGATGTACGGCTCCGGGATGGTGAAGGTCTCGCCGAAGCGCGCGTTGAAGCGGGCGCCGACGTCCCGGGTGATCTCGATGTGCTGGCGCTGGTCCTCGCCGACCGGGACGCGCTCGGCCTGATAAAGCAGGATGTCCGCGATCTGGAGCACCGGGTAGGTGAAGAGGCCGACCGTCGTGCTCTCGGCGCCCTGCCGGGCGGACTTGTCCTTGAACTGCGTCATCCGGGACGCCTCGCCGAAGCCCGTCATGCAGTTCATCACCCACGCCAGCTGCGTGTGCTCGGG
The DNA here is from genome assembly GCF_000424825.1 of Streptomyces sp. CNH287. Lineage (NCBI taxonomy): Bacteria > Bacillati > Actinomycetota > Actinomycetes > Kitasatosporales > Streptomycetaceae > Streptomyces > Streptomyces sp. CNH287. Next base: position 183,995 of record NZ_AUKQ01000015.1, on the reverse strand, counting down.
CACGTGGCTCTGGAGGAAGAGCGTGCAGCGGTCCGGGTCGACCCCGGCCGCGAGCAGCTGGGCGGCGGCGAACCGGGTGCTGCGGCGCAACTGCTCCGGGTCCTGCGGGATGGTGATCGCGTGCAGGTCGACGACCATGTAGAAGGCGTCGTGGGTGTCCTGGAGCGCCGACCACTGGCGCACAGCGCCGAGGTAGTTCCCGAGGTGGAACGACCCGGCTGTGGGCTGGATTCCGGACAGCACGCGGGGGCGACGATCGTTGGCCATGCGCACATTCTCGCAGAGCCCGGGGGCCCCTGGGGCGCCCAGGAACCGTATCGGGACAACCTGCCCCTACAGTGTCATACAGGTCACACGCCGGACGACCGGACGCGTGTACGGGGCGGGATCGCCGGGCGGAACCGGGACAGCGGCTGCCACTTCCGGAAGGTTTCCGCGCAAAGGCACCGGCCGACGATAGAAAGAGGCACCGCCCGTCTGTCCGGCAAGAAGATCTGGCAAGAAGAATGGAGCGCCCACCCATGGCGAAGCCCTCCGGTCTCCCCGGCTCCGGCACCACCCGGTCCGCCGAGCTGATCACCACCTCGGACGCGTACAGCGCGCACAACTACCACCCCCTCCCCGTCGTCGTCGCCTCGGCGGAGGGCGCCTGGATGACCGACGTCGAGGGCCACCGCTACCTCGACATGCTCGCCGGGTACTCGGCGCTGAACTTCGGCCACGGCCACCCCCGGCTGATCGACGCGGCCAAGACCCAGCTGGACCGGGTGACCCTGACCTCCCGCGCCTTCCACCACGACCGCTTCGCCGCGTTCTGCTCCTCGCTGGCCGAGCTGTGCGGCATGGAGATGGTGCTGCCGATGAACACCGGCGCGGAGGCGGTGGAGACGGCGGTCAAGACCGCGCGGAAGTGGGGCTACCAGGTCAAGGGCGTGCCGGAGGGACAAGCCAAGATCGTCGTCGCGGAGAACAACTTCCACGGCCGGACGACGACGATCGTCAGCTTCTCCACCGACGAGGAGGCCCGCGCCGACTACGGCCCGTACACCCCCGGCTTCGAGATCGTGCCCTACGGCGACCTCGCCGCGCTCGAGGCGGCCGTGGACGAGAACACGGTGGCCGTGCTGCTGGAGCCCATCCAGGGCGAGGCGGGCGTGCTGGTGCCCCCGGCCGGCTACCTCCCGGCGGTGCGGGAGCTGACGCGGGTGCGCGGCACCCTCTTCATCGCGGACGAGATCCAGTCCGGGCTGGGGCGCACGGGGGCGACCTTCGCCTGCGAGCACGAGGGCGTCGTGCCGGACATGTACGTGCTCGGCAAGGCGCTGGGCGGCGGGATCGTACCCGTCTCGGCGGTGGTCTCCTCCCGCGCGGTGCTGGGGCTCTTCAGGCCCGGCGAGCACGGCTCCACCTTCGGCGGGAACCCGCTCGCGTGCGCCGTCGCCCAGGAGGTCATCGACATGCTGCGCACCGGCGAGTACCAGCAGCGGGCCACCGAACTGGGCGAGCACCTCCACCGCGAGCTGGGCGTGCTGGCGGGCGAGGGCCCGGTGGCGGCCGTACGCGGCCGGGGCCTGTGGGCGGGCATCGACATCGACCCGGCGCGCGGCACGGGGCGGCAGATCTCCGAGCGCCTGATGGAGCGGGGCGTGCTGGTCAAGGACACGCACGGCTCCACGATCCGGATGGCGCCGCCCCTGGTGATCACCAAGGAGGACCTGGACTGGGGGCTGGACCAGCTCCGCGCGGTGCTCGCGGCGGGCTGACGGCCCGCGCCCGGCGTCACGCGCGCCCCGCCCGGCCGCCGGACCGGTGGCCGGGCGGGGCGGGGCAGGGCGGCCGGGTCACAGCGCCAGGTGCCGCCGCAGGCGCTCGTCCAGCTCGGCCATCAGGGCCGCCGCCGCGGGAGACCTCCAGGTGCGGGTCCGTCCCGGAAATGGCCCACGAACTCTCTATGGAAATGGACCATACGCGCAGCCCCGCGCTCCGTAGAGTCGGGTTCATGACGACGACCGACACATCCGTTGCCCGCCTGAACGTCTGGAAGACCCTGCCCCACCTCTACAAGGGCGTGTCCGCCTTCCAGAGTGCGGCGGCGCAGGGGCTCGACCCGGTGGTGGCCGAGCTGATCAAGATCCGCGCCTCGCAGATCAACAAGTGCGCCTTCTGCCTGGACATGCACACCAAGGAGGCCCGGGAGGCGGGCGAGACGCAGCTGCGCCTCGACCTGCTCGCCGCCTGGGAGGAGGTCGACGGCCTCTACACCGACCGGGAGCGGGCGGCACTCGCCCTGACCGAGGCGATCACCGTGCTGACGGACGGCTTCGTGCCGGACGAGGTCTACGCGCGGGCCGCCGAGCAGTTCGAGGAGACCGAACTGGCCCAGCTGATCGCCCAGATCGTGGCCATCAACGTGTGGAACCGCTTCGCGGTCACCACCCGGACCGTCCCGGCCAGCCTGGGCAAGGAGCGTCCGGCGTGAGCGCCGGCCAGCTGCGCGCGCTGCACCAGGGGCGCGCGGGCGGCACGCCCCTGGTGCTGCCCGGCCCCTGGGACGGGGCCAGCGCACGGGTGTTCGCGGCGGCGGGCTTCGAGGGCCTCGCCACGCCCAGCCACGGCATCGCGGAGTCCCTGGGCCTGAGGGACGGGGAAGTCGGGGCCGACGGCATGTTCGAGGCGGTGGCCCGGATCGTCTCCGCGGTGGATGGCGCGCTGCCGGTCTCCGCCGACCTGGAGAACGGCTACGGGCTGCCCCCGGGCGAACTCGTGGCGCGGCTGCTGGAGACCGGTGCGGTCGGCTGCAACCTGGAGGACTCGGCGGACGGCGTGCTGGTGGAGCCGCAGCGGCAGGCCGACCGGCTGGCCGAGGTGCACGCGGCGGCGGGCGGCCGGGTCTACCTCAACGCGCGCATCGACACCTACGTGCGCCGCGCGCCCGACCCGCTGGCCGAGGCGGTCGAACGGGGGCGGCTCTACGTCGCGGCGGGCGCGGAGTGCGTGTACCCGATCCTGGCGCCGCCCGAGGACATCGGCGTGCTGGCGGCGGAGCTGGGCGTCCCGGTGAACGCCTTGTGCCGCACCGGCGGCCCGGGCGACCCGACGGGCGCGGGCGGGGCGGGCGTCCGGGAGCTGGGCGAGGCGGGCGCGTCCCGTGTCACCTTCGGCGGCGACCTGCACACACGCGCGGTGGCGGCGGTCACCGGCCTGGCCCGCGAGCTGCGGGAGTCGTACGGGCACTGACCCCCCTGCGGCCGTCCCCGCGGCGGCCCGTCCCCCGGGTCCGGCCCCAGGCGCCCCCGCGCGCCGGGGCCGTGACCTCGTCTCCGTGCGTATCGTTGTACTGCGCGACTGCCCGCGTCACACGCAGCAGCGGGGAGGAGCGGCACGCTGACCATCGCGCTGAGCGACAGGATCGACATGGCCGAGACTGACGAGACGCAAGAAATCACGCTCGACGAGATGTTCGAGCGACTGGAGCGCATGCCCGTCCCCGAGGGCTACAAGGTCGAGGTCGTCGAGGGGACCCTTTACATGTCACCGCAGCGCAACGCGCACTGGGAGATCATCCTGAACCTGATCCTCCAGCTGGGATCCCGGTATTCGAAGAAGCACATCAAGTCCGATGTGCGCTTCGACTTCCCCGGCGAGGGAAACGGCTTCGCCCCCGACCTCGCCGCGCTCCGGGAGGACGCCGCGATGGACGGGCGGAACCGCTGGCAGCCCGCGGACATCGAATGCCTGGTCGAGGTGATCTCCTCGGGCACCGCGGCCAACGACTACGGCCGCAAGAAGACCGCCTACGCCCTCGCCGGGGTCCCGGTCTACCTGATCGCCGACCCGTACAAGGGCGAGTGCCACGTGTTCACCCACCCCAAGGGCGAGACGTACAAGAGCGAGCTGATCGTGGCCTTCGGCGAGGCCGTCGACCTCACCGGCACGGAGGTCGGCCTGTCGCTGGCGACCGACGAGTTCCCGCGTAGCTGAGCGGGCCCGTACGGCGCGTGGGCCCGTACGGACCGGCTCGGTCCGTACGGGCCCACGCGCCGTACGGCAGCGTGCCGACGAGCGGCGCTGCCGCGCAACGCGTCAGATCAGGCCGAGGCCGCGCACCGCGTCCCGCTCCTCCGACAGCTCCTTGACGGAGGCGTCGATGCGCGTACGCGAGAAGTCGTTGATCTCCAGGCCCTGGACGATCTCGTACGCGCCGCCGGCGCAGGTGACCGGGAAGGACGAGATGAGGCCCTCGGGCACGCCGTAGGAGCCGTCGGAGGGGATGCCCATCGACGTCCAGTCGCCGTCGGCGGTGCCGTTGACCCAGGTGTGGATGTGGTCGATGGCGGCGTTGGCGGCGGAGGCGGCAGACGAGGCGCCGCGGGCCTCGATGATGGCGGCGCCGCGCTTGGCCACGGTGGGGATGAAGTCGTCGGCCAGCCACTTCTCGTCGCCCACGGCCTCGGCGGCGTTCTTGCCCGCGACCTCGGCGTGGAAGATGTCCGGGTACTGGGTCGCGGAGTGGTTGCCCCAGATGGTGAGCTTCCGGATGTCCGAGACGGCGCTGCCGGTCTTCTTGGCCAGCTGGGAGATCGCGCGGTTGTGGTCCAGCCGGGTCATCGCGGTGAAGCGCTCGGCCGGTACGTCGGGCGCGGCGGCCTGGGCGATGAGGGCGTTGGTGTTGGCCGGGTTGCCGACGACCAGCACGCGGACGTCGTCCGCCGCGCGGTCGTTGATGGCCTTGCCCTGCGGCTTGAAGATGCCGCCGTTGGCCTCCAGGAGGTCGCCGCGCTCCATGCCCTTCGCGCGCGGGCGGGCGCCGACGAGCAACGCGACGTTCGTACCGTCGAAGGCGGCGGCGGCGTCATCGGTGATGTCGATGCCCCGCAGCAGCGGGAAGGCGCAGTCGTCCAGCTCCATCGCGGTGCCCTCGGCGGCCTTCACCGCCTGCGGGATCTCCAGCAGGCGCAGCTTGACCGGCACGTCCGCGCCGAGCAGATGGCCGGAGGCAATGCGGAAGAGCAGCGCGTAGCCGATCTGTCCGGCGGCGCCTGTGACGGTGACATTGACGGGAGTGCGGGTCATGGCGGTCTCCGTAGTACCTGACGGTGGCGGTGGGTCTCCCCTGGAGCGGGACCCGGGGTCTGGGTCGGCTCCCTGTGCTGGCTCGTGAAGGTCTCTCTACATCAAGAGACCCCGCCGTCAGGCTATCGGACGTCCGATCACCATGGGCAGCCGCCCGCACAAGGAGGGGGGACGGGCGGGCGGCTGCCCGGGTGTGTGGCACACCCGTGGGGGGTTACTCGACGCCTGCCCCGGTATCCCGCCGGGCATGCCAGAAATCTCGAATCGGTTACGGCAGCCGCTTCACCAGTCGTTCGACGGGGACGCGGTGGGCTCCCCGGGGGTCTCGGCGGAGGGCTGGGCGGGGGGCTCGGCAGAAGGCGCCGTCCCGCCCTGGACGCAGCCCGCGCCGCCCGCGGCGAGGGTCGCGCAGGCACGCGCCCGCTCCAGCGTCTCGACCGGCACCATCGTGGTGTACGCGTCGGTGGCGTCCACCACCCGCTCGGTCTGTGTGCGCTTCTCCCCCGAGATCACCAGCTTGTCGCCGTCGACCGCGCCGGCGATCCGCGCCCAGGCCGCGTTGCACACCTTGCTGTACCGGACCTCGATCATGCTCGGCCCCACGCTGCCCGATCCGCCCGTCCTGGCGTGCCGGCCGCCGCAGCCCATCTCCTCCGGGTTCTTGCCGTTGCAGTCCTCACCGGTGCACTTGACGCCCGCGGGCAGCTTCTTGACCGGGGCGCTGGGCGACGGCGGCGGGGTTTCGGCGGCGGACTCGCCGCTGGGGCCGTCGAGCACGAGGGCCACCCCGACGAGGATGACGAGCGCGGCGGCGGCACTGCCGACGACCATCGCGCCCCGGCCCCGGCCACCCCCGGCGGGGGGGCCGGGGTTCCTGGGGCCGCCCCCGGCGGCGCCCGCGCGGCCGCGGGACCGGCGCGGCGGGTCGCCCGCGGGGGGCGTTGCCGCCGCGTCGGCGGCGGCGCGGGCGAGGGCCTGCTTGCTGAGCTTGGCGGTCCCCGGGTCGGTCGGGTCCGCCGCGGCAGCCGACCGGGCGGGCGGCACCGACGGAGGCGCGGCGGGCGGCGCGGACGGCACCAGCGGTGCCGCCGAGGGCACGCGCGGCTCCACACCGACCGCGCCCTGCGGGGGCTGCGCCGGATCGCCCTCGGCGTTGCGGTCCCGGTTCAGTCCCCACTTGCGGCTCTTGGCCGGGGACTCCTCCACCTCCGCCAGCGCGGCGCGCGCCTGCGCGACCTGGATGGCCTCCATGGTCATGTCGTGACGCATCTCACTGCGGCTCCAGGCCCGCTCCGCCAGCTCCCACATGGTCGCCAGATGCCGCACCTCGGTGCCCGTGACGTCGGCGAGTGCCTCGGTGGCGCCGCGCGGGGCGAGCAGCCGTCCGTTGAGATAGCGCTCCCAGGACGACTTGCTGTAGCCCGTACGGTCCGCGACCGAGGCGAGGCTGAGCCCGCTGCGGTCCACGAGACGGCGCAACTGGTGGGTGAACTCGCGGATCTGCGGGTCCAGTTCGTCCGGCAACGTCTTCCAGCGAGGCATCTCTCCCCCTCGTCCCCCCGATGGGTGCGGTCCCCCCGGTTATGCGTCGCCGGCTCACAGGGGGATGTGGAAAGCCGGGATCGCGGTATCAGACCGGGGGGCGCACGGGGCGTCCCGGGTCACCGGCCGCGCGCGTGCGCGCCCAGTCTGCCACCCGCCTGCGGACCGGCCTCGTACCGGAGCAGGCAGGCGCCGTGTACCGCCCTCATGGCCTACGGATCAAGGCGGTCACCGGACCGAGAAATGCACGATGTCGTCCAGGATCGGAATCGAGATCCACGGCGCCGGCTGCGCCATCATCGCCAGCAGGGTGATCACCGAGCCCAGCAGCGCGTACGTCGTCATGTCCGTGAAGCGGGAGCGCACCGCCAGCATGCCGACGGAGGCCAGCGCCCAGCGCAGCACGGCGGCGCCGACCAGGGACAGGCCGATGATGATCGTGCCCGCGCGGAACTCGGCCAACGTCACCAGCAGCCCCGCCAGCACCCCGCACCACACCGCGAGCAGCGGCCACTGCCGGTACGGCGCGGGCGCGTCCCCGCTCGCCGCCCGGCCGCCGCCCTCGGGGCGGGCGGTGTCACGGGTGAAGGTGGGGAACCGGCGCGACTTCGCCTTCGGCGCGGCCCCGCCGGGTGCCGGCGCCTGCGGTCCGCTCATCGGTGCGCTCCTGAATCTCGCTTCGGACAGACTCTCGGTTCTGATCGTCTCTCGGTTCGGAAGACTAGTGCCGCATCAGGCGAGGTTCACCCCGCCCTCCGGCCTGGCACGGCACCGGTGCCGCCGATCAGCCCCCGGTGCCGCGCTCCGCCGCCTCCACGACGTTCTGGAGCAGCAGGGCCCGCGTCATCGGGCCCACGCCGCCCGGGTTCGGCGAGAGCCAGCCCGCGACCTCGGCGACGCCGGGGTGCACGTCGCCGACGATCTTGCCGTGCTCGTCCCGGCTCACGCCGACGTCCAGCACCGCCGCACCCGGCTTCACGTCCTCGGCCTTGACCAGATGCGGCACGCCCGCCGCCGCGACGATGATGTCGGCCTGGCGCAGCAGCGCGGGCAGGTCGCGGGTGCCGGTGTGGCACTGGGTCACCGTGGCGTTCTCGGACTTGCGGGTCAGCATCAGCGGGATCGACCGGCCGACGGTGATGCCCCGCCCGACCACGACGACGTGCGCGCCCGCGAGGGCGACGCCGTGCCTGCGCAGCAGCTCGATGATGCCGTTGGGCGTGCACGGCAGCGGGCCCGGGTCGCCCAGCACGAGCTTGCCCAGGCTGGTGGGGTGCAGGCCGTCGGCGTCCTTGGCCGGGTCCATCAGGGCCAGCACGCGGTTGACGTCGATCCCCTTGGGCAGCGGCAGCTGGACGATGTACCCCGTGCACTCCGGGTCCTCGTTCAGCTCGCGCACGACCGCCTCGATCTCCTCCTGCCCGGCGGTCTCCGGCAGTTCGCGCTGGATGGAGGCGATGCCCACCTGCGCGCAGTCGCGGTGCTTGCCCGCCACGTACTTCTGGCTGCCGACGTCCTCGCCGACCAGCAGGGTGCCGAGCCCCGGGGTGATGCCACGGGCCCGGAGCGCTTCGACGCGGGTGGCGACCTCGGACTTGATCGCGGCTGCGGTGGACTTGCCATCGAGAATCTGAGCGGTCATGGCCCCATCTTCGCGGATACCGGCGGGTGGTCTCCAATCCCGGCCGCCGCCGGTGGTGTGCGCGGATTCTGAATCATGGGTGACCACGCAGTGTCAAGCGTTGCGGATTCGCCACAGTCGGAAATCTTGGCTGGACATCGTCGCCCTCGGGCTACCACCATTGTGCGCTGGCGCCGTGCCCGTTCAGAGACACCTGGGGGATCGCACGGCCCGCTGACACTCGGGGGAGGCAACACGTGCACACCGCGCAACTCACGCAGCACACCTGCGGGGGCGGACCCGTGATTCCCCAAGGCAGTCCGAACTGTTCCGTCCCCATTCTCCCGCTCGGAGGCATCTGCTCGTGAGCTACCCACCCCCGCCGCAAGGCCAGGACCCGAAAAACCCGTACGGCCAGCAGCCGCAGCAGCCGGGCTACGGCTACCAGGCCCCGCAGGGTGTGCCGCCGCAGGGCCAGCCGGGCTACGGCTACCCGCAGCAGGGCGGCTATCCCCAGCAGGGGGGCTATCCCCAGCAGGGCGGTTACCCCCAGCAGGGCTACCCGCAGCAGCCGGGCTACGGCTACAACCCGGTCGGCGCACCGCGCGACTACGCGAGCTGGGGCGCGCGCGTCGGCGGCAGCATCGTCGACGGGCTCATCGCCGCTGCCGCCGGCGGTGTCCTGATGATCATCGGCGCGATCATCGGTGGCGGTGCGGGCACCATGTTGATCGTCCTCGGTGTGCTCGCGTACATCGGCGTGCTGGTGTGGCAGGTGTACCAGGAGGGCACGACCGGCCAGACCCAGGGCAAGAAGATGGTCAACATCCGCCTGGTGAAGGAGTCGACGGGACAGCCGATCGGCTTCGGCATGGCCTTCGTGCGGAAGCTGGCGCACTTCCTGGACGGATTCTGCTACATAGGCTACCTGTGGCCGCTGTGGGACGCCAAGAGCCAGACGTTCGCGGACAAGGTCTGCGGCACCGTGGTCGTCACCGCCAACTGACCGCACGCTACGCTGAGTTCACGCTGACATACCGGGCCGGGTGCGGTGATCCGCTCCCGGCCCCGGTGCGTATACGGCCCAGAGGCCGGCCCGATGCCCCCGGAGGGATGCCGCGATGAGCTTTCCGCCCGATCCGCACAACCCGTACCAGCAGCCGACCCAGGCCCAGCCGCAGGTGCAGCCCCAGCAGGCTCAGCCGCCGCAGCCGTACGCGCAGCAGCCGCAGACCCAGCCCTTCCAGCCGTACCCGCAGCAGTACCAGCAGCCGCCGCCCTACGGGTACCCGCCGCAGGCGGGCTACGGCATGCAGCCCTGCCCGGGCGGGATGCCGTACGCGCCGCCGCGCATGCCGGGCCAACTGGCCACCGCGCGCGTACTGCTGTTCATCGCGGGCACCCTGTGGGCCCTGCTGTCCGTGGTCATGCTGCTGTCCGGGATATCCGCCGAGAAGGACAGCGACGGCCTGATGTTCGCCGAGGACTCCGGGGACGCCGCGGCGCTCTTCGGCTTCGTCTTCTTCGTGCTCGGCGGCGGGCTGGCCGCGCTGCACATCACCGCCGCCTCGCTGTTCGGCCGGGGCGGGCCGGGCACCCGTGCGATGGCGCTCGTCGCCAGCGCGCTCAACGGCGTGGTCGCGGGCCTGGTGCTGATGCAGTACGGCAACGGCGAGACCACGCTGGACAGCCCGGCCGTCCCGATGGTGTGGCTCGGCACGGCGGTGCTCACCCTGATCTTCTGCTCGGTGACCGAGGCGAACACCTGGTTCCGCAGGCCGCGCTACCAGTGAACCGGGCCGGCACGCGCGCCTGTTCGCGCCCGCCGGCCCGGTTCCCGGGGTGCCCGCTCAGTGGAAGAAGTGCCGCGTCCCGGTGAAGTACATGGTGACCCCGGCCGCCCGGGCCGCCTCGACCACGGCCTCGTCGCGCACCGAACCGCCCGGCTGCACCACGGCCTTGACGCCCGCCGCGGTGAGCACCTCCAGGCCGTCGGGGAACGGGAAGAACGCGTCGGAGGCCGCGTACGCCCCGGCCGCCCGCTCCTCGCCCGCCCGCTGGACGGCGAGCTTGGCGGAGTCCACGCGGTTGACCTGGCCCATGCCCACGCCGACCGTCGCGCCGCCCCTGGCCAGCAGGATGGCGTTCGACTTCACCGCACGGCAGGACCGCCAGGCGAACGCCAGCTCGGCCAGCTCGGCGGGCTCCAGCGGACTGCCGCTGGCCAGCTGCCAGTTGGCCGGGTCGTCGCCCTCCCCCTGGAGCCGGTCGGTGGCCTGGAGCAGCGCGCCGCCGTCGATGGGCTTGATCTCGACGGGGTCGGAGGGTGCCTCCGCACAGCGCAGCACCCGCAGGTTCTTCTTGCGGGCGAGCGCCTCCAGGGCGCCCTCCTCGTAGGACGGGGCGACGATGACCTCGGTGAAGATCTCGGCGACCTGCTCGGCCATCGCCAGGGTGACCGGCGCGTTGACGGCGATCACGCCGCCGTAGGCGGAGAGCGGGTCGCACTCGTGCGCCTTGCGGTGCGCCTCGGCGACGTCCGAACCGACCGCGATGCCGCAGGGGTTGGCGTGCTTGATGATCGCCACGCACGGCTCGGCGTGGTCGTACGCCGCGCGCCGCGCCGCCTCGGTGTCGGTGTAGTTGTTGAACGACATGGCCTTGCCGTGCAGTTGCTCGGCCTCGGCCAGACCGCCGTTGCCGGTCGCGTACAAGGCGGCGGGCTGGTGCGGGTTCTCGCCGTAGCGCAGGACCTCGGTGCGCTGGTAGGCGGCGCCCAGGAAGTCCGGGAAGGCGGAGTCGTCGACGGCCGCGTAGTCGAGCGCGAACCAGGTGGCCACCGTCAGGTCGTACGCCGCCGTGTGCTGGAACGCCTCCGCCGCCAGCCGCTTGCGGGCGGCCAGCGTGAAGCCGCCGCCCTCCGCCGCCGCGAGCACCTCGGGGTAGTGCCCGGGGTTGACGACCACGGCGACCGAGGGGTGGTTCTTGGCCGCCGCGCGCACCATCGACGGGCCGCCGATGTCGATCTGCTCCACGCACTCGTCGGGGGACGCGCCGGAGGCGACCGTCTCCCGGAAGGGGTAGAGGTTCACCACGACCAGCTCGAAGGGCGACACGCCCAGCTCGCTCAGCTGCCGCCGGTGGCTCTCCAGCCGCTGGTCGGCCAGGATGCCCGCGTGCACGCGGGGGTGCAGGGTCTTGACCCGGCCGTCCAGGCACTCGGGGAAGCCGGTCAGCTCCTCGACCGGGACGACGGGCACCCCGGCCGCCGCGATCCGCGCGGCCGTGGAGCCGGTCGAGACCAGCTCCACCCCGGCCGCGTGCAGGCCGCGGGCCAGCTCCTCCAGGCCCGTCTTGTCGTAGACGCTGATCAGCGCACGGCGGACGGGCCGCCGCTGTTCAGGGGTCACACCTTCGGTGGCACCTTCGGAGGTCACGGAATCCTTACCTTTCGTCCCTCAATGCGGTAGCCGTCGCGCGCCAGGCGCCCGACGACGTCGACGAGCAGACGTCGCTCGACTTCCTTGATCCGCTCGTGCAGAGCGGATTCGTCGTCCTCGTCCCGCACCTCGACCACGCCCTGGGCGATGATCGGGCCGGTGTCGACGCCGTCGTCGACGAAGTGGACGGTGCACCCGGTCACCTTCACGCCGTACGCGAGCGCGTCGCGCGCGCCGTGGGCGCCGGGAAAACTGGGCAGCAGCGCGGGGTGCGTGTTCACGAAGCGCCCCCCGAAGCGGGCGAGGAACGCCTCCCCCACGATCTTCATGAAGCCCGCGGAGACCACCAGGTCCGGCTCGTGCGCGGCCGTCGCCCGCGCCAGCGCGGCGTCCCAGGCGGCCCGGTCGGCGTGGTCCCGCACCCGGCACACGTACGTGGGAATCCCGGCGCGCTCGGCACGCGCGAGGCCCTCGACCCCGCCGCGGTCGGCGCCGACGGCCACGACGCGGGCGCCGTACTCCGCGGCGCCCTGCGCGGCGATGGCGTCCAGCAGGGCCTGGAGGTTCGTACCGGAGCCCGATACGAGCACCACGACGCGGAGGGGACGGGACTCGGGCACGGCCACGATGGGGCACTTTCTGGCGAGACGGTGCGGAGGGCGGCCGTGGCAGCGCGGGGAATCAGGGATTCCGGGGAACTCCGCGAGGCGGCCGACCGTCGGCAACGATACCGGCACTCCGAGCCGACCCCCACGGGACGGGGGCCGGTGCGCGCGGTAGCGTCAGCCGTACCTATGCGTGCCCACGCGTACGTGCCTGTGCGTACCGGAGCGCTGCGTGCCCGACGCGGGAAGAGCAAGGGGAAGACACACACCACATGACCGACCGACGCCGCCGCGCGGCCCACGCCGAGCCTTCGCACGACGACAACCCCTTCGCCGCGCCGCCGGAGGGCAGCCCGGACAAGCCCTGGGAGCCGCGCCGACCGGCGGGCTCCGAGGGCGGAGACGGCAGCAGCGGAGGCAGCGGGAGGGGCGGCCAGAGCGGGGGGAACGGGAACGGCGGCGACGGCGGGAACGGCGACGGCTCGTCCCGCTGGGGCGGCAAGTGGAGCCGCCACCAGCCCGGCCGCCAGGGCGGCGGCTTCGGCGGACCGGGCCAGCCGGGCCAGGGGAACGGCAACGGCGGGAACGGCGGGAACGGGAACGGTGGCAACGGCCGCAAGGGCGGCCGCGGCCAGGGCGGCCTGCGCTGGGACCCGAGCGACCCGCACCAGCGGCACGCCCGCTACGCGCTGCACGCCGGAATCTGGGGGCTCTTCTTCGCCCTCTTCAGCCTCGTGGAGATCGCCCTGCTGCTGGGCGCGCTCTCGGTCTACTGGGGCGTCAGCGGCCTGCGCGCCAAGCCGCGCCGAGGCGAGGCGGGCGCGGCCGGCCGCCGGTCGGACGGGACGGCCACCGCGCAGGACGTCTCGGGCAGCGACCGCACGGCCTCGCCCGCGGCCCCCGCGCGCACCACGACCTCGCCCATCCCGGTCACCGCCACCCCGGCCCAGGCCAGGAAGGCCCGCACGACCGCGGCGATCAGCGGTCTGGTCACCGGCGGCCTGACGCTGGCGATCGTGCTGGGCACCTTCAGCCTGGAACTGATCTACAGCGACTACTTCTCCTGCGAGAGCGACGCCCTCACCCAGTCCTCCCGCGAACAGTGCGAGGACCTCGTCCCGGACACCATCCTCCCCCTCCTGGAAAGCCAGCGCTGAGCACTTACGCAAGGGGAGGACAAGAGTGGAAGCGATAACCCACGAACGCCTCGTAGAGGTGTTCGGAGAAGACGTGGTGCTCCTTCCCCCCGAAGCCGTACCGGAAGAACTCCGAGGGCAGCCCGCCGGGCACTCGCTGACGCGTACCGGGCTGCCCACGAACCTGCTGGACGCGCTCTCCTACGCCTCCGACCTGGAGGAAGGCGTCAAGACCTACGGTGCGCACTGCGAAGAGGCCGGCATCGGCATCGAATCCGCCGAGCCCGTTCACGCGATGTACCGGATCGGCTATGCGGGGGGCAGCATTCTCCTCGAACCGGGCACCGGCGACATCCACTACGCGTCCCCGGAAACGGGCGCGACTCTCCGGATCAACACGTCACTCGACAGGCATATCGAGGCGCTCTGCCTCCTGGAGCAGGAACGCGAGCGCTTCGATTTTCTCGGCGAGGAGGACGTCGCGGTTCAGCGTGCCGAACTGGCCGGGCTGCTGCGGGCAGCCGACCAGGATGCCTGGGGCACCGCGTCCTTGTTCTGGCACTGGATCATCGGGCAGATCAGCGCGGACGACTGTCGCGTGTGCTGACGCTTCGGCTCAGCCGCGGCCCGGGGCGGAGCCGGCGGGGGCCGAGTCGGCGGGGGCGGGATCGGGAGCGGGGGCCGAAGCGGGGCCCGCCGCCTGGCGGGCGTAGCCGCGTACGTCGGCGTCCCGGTCCGCCAGCGCCGTCGCGAGCACCTCCCGCACCTCCGGGTCCGCCGCGTGCGGGAGCAGGGCCAGGACGACCGCCTTCCGCACGTCCGGGTGCCGGTCGCCCAGCGCGGTGCGCAGCGCGGCCAGCACCTCCGGCCGGTCCGCCAGCGGGGACAGTCCCGCGGCGGCGCCCTTGCGCACCTGCCACGCGGGGTCGGCGAGCCCGGCGAGCGCCGCCTCGTCCAGCGGGGCGGGGCAGCCGGTCGCGCCCGCGGACTCCAGCGCGGCAGCCCGTACGAGGAGGTCGCGGTCGTCCGCGAGGGCGCGCAGCGGGGCGAGCGTGGCGGCGGCCGGGGCGCCGACGCGGCCGAGGCCGCGGGCGAGGGCCACCCGTACCTCGCGGGCCGGGTCGTGCACCGCTTCGGCCAGCGGCGCGGTCGCGTCGACGGAGACCAGGGCCCGTACGGTCTGGATGCGCACCTCCGGGTCCGGGTCGGTGAGGGTACGGCGGTAGAGCGCGGCGTCGCCGAGCCGCAGCGAGCGCAGCACGTCCAGGGCGGCGGCCCGTACCACCGGGTCGGGGGTGCCGCCCTCGTCCGGGGCCGCTAGGGGCCGGGCCAGCAGTGTCCGCAGCGCCGGATCGCCCGGCAGCACCTCGCTCAGTTCGCGCAGTGCGGCGGCGGCGGTGCCGCGTACGCCCGGGTCCGGGTCGGTGAGCGCGGCGGCGAGCGCCGGGCCGGTGCCGGGCGGGGCGGACTCGCCGAGCGCGGCGAGCGCGGTGCGGCGTACGGCGGGGTCGTGGTCGTGCAGGTAGGGGCCGAGGGCGGCGAGGTCGGGCTGCTCCTCAGCGGGCCGGTGCTCGGCGGACTGGAGCAGCCGGATCAGTTCGGGCAGGCGCGGGGAGCCGGGCGGCACGGCCGGGGTGGCCGCCGTACGGGCGCCCCCGCTGGGGGCGGGAGCGGCGGAGGCGGGCGGCCCGCTCCCGGCCGCCCCGGCGGTGGCGACCGGCTCGGGGTGCACCTCCCCCAACTCCCGTACGCCTTCGCCCCCGGCGCCGGGCGTGAAGCCCTCCACCGGGACGACGTACGGGGCGACGGGCCGGGTGAGGAACTCCATCGCGCCGCTCACGCCCTTGCGCAGGTTGAGGTGGCGCAGCCAGTTGCCGTCGTCGCGGCCCGGGTGGTCGGTGCGCTCGTGGTAGAGGCCCCAGCGGCTCTCGGTGCGGGCGAGGGAGGAGCGGGCGGCCATCTCGGCGCAGTCGCGGATGAAGGAGACCTCGGCGCAGCGCATCAGCTCGTGCGGGGTGCGGGCGCCCATCGCGGCGATGTCCTCGGCCATCCGCTCGAAGGCGTGCACGGCCAGCGACAGCCGGGCGCCGCTCTTGGGCGGGGCCACGTAGTCGTTCACGAAGCGGCGCAGCTTGTACTCGACCTGCGGCTGCGGCGGGCCGTCCGGGTGGCGCAGCGGGCGGTAGACCAGTTCGTGGGCGGCGCGCAGCTGCGCGGCGGGGAGCGGGCCGTCCCCGGCGGGTTCGCGGCGTACCAGCTCGGCGGCATCGGCTCCGGCGAGGTCGCCGAAGACGAAGGCGCCGATCATGTAGTTGTGCGGCACGCAGGCCATGTCCCCGGCCGCGTACAGGCCGGGCACTGTGGTGCGGGCGTGCTCGTCGACCCACACGCCGGACGCCGAGTGGCCGCTGCACAGGCCGATCTCGGAGATGTGCATCTCGACGTCGTGGGTGCGGTAGTCGTGTCCGCGGGTGGCGTGGAAGGTGCCGCGGGTGGGGCGTTCGGTGGTGTGCAGGATGTTCTCCAGCGCGGCGACGGACTCCTCGGGCAGGTGGCTGAGCTTGAGGTAGACCGGCCCGCGCGCGGAGGCGACCTCGGCGGCGAACTCGGTCATCATCTGGCCGGACCAGTAGTCGGAGTCGACGAACCGCTCGCCGTGCCGGTTGACCTGGTAGCCGCCGAAGGCGTTGGCGACGTACGCGCAGGCCGGACCGTTGTAGTCCTTGATCAGCGGGTTGATCTGGAAGCACTCGATGCCGCTCAGCTCGGCGCCCGCGTGGTAGGCCATGGCGTAGCCGTCGCCCGCGTTCGTCGGGTTCTCGTAGGTGCCGTAGAGGTAGCCGCTGGCGGGCAGGCCCAGCCGTCCGCACGCCCCGGCCGCCAGGATCACCGCACCGGCCCGTACGGTCACGAAGTGGCCGTCGCGGGTGTGGAATCCGGCCGCGCCGACGGCCCGGCCGCTCTCGTCGGTGAGCACGCGCACCGGCATCACGCGGTTCTCGATGCGGATGCGCTCCCGCATCTCGCGGCGGCGCAGCACCCGGTAGAGGACCTTCTTGACGTCCTTGCCCTCCGGCATGGGCAGCACGTACTCGCCGGAGCGGTGCACCTGGCGCAGCGCGTACTCGCCGTGCTCGTCCTTCTCGAACTTCACGCCGTACCGCTCCAGCCGCTGGACCATGGCGAAGCCGAGGGTCGCGGTCTGCCGGATCGTGCGCTGGTCGACGATGCCGTCGTTGGCGCGGGTGATCTCGGCGACGTAGTCCTCCGGGGTCGAACGGCCGGGCACGACGGCGTTGTTGACCCCGTCCATGCCCATGGCGAGCGCGCCGGAGTGGCGTACGTGCGCCTTCTCCAGGAGCAGTACGGAGGCGCCCTTCTCGGCGGCGGTCAGGGCGGCCATGGTGCCGGCCGTGCCGCCGCCGATGACCAGGACGTCGCAGGTCAGCTCTTCGGCGTCGGCGAGCGAGGGCGTCTCCATCAGGGACCTTTCGAGGGGGAGGGGCACGGGTGCGGCGGGGCGGTCAGCCGCCGAGGGACTCCAGTACGCGGCGGCGGAGCGCGGCGGTGCGCGGTTCGCCGCGCGCGCCGCGGTCGCGGGGGCGCGGCACGTCCAGCAGCCGTACGGGGTGAGCCCGTTCGGTGCCCAGCAGGGCGATCCGGTCGCCGAGGAAGAGCGCCTCGTCCACGTCGTGCGTGACGAAGACGACGGTGGCGCGGGTGTCGCCGAGCACCTCGACCAGGAGCTGCTGCATGCCCGCCCGGGTCTGCGCGTCGAGCGCGCCGAACGGCTCGTCCATCAGCACGGCGCGCGGCTGCCCGGCCAGCGCGCGGGCCAGCTGGACGCGCTGGCGCTGGCCGCCGGAGATCCGGTGCGGGAAGTGCGCCTCCCGTCCGGCCAGGCCCACCCGGGCGAGCCAGCGGTCCGCCTGTGCGCGGCGCTCGGCGCGCGGTGTCCGGCGGATGGCGAGCGGGAGTTCGACGTTGCCGCGCAGCGAGCGCCACGGCAGCAGGCCGTCCTCCTGGAAGATCAGCGCCCGGTCGGCGTGCGGGGTGGTGACCGGGCGGCCGTCCGCGCTGACCTCGCCGCCGAGGGCGGGCAGGAGCCCGGCGAACGTGCGCAGCAGGGTGGACTTGCCGCAGCCGGACGGGCCGACCACGGCGAGCAGTTCGCCGGGGGCGACGTCGAGGCGGACGCCGCGCAGGACGGGGGCGCCGGGGCGGCCGAGGATGGCGTCGGCCAGGCGCAGCCGCAGGCCGGGTGGGGCGGGTTCGGCTGGTGCGGCTGAGGTGTCGGCCTGGGCTGGTGCGGCGGGTGCGGTCGGCTCGGCGGGCTCGGCCGGGGCCGCCGCGGCGGGGCGTGCGGTCATCGGGCGGCGCTCCGTTCGGTGCGGGGAAGCCAGCGGGTCAGGCGGCGTCCGGCCAGTTCGATGGCGGCGGAGGTGAGCCAGCCGAGCAGGCCGATGGTGGCCATGCCGACCAGGACGCCGGGGTAGTCGACGATCGTGTAGTCGAACCAGGTGCGGTAGCCGACCCCGTACGCGCCGGAGATCATCTCGGCGGAGATGACGCAGATCCACGACACCCCCATCCCCACCGAGAGCCCGCCCAGGATGCCGGGCAGCGCGCCCGGCAGGACGACCGAGCGCAGCACGTGCCGCCGCCCGCCGCCCATCGTGAGGACGGCCTCCTCCCACACCGGCGGCAGCGCCCGTACGGCGTGCCGGGTGCTGACCAGGATCGGGAAGAAGGCGGCGGCGAAGGTGATGAAGACGATGCCCTGCTCGTTGCTCGGGAAGAGCAGGATCGCCACCGGCACCAGCGCGATGGCCGGGATCGGCCGCAGCACCTCCAGCACCGGCCCGAGCAGGTCCTCGGCCAGCGGGGAGCGGGCCAGCGCGATGCCGGTGCCGACGCCGAGCAGCGCCGCGAGGGCGAAGCCGGTCAGGATGCGCCGGAGGCTGTCGGTGAGGTCCTGCCAGTACGTGCCGCCGCCGGCGCGGTCGGCGAACTCGGCGCCGACCTCGGTGGCGGTGGGCAGCTGCTGGAAGTTGAGCCACACCCGCGCTTCGAGGACGGTGAGCAGCTGCCACAGGCCGAGGGCGGCGGCCAGCGAGAGCGCGCGCAGCGCGTAGCGGCGCCAGGAGCGGCGCGCACGGCGCGGGGCTCCGGCCGCGTGCGCCGCCTCGGCGGCGGGGTCCCCGGCTTCCTTCGCCGCGGGCTCGCGGTCGGCCGCGGCGGCGGCCCGGGGCCGGTGCGGTGCGGTGGTCATCGGCCCGCCGTCCGTACGGCGTCCCGGTAGGAGACCAGGCGCGCCCCGGGGTGCTCCGCGATCCAGTCGCGGGCGTTCTCCGCCGTACTGAAGGGCTGGAAGCGGGCGTCGCGCGCGGCCTTCGGGTCCTCCGCCCAGACCGAGGAGTCGGCGAACCACCGGGTGCCGGTGAGCGCGTCGGGGACGAACGCGGCGCGCGGCGCGCCGTCGCGCGCGGCGAGGTGGCGCAGCAGCGTGGTGGGGGTGGCGTGCGCGCGGGTGCGCTTCTCGCCCTTCCACCAACTCTCGCTCGCCGTCGCCGGGTCCCGTACGGGGCGCTCGGTGACCGGGTCCTCGCCCGTCACGGGGGCGAGGTTCTCCTTGACGTCCCGCGCGGCGGCGTACTTCTTGCCGTACACGTCCCTCACGTAGCTGTCGTCGACGAACGCGTCCAGGTCGACGGGCCCGATCAGCTTCGCCTCCTGGAGCAGCGGCGCGTCCTTCTTCAGCGCCTCGGTCAGCTCCGGTTTCAGGGTGCCGTCGAAGCTGGACTGGCCGCCCGCGCCGTTGTAGAGGTAGACGACCTCGGGCGGCATGCCGGTGGCCTCGGCGACCTTCCGGGAGGCGTCGAGCGGGTGCTCGTGCAGATAGCCGTCCGCCCGCTGCTGCGCGCGCAGGAACGCCCGTACGACCTCGGGGCGTTCCTCGCCGAAGGACTGGCGGACGGTCACCCCGTGGAAGGTGGGCAGGTTCAGCCGGGCGCCGTCGTAGAGGGGCCGTGCCTTGTCCTGGAAGACGAGCAGGCCGGGCCAGGCGACGAACTGGGAAAGACCGTCGACGCTGCCGCCCTCCAGCGCGGAGGCGCCCACGGCGGGCTGCTGGTTGAGCTTCTCGACGTCCTCGGCCGGGTCCAGGCCCTGCCGCTTCAGGGCCCGGATCAGGGTGCCGTCGGCGGCCGAGCCGACGCTCGTGGACACCTTCCGCCCCTTGAGCTGCTTGAGCGAGCGCAGCTTCGAACCGGGCTGGGCGACCACCATGTTGAGCGCACCGCGCAGGTTGTAGCCGGTGACGGACACCAGGCTGGTGGGCGCCTTCAGCTGCTGGCCGCGGGCGGCGTTGATGAGCAGCGGGAAGTCGCCCATGGACCCGATGTCCACCTTTCCGGCGGTCATCTGGGCGGTGATGGGGGCGCCGGTGGCGTAGTCCTGCCAGTCCACCTTGTAGGTGACCCCGTCCCGGCGGCCCAGGGCCTTCAGCTCCTCCTCCAGGTAGCCGAGCGAGCGCAGCAGGGTTCCGGCGGTGACGGTGTTGATCGTCTTGGACTGGTAGCCGACCGACACGGTGACTGTGCCGTCGTCCGACCCGCTGCCGGAACCGCAGCCCGCCAGCGGCACCAGCAGTGCGGTGGCCAGCGCGGCGGCCGGGGCGGCGGTGCGGACAGGGCGCATCGTCGTACGTCTCCTCTTGGGCTGGGGCCGGTTCATCGCAGCAGGTAGGGCATGTTGATCGTGACGGCGTCGGTGGGACAGCGGGCGGCGCACGGGCCGCAGTACCAGCACTCGTCGACGTGCATGTACGCCTTGCCGGAGTCCGGGTTGATGGCGAGCGAGTCGAGCGGGCACATGTCGACGCACAGCGTGCAGCCGTCCAGGCACTTGGACTCGTCGATGGTGACCGGCACGTCGGCGCGCTGGGGTACCAGAGGCATGACTGTCTCCCGGGACGGGGTGGAGGGGCGAAGGGGCGAAGCGGGGACGGCGCGGAACGGTGGTCCGGTGGTCCGGTGGTCCGGCGCGGAGGGGTCAGCGGCAGGACGGACAGGCGGTGCGGTGCAGCGCGCCGCGCATCGTGATGCGGTCGCCGCGGAACCGTACGAACTCCAGGTCGACGGGACGGCCGTCGGCGAGGCGGGTGAGCCGCTCCAGCATCAGCACGGCCGAGCCGCGCGGCGCCTCCAGCACGGCGGCGGAGTGCGCGTCGGCGTTGACGGCCTCCAGGGTGATGTCCGCCGTGCCCAGCGACTGCCCGGTGATCTTCTCCAGCAGCCGGAAGACGTCGGTGTTCTCCAGGTCGGCGCCCAGCAGGTCGGCGCCCAGGTCCAGCGGGAGGTAGGTCAGGTCGAGGGAGAGCGGCAGCCCGTCCATCCGGCGCAGCCGCTCGATGTAGAGCACCTCGGCACCGGCGGCCACCCGCAGCCGCTCGGCGACGGGGCCGGGCGCGGCGACCGGGCCGACCGTACGGACCTCGTTGGTGACCCGGCCGTGCGCGTGCAGCGTCTCGGCGAGACCCTGCAGGCGGTCGAGCCGGTGCGGGTACTTCTCCCCCACCACCACGGTGCCCACCCCGGGCACCCGCTCCACCAGGCGCTCCGCGCTCAGCAGACCGAGCGCCTGGCGCACGGTGTTGCGCGAGACGCGGTAGTCGCGGGCGAGGGACTCCTCGTGCGGCAGGGCGCCGTCTGCGAAGCCGCCGCCCAGGATCTGCTGCCGCAGCAGATCCGCGAGCTGCCGCGCCCGGTCCGCCCGCCTGCGCCGCCGCACGGCCGCCTCCGCCACCGGCGCGGCGGCTCGGCGCGGCGCGGCGGTGCGCGGGCGGGCGCGTTCGGCGGACATCGGGGCTCCTGCTGCACGTCGGTACGGGGCTTGCTCGGACGGATACGGGCCCGTCGCCGGGGCCGTACTCGGACCATACCCACGGCTGCCCGCCGGTGGTGTTGCCGCAGTATTACGCCACCACCCCGCCCCACCCCCAAGCCCCTGACCAGCTATTCCCCCACCACCCCCGGCACATCCGCCACCCCCGGAGCGCCGCGACGCCCCTGGGCGACCAGTGCCTACAGCAGCGGACCGAGCCCTGAGGCAGGCCCGCGAACGGCGCGCAGCATGGCAGCGAGAACCGGCCCGTCCGCCGCAGGCCGCTGCACGCTGATCTGCTCGTAGCCCCATCCCTCGTACAACGCTTTGACCTTGCCGCTTCCCGCCAGCGGATTGACCAGGAGTGAGACTTGCTCCTCCGCCCGGTTGGCGAGCAGTTCATCGTGGATACGGCGCGCGGTACCGGTGCCGCGCCATGTCGCCCGCAACATGATCTCCTTGAGGGCAACGGTGCGCCGCTCGGCGCAGCCGTCGGGCACAGGGGTGGCCATCCGCCGCCACCAGCGGTCATCCGGCTGAAGGCTGTTGACGTAGGCGTACCCCACCGGCTCATCGCCGTCGAACCCGACGACCACCTCCCAGCCCGGTTCCGAAGCGTGCCTCGCGAGCCGCTCCCCGTATCGCTCCACTGAGTAGTGGGGCTTGTGGAGTTGGTCAGCGCGTACCTCGGCATACACGTCAATCAGCGTGTTCCACACCCCGTCAACGTCGGTGTAGCGGTGCAACTCGACGCCTTCGCTCATCCCTGGAGGCTCCTTCGGCTGTCACGGGCATGCTGGTCCCAGCTGCGTGTGCAGGGGCTGGACGGCGCACTGATGCGTAGCGCGTTGCCGAAATCGTGCAGCATGCCCGCTACACGGGGGTGCTGCCCGATCGGATCAGCGGGGATGGACATGGCCGTGGACACAGCTGGTTCCAGGTCACCTTGGCCCAGCTGGGCGTGAGCGAGGCGTGCACTGGTGATGGCGCGAGTGCGCTGCATCTCAGGCCGGAGCAGGGCCAAGCTGCGGTGCGCATGGGCCTCGGCGCCCTCATAGTCACCCAGAGCCAGGCAAGCGGCCAAAGCCAGGTTCTCCAACTCCGCCTGGTCGTAGAAGGCGTTCATCCACACAGGGCGACGCTCCGCGGGGTCGGCTTGCTGAAGTGCATGCTGAGCATGCCCGATGGCCTGGCGCACTGCGCGCGCATCCCCGGTCAAGCCGCAGATCGCTGCATGCCGGGCGTGACCGAGAGACGCGAACAGCGGGTCGCGCCGGGCAATGGGCAGGCGGCGGGCCACGTCGTTGGCGGCCAGCGCGTCCGATGGGCGGGCCATGTGACGGTACATGCTGCCCGCATGGGACCAGATGCGGAACTGGATGGTGGGATCAGCCGACATCAGGGCCAGGCTGGACGCCCGGCCGAAGTGGCGCTGAGCGGCGTCGAAGCGGCGGCCGTCAATAGCGGCCCACATCGCGCTGGACATGAAGGATGCCGCGCAGCCGTACAGGGCGCCGCGCACCCGCTGGCTGACGCTGCCACGCGCCTGGAGTGCGAGGGCTTCCCCGGCGAGCGCGGAGGCTTGTGTCTCGATCGTGAGCCTGCCCCCGTGCCGGTGGTCATTGGCGATGACGAGCGCGAACTTGGAGAGCAGCCGCTGTACATCGCTGCTGCCCACGCGCGGCTGCGCGCCGTAGGAGGCGGGGCGGTGGCGGCCACGGCCGCTCCGGCGGAGGCGCTGACGAAGCGACGGCGGTGCACAGGGTCCTCCGATGGTGCTGTGCGCGAGGAGTCGGCTCCTCGTGGAATGAAGCCCAGTTCGGTCACCGGGCAGTCGAATACTGCCTCTAACGCGGCCCGCTGCCGGGGGTGAGGCCATCGGGATTTACCGCTCAGCCAGTGGCGGACGGTTCGGTCACCGACGGTCCCCTCGTGACCGGCGATCCGTAGTTCGGCATTCACCGCATCGGCCAATTCCACCTGCGTGAAGCCGGATTCCGACATGTGCACCTTCAGGCTCTCGTTGCCCTCCATCTGCTCACCGTATGCACGACACCAGTCGGGAGGAAACCGAAGGGCTCGGAAATTTCCGGTTGCCGAAGGCGCGCAAGCCGTCCGCATTTCCTCACGCTACGCAGTCCCGGGTCGTTGGGTTGTGCACGGCCCGCCCTCCACAGAGGGCTTCGGCGGCCGGAAGAGATGCCTACCCGCCGTTTCCACACGCAGAGGTCCTGATGACCATGAGCACAGCAGCCCGGCCCACAGCCACCGGCCGCCCCGGCTACTCCGAAACCTTGCCGCGCGAGCCGGAGAGCGCACAGGCCGCCCGTCGTCTCGTGCGCACCGCGCTTTCCGCCTGGGGCCTCGAACAACTGACGGAGGCAGGCGCGCTGGTCGCGACCGAGCTGGTGGCCAATGCCGTGCACCATGCTCGGGGCCGCTCCTTCCGCGTGCTCGTCGCCCGCACGGACGGCGGTCTCGTACGCGTGGCTGTGGCGGACAAGTCCCACACGCTGCCGGCACTCCGGCTCGCCGAGGAGAACGAAGTGGACGGGCGTGGCCTGGCGCTCGTGGACGCGCTGACGAGCAATTGGGGCACCGACCTCAAGGCATGGGGCAAATGTGTCTGGGCCGAACTGCAAACGGAGGGCGGCAAGGTGAACAGCATCCCCTTCCCCCGCGAAGAGATCCACGAGCAGATCCGCGAAAAGTCAAGGGAGGCATGCGGTGCATGATCTGATTGCAGCGCCGTTCCGAGGTCAGCACCTCATCCTGCGCCCCGGCAGCAAACGCGCGGTCAAGGTGGGTAACGCGAAGTTCGCCGAACTGGAGCGCGCGCGAGCGAGTGGGCGAACGCTGCCCGGCTGGCTCGTGGACACGGCACGTCGCACCTGGGACCTGGACACGTCCGGACGCCCGGCGCAGGCGGCCGTAATCGTCCGAGAATCCGGACCGTACGGATTCAGCCGCGCGACGTGGGAGATCAATCTCGGCTGCGACTTCGACTGTGAACACTGCTACCTGGGTGAGAAGCGGTTCGAAGGTCTGGGCTGGGACGGCAAGGCCCGGCTTCTCCACGTCATGCGGGACGCGGGAGTGGTCTGGCTCCAGATCACCGGCGGCGAGCCGTTGGTCGATCCGCAGTTCCCCGCCGCGTATCAGCTCGCCCATGAGCTGGGCATGCAACTGGAGTTGCTGTCCAACGGATCGCAGCTCGGCAAACCCAGGGTGCTGGAACTGCTGACCGCGCTGCCGCCCGTGAAGATGTCCCTGAGCGTCTACGGAGCGAGCGCTGAGACCTACGACGGGGTGACCCGACGGCGCGGCGCGTTCCATCGGTTCACTCGGGGGCTGGAAGCCGCCATCGCCGCCCGGCTGAACGTGGACCTCAGCCTGATCATCACCCACCGCAACGCGCACGAGTCCGACGCTATGCGCGCCTGGGCGGACCGGCTCGGCGTACCGCACCGCGTGTACGCCAACATCTCCCCGACCATCCACGGCGGGGCAGAATCCCTGCCCGCACAGTCACCGGAGCACCTGACCCACCGGCCGCTGTTCACCGGATGCCCAGCCGGTCACGCGTTCTTTCACGCCGACCCGTTCGGCCGGGCGTCGATGTGCAAGGTGGGCCGCGAGCCGAACGTCGACCTCCCAGCCGAAGGCGTGGCCGGGCTCGCCCGCCTCGGCGCGATCGCTGATTCCCTCATGCTTCGCACCGGAGGATGCAGCGGCTGCCAGCTCTCCGGCAACTGCCGGGTCTGTCGGCCGATGGCAAAGGTCTTCCAGGAGGCGAAGGCACCGCTCCACAGCTACTGCCAACACCGAATGAAGGAGAGCGAAATATGACCGTCATGGTCGAAATGACCCCGACACGCACCGTCGAGGACCCGGAGGAAGTCGCGATCATCGAGGACGTGGAGACCTACACCGCCGCGTCCCAGCCGGGGTGCAACGACGACAACCCGTACCGCTGACACAGCGTCGACGCCGAGTGACCGAGTAGGGCCAGGGCCATGGCGTGCGCCATGGCCCTGCGCCGCTCCGTGGGAGGCTCCTGTCATGCCGACCGCCCGCCTGACCGACGTCCCCGCTGACGTACGCTCCGCCCTGACGGAGACCACCGGCCGCGTGCTGAGGATGGAGCCGGTGAGCTCCGGGTTCAACAGCGAGATCGCCGCCCGCGTGCACACCGAGAGCGGAACGTTCTTCGTGAAGGGCCTGCGCACCGACCATCCTCGGGTGTGGACCCAGCAGCGCGAAGCCGAGATCAACCCGCATGTCTCCGGCATCGCTCCACGACTGCTGTGGCGTCTCAAGGCCGCCGGGTGGGACCTGCTGGGATTCGAGGCTGTGGACGGTCACCACGCCGACTACTCGCCCAGCTCCCCGGACGTGCCGCTCGTCGCCTCCGCGCTGCGGCACCTGGGTGAGCTGCCGTGCCCGGAGCTGCCGCTCAAGACGATGCCGGGTCGGATGGCCGACTACTGCGACGCCCCGGAGCTGTTCGCCGGAGACCGGCTTCTCCACACCGACTGGAACCACACCAACGCCCTGGTCCTGGACGGGCGTACAGTGCTGGTGGACTGGGCGTGGGCGTCCAGGGGAGCCGGGTGGATCGACCCCGCGCTGTGGTTGCTCTGGCTCATCGCCGCGGGCCACACCGCAGGCCAGGCCGAGTGCTGGGCTGCCACGCTCCCGGCGTGGGAGACGGCACCCCGGGAAGCCGTGGACGCCTTCGCGACCGCGAGCGCCTGTCTGTGGCAGGACATCGCGGAGGCGGACCCGGGCCCGTGGACCCGGCGTATGGAGGCGGCAGCGGCGACGTGGGCGCGGCACCGTCGCCGCACGCGGGCGCAGCTGGAGCGCGGGTGAGCAGCGAAGCGGGGAGAACTTGGTGGAGTGGCTCGACACGGACTTCGGTTATTACGCGTTGTGTCCTGAGCGGTATCTGCCGAACTGGCAGGGCACCGAGGCGGACCCGGTGGGGACGGAGTACGTCGGGTGCGTCGTCGTGCCTGGTCACGGCGATGTGCTGACCCTGGGAGGGGAACCGTCGGCCGTCACCTTCCTCGACCGCACCAGGACGTTCATCCGATGGCATGCGGCCGAGGACGACGCCGGGCTGGAGGACGCGGTGGAGCGGAGCATGGCCTCGGACGCATGGCAGGGCGTCCTCGACGTCACCCTCGGCGGTCGCTACCTCCTGCTGGACTCCGCTGCTCGCGGTGACGAGGTCGGCGAGGCCGAGCTGATCCGGGTGGATGTTCCCGGCGGGCGCTATCGCGTGCAGTCGCTCTCCCTCGAACCGTCCGAGAACGCGTCGTTCATGCTGGAGCGGCTGCTGCGGCTGTGACGCGCGGTCAGGCAGGGCGCACGGGGTCGTCATCGGCCGACGGAGGCCCCGTCGGGGGTCCGGCCGGGGGTCCGGCCGCAGGAGGCGTCGGGGGCAGCGGCGGGGGTGTGGGCGGACGAAGGGGGAAGTCGGGCATCAGGCCGCCCGAGGCTTCCTTGAGCGCGGCCCATCGGGTGCGGCGGGTGGCGGTGTTGTGCCAGTCGGCGGCCGGGTCGGCGGCCGTGCCGGTTGCCGGGTCGGGGGGCGCGAGCACCGGCAGCCGCAGCGCGGCGCGCAGCCGCCAGCCGCGTACGGCCAGCGCCGCCGGGGTGCCCGCCAGCGCCGCCCACCCCAGCGCCGCCGCGCCGCACAGCCACCAGCTGGGCCCGAGCCGGGCCAGCCGTCCGGTGCCGAGCGCGCCGCCGGAGAGGGCCGCCAGCGCCGCCACCGCCACGCCGAACGCACCGGCCGCGAGCAGCGCCACCGCCACCGTGCCCCGTACGCCGCACGCCCCCGCCCGCTCCCCCGGCACCGGGACGCACCTGCGCGCCGCGTACCAGCCCAGGGCCAGCCCGGCGGCCAGCGGCACCGCGCCCGCCGCCCAGGTCCACGGCGTGCCAGGCCCTTCGCCGGGCAGTGCCGCGAACAGCGGGAAGGGCGGCAGCAGCGCGGGGTGGTCGGCGCCCAGCGGTCCGACCACGCTGTCGGTGCCCAGCGCGAAGCCGGGTCCGAGCCCGTACGCCGCCGCCCACACCACCGCGTTGGGCAGCAGCGCGGCCACCAGCAGCGGTACGGCGAGGTAGTCCGGCCAGGCGCCGGTGAGCTGGGTGACGGTGTGCCAGGCGGCGCCCGCGTGCCGGACGAGCCCGACGAGCAGCAGCAGCGCGCCGCCGCCCAGCAGTACGGCGAGCCCCGCGCCGGTCGCGCGCAGCGCGTCGGGCAGTTGGCGGCCGGTGACCAGGTCGCGTACGACGGCCGGGGCGTGGGCGCGGGTCAGCAGTCGCCGCAGGGACGGGTGCCCGCGCGACACCAGGGGGTTGCGGTCGCCGAGGGAGAGAGCCGCGATCACCGTCACCACCGCGACGAACAGCGGCAGCGCGAGCACCGCGCTGGGCACCCGCACGCGGAGCGGGCCGGTGGCGGCGTAGGCCGTGGTGGCGGCGCCCACCAGGAGGTAGCCGCCCGCCACCCATCCGGCCGTCCGCGCCGCGCTGCCGTCCGGGCCTCGGTGACGGCCGGTCAGGGCGCCCCGGGTCACCCGGAGGAGCAGCCGGCCCGGCAGGGCGGTCAGCAGCAGCGGCATGAGCGCGACGGGCGCGGGCACGCCGGACGGCGTGGCGGTGCGGACCAGTTGGGCGCCGTGGGCGAGAAGCCAGAGGTCGGCGGCGAGGTGCAGGGCCTCGGCGGGGCCGCTGCCGGAGGAGGGGGAGAGCACCCACAGCAGCAGCACGAGGACCACGAGGGCGCCCAGGCCGAGCCCGGCCGCGAGCGCGCCCGCCAGCAGCAGGCGCCTGCCGACGGGACGGGGACGGGCGGGGGGCCGGGGTTCGGTACCGCCGACCGGGTGCGTGGCCGGGCCGGTGTACGTCCGTTCGCTCACGCCGACATGCTCCCAACAACACACGTTTCGCCCAGGTAGCGCGCGAATCGTCGTGGTGTCGCCCAGTCTGGGACCATGCACCTTTTCACACGATATGAAGCGCAAGGTCCGCTGGCCGCCCACTGCGTGGAGAGGCAGGCATGACCGTCGTGACGAAAGCGAGACGCCGGCACAAGGCCAAGGTCAAAGCCAGGGCGAAGACCGGGAACGGGCGGCGGGAGCGGCTACGGGGGCCGGGGCGTACGGCGGCGGGCACGGTCCCCGCCCCGGCGGACGCGCGGTCCGAATCCGGGTCCGGGTCCGAGGCGGCGGAGACGGAGGCGGCGGTCGAGGCGGCAGCCGAGGCGGCGGCGGACACCGCGGCGGGCGAACCGGCGGGCGAACCGGCGGGCGAACCGGCCGCCGACGCCCCCGCCGAGCAAGCCTTCGACCTCCTCTACGCGCAGCACGCCCGCACGCTCACCCGCCAGGCGTACGTGCTCTGCGGCCACCGTCGCGTCGCCGAGCACGCCGTCACCCACGCCTTCCACCTCGCCTGGGAACGCTGGCCGGAAGTGGCCGTCGACAGCGACCCCGCCGGCTGGGTACGGGCCGCCGCGTACGAGTACGCCCTCTCGCCCTGGCACCGCTTCCACCCCCGCCGCCGCGAACCCCAGGCGCACCCGGGCCCGCCCGCCGACCGGGCGCTGCTCGAGGCCCTGCTGACGCTGCCCCGCGCGTACCGGCGGGCGCTGCTGCTGCACGACGGCCTCGGCATGAGCATCTCGTACACCGCGGCCGAGACGGAGGCGAGCATCCCGGCGACGTTCGGCCGGGTCTTCCACGCGCGGGAGGCGCTGACCGGCCTGGTGCCGGAGCTGCGGGACGCACCCGCCGAGCAGCGGCCCGAACTGATCGCGGACCGGCTGCGACTGCTGGCCGACGCACAGCCCGTCCGCACCCGCCCGCCCCAGGCCGTACGGACCGGGAGCGAGCACACCACCCGGCGCCGTACGCGGGCGGCGATGGGGCTGACCGCGCTGGTGGTGACGGCGGTGGCGGCGACCATGGTGACCGCCGAGACGCGTTCGGTCGACCCGGTGGATCAGCAGGAACCGGCCGCCACCCACGCGCCCGCGCCGGGCCCGGCGGCGGGCTCCGGGGAGAGCACGGGGGCGGACGCGGATGCGGCGGCGAACGCCGGACCGGGCGCCGAGGCGGACCCCGGGCCGGCGTGGGCGCCGCAGCTGCGCTCCGCCAACCACCGCGTGCACCTGGACGAGGAGGGCGCGCGGGCGCACTAGTGCCGGGACCCGCGCGATCGCCCCCGTCACGCCGACGGGCCCGCACCCCCCGGGCCGGGGGGTGCGGGCCCGTCGGCACGGTGCTGGCGGGCACCGTGCCGTGCCGTGTCACACGTCGCGTCGGTGCGGTCAGCCGCCGAGCAGCTCGCGCGCGAGCCGCGCCGTCTCGGACGGGGTCTTGCCGACCTTCACACCCGCGGCCTCCAGCGCCTCCTGCTTGGCCTGCGCCGTGCCGGAGGAGCCGGAGACGATGGCACCGGCGTGGCCCATCGTCTTGCCCTCGGGCGCGGTGAAGCCCGCGACGTAGCCGACGACCGGCTTGGTCACGTGCTCCTTGACGAAGTCGGCCGCACGCTCCTCCGCGTCGCCGCCGATCTCGCCGATCATCACGATCAGGTCGGTGTCGGGGTCGGCCTCGAACGCCTTGAGGGCGTCGATGTGGGTGGTGCCGATGACCGGGTCGCCGCCGATGCCCACGCAGGTGGAGAAGCCGATGTCGCGCAGCTCGTACATCATCTGGTAGGTCAGCGTGCCCGACTTCGACACCAGGCCGATGCGGCCCGGCTTGGTGATGTCGGCCGGGATGATGCCCGCGTTGGACTGGCCCGGGGTGATGAGACCGGGGCAGTTGGGGCCGATGATGCGCGTCTTGTGGTCCTTCTGACCCGCGTACGCCCAGAAGGCGGCGGAGTCGTGCACCGCGATGCCCTCGGTGATCACCACGGCGAGCGGGATCTCGGCGTCGATGGCCTCGATGACCGCGCTCTTGGTGAACTTCTCCGGGACGAACACGACGGTCACGTCCGCGCCGGTGGCCTCCATGGCCTCCTTGACGCTGCCGAAGACCGGCACCTCCGTGCCGTCGAAGTCAACGGTCGTGCCCGCCTTGCGGGGGTTCACGCCGCCGACGATGTTGGTGCCCGAGGCAAGCATGCGCTTGGTGTGCTTCTGGCCCTCGGAGCCGGTCATCCCCTGGACGATGACCTTGCTTTCCTTCGTGAGGAAGATAGCCATGGTTTTCGGTGTCCTGAGTCCTTTGTCGTGTCGGAGATACGCCGGAAACTACTGCGCGGCCAGCTCGGCGGCGCGGTCGGCCGCTCCGTCCATGGTGTCCACCTGCTGCACGAGCGGGTGGGCCGCATCGGTGAGGATCTTGCGACCCAGCTCCGCGTTGTTGCCGTCGAGGCGTACGACCAGCGGCTTGGTGACGTCCTCGCCCTTGGACTTGAGCAGCTCCAGGGCCTGGACGATGCCGTTGGCGACGGCGTCGCAGGCGGTGATGCCGCCGAAGACGTTGACGAAGACGGACCGGACGTCCGGGTCGCCGAGGATGATCTCCAGGCCGTTCGCCATCACCTCGGCGGAGGCGCCGCCGCCGATGTCCAGGAAGTTGGCGGGCTTGACGTTCTTGTGGGCCTCACCGGCGTAGGCGACGACGTCGAGGGTGGACATGACCAGCCCCGCGCCGTTCCCGATGATGCCGACCTGGCCGTCGAGCTTGACGTAGTTGAGGCCCTTGGCCTTGGCCGCCGCCTCCAGCGGGTTGGCCGCCGCCTTGTCCTCCAGCGCCGCGTGGTCCGGCTGGCGGAACTCGGCGTTGGCGTCCAGGGACACCTTGCCGTCCAGCGCGATGACCTTGCCGTCAGCCGTCTTGACCAGCGGGTTCACCTCGACCAGGAGGGCGTCCTCCTTGATGAAGACGTCCCACAGCTTCTGGAGGACGTTGACCACCTGGTCGGTCAGCTCGGCCGGGAACTTCGCGGCGGCGACGATCTCGCGCGCCTTCGCCTCCGTCACGCCCTCGATGGCGTCGACGGGGATCTTGGCCAGCGCCTCGGGCTTGGTGGCCGCGACCTCCTCGATCTCGACACCGCCCTCGACGGACGCCATCGCCAGGAAGGTCCGGTTGGTGCGGTCCAGCAGGAAGGAGACGTAGTACTCCTCGGCGATGTCGGCGGTCTGGGCGAGCATCACCTTGTGGACCGTGTGGCCCTTGATGTCCATGCCCAGGATCTGGCCCGCCTTCTCGACGGCGTCGGCCGGGTCGGCGGCCAGCTTCACGCCGCCCGCCTTGCCCCGGCCACCGGTCTTGACCTGCGCCTTGACGACCGCGCGACCGCCGAGTCGCTCGGTCACCTCGCGCGCCGCCTCCGGTGCCTCGATGACTTCACCGGCCAGCACCGGTACGTCATGCTTGGCGAAGATGTCCCTCGCCTGATACTCGAACAGGTCCACGCGCGTACGTCCCCTTAATCAGTGGTATCGCGGTCGTTGTCAGCGTGGGCGTGCCGCAGGGCCGCGGCTTCACCGGGGGCGCGCGGCATGTCCGCCTTGCAGGTTAGCCCCGCCTGTGTGCACCGCATAAATTCCAGCTCACAACGGCGCGGTGAGACCGGTCACAGCAGATGTCCGGGGGCACTACGGGAAGCACGCCTCGTGTCCGCCGCCCCCTGGCGCGCCCATGGGTCGCGGGGCGGCCCGCAGGTGGAGGCCCGCAGGTGGCGGGAGCCCTCGGGTCAGGGCAGTGCTCGGGTCAGGGCAGCGGCAGCATGCCGGGCAGGTCCGCCGGGTTGCCGGGCACCGTGGGGACGCCGGGAATCCGCGGGACGGCCGGGGTGACGGGCAGCTCCGGCAGCGAGAGCGGCAGCACGCTCGCCGAGGGCACGCCCGGGACGAGGGAGGGCACGCCGACGCCCGAGCCCTCGGGCACGGCGGGCACCGCGTCCTGCACGTTCTCGACGGCGCCCGCGAGCACCGGCTGGAGGACGGACTCCCGCCCCTGCCCGCCGCCGTCCGCGCCGTCCGCCTGGGCGGTGGCGGTGCCGAGGGCCAGCAGGCCGCCCGCGGTGGCCAGCACCGCCAGGGCACGGTGGGTGTTCCTGCGCATCGCTGCCTCGCTCCGCGAACCGGTCGGGCACCGCGCCCGGGCGGACGCGGCACGGCTGCGACCCTGCACGGCCGCGGCCGGGGGCGCAACGGGCCTCACGACACGTTCACCACTCCCCACCGCGCCCCGCACCGGCCACACGGGGCACGGGGGGGGCACGGGGGCTGCCTCCCGTCAGCCCGCCTCCGGCACCGGCAGCGGGCGCTTCTCTATCGCCGCCGCCATCACGTCCGGGAAGTGGTCAGGCGTGCAGGCGAACGCCGGTGCGCCCAGGGCGGCCAGCGCCGCCGCGTGCTCCCGGTCGTACGAGGGCGCGCCCTCGTCGGAGAGGGCGAGGAGCGTCACGAACTGGACGCCGGACGCCTTCATCGCGGCCACCCGCTTGAGCATCTCGTCCCGGATGCCGCCCTCGTAGAGGTCGCTGATGAGCACGACGACCGTCTCCGCCGGACGGCTGATCTGCGACTGGCAGTACGCGAGCGCGCGGTTGATGTCCGTACCGCCGCCGAGCTGGGTGCCGAAGAGGACGTCGACCGGGTCGTCGAGGTCGTCGGTCAGGTCCACGACGTTGGTGTCGAAGACGACGAGCCGGGTGCTGATCGACCGCATCGAGGCGAGCACGGCGCCGAACACCGACGCGTAGACGACGGAGGCGGCCATCGAGCCGGACTGGTCGATGCAGAGGATGACGTCCTTCTTCACGGCCTGCGACGCCCGCCCGTAGCCGATGAGCCGCTCGGGGACGACCGTGCGGTACTCCGGCAGGTAGTTCTTGAGGTTGGCGCGGATCGTACGGTTCCAGTCGATGTCCTGGTGGCGGGGGCGGCTGACCCGGGCCGAGCGGTCGAGCGCGCCGCCGAGGGTGGCGCGGGTGCGCGTCGCGAGCTTCTTCTCCAGCTCGGCGACGACCTTGCGCACCACCAGCCGGGCGGTCTCCTTGCTGGTCTCGGGCATCGCCTTGTTCAGCGAGAGGAGGGTGCCCACCAGATGGACGTCGGCCTCGACCGCCTCCAGCATCTCCGGCTCCAGCAGCAGCGCCGAGAGGCCGAGCCGGTCGATCGCGTCCCGCTGCATGACCTGCACGACGGAGCTGGGGAAGTACGTCCGGATGTCCCCCAGCCAGCGGGCCACCTTCGGCGCGGACGCGCCGAGCCCGGCCGAGCGCGGTCCCGTACGCCCGCCGGGCGCCGCGCCGTAGAGCGCCTCGAGTGTGCGGTCCATGGCGGCGTCCTTGCCGCTCAGCTCGCAGCCGGTGCCGTCCTCGGCCTGGCCGCCGCCGAGCACGAGCCGCCAGCGGCGCAGGCGCTCGGCGTCGGCCTCGGGGCCCTGGTGCCCGCCCTGGTGCTGGTGCTGGATCATGTCACCCTCCCGTGGTCACGCTGTGGTTCTTCTCCGCCACCGGGCCCAGCAGCAGCCGGAGCGTGGGCAGTACGGCGTCCGCCCGTGCGAGATCGAGGCCGGGGCCGAAGCCCGGGATGCCCTCCGCCGCGGGCACCGGGCCGCCGTCGCCCGGCCCGGCCGGGCGGCGCCGCACCAGCTCGCCGACCGTGCGCCGCACCCCGGGCTCGTACGCCGCGAACGTACGGCGCAGCAGCGGCAGTACGTCCGTGAAGGCGTCGGCGGGGACGCGCGCCAGCCAGCCGTCCACCAGCGACAGCAGCCGCCGGTCGTGGACCAGCAGCATGCCGCCCCCGGCGAGGAAGCCCTCGATCCAGGCCGCCGCCTCGGCGGGCGGCGTGCCCGGCGACAGCGCGAGCCCCATCAGCCGGGCCGCCTCGCCCTCCGCCAGCTGCCCGTCGTCCAGCAGCAGCCGCGTGCAGCGCCCGCGCACCAGCCCGGCCGTACGGTCCCGCGCGGCGAGCGTCCGCAGCACCGCGCGCCAGCGCGGGAGCAGCTCGTCCTCGCCTCCGCCCGCGCCGTCACCCGCGCTGCCGCCCGCCGCCCGCTCCGCGCGGGTCTGCGCCAGCAGGCCGACGGCCTGGTGCGCGGTGTCCAGGTGGCCGCGCAACTGCGCCGCGCCGTCGGCGTCCAGGCCCACGCAGGCCGGCGGCAGCCCGACGCAGACCCGCTCGGCGAGCCCGGCGGCCACCTCCGCGAGCGCCGCCGTGTCGGTGCCGCGGACGTCGCCGTACCGCACCGAGCGCACCAGCGGCGGCAGCGCCTGCGCCAGATGACCGACATCGGAGTCCAGCGCGGCACGGTCGGCCAGCGCCCGCATCACCATCGGCAGCGCGTCCGGCAGTTCCGCCAGCAGGCAGCGCTCGGCAAGCGCCGTGACGTCCGCCAGCGCCTCCGTGGTCACCGCCGCCGCCCGGGCCTTGGCCGTGGCCGCCGCGAGCACCGTGGTGCCCCACACCCCGGCCTCGGCTATCCGCACCGACAGCTCCGGCTCCCAGCCCAGCTGCCACGTCTCCCGGAACGTCCCCGTGCTCGCCGTACGCGAGCGCGCCGGGTCGCCCCAGTGCACGCCGAGCAGACGCAGCCGGTGCAGCAGGCGGCTGCGGGCGGCGTCGGTGTCCTTGCGCAGGTCCAGCTCCAGCTCGCGCTCGCGGGCCTCGGGCTTGAGCCGGAGTGTCCGCTGCTGCCGGGCCAGGTCGCGCTGCAACGGGACGGCGGGTGCGCCGTCGGGCACCTCGCCCAGGTCGTCACCGATGATCAGGCGGTCCTGGATGAGGGCGAGCGGCACGTCCGAGCCCTCGCACAGCACGGCACGCACCGCGTCGACCGTCTCGGCCAGACCGGCCAGCGGGCGGCCCCGCACGGCGGCGAGGGTCTCGGCCATCCGGACGGCCTCGATCACGTGCGCGGGCGAGACCGGGTGGTCCTCCTCCCGCAGAAGGCCGGCGACGCGCGTCATCCAGCGCTCCAGCGGGCGGTCCGGGGCCGCGAAGAGGTGGCCGTACCAGCCGGGTGAGGCGATTCCGGCGCCGTATCCGCTGCGGCGGCCGAGCCTGCGGTGCGTCCAGGGCACCCAGGTGACCTCGACCTTCGCCTTGGGCAGGCCCTTGAGGAGCTGCCGGTCGGCGGCAACGGTGACGGACCGGGCCAGCGCCGGGACGTGCCAGGCGCCGCAGACGACGGCGACGGCGTGCTCGCCGTGCTCGGCGAACTCCCGGCGCGCCTCGCGCAGGCGCAGCCGCATGTGCGCCTCGCGCACGAGGTCGCGGTGGTGCCCGCCGTGGCCGTGCACCTCGCGGAGCGCGGCCATGGCCTCGCCGAGCGCGAGGAAGGGCGCGTACGGATCGGAGGCGGCGGAGCCAGGGCCGGAGCCAGGGCCGGAGGCGGCGGGACCGGCCGGGAGCTGGTGCTCGACGACGTCCTCCCACCAGCGCTCGGGATCGTCGTACCCCGCGGTCTCGGCGAGCACGGCCAGCGGATCGAGCCGCAGCTCCTCGGCCGCCCCGGGCTCCCCGGACTCCCCGGACCCGCCCGGTGCCTCGACACCGGGTGCCTCGTCGTCCACGACCAGCGAGTGCGCGGCGGGCAGGTCGACGAAGCGCACCGGGACCCCGCGCTCCAGCGCCCAGCGGATGGCCACCCACTCCGGTGAGAAGTCGGCCAGCGGCCAGAACGCCGCCTTGCCGGGCTCCTCCAGCACATGCGCGAGCAGCGCGACCGGCGGGCGCATGGCCTCGTCCCCCGCCAGCGCCACGATTTCGTCCGCCTCCGGCGGGCCCTCGACCAGCAGCACCTTCGGGCCGTACGCCTCGAGCGCGGCGCGCACGGCACGGGCCGAGCCGGGGCCGTGGTGCCGCACCCCCAGCAGCAGCGGCCCGCCCGGGCCCGCCGGCCCGCTCACGCGGAGACCTCTCGGCAGGCACGGTAGAAGTCCTTCCAGCCCTCGCGCTCGCGGACCACCGCCTCCAGGTACTCCTGCCACACCGTCTGGTCCGCCGCAGGGTCCCGCACGACGGCGCCCAGGATGCCCGCGGCCACGTCGCTCGAGCGCAGCACGCCGTCCCCGAAGTGCGCCGCCAGCGCCAGGCCGCCGGTCACCACGGAGATCGCCTCGGCCGTCGAGAGCGTGCCCGAGGGTGACTTGACCTTCGTACGGCCGTCCGCCGTGACGCCCTCACGCAGCTCCCGGAAGACCGTGACCACGCGGCGGATCTCCTGGAGGCCGTCCGGCACGGAGGGCAGGTCCAGGGAGCGGCCGAGCTGGTCGACCCGGCGCGAGACGATGTCCACCTCGGCCTCCGCCGTGGCGGGCAGCGGCAGCACCACGGTGTTGAAGCGGCGGCGCAGCGCGCTGGACAGCTCGTTGACCCCCCGGTCGCGGTCGTTGGCGGTGGCGATCAGGTTGAAGCCGCGCACCGCCTGGGTCTCCTGGCCCAGCTCCGGAATGGGCAGCGTCTTCTCGGACAGCACCGTGATCAGGGTGTCCTGGACGTCCGCCGGTATGCGCGTCAGCTCCTCGACGCGGGCCGTCAGGCCCTCGGCCATGGCCCGCATCACCGGGCTGGGCACCAGCGCCTCGCGGCTGGGGCCGTGCGCCAGCAGCCGGGCGTAGTCCCAGCCGTAGCGGATGGCCTCCTCGGCGGTGCCCGCCGTGCCCTGGACCAGCAGTGTGGAGTCACCGCTGACGGCCGCCGCCAGATGCTCGGAGACCCAGGTCTTCGCCGTGCCGGGGACGCCGAGGAGCAGCAGCGCGCGGTCCGTGGCGAGCGTGCTGACGGCGACCTCGACGATGCGGCGCGGGCCCACGTACTTGGGCGTCACGACCGTGCCGTCCGCCAGGGTGCCGCCCAGCAGGTAGGTGGCGACGGCCCACGGCGAGAGCCGCCAACGCTCGGGGCGGGGCCGGTCGTCGGCTGCGGCGAGCGCTTTCAGCTCGCTCGCGAAGGCGTCCTCAGCGTGTGGGCGCAGGGCATGCGTCTCGGTCACAACTCCCCCTCGAAAGGACGTGGATCGATGTGTTCCCACCTTGCACCGAGGCACTGACAATCCGTCCGCGGCGAGCCTCCTTGCCGCTGCGGCGGCAAGGAGGCCGGACGGGGACTCCCCAGGTCCGACAGGGCGGCTCGCGGGGTGAACCTCGCCTGACGCGGCGCTGGTCACGGCGGTGGCCGGGGGGAATGTCAGTGGCCGCGCCTACCGTCGTAGACATGACTGGAGCGGGGGTCCGCTGGACAGCGGAACAGGTGCTGGCGCTGGCGCCCGACGCGGCGTCGCGGAAGAGCGGGAGCAAGCTCGCAGCTCCCGGACCATGGTCGGAGGCGGGCACGGCGGACGGCGCGGTGTGGGGCCAGTGCAAGGGCAGTGGCAGGACCCCGTACCGCACGGTGGTGGATGTCGAGGGAGGCAACGGGACGGGATACACCTGCAGTTGCCCCAGCCGGAAGTTCCCCTGCAAGCACGCGCTGGGTCTGCTGCTGCTGTGGGCGGGCGGCGGGGAGGACGTGCCGGGTGCGCCGGAGGCGCCCCCGTGGGCGGAGACGTGGCTGAGCGGGCGCAGGGAGCGGGCGGCCCGGGCGGCGGACGCGGCGGCGGGGGGCGCGGAGGCGGCGGGAGGTCAGGGCGCGGCCGGCGGGCGCGGTCAGCCGGCCGATCCTGCGGCGGCACGGCGGCGCGCCGAGCGCCGCTCGCGGCTGGTGGCCGCAGGGGCCTCGGAGCTGGAGCAGCGCCTGACGGATCTGCTGCGCGGCGGTCTCGCCGCGGCGGACCAGCACGGCTACGCGGCGTGGGACGAGATGGCGGCCCGGATGGTCGACGCCCAGGCGAAAGGGCTGGCGGACAGGCTGCGGGAGTTGGGGGCGATCCCCTCCTCGGGGCCGGGCTGGCCCGAGCGGCTGCTCGCCGAGAGCGCGCTGCTCCATCTGCTGGCGCGGGGCGTGCTCGCCCTGGGCGGCCCGGACGGCCCGGACGCCCCGGAGGGGCGCGGGGGTACGGACGGCCCGGGCGCTGCGGAGTCCGGCGGCGCGCTGCCGGAGCCGCTCGCGGCGACGGTGCGCAGCCGCGTCGGGCTCACGGTCGACACGGCGCGGCTGCTGGCCGACGAGTCGGCCCGGCAGCGGGACGAATGGCTGGTCCTCGCCCAGCGGGACACCGACGAGGGAAAGCTGACGGTGCGCCGCATCTGGCTGTACGGGCGGCGGGCGCACCGCCCGGCGCTGCTGCTCTCCTTCGGCGCGGCCGGGCGGGCGCCGCAGCTCTCGCTGCCGGTGGGCAGCGTGCTCGACGCGGACCTCGCCTTCTATCCGGGCGCGTCCCCGCTGCGCGCCGCGCTGGGCGAGCGGTACGGCGCTCCGGGCGAGGGCTTCGTACCGGACGCGGCGGGCGGCGGTGGTTCGGTGGCGGACGCCATGGGGGCGTACGCGGCGGCGCTGTGCGGCGATCCGTGGCTGGAGGCGTGGCCGGTCGTGCTGCGCGACGTGGTCCCGATACCGGACGGCGGGGACGGCCGGGACGGCTGGCAGCTGGCCGACGCGCAGGGCGGCGCGGCGCTGCCGGTGGCGCCCGGCTGCGCGCCCGCCGGGCTGTGGCGGCTGGCGGCGCTCTCCGGCGGTGCTCCGCTCACCGTCTTCGGCGACTGCGGCCACCGCGGTTTCACCCCGTACGCGGCCTGGGGCCCGGCGGCGGAGCACGTACGGGCGGTCCCGCTGTGACCTGCCGCTGAGGGCGCGCTCCCGTGCTTCCGCGTTCCTCGTTCCCGCATTCCTGCCCCGGCACCTGCCGGGGCCTCCACCAGGGGAGTCCGGATGGACACCAGCACCACCAGCACAAGCACCACCGCCAGCAGCACAAGCAGCGGCCCGGACACCGCCCCGCCGTGGAGCGAACTGGTGGCCGCCGCGCTGCTGGGCGCCGAGCGGCGGACGCCGCCCGGCGGCAGCGTCGCGGCACTGCTGGACGCCGCCGCCGTCGCGACGGTGCGGCGGCGGGCCGGCGCGCGCCCCGCCGCCGCCCGGCCGCTTCCCGAGCCCGCGCCCCACGATCCGCGTCCACCGCTCCCGGCCGCCGCCGAGCACCGCCTCGAGCTGCTGCTGACCAGGGGCGGCGCCGGCGGAGGGGGCAGGCGCGGCACCGCACCGGACCTCGCCGAGCTGCTCCCGCAGTGGCTCGCCGCGGCCAACGCGCACGGCTACCGCGCGCCCGACGCCAAGCTGCCCGCCCTGCTGGACGCCGCCCGCGCGCGTACGGATCTGCGCCCGCAGACCCTGCTGCTGACCGGGCCGCGCGGCCGGTGGCTGGCCCGGCTCAACCCGGACTGGAAGTTCGCCCTGCGCGACGGCGGCGGCCGGGCGGGCGCGGCGGAGCCCGGCAGCGGCGGGGACGGCGGCGCGGACGCCGAGCCGAGCGCCGAGGCCGTGCGGGCGCGCTGGGAGGAGGGGCTGTTCGCCGAGCGGGTCACGCTGCTGGCCTCGCTCCGCCGCCGGGACCCGGCGGCGGGGCTGGCGCTGCTGGCGGGCAGCTGGTCCACCGAGCGGGCGGAGGACAGGCTGATGTTCCTCGATTCCCTGCGGGACGACCTGTCGCAGGAGGACGAGCCCTTCCTCGAGCAGGCTCTCGCCGACCGCAGCCGCACGGTGCGGGCCACCGCCGCCGAGCTGCTGTCCGCGCTGCCCGGCTCCGCGCTCGCGGGCCGGATGGCCCGGCGCGCGTGGTCGTGCGTCACGCTCGACGGCGCGGCCGGCGGCCGTATCGCCGTCGAGGCGCCGCACGAGTGCGATGCGGCGATGCAGCGCGACGGCGTCGTGCCCAAACCGCCCTCGGGGCGCGGCGAGCGCGCCTGGTGGCTGGGGCAGCTGGTCGAGGCGACGCCGCTGGCGGCCTGGACCGACCGGTTCGGGGGCCGCACTCCGGCCGAGGTCGTCGCCCTGCCGGTGGCCGACGACTGGCAGCGGGATCTGCACGCCGCCTGGTGCCTCGCCGCCGTCCGGCAGCGGGACGCCGCCTGGGCACGGGCGCTGCTCGGCGCGCCCGGGGCCTCCCCCGCGTCCGGCCCGGGCGACCCGGCGAAGCTGCTGGCGGTGCTGCCGCCGGACGAGCGGGCGCGGTGGGCGGCGCACTTCATCTCCGCGCACGGCCTCTCCGAGGCGTTCCGGATACTCGGGGTGTGCGCGGTGCCCTGGACGGACCCGCTGGGGCGTGCGGTGATGGACGCCCTGGAGATCGCGCGGGACGCGGGCAGCTATCCGTGGAGCTTCAGCGGTGTGATGGGGCTGGCCGAGCGCTGCCTCGACCCGGCCGACGCGGACCGGCTGGCGCTGCTGGCCGCCGTACCGGACGAGCCGGAGAACGGCTCGCCCGGTGCCGGGAGCTATTGGTCGGAGGCTTTCCAGCGGCTGGTCTCGACACTGCGGCTGCGCGCGGCCATGGGTGCCGAGCTGCGCGACGGCGCCGCGATACCCGACTGATCAGGCGGGCACCTGGCGGACGTGGCCGCGGACCCACTCGACGACTTCGCCCGTGGGCGCGCCGGGGGTGAAGATCGCGGCCACCCCCAGGGCCTTGAGGGGAGCGATGTCGCCCTCCGGGATGATGCCGCCGCCGAAGACCTTGATGTCCTCGGCGTCGCGCTCCTTGAGCAGCTCCAGCACCTTGGCGAAGAGCGTGTTGTGCGCGCCGGAGAGGATGGAGAGGCCGATCGCGTCCGCGTCCTCCTGGATCGCGGTGTCCACGATCTGCTCGGGCGTCTGGTGCAGCCCCGTGTAGATGACCTCCATGCCCGCGTCGCGCAGGGCTCGCGCGATGACCTTGGCGCCCCGGTCGTGGCCGTCGAGACCCGGCTTGGCGACCACCACCCTGATCGGACCCGACACACCCATCACTGCCTCCATCTACGACGTACGACGGCGTCTCCGGCGCGTCGACCGCCGAAGTGAACGAACGTTATCTCCAGCATCCCGCATCGGACCCGCTCCCGGGGGCACACCGAGGGGGAAATCACATGAGCGGGCACGCCTTCCCTGTTCCGCACAGTCC
Organism: Streptomyces sp. CNH287; assembly: GCF_000424825.1. Lineage (NCBI taxonomy): Bacteria > Bacillati > Actinomycetota > Actinomycetes > Kitasatosporales > Streptomycetaceae > Streptomyces > Streptomyces sp. CNH287. The sequence goes on along the minus strand of NZ_AUKQ01000015.1, from coordinate 142,664 downwards.
TGCGGAGCCGCCATTCCGCTGCTCGGACGCCGTGCGGAATTCTCCGCGGACTTCGGGCGCCGAAGATTTCCCTTGGCACTGATTATCGAACGCAATTCGAACAGGCCGTGAACAGAGCGTCGAAGTCTCGCCCGTAGTCCGCCGAAAGGCAGCCGAATGACCGCTTCCTGACCGCCGGAATCCTGCCGAAGATTGTCGCCGTCGCATACCGCCGGGTACAGTCACCGCACTGCTCCGCCCCTGTTGTCGAGGCGAAAGAGAAGTTGGTGGTGAACGACCGTCACCCGTCGGGTCTCCCCTTCCCGACCGATCCTGCTGCCGACTCCTCTCAAGCAGCCTTCGACGCGACGCCTTACGGGCAGTCGCCGTACGGGAGCTACGAGAGCGGCGGCCACCCCGGCACCGGGTACGACGGTTACTCCACCGGCAGCTACGACACCGGCACCTACCAGGCGAGCGCCCCCACTTACGGCGACGGCGACCCGCTCTTCGGCACCGGCCCGGTCCAGCACGGCTGGGACACCGGCTCCTACGCCACCGCTCCCTACGACGCCGGGGGCTACGAACTGCCCAACGGGGCGTACGACACGGGGACATACGACACCTCGGCCTACGGCACCGGCACGTACCCCACCGCGAGCCACGACACCGGCGGCTGGGACACGGCCGCCTCGTGGGACACCGGGGGCTACCCGGCGGCGGCCTACGACCCGGCGGCGCCCGACCCGGCCTTGTACGACACGGGCGCCTACGACACCGGCAGTTACGACACCGGCAGTCACGGCACCGGCGGCTACGACAGCGCGGCCTACGACACCGGCGGCTACCAGACCGCCGCGTACGGCGGCGTCGCGGCGGCACCCGTGCAGGACACCGGTTCCTGGACCTGGACGGCCGAGACCCCGGAGCAGGCCACCGGCCTCATCCCCGCACAGCACGTACCGCAGGACACCGGCGCGCACGCCGCCGCCGAATGGGACTCCGGCGCCTACGCCCTCGCGCGCGACGCGGGCGGCTACGACACCGGTGGTTACGACAGCGCCGCCTACGAGGCCGCCGCGTACGAGACGGGCACCTACGACACCACCGCCTGGGACACCGGCGCGCACCACACGGCGCGGTACGAAGGCCACCCGGGCGCGGGCCCGGACGGCGGCGCGGCGTACGCACCGCAGCCCACCGCCGCGTACGACGACGGCGCACACGACACGCACGCGGCGCACGAGTCGCACGACACCTACGGCGACGCGTACGACGGCCTCGCCGTCGACCTGCCCGACTCGGACGCGGAACCTGAACCCGTGGCGGTGGCCGCGGTCGGTGCGGGCTCGCTCCCGCTGAACCGCGGCCGTCGCCGTTCCGCGAAGCCCCGCCGCTCCGCCCTGCTGACCGTCGCCGTTCCCTCCGTCTGCGTCCTGGGCGTCGCCGGCATCGCCGCCGCCTCCGTGACCGGCATGACGGGTGAGGACGAGGCGGGTGCCGACGACACGACCACGCAGGCCGCGCCCGACGCCGCGCCGTCCGCGCCGCCATCCGCCAACGACAAGCTCGACACCCAGCTCGCCGGTCTCTCCGCCGACGCCGACGACTTCGCCAACCGCGCGAGCCGCACGCAGGAGCGCATCGACCTCAAGGAGCGCAAGGAGGCCGAGCGCATCCGCAAGGCGGAGGCCGCCGCCGCCAAGGAGGCGGCCCGCCCCAAGTTCGCCGCACCCGTGTCGGGTACGGGGATCAGCGCGTACTACGGCCAGGCAGGCATCAACTGGATGTCCGTGCACTCCGGCATCGACTTCCCCGCCAGTTACGGCACCGCCGTGAAGGCCGCGACCGACGGCACGGTCAGCACCAAGTGGGGCGGCTCCTACGGGAACATGGCCATCGTGACCGCCGCCGACGGCACGGAGACCTGGTACTGCCACCTGAGCAGCACCAAGATCCGCTCCGGCACGGTGCAGGCGGGCGACGTCATCGCCTACTCGGGCAACTCCGGCAACTCCACCGGCCCGCACCTCCACTTCGAGGTCCGGCCGGGCGGCGGCTCCGCCGTCGACCCACTGTCGTGGTTCCGCTCGCACGGCATCGAGCCCGGCTGACCCGTCCCCCGGCCCGCCCGGCCATCCTGGCCCGCCCGGCTCGCAGCCGACGGGCCGGGGCAGCCGGGGCAGCCGTCAGAGCTTCTCCACCGGGGCGTACCGCAGCAGCAGCCGCTTCGGCTTCTCCTCGCCGAAGTCCACCGTCGCCTCCGCGTTGTCCCCGCTGCCGTTGACGGCCATCACCGTGCCCAGCCCGAAGCTGTCGTGCGTGACGCGGTCGCCCACCGCCAGGGCCACGACCGGCCGTTCGGCGGCCCGCCTGGTCGCGAAGCCGCTCGCCCCGCGGCGCGCCGAGGCGGAGGCCAGCGACGAGGTGATCCCGGAGGTCGGCCCGCTCCCGCCGCCCACGCCCCGGCCGCCGCCCGTACGCCCGGCGGCCTGTGCCGCCAGCGCGGACGCACCGGTGCGCTTCCATTCCACGAAGGTGTCCGGGATCTCCTCCAGGAAGCGCGACGGCGGATTGTACGAGGGCTGCCCCCACACGCTGCGCATCGTCGAACGCGTCAGGTACAGGCGCTCGCGCGCCCGCGTGATCCCCACGTACGCGAGCCGCCGCTCCTCCTCCAGCTCCTTCGTCTGGCCGAGGGCACGCATGTGCGGGAAGACGCCGTCCTCCATCCCCGTCAGGAAGACCGTCGGGAACTCCAGGCCCTTGGCGGTGTGCAGGGTCATCAGGGTGATGACGCCCTGGCTGTCCTCGCCCGCGTCCTCGTCCGGAATCTGGTCGGAGTCGGCGACCAGCGCGACCTGCTCCAGGAAGTCGGCGAGCGTACCTGGGTCGTCCTCGCCCCGGTCCTGCTCGAATTCGAGCGCGACGGCGGCGAGTTCCTGGAGGTTCTCCACCCGCGTCTCGTCCTGCGGGTCGGTGGAGGACTGCAACTCCGCGAGGTAGCCCGTCTGTTCGAGCACGGCTTCCAGCACCGTCGCCGGACCGGCGCCGGATTCGACGATCGTGCGCAGCTCCTCCATGAGCGTGTTGAAGCGCCGGACCGCGTTGGCCGAACGGGCGGCCATTCCGTACGCCTCGTCGACCCGGGTCAGCGCCTGCGGGAAGGTGATCTTCTCGCGCAGCGCGAGCGCGTCGATCATCGCCTCCGCGCGGTCGCCGATGCCGCGCTTGGGCACGTTCAGGATGCGGCGCAGCGGCACCGCGTCCTCGGGGTTGGCCAGCACCCGCAGGTACGCCAGGACGTCGCGGACCTCCTTGCGCTCGTAGAAGCGCACGCCGCCCACGACCTTGTACGGCAGCCCCACCCGGATGAAGATCTCCTCGAAGACGCGGGACTGGGCGTTGGTGCGGTAGAAGACGGCGACGTCACCGGCGGTCGTCTCGCCCGCGTCCGTCAGCCGGTCGATCTCCTCCGCGACGAACTGCGCCTCGTCGTGCTCCGTGTCGGCCACGTAGCCGGAGATACGGGCGCCCTCGCCCGCGTCCGTCCACAGGTTCTTCGGGCGGCGGTTCTCGTTGCGCTCGATGACGGCGTTGGCGGCGCTCAGGATCGTCTGCGTCGAGCGGTAGTTCTGCTCCAGCAGGATGGTCTTGGCGTCCGGGTAGTCCTCCTCGAACTGGAGGATGTTGCGGATGGTCGCGCCGCGGAAGGCGTAGATCGACTGGTCCGCGTCGCCCACGACGCACAGCTCGGCCCGCTCCCCCGCGCCGTCCCCAAACCCGGCCTCGCCCGCCTCGTCACCGCTCCCGGTGCCGCCGCCGACGGGGCCGACCAACTCCTTGACCAGGGTGTACTGCGCGTGGTTGGTGTCCTGGTACTCGTCGACGAGCACGTGCCGGAAGCGGCGGCGGTAGTGCTCGGCGACGTCCGGGAACGCCTGGAGCAGATGCACCGTCGTCATGATGATGTCGTCGAAGTCCAGCGCGTTGGCCTCGCGCAGCCGCGACTGGTACATCGCGTATACCTGGGCGAGGGTCTTCTCAAAACTGTCCGAAGCCAGCGCCGCGAAGTCCTCCTCGTCCACCAGCTCGTTCTTCAGGTTGGAGATCTTGGCGCTGAACGCCTTCGGCGGGAAGCGCTTCGGGTCGAGGTCCAGATCCCGGCAGACGAGCGCCATCAGGCGCTTCGAGTCGGCCGCGTCGTAGATCGAGAAGCTGGAGGTGAAGCCGAGCTTCTTGCTCTCCCGGCGCAGGATGCGCACACACGCGCTGTGGAACGTCGACACCCACATCGTCGCCGCGCGGGGCCCCACCAGCTCCTCGACGCGCTCCTTCATCTCGCCCGCGGCCTTGTTGGTGAAGGTGATGGCGAGGATCTGGCCCGAGTGCACCCGCCGCTCGCCCAGCAGGTACGCGATCCGGTGCGTGAGCACCCGCGTCTTGCCCGAACCGGCCCCGGCGACGATCAGCAGCGGCGAGCCGGTGTGCACCACGGCGGCCCGCTGCTGTTCGTTCATCGCCTCCAGCAGCGCCTCGGTGTCCACCGCGGGACGGGACGCGCCGTCCCGGTAGTAGGCGTCGCGCCCGCCGCCGCCCGCGAAGGTGCCCGCGAACAGGCCGTCGGGCACCGGCTCGTCGCCCGTGTGCTCGGGCGGCGGGGGCGCGTCGTCCTCGGAATGCCGGTGCTCGAGGCTGGCCAGGAAGCTGTCATCGAAGAGGCTGCTCATCGTTTTCCGAGTCTAAGGGCTGTCCCGTAATCCCCGGCGGGCGCACGGCGGATTACGGGACAGCCCTTAGGCCGCCCCGCCGACCTCCCGCCCCGGGGTCGGCAGCTTCGGAGAGAGAACGGTCACAAAAAGATATCGGACGTTTCGCATACCAGCCTTCACACCAGCCCCACGCCTTCGCTACGGTGCGGTCCCAGGCAGCCCGCGCCCCCAGTCGGCGAGAGCGTCGACACGGGCCGCCTCCGCCGCATCCGGCTCCCGTCGCCGGAACCGGGACCCCTACGCGGGCCCCCACAGCACCGACCCGGTAGGCGGTCCGTGGAAGGAGTCGCTGGCCTTGGCGTCGCACCGCAAGCCACGCACCCGCATCATGCAGTCCGCCACGTCCCGTACGAGCGCGGTGGGCGTCACCACCGCGGCGCTCGCGTCCGTCACGCTCCTCACCCAGAGCGCGAACGCGACGCCGGCCGACGACAAGCCCTCCGTCGAGGAGGTCAAGGCGAAGGTCGACAAGCTCTACCAGCAGGCCGGTACGCAGACCCAGAAGTACAACGCGGCCAAGGAGAAGACGGCCGCCCAGCGCAAGAAGGTCGACTCCGCGCTCGACGCCGTCGCGCAGCGCACCGCCAAGGTGAACGAGGCGCGCCGCACCCTCGGCCAGTACGCGGCGGCCCAGTACCGCACCGGCGGCGTCTCCGGGACGGCCACGCTGCTGCTCGCGGAGGACCCGCAGAGCTACTTCGACCAGCAGCACCTGATGGACCGGATGACCGGCGACCAGAAGCAGGCCGTCACCGAGTTCCAGGCCCGGCAGACCGCGGCGGGCAAGAAGCGCACGGAGGCCACCAAGCAGCTCGCCTCCCTCACCTCCTCGCAGAAAACGCTCAAGTCGAGCAAGCAGGCGGTGCAGACGAAGCTGACCGAGGCGCGCGAACTGCTCTCCCGGCTGACGGCCGAGGAGAAGGCCCGGCTGGCGCAGATCGAGGCCGAGAAGCGCGCCGAGGCGCAGCGCAAGGCCGACGAGCGGGCCGCGAAGGAGCGCCGGGAGGCGGCGGCGCGGGAGCGGGAGCGGCAGCGCGAACAGCCGGAGGAGGACGCCGGGACGCCGGACGGCGGCGGTACGCAGACCCCGGCCCCCGAGCCGCCGGCCGACCCGTCGGCGGGCAAGGTGGAGAAGGTGCTGGCCTTCGCCAGGGCTCAGTTGGGCAAGCCGTACGTGTGGGGCGCCAGCGGGCCCAACTCGTACGACTGCTCAGGCTTCACGCAGGGCGCCTGGAAGGCGGCGGGCGTCTCGCTGCCGCGCACCACCTTCGACCAGGTGGAGGTGGGCACGAAGGTGGCCGAGTCGGAGATGAGGCCGGGCGATCTGATCTTCTTCTACGAGGACATCAGCCACGTCGGCATCTACGTCGGCGACGGCCAGATGATCCACGCCTCCAAGCCCGGCGACGACGTGAAGTACGAGTCGGTCGACTACATGCCGTTCCACAGCGCGGTGCGCCCCGCCTGAGCGGGGCCGCGGCGGGTGCGCGGTCCGGCGCGCGCCGGGCCGCCCGCCCGCGTCACCGGCGGGCGCCGGGCGGGTGCTTCACCCCGGGAGTGCTCAGGTCCACAGGACGGCGATGAAGACGTTCGCCATCGTCAGTCCGCCGATCGTCCAGAAGACGGCGGACGAGACCTTCTCCTCGGCCCGCTTCACGTAGACCAGGCCCAGGATCACCACCAGGATCGTCAGCTTGACGCCCAGCTTCGTCTGGTCCAGCGAGACGTCGTCCGCCTCGTTGAGCCCGGCCAGCGCCACACCGGTCACCAGCATGGTGAGCGCGCCGTGCAGCATGCCCGGCAGGATGCGCGCCTCACCCGCCCGCGCGGCCTTGAGCTGATAGAGGAAGCCGCCCAGGAGGGCGGCGATACCCAGGACATGCAGACCGACAAAAATGTTGATCAATGTATCCATATTGATAGCATAGCTATCGATCTTGCTACCCCGGCAAGGGGGGTCACCAAGCATGTACGGAAGGCAGTCGCGTGCTTCAATAGCTCGGATGCTGCGACGGAAACCACCGGTTGAGCTGGGTGCGCTGATCGAGATCCACCGACCCCTGCACCCGGCCGCAGGCTGGGCGATCATCGGTACGCTGCCGCTGGGCATCCTGCTGATCTTCCACTTCCTGGCTCCGAACGTCATCCTCCTGCTGGTCGGACTGCCCGTCTTCGCCGGGCTCCTCGTGCCGCTGGCGTACGGCCTCGGTGAACTGCTGCTGCTCGAACACCGGTTGTACGAGCACGGCATCGTCTTCCGCGCGACGCTCATCGGCACGCCCGTCTACGTCGTCCCGCACTACACGGTGCTCCCGCACGCGCTGCGCATCCGCCAGCACCACGTCGACTGGAACACCGACCACAAGACGCCCGACCGCCGCCACCGGCACTGCCTGTTCACCCGGGAGAGCGTGTGCGTCTACGGCCTCGACCCCGAGTACGCGCGGCGGCTCGGCAAGGGCAAGCTGGGCTGGGCCGAGGCGGGCCGCCAGGGCGCCGGCTCGCCGACCGGTGATCCGCGGCCGAGCGAACGGGCCAGCTGGGAGGCGGGCTACCGCAACGCGGCACGGCACCTGGAGCTGATCGGCGAGGTCGTGCGTACGAGCCGCGACCGTTACCCGGACGGCGCGGTCGGAGGGAGCTGACCGGCCGGTCGTGTTGCGTGCGGGACGGGTGGGGACGGAAGAATCGGCCCCGCACACCGCACGCACTACCGGAAGGCGGGACAGCCATGTCACGTGCGGACCACCCGGGCGACGAGGACAGCGGCAACAGCGGCGGCGGCAGCGTGATCGGTGCAGGCACGGGCCCGGGGCTGGGTGGCGGTGGCGGCCCCAGCCCTCCGGGCGGCGGGCTCGGCAGCGGGGTCGGCGGGGGCCTGGGCGGGGGCGGCCTCCGGGCCACCGCGGCGCGCTACGCCCTGCTGCCGCTGCGCCTCTTCCTCGGCTTCACCTTCGTCTACGCCGGGATCGACAAGCTCACCTCCCCGGGCTTCCTGGACGGCTCCGGCCCCGACTCGCTGACCCAACTGCTGCACTCCGTACGGGACACGGCCGCCGCGCCCTGGCTGGTGGACCTCGCGCTGAAGAACCCCGAGGGGTTCGGCTACGCGATCTCGGCCGGGGAGATCGCCGTCGGCGTGGGCACTCTGCTCGGCCTGTGGTCCCGGCCGGCCGCGCTCGGCGGCGCGTTCATCTCGCTGACCTTCTGGCTGACGGTGAGCTGGTCCGCCGACCCGTACTACTACGGCAACGACCTGCCGTACCTGTTCTGCTGGGTGCCGCTGGCGCTGACCGGCTCGCCGCTGCTCTCGCTGGACGCGGCGCTCGCGGTGCGGCGGCGGCGCCGGGGGCGGCGGATCTTCGGCTGAGCGTCAGCCCGCGTCCCCGTGCCCGCCCGCGCCGCCGTGCCTGTCCGCGCCGCCGTCCGGCGGCGTCCGGCGGGAGCGCGCGTAGCCGGTGGTCAGCTCGGCCACCGGCAGGTCGCGCAGCTCCGCCTCGCCGCCGTACGCGTCGCCGCCGGACGCCTGGCCGCCCCGTACGGTGCCGCCCGGCGCCCGCTCCGCGTGACGGCGGGCCAGGCCGCGCCGGACGGCGAAGGTGGTCATGCTCGTCAGGGCGCCCGCCGCCAGCGCGCCCGGCACCAGCGACAGCAGGACGGCGGTCCGCACCTCCGTCTCGCCGAGCGCGTCCAGCACGTACAGCACGCCCACGCCGAGGAGCAGCAGGCCCAGCAGCAGCCGGGCCGGTTCGAAGGAGTGCCGGGTCATCGCGCCGCCACCTCCTGCGGACCCAAGCCGCCGGACGGCTCCGGTTTCGCCGACGGCTCCGGCTTGGCCGACGGCTCCGGCTTCGCGGGCGGCTCCGGCCCGTCGGGCAGGCTCCGCACCAGCGAGACGTCCCCGATCCCCACGTCCAGCTCCATCTCGATCGTGCCGCGCGGCCGGGTGCCCGCCTCGGGCTCCAACGTACGGCGCTGGGACCTGTCCAGGCCGCCGCCCGAGTCCGACCCCGCGCCGCCGGGCAGGTCGTAGCTGCCGAGACCCACCTTCATGTGCACCTTCACCCGTGCGTCGAGCGGCACCAGCGCCCGCAGCTCCCCGGCCCCGACCCGCGCGGAGACCCGTACCGTCTGGCCCTCGCGCAGCCGCAGCCCGGTCAGGTCCAGTACGCCGTTCCCGCTGCCCAGGTGGTAGCGGTCGGGCAGTTCGGCGGCGGCGGTGGGGGCCCAGTGCCGGTCGTCCCACCGGGTGGCGATGTCCCTGGGCAGCACCGAGGCGCCCGCCAGCAGCAGGGCGGTCACGACGACCGCGGCGATCGTGCCGATGCCCGTCCGCCCGACGAACGCGCTGACCACCAGACCGATCCCGAAGACGGCCAGCGCGCCGCCCAGTCCGACCGCCAGGCTGACGCCGAGCGGGTGGTCCGCCCAGGTGGCCGCCGTACCGAGTGACGCGGCCAGAGCGGCCAGCAGGAAGAGCAGCCCGCCCAGCGACTGGCAGGCCGCGGCACGTTCGCGCGGGGGCGCGGCGCGGGGGCCGGTGGACGAGCCACCCGGCTCCTCGGGCGGCTCGTCCACCGGCCCCCACAGGTACCCGGTGCCCCGACGCCCGTCCTTGGTGAGCGGGTCCCGCCACCAGGAGGGCGTGTACGGCACAGGCGGCGCCTGCGTCTCGGGGGGCGCGTCGGCGACGGACTGCGCGGCCGGGTGGAAGGGCGCGCCCTCGGCCGCGGCGGCCTCGGCGGAGCGGCGCCGGTGGGACCAGTAGGCCCCGCCGAAGACGGCTGCCGCGACGGCGACGGAGAACGAGGGGCTGTTGCCGCCCATCGAGGCCAGGAACAGCCCGCAGCCCACCAGCGCGACCAGGATGGCCGTCAGCGAGGTGCCCTCCACGCGCCCGGAGAGCAGCCGCCGCCCCTCGTTCTCCCGCTCGCCGTCGGCGGGGATGAGCAGCCAGGCCAGGCCGTACGCGACGAGGCCGAGGCCGCCGATCACCGAGAGGACGCCGAGCGGCACCCGGAAGACGATCGGGTCGACGTCGAAGTAGCGGCCGAGGCCGCCGCATACGCCGCCGGCGACCTTGTGGCTGCGGCTGCGCGTGAGCCGCCGCTCGGGCACCGCCGGCGGGGGCGGCGCCTGCGCCGTGGCGGACGCCGCCCGCGTCGCGCCGCCCGCGTCGGCGGACGGCTCGGACGTGCCCCGCGCGGCACCGCTGGTCGGCTGCTGGTCTTCGGCCATGCGCCTATGGTGGCGCCTCCCGGCCCGCTCCGGCATCGGGGACCGTCCCCGACGCGACCCTGAGATCCGCGGCGTCCCGGGCCGTACGTCCGGACCCCGCCCCTGGACCCGGGCGTACGGCCCCGGCGCCCGCCCGGGAAAGGTCCGGGGCGGATCAGGGGCACACCCTGATGTCCAGGGCACCGAACCGTGTGACGATCGGGTCATGACCGCCGCCGCCTCGACCGCGCCCAGCGCGCACACCGCCACGGCTCCGCAGTCGCCGCCCGGCGCCGACGAGCCGCCGCTGCGGCGGCTCTACCGCTCCGCCGACGGCCGCATCCTGGGCGGGGTCGCGCGCGGACTCGCGGGCCACTTGGGGCTCCCGGTCCTGTGGGTGCGGGTCGTCTTCGCCGCGCTGTGCACGGCCAACGGTCTGGGGGCGCTGCTGTACGCGGCGTTCTGGTTCTTCGTCCCACTGGGCACCGGCGGGGTCGGGGTCGGGGTGACCGGCGGCGCGGCGGGCGAGGACGACCCGTGGCGCCGGTTCGGCCCGGAGCCCGGCGGCCAGGGCGGCGGGCCGGAGGGGAGCGCCGGTGCGGCCGAGGGTGCCGGTCCCGCGAAGGGCGCCGGCGGCGACCGGGCCGCGGGCGGGCAGCGGCGCGGCAGGCTGAGCGGCTTCCGCCGGATCGACCGCGGTCAGGCCATCGGGGTGCTGGGCATGCTCGGCGTGCTCGTGATCTTCGGCCTCAACCTGCCCTTCGGCCGGGCCAACACCTACCTGTGGCCGCTGCTGGTGATGGCGCTCGGCGTCGCCCTCGTCTGGCGCCAGGCCGACAACGCCCGGCGGGCGCACTGGGCGGAGGTCAGCCGCCGCAAGCGGCTGCTGCCGGTGGCCCGGAGCGCGGCCGGAGTGGCCCTGGTCGCGGTGGGGGTGTCCGGCATCGTGGTGGTGCAGGGTTCGGCCCGGCATCTGGGGCCGGTGCTCCAGGCCTCGCTCGCGGTGCTGGTCGGGATCGCCCTGCTGATCGGCCCGTATCTCGTCCGCCTGGTGCAGGACCTCTCCGAGGAGCGGCTGATGCGCATCCGGGCGCAGGAGCGGGCCGAGGTCGCCGCGCACGTCCACGACTCCGTGCTGCACACCCTCACCCTGATCCAGCGCAACGCCGACGACGCCCGCGAGGTCGCCCGCCTGGCCCGCGCCCAGGAACGCGACCTGCGCGCCTGGCTCTACAAGCCGGAGGGCAGCGGCCGGGACCGCGCGGAGGAGGACGAACCGGAGACGCTGGCGGAGGCCGTGAAGGGCACCGTCGCGGAGGTGGAGGACTACCACGGGGTGCCGGTGGAGGTCGTCTGCGTCGGGGACTGCCCGCTCGACGAGCGGCTGACCGCCCAGGTCCAGGCCGCGCGCGAGGCGATGGTCAACGCCGCCAAGTACGGTGGCGAGGGCGGCGCCGTGCAGGTCTTCGCGGAGGTCGAGGGCCGTACGGTCTTCATCTCCGTACGCGACCGGGGGCCGGGCTTCGACCCGGAGTCGGTGCCGGACGACAGAATGGGCGTGCGCGAGTCGATCATCGGCCGGATGGAACGCAACGGCGGCACGGCCCGCATCCGCTCGACGGCGGGCGAGGGTACAGAGGTGGAGCTGGAGATGGAGAGGGCGGCGGAGTCGTGAGCGACGAGCAGGCAGTGACGGCGGGGGACGGACCGGAGGCGCGCCGGGCGCGGGTCGTGCTGGTCGACGACCACCGGATGTTCCGCGCGGGTGTGCAGGCGGAGATCGGGCGTACGCAGGAGACGGGCGTCGAGGTCGTCGGCGAGGCCGGTGACGTGGACCAGGCGATGACCGTCATCCAGGCGACCCGCCCCGACGTCGTCCTGCTCGACGTCCATCTGCCGGGCGGCGGCGGCGTGGAGGTGCTGCGCCGCAGCACCCCGCTGATGACGGCGGCCGAGGCGCCCGTCCGCTTCCTGGCCCTGTCGGTCTCCGACGCCGCCGAGGACGTCATCGGCGTCATCCGGGGCGGCGCGCGCGGCTACGTCACCAAGACCATCACGGGGACCGACCTGGTCAACGCGATCTTCCGGGTCGCCGACGACGACGCGGTCTTCTCCCCGCGCCTGGCGGGCTTCGTGCTGGACGCCTTCGCCTCCACGGACGCGCCCCCGGTGGACGAGGACATGGACCGCCTCACCCAGCGCGAACGCGAGGTGCTGCGGCTGATCGCGCGCGGGTACGCGTACAAGGAGATCGCCAAACAGCTGTTCATCTCGGTCAAGACGGTCGAGTCGCACGTCTCGGCGGTGCTGCGCAAGCTGCAGCTCTCCAACCGGCACGAGCTGACCCGCTGGGCGACGGCCCGCCGGCTGGTGTGAGCCGGTGAGCCTGCGAACCTGTGGGCCGGTGAGCCCATGAGCCCGCGTCCGGGCAGGTGAGGCCCGCCGTCCATCAGGAGTACTGCCCGTAACCCGCCGCGTCCGGCCCCGGTTGTCAGCCGGAGAAGTGCCCGGATTCCGCGCAGTGATTGGGACACCCTGATGACGCACACCCCCCTCCCCGCCCGCACCGCGGGCGCGGCGGCACTCGCCGCCGCGCTCACCGCCGTCCTCGCCCCCTCCGCCTCGGCCGCCCCGCCGCCCGGCGGCTGGGAGAAGGACGGCCTGCGGCTCAACGCCGCGCAGAACAGGGCGGTGGACAAGTTCCTCGCCCGCGCCGAGCAGGCCGAGAAGGTGATCAGCCCGCAGATCCGGACGGTCGCCTCGTGGAGCGGCGCCGAACTGGTCGGCTTCGACCACCGGCTCAAGGGCGAGGACTCGCTCAAGCGCAAGGTCGCCACCAAGCTGCGCGAGACGCCGACCCAGTCGGTGCACGAGACGCTGGAGCGCATCAACGACTCCGTGCGCTACACCTTCCGCTGGTCCGACCGCGAGTACAGCGACGGCGTACGGACGGCCTCCTCGACGCTCGCCGCCTGGCAGCACGAGTCGGTCCGGTGGAGCAACACCTGGAAGAACCGGGAGAGCTACAAGGCGGTCAACTCCGCCTGGCGCGACCCGCTGACGGACCACACGTACGAGATCCAGTTCCACACCCCGGCCAGCCACCGGGCCACCGTCCGCACGCACGCCCTTTACGAGGAGCAGCGGCTGCCCGGCACCCCGGCCGAGCGGGTGCGGGAACTGGCGGCGGAGCAGGGCCGCATCTTCGCGGCCGTGCCGGTGCCGGCCGGTGCCCAGGGGCTGACCGCGCCGCAGCCGGTGGGGATTCCCGTACCGTTCCTGCGCTGACGGCCGCCGCCCGGCGCGGGTCGCCCGCCGAGCCCGGCGCGCCGCGCGTGCCGGGCTCGCGTCACGCCGACTCGGCGGCCTCCCCCGGCGGGCAGATCGGCAGCACGCCCACCGCCGACAGCAGTCCGATCAGCGCCAGTCCGGCCAGAACGGCACAGGTCACCGGGTGGCCCAGGTTCATCGTCCAGGGGACGCCGCCGGTCCGCTGGTGGACGAAGAGCGCGGGGTCGGTGCGGTTGGCGTACACCAGGCCCGCGAGGTGCCAGTACCGGCCGTCGTCGTGCCGCGCCCCGTACGCGGGCGGGGCGGCCTCACCCGGCTCGTCGGGCAGCCGGTGCCCCGCCTGGCCGACCCGGAACTCGAACCAGAGCCAGACGGCGAAGGCGACCACCAGGGGCAGGCAGGTGAGCGCGTTGCGCGGGGCCGACGGCGTCCAGATCTCCCACAGTTGCAGGGCGAAGAAGAGCGCCGCGAGGTTCCCGCACCCCGCCGCGACGGCGATCAGCCGCACCACCCAGGTCAGGTAGATCCGGTACCGGCGGTCCGGCTCCGCACGCCGCCGCCCGCACTCCGCGGTGCTCCACTCGGACCGCGCCCGGGTGAACCCGGCGGCCAGCAGCGGCATCAGCAGTGCGAGCACGGCCTGCACCAGGACGGGCGCGAAGGCGGTGGCGAGCGAGGTCGTCACCCGCTCCCCGCTGTCCACGCCGAGGCTGCGCGGGGCGGGCAGCGTATCGGGCAGTTCGCCGTAGCGCACGACGCCGACCGCCAAGGTCAGCAGCGGCACGGCCGCCGCGGGCAGGAACCACAGGGCCGGTACGGGCACCGGCGCCGCTCGCAGTACCGTTTCGGCCGGCACACCCGGCCGGGCGGGCCGCACCTCCTGGTGCCACTTCTGCTCCGCCCGCGCGGTCCGGACGCGGTAGTGGGCGAGGCCGTACGCGAACGCGTCGGCCGCGCCCAGGCAGCTGGCGACGATGCTCGGCGTGTGCCGCGGACGCCCCAGCGCCAGCAGCGCGGCGGCCACGGCGGCGGCGAGCACCGCCAGCCCCACGACCCGGCGCACGTACGCCCGCCGCTGCCCGAGGACCACCGGGTCCGCCACCCGGCTCGCGGGCACCCGCACGCCGAACGGCCGACCCGGCCGCGCCAGCACCGGCAGCACCCACGCCACCACGCTGACCAGCACGACGATCAGCAGATCGGCCGCAAGCACGATCACGTCGGTGCCCCCTTCACGACGGTGAGAAGCATCCACCCTAAATCGGCCGGAGCCACAGCCGCCGAGACACCTGGTAACGGTTCGGCGGGGATCGGGTGGGTGTCGTGCACGTCTCCCGGCGGCGTGGCCGAGCGCGGGCGCGGAGGAGGAAGGGGAGTTGGAGGGCAGGGGCCGGGCGGTAGCGTGGGCGGCATGGAGTGAGAACCGAGTCGCCGAACCCGCCCTCAGCCAGGTGCTGCGCGGCACCCTGCCGCGCCCCGAACACCCCGCCGCGCTGCGGGAGTCCACCCCGCCGGTACGGCGCGAGCCGGTGGCCCGCACGCTGCGCTACGCACAGGCGGCGTACGTACGGCGCGGATCGGTGGTGGCGCTGCGGGACGTCCCGGTCACCGGGAGAAGTGATCGTGACAGGATGCTTGACCCTCATTGGTCCAGGCCAATACCGTGCGCAGGCACGGCCGCCGCCCCACCGTCGGCCTCCGAGACTCCCTCTGGAGGGAAGCACTCCTATGCCTCGTAGGCTCCTGCGTCGGCTGGCTGTAGCCGGCTGCTCCCTTTCCCTGTTGCTCACCCCAGGCATCGCCGCCGCCTCCAACTCCTCTTCCGCCTCCGACTCCTCCTCGCCGTCCGCCTCGGCCGCCGAGAAGGGGAAGCAGCACGACCGCCGCCAGGCCAAGCGCGTGGGCTACTACACGCAGTGGGGCTCCAGCGACCGCGGCTTCCTGGTGAAGGACCTCCAGACCAGCGGCACCGCGCGGCGGCTGACGCACCTCAACTACGCCTTCGGCAACGTCAGTCCGCAAGGACTGTGCTTCGAGAGCAGCGTCCCCGGGGAGGGCCGGGCCCGTACGGACTACCAGGAGTCGCTCTCCGCCCGGGACTCCGTCGACGGTGTCGCCGACAGCCCGCGCCAGCGGCTCGCCGGCACCTTCAACCAGCTGCGCGAACTCAAGGAGCGCAACCCGCACTTGAAGGTCCTGATGTCGCTCGGCGGCTGGGAGTGGTCCAAGAACTTCTCGGACGCCGCCCTCACCCCCGCCTCCCGCAAGGCCTTCGTCAGCTCCTGCATCGACCTGTTCATCAAGGGCAACCTGCCCCGGGAGAACGGCCGCGGCGGCCCCGGCAGCGCCGCGGGCATCTTCGACGGCATCGACCTGGACTGGGAGTGGCCCAGCTGGCCCGGCGCCGAGGGCAACGTCTACCGGCCCGAGGACAAGCAGAACTTCACCGCGCTGGTGGCCGAGTTCCGCAAGCAGCTCGACGCCTACGAGCACAAGGCGCGCAAGAACCTGCTGCTCACCGCCTTCCTACCGGCCAACTCGGCTGCCATGGACGCGGGTTACGAGGGCGAGAAGTTCTTCCGCCACCTCGACTACGCCACCTTGCAGGGCTACGACCTGCACGGCGCCTGGGAGTCCACGACCAACCAGCAGTCGGCCATCAACTCCCCCGACGACAGCCTGACCCAGGTCGTACGGGACTGGCTCGCCCGCGGGGCCACCGCGGACAAGATCGTGCTCGGCGTCCCCTTCTTCGGCCGCGGCTGGACCGGGGTCCAGGGCGGCGGTGACGGCTACCAGCAGCCCTCGTCCGGAGCGGCCCCCGGCACCTGGGAAGCGGGCTTCGAGGACTACAAGGTCCTGAAGGAACTCGCCGAGTCCGACGAGTACACCGTCCACCGCTCCAAGGACGGCGGCCACGCCTGGCTCTTCGACGGCACGACGTTCTGGACGTACGACGACAAGCGCGTCATCAAGGAGAAGGCCAAGTTCATCAAGAAGAACCGCCTCGCCGGCGCCATGGTCTGGTCCCTGGACGGCGACGACGACGGTGAACTCTTCCGCACCCTGACCAACGGCCTCCGCTAGGAAGCCCGTTCACGCCGGGATACACCGGGGCGGCCGGCGCCCCGCGAGCCATCGATGCTCGCGGGGCGCCGGCCGCCCCTTTTGCGCCTGGCCTCAGCCGAGGTTGAGCAGGGCGATCGCGGTGCCCGCGCCGAGCAGACCGGCGCGCTGCGCGACACCGAGCCGCTCCCCCAGGGCGAGGACGCCGAGCAGTACCGGGATCGCCGGGTAGAGCGAGGAGAGGACGACGGCGACCGACGCGAGCTGCTGCCTGGTCGCCAGCAGGTAACAGACCAGGGCGAGCGCGGCGGCACCGCCCACGGCCGCCGAGGCGAGTGCGAGCCGGGGCGGCAGGCGCAGGGCGCCGCCTCGCCGGGCGCGGGGCGGCAGCGTGAGCGGCAGCAGGGTCAGCACGGCGGCCAGCCGGCCCACGACGACGGGCCAGATCCCGGCCCCGGCCCCGGCCTGAGCGAGCGCGAGGTACTGGAGGGCGATGCCGAGGCTCGCGACCAGCCCGTCCACGGGCGCGGACGACGGGGCGGCGGCGGACGGCGGCACGGCGGCGGCACCGTCCGCAGCACCGGACCCCCGCGCGGCACCGGACCCGCCCGCCGGGCCGCGCCGCGCGCCCGCCACGCACCACATCGCCGGCACGGACAGCGCGACCCCGAGCCAGGACAGCGGCGAGAGCCGGTCCCCCAGGAAGGCCGCCCCGACCAGCACGGGAAGCGCCAGCCCGCCGACCGCGCTCACCGGCACGACCACGCTCATCGCACCCCGGCTCAGCCCCCGGTAGAGGAAGAGCATGCCCACGGCCGTCCCCGCCCCGGAGAGCGCGCCCCAGCCCAGATCCGCCGCGCTTACCGAGTGCGCGGGGACGAACGGCGCCACCGCGAGGGTGAGCGCCAGTCCGCTGACCTGCCCGGCCAGGGCGACCGCCAGGAACGCGGCACGGCGCGAGAGCCGTCCGCCCGCGAAGTCCGCGAGGCCGTAGGCGACCGAGGAGGCGAGTGCCAGCAGCGCGCCCACCGGTCAGTCCGCTTCGTGCCGTTCGGCTTCGCCGACCGGGCAGACGGCGCCCTGGACGCAGCGCCCCCGGTCGCAGAGCCGGCACAGCAGGTCCGCGCTGCCCACCTCGGCATGGAGGCGGGTCAGCAGCTTGTGCAGCAGACCGTCCAGGGCCCTGCGCTCCGCCTCGTCCAGTACGCCGAGCAGGTCCGCCAGGGGTGCACCCCGCGCGGCGAGCAGTTCGCGGGAGGCCCGCTTCCCGGCGGCGGTCAGCGAGACGGACACCCGGCGCCCCGGCCCCGGCCGCCGCCCGACGAGGCCGCGTGCCTCCAGCGAGTCGACCATGCGGGCGGCGGCGGGCTGCGAGAGGCCCACGCGGCGGCCCAGCTCGGTGACGCTCAACTCGGTGACGCCCAGGCCGGATGCGCCCAGGCCGGGTGCGCCGGCCAGCACCACGAGCGCGGCGGCACCGCTGGAGCTGAGCCCGGCCGCCCGGGTCATCCCGGCGAGGGCCAGGTCGGTCACCGCCAGCGCGGTGGCGCCCAGCAGGTTCGCGGTGTGGTGCGCGGGGTGGCCCTGCGCGCGATCCGTATCATGCATGACTCATGCATAACGCGATCTCCACCCGCCCGCAACCCGGAGGACTGCCGCTCACCGCTCTGCTAGCGTGCTCGCCATGAAGCGCGCTGCGATGACGACGACGCCGGAGAGTGTCCCGGCGCGCTGACAGATGCCTGAATCCGAAGCCCCGGGGCGAGTGCCCCGGGGCTTCGCCTTGCGGTCACCCGCCCCCACGACCGCGAGGAGACCGCCATGCACGACCACCGCAGGCTCGGCCGCGAGCTGGATCTGTTCGACACCGACCCGCTGATCGGCGCGGGCCTGCCGTACTGGCTGCCCGACGGCGCCACCGTGCGGCACGCGCTGGAGGAGTACGTCCGCGCCGCCGAGCGCCGGGCGGGCTACCGCCACGTGTACTCACCCGTCCTCGCCAAGCGCGAGCTGTACGAGATCTCGGGCCACTGGGCGCACTACGGCGACGACATGTTCCCGCCCATGGACCTCGGCGGCGAACAGGTCGTACTGCGCCCCAGCCTCTGCCCCCACCACGCGCTCATCTACCGCTCCCGCCCGCACAGCTACCGCGAACTGCCGCTACGCATGGCTGAGTTGGGCGGCATGTACCGCGCCGAACTCTCCGGCGTGCTCGGCGGCCTCACCCGGGTGCGCGCCATCCAGCTGAACGACGCGCACGTCTTCTGCACCCTCGGCCAGGCCGCCGAGGAGGCCGGGGCCGCCCTGGAGCTGATCCGGCAGGCGTACGCGGCACTCGGCATCAGCGCGGCCCGCTACCGGCTCTCCCTCCCCGGCCCCGGCGGGAAGTACGTCGCCGCACCCGAGCTGTGGCGGCGGTCGACCGCCCTGCTGACCGACGTCCTCGACCGCTCGGGCCTGCCCTACGAGGCGGCCGAGGGCGAGGCCGCGTTCTACGGCCCCAAGATCGACGTCCAGGTCACCGACGGCGCCGGGCGCGAGTCCACCCTCTCCACCGTGCAGGTCGACTTCCACCAGCCCGAGCGGTTCGGCCTGCACTACGTGGGCGCGGACGGCGCGAAGCACCGCCCGGTGATGATCCACCGCAGCATCGTCGGCAGCGTCGAGCGGGCCGTCGCCCACCTCATCGAGGTGCACGGCGGCGCCTTCCCCGCCTGGCTCGCGCCCACCCAGCTGGCCGTCCTGCCGGTCTCCGAAGCCGAACTTCCGTACGCCGAGGCGCTGTTGCGGCGCTGCGCCGAGCGGGGCCTGCGGGCCGAGACCGCCGGGCCGGAACGCGGCAGCCTGGGCGCGCGCGTACGGGCGGCCCGCCTCGTGCCGTACCAGGCGGTGGCCGGCGCCCGGGAGGCCGCCGCCGGGGCGGTCGCGCTGCGGCTGCGCGACGGGCGCCAGGTCGGCCCTCTCCCGGCCGAGGAGGCCCTCGACACCCTCACCCGCCTGATCGCCGCGCACCGCACCGAGCTGTGGGAGGACGAGCCCCGGTGACGTGACGACTCCACTGGCGTGACCACTCCGCGACGAGGCGCCGAACTCGCCGGCCGCATACGGGACTCGGCGCCCTGGCGGCGACTCGACACGGGCGCAAGCCCAGTGGAGTGTCACATCCGGTCGATCTCGCTCAGGTCGATGTCGATCGTGAACGGTACGGACAGTTTCAGCCGGTCGTGATGGATACCGGTGACCGCGTACGTGGCGGTCGCCGGGTCCAGCTCGTACACGTACACGACGGGACGGCGGCCGTCGCCCTTCTCCACCCGCCAGAAGTGCGGGATGCCCGCCTCGGCGTAGAGCACGGGCTTGCGCTTGCGGTCCCGCTCCTCCGACTCCGGGGAGACGATCTCCACAGCCAGGACGACATCCTCAGCCGGAAAGCCTGTCTCCTCCGCGCCCGCGCTGGCCGCAGCCGCACGCAGCACCAGGACGTCGGGCTCAGGGCGGTTGCGCCGGCCCAACACGACCGCCATCTCGCTGCACACCCGGTACGCGCCGGGCGCCGAGGCGCGAAGCCCGTACTCCAGGAGCGACCTCGCGAGCGCGTGGAAGTACTTCTGCGGACTCACGAAGACCAAACTCCCGTCGATCAGCTCAGTGTGCGGCGGGAGGTCCGGAATCCGGTCAAGGTCAGCTGCGGTGAAGCCACCGGGAGGCGGAAAGACCCAGGCAGGCAGCGGTTCTGCGGTCATGGCTACTCCCATGGGCGAGATTCTCGACCTTACGGCCAGAGTAGCGGCGTGGATCAGCCGCGCCGCCGCTCACACGAGTGAACGGCGGCGCAGGACTGACGCGGCGGGCCGGGGCGCGGCGGCGTGCGGGAAGGTCACATCCGGTCGATCTCGCTCAGGTCGATGTCGATCGTGAACGGTACGGACAGTTTCAGCCGGTCGTGATGGATACCGGTGACCGCGTACGTGGCGGTCGCCGGGTCCAGCTCGTACACGTACACGACGGGACTGTCGCTCTCGCCTGCCATCTCCACCCGCCAGAAGTGCGGAATGCCCGCCTGTGCGTACTTCCGGGGCTTGGTGTCCCGATCGCGCTCCTCCGACTCCGGGGACACCACCTCGACGGCGAGCACTACGTCCGCAGCCTCGTAGCGCGTCTTGCGTCGGCTGGTGACAGCGGCGGCCCTCAGGACGGTGATGTCCGGTTCGGGAGCGGTCCGGCGGCTGAGGACCACGGCCATCTCGCGTCGCACACGCAGGTCTTCGGGGACCGTCCGGCGCAGACCGCGTTCCAGGAGGTAGAGGACCAACGTATGGAATTCCCGCTGCGGGCTCACGAAGACCAGGCTCCCGTCGATCATCTCTGTGTGTGGCGGGAGGCCAGGCAGATTGAACAGATCGTCCACGGTGTAGCCGCCCGGCGGCGGTACGGGCCAGGAAGTCGAGGGCACAGGCTCGGCGGTCATGGTTCCTCCCATGGACGGGATTCTCGGCCGTGCGCCCACAGTAGCGGGCCCGAACCAGCGCGCCGCCCCTCACACGGGTGAAGGGCGGCGCGGGGTTGACGCGTGGCGCGCGGCGGACGCGCGCAGCGATCGGCGCGCGCCCGGATGCGGGGAGGTCACTCCCACTCGATCGTGCCCGGCGGCTTGCTCGTGATGTCCAGGACCACCCGGTTCACCTCGGCGACCTCGTTCGTGATGCGGGTCGAGATGCGGGAGAGCACGTCGTACGGCAGCCGCGACCAGTCCGCTGTCATCGCGTCCTCGGAGGAGACGGGGCGCAGCACGATCGGGTGCCCGTAGCTGCGGCCGTCGCCCTGGACGCCGACGGAGCGGACGTCCGCCAGAAGGACCACCGGGCACTGCCAGATGGAGCGGTCCAGCCCGGCGGCGGTCAGCTCCTCGCGGGCGATGGCGTCCGCCTCGCGCAGCAGGTCGAGCCGCTCGCGGGTGACCGGGCCGACGATCCGGATGCCCAGGCCCGGCCCGGGGAACGGCTGCCGCTGGACGATCTCGTCGGGCAGTCCCAGCTCCTGGCCGACCATCCGCACCTCGTCCTTGAACAGCTGGCGCAGCGGCTCCACCAGCTCGAACTCGAGGTCCTCGGGCAGCCCGCCGACGTTGTGGTGGGACTTGATGTTGGCGGTGCCGGTGCCGCCGCCGGACTCCACGACGTCGGGGTAGAGCGTGCCCTGCACGAGGAAGGCGACGTCCTCGCCCGCCGCGCCCGCCTCCGCGACCAGCTCGGCCTGGGCCTGCTCGAAGACGCGGATGAACTCCCGGCCGATGATCTTGCGCTTCTGCTCCGGGTCGGAGACCCCGTCGAGCGCGCCGAGGAAGCGGTCGGCGGCGTCGACGACCTTCAGCTGCACGCCCGTCGCCGCCACGAAGTCCTTCTCGACCTGCTCGGTCTCACCCTTGCGCATCAGCCCGTGGTCGACGTACACGCAGGTGAGCTGGGAGCCGACGGCCTTCTGGACGAGGGCCGCGGCCACCGCCGAGTCGACGCCGCCCGACAGGGCGCAGATGGCCCGCTTGGTGCCGACCTGGGCGCGGATCGCGGCGACCTGGTCGTCCACGATGCTGGTCGCCGTCCAGGAGGGGGCGAGCCCGGCGCCGCGGTAGAGGAAGTGCTCCAGCACCTGCTGGCCGTGGGTGGAGTGCATGACCTCGGGGTGGTGCTGCACGCCGTACAGCTTCCGCGCGTCGTCCTCGAAGGCGGCGACCGGCACCAGCGCGGTGGAGGCGGTGACGGTGAAGCCCTCGGGCGCGGCCGAGCACGCGTCGCCGTGCGACATCCACACCTGCTGCTCGGCGGGCGTGCCCTCGAAGAGGGTCGAGCCGGGCTTGGCGACGGTCAGTTCCGTACGGCCGTACTCCCGGCCGCCGGTGTTGTCGACCGTGCCGCCGAGGGCCTGGGCCATCAGCTGGAAGCCGTAGCACATCCCGAAGACCGGGACTCCGGCCTCGAAGAGGGCCGGGTCCAGGGACGGCGCCTCCGCCGCGTACACCGACGAGGGGCCGCCGGAGAGGATGATCGCCTTGGGCTCCCTGGCCAGCATCTCCGCGACCGGCATGGTCGACGGGACGACCTCGCTGTACACCCGCGCCTCGCGCACCCGGCGGGCGATGAGCTGCGCGTACTGCGCGCCGAAGTCGACGACCAGGACGGTGTCCGGTGCCCGGTCGGAGCCGGCGCGGCCGGACTCGGCGGCGGGAGTTGCTGCGGGGGACGCTGATGCCACGGGGCGGCCTTTCGGCGGTGGTGCGGGCGGGTCGTACGGAGTCGGCACCCTGGGGCGCCCGTAGGCGCGCGCGGGGAGAAGCGGGTGTCGTCACCCGGATTCTACCGGGGCTGCGGCAGGCCACGGTCCGAGGGCGGCTGGACCGCGCTCGCGGCCGGGGGCATACTGGGCGCCATGTTCTCGCAGACGACCTTCTGGTTTACCTATGGCACCGGCCCGTCCGGCTGCCATGGTCGTGCTGCTTGAGCCACTGACAAGCGACATCCCAGGCGCCCCGGGCCGGTCAAGGCCCGGGGCGCGCTGCGTTGCCACCGCTTCCGGGCCGGTACCGGGCCGGGCTCCGCCCCGAGCCCCAGGAGAAGCGAGCATGGCGAGCACGAGCACCAGCACCCACACCGGCCCCCGTACGGACACCGGCGCGCACAGCGCGGACGCGGGGGACGAGATCACCGGCGCCCGCGAGCGGATCGACGCGCTGGACGCGCGCATCATCGCGCTCGTCCAGGAGCGGGTGGAGGTCTCGGCGCAGATCCAGCGGACCCGCATCGCGTCGGGCGGGCGCCGGATCAGCCTCAACCGCGAGATGGAGATCCTCGTCCGCTACCGCGACCGGCTCGGCAAGCGGGGCACCGCGCTGGCCATGACGCTGCTGGAGCTGAGCCGCGGACCCGCGTGACGTACCGGCCCGGGGGACCGGCCCGGAGGTGCCGCCGCCGGGGGGGGAGCACCGGGGGCGCATCCCGGCGCACAGGCGTACGGGCGTACGGAAGCTCTCGCACGGCCGCCGACCGATCACCCGTACGGCGCGTGACCGGCTATGGGACCCCTCGTTGGAAGGTGTGTCCCCGGGGCCGGCACAGCGTACGGCGGCCCGGGGCTGCGCCACCGGAGCGATGAAACGCCCGCTCCCCGTGAGGGGAGGCGAACGCGTTGTGGGACCTCGCTCCGGTGCCGTGACCGGACAGCAGGGGACAGCAGCCCGGTCACGACCCTCTGCCGCGGCGGAGGGCCCAGCGGTCGGTCACGGGGACGCCCGGGACCGGCCGCTCCCGCACTCGTCGGCGGCCCGGAAAGCCTGAATCGGCCGAACCGGTTGCGCGGGACCAGCCGTATCCAGGACCATGCAAGGGAACGGTAAAACCCCTCATACGCAGGCATGTTGGTGGACCGGGGCAACGACTCGGCACGGTTCCCGCCAGCCGGCGGCGCTACCCCCCGGCGCCGCCCCCGCCGGTATCGACGCTGCCCTGGTGTCGTACCGGCCGCCTAGGGCCCCGTGGACGCCGCCACCCACCCGGCAGGCACACGGGGCCCTTCGCCGTACCGCTGGGTATGGCGGCGGCGGTGCCCCTCCCCCGCCCCTGACCTGCGGATTCCGACTGGCGAGACATCTACTCATCGCACACTGAGAGATAGGTCACAGAGAATTGCGCCCCGCATGGGCAACTGTCGCGATTCCACCGCTATGACGGGCACGGGAACATCACACCGTGGTCACGGGGTACTCCACGGTTGCTGACACATCCTTTACTTCCGACTTAATGTTCAGCTCTGCCGAGCCGCGCCCCACCGCCGCAACGGCGACCATCCCAGTCGTTACGGATCAGTGAGGTCACCATGAGAGTTCGCCGCGCCCTGGCCGTCGCCGCCGCGACGGCCGTACTGGCTCCCGCCGCCCTGCTGGCGGCACCCGCCGCCTACGCCACCACCGACGGTGGTGCCGGAGAGTCCTCGACGAGCGGGGAGTCGGGCGGCGGTACGGAGGACGGCGGCACCGAAGGCGGCACCGATGCCGGCGCCGAGACCGAGGGCACCACCGAGGGCGAGACCGGCGAGACCGGTGGTGACATCGAGGGCGAGACGGGCGGTGACACCGAAGGGGAGACCGGCGGCGGCGAGACCGGCGGCGACACCGAAGGCGAGACCGGAGAGACCGGCGGTGACACCGAAGGCGAGACGGGCGGTGACACCGAGGGCGAGACCGGCGGCGGCGAGACCGGCGGTGACACCGAGGGCGGCACCGAGGGCAACGAGACCGACGGCGGCGCGAGCGGCGGTGAGGAGACCGAGGGCACCACCGGTGAGCCCAGCCCGGACCCCTCGCCCTCCTCCCCCGACCTGTGCGAGGACATCTCCCTCGACGGAAAGATCGGCACCGAGGTGCTCGGCCTGCCCGGCAAGGTCGTCGCGGGCTCCGGCTGGCAGGACTTCACCTTCCGCGTGACGAACAACTCCGACCGCACCATGAAGAGCATCGAGGTCTTCGCCGGGGTGGAGACCATCGACGGCAAGACCGGCGAACTGACCTCCGACAAGGTCACCGTGCAGTGGTACGACAAGGACGCGGGCACCTGGGTCGGCATCGAGGACGAGATGGGCTACTTCGGCGCGGCCCAGGACCTGGCACCGGGCAGCTACGCGGGCGCGAAGATGCGGCTGAAGGTCGCCAAGTCGGCCCCGGCGGGTGACGGCTTCCTCTTCACCACCGGCCTGCACGTGCCGGAGGACGGCGACTGCGAGCTGGGCGAGTGGATGGAGTACGAGTTCGAGGTGCTGGCCGCGGGCAGCAGCACCGGCAAGGTCGACGACGCCAAGGGCGAGCCGGGCAAGGGCAACCGGCCCGCGCCGCAGGGCGGCCGGGGGAACGTGCAGGTCCTGCCCGAGAAGGGCACGCTGGCCGCGACCGGCTCCTCCTCGCAGCTGCCGATGTTCGCCCTGGCGGGCGGCGCGGCCGTCGTGCTGGGCGGCGGCGCGATGTTCCTCGTGCGGCGGCGCCGGGACGACGCGGCCTCCACGGACGCGATGGCGTGACGGCGGGTGTGACCGGCCGGGACGACCGGCCGGTGTGACCGCTCGAAGGTGAGGGCGGGTGGTGGTGGTCCGCGCGGACCGCCACCACCCGCCCGCTGCCTGTCCGCCCCGGACGCGCCCGCGGACGGGGCGCCCGTACGAACAGGCCGGTCAGCCGGTCAGCCAGCCAGTCGGTCAGCCGGCCACGGCGGCCCGCACCTGTGCGTCCACCTTCTTCACCTGCGCCGCGAGCAGCGCGTGGAGCGCGTCGGCCTTGGCCGCCTCCGGTGCGTCGGCCCTGGTCAGGATCGACAGGTGCGCGCCGCTGCGCACCACCGTGGTGACCGTCTCCAGGCTCTTGCCGTCCAGACCGCGCCCCGTGCTGCGATAGGCCACCGCCTCGTCGCCGAGCGACGGCGCCTTGGCGGCGGCCACGGACTCGACGGGCTGCGGCGTGCCGTCCTCGGGCAGTCCCCGGTAACCCTTCGCGCACCGGCGGACCGCCGTGCGCACCTCGCCGATCGCCTTGGCGGCACCCCGGCCCTCGTACGCGGAGAGGCGGAGGACGCCGCCGGAGCGGTCCCGCCCCTTGTCCGGCACGTAGGTGAGGAAGTGCGTGGCCGCGGGCTGCGGGTCCTTGCCGGCGCCGGACAGCCGCACCAGCGCCAGGCAGCCGGACGGCTTCGCCCGCGCGACGCCCGGCAGTTCGTACTCCGCCGCACTGCCCGCCGAGATCTCGAACCCCTCGACGTCCTCCCCGCTGACGGCCGCCTTCTTCAACTCCCGCTCGGACAGCGGGTACCAGGGGGTCGACGCCTGCGCGGAGGCGTCGCCGGAATCGCCGCCGCCGCCGTCGTCCTCGCAGCTCGCGAGAGCACCGGTGACGGCGAGGACGACGCCCACGGTCGTCAGCCTCCGGCGGAGGCGTCCCGTCCCCGCACCGCCTGGTCTTCGGTCTTCCGTACGCATGCCGTCCCGCCCACCATGTGCTCTTGTCATATGTAATAGGCAAGTATTCCAGACCCCGTCCGCGCCGTGATCAACTCACCCCGGCTCCGCCGCCCCGGCCGCAGCGGCGGGCGGCGGCGGGGCGGGCGGGACCGCGGGGACCGGGAGGAGGACGGGCGGCCGGAGCGCGGCGAAGGCGTCCGCCGGGACGGCCGGGCGGTGCGGGGCCACGGCGGGCAGCCGTACGTAGGGCTCGCCCTGCGGCGGACGGGCGTCCTCCTCGCCCTTGTTGGGCCACAGCGCGACCGCCCGCTCCGCCTGGGCCGTGATGGTCAGCGAGGGGTTCACGCCCAGGTTCGCGGAGACGGCCGCGCCGTCGACGACGGAGATGCCCGGGTGGCCGTACAGCCGGTGGTACGGGTCGATGACCCCGCTCTCCGCGTCCGCGCCGATCGCGCAGCCGCCCAGGAAGTGCGCGGTGAGCGGGGTGCCCATGACCTCGCCGATGTTGCTTCCGGCGAAGCCGTTGATCTCCTCGGCCAGCCGGCGCGCGGCCTCCGCGCCCGCCGGGAGGTGCAGCGGGTTGGGCGCGCCGTGCCCCTGACGGGCCGTCAGCAGACCTTTGCCGAGCCCCTTCTCCCTGCGGAAGGTGGTCAGGGAGTTGTCGAGGCTCTGCATCACCAGCCCGATGATGACCCGTTCGGACCACCTGCGCTGGGAGAGCGAACGGGCGAAGAGGCCGGGGTGTCGCAGGCAGTTGAGCACATGGGCCAGGACGCGCGGCAACCGGGAGCCGTGCGGCACCTGGAGCGTGGTGAGCGCGCCCATCGCGTTGGAGCCCCGGCCGTAGCGGACCGGCTCGATATGGGTGTCCGCGTCCGGGTGCACGGACGAGGTGATCGCCACACCGCGGGTGAAGTCGAGCGCGGCGCCGCCGCCGTGCTTGCGCCGGTACCGGCGCGGGGTGGTCTGCGCGCCCACCAGCGCCTCGGAGTTGGTACGGGTCAGCTCGCCGAGCCGGGTGGAGAGGTGCGGGAGGGCGCCGGTGTCGCGCATCCGGTGCAGGAGCGTCTGGGTGCCGTAGGTGCCGGCCGCGAGGACGACCCGGCGGGCCCGCAGGAGCGTCGGCTTCCGGCGGCGCGGCGCGTCGGTGGGGGTGACGGCGACGGCGAACCCGCCCCGCCCGTCCTCCCGGATACCGAGCACCGTGGTCAGCGGGCGGATGACGGCGCCCGCCCGCTCCGCCAGGTGCAGGTAGTTCTCGGTGAGGGTGTTCTTGGCGCCGTGGCGGCAGCCGGTCATGCACTCGCCGCACTCGGTGCAGGCGCGCCGGGCCGGTCCGGCGCCGCCGAAGTAGGGGTCGGGCACCTCTCCCCCGGCGGCGGGCGGGGCCACGGGCGCTTCGGCGCGCGGCTCGGCGCCCGCGTCGGCGCCCGGTTCGGCGACCGCGTCGGCGACCGCGTCCCGGCCGTCGCCGAAGAAGACGCCCACCGGCGCCGGATGGAACGTGTCGCCCACGCCCATCCGCTCGGCAGCCGCCTTCAGGTGGACGTCGGAGGGCGTCATCGTCGGGTTCAGCCGGACGCCCAGCATCCGCCGCGCCTGGTCGTAGTACGGCCTCAACTCGTCCTGCCAGTCGGTGATGTGGCCCCACTGGCGGTCCTCGAAGAAGGGCGCGGGCGGCACGTACAGCGTGTTGGCGTAGTTGAGGGAGCCGCCGCCCACTCCGGCTCCGGCCAGGATCATCACGTTGCCGAGCAGGTGGATGCGCTGGATTCCGTAGAGGCCCAGGGGCGGAGCCCAGAGGTAGTTGCGCAGGTCCCAGGAGTTCCGGGGCAGCGTCGCGCGGGTGAACCGGCGCCCGGCCTCCAGGACGCCGACCGCGTAGCCCTTCTCCGTCAGCCGCAGCGCGGAGACCGAGCCACCGAAGCCGGAACCCACGACGATCACGTCGTAGTCGTAGTCGTACGCGCGCACGGTTCTCTCCCTCACGAGGCAGCGGACACAGCGGACACAGCGGATGCGGGCAGGAGGCGGCCGGGGCGGCGGCCGGGCGCCCCGCTCAGCGGAAGCGGAGCGCCTTGAGCACCCGGAGCGAGCGGGTCATCATCGCGGCATGCTTCTCGTCGTCCATCCCGAAGGCCGGGCCCATCGGCAGCACCCGCTGCTGCGCGATCGTCTGCGCCTCGGTGTACTTCAGAATCCCCTCCGCGCCGTGCCGCCGCCCCAGCCCGGAGTCGCCCATGCCGCCCATCGGCGCCTGGACGCTGCCGTAGGCGGAGGCGTAGCCCTCGTTGACGTTGACGGTGCCGGTGTTGAGCCGGGCGGCGACGCGGTGTGCGTGCCGTCCGTTCCGGCTCCACACGCTGGAGTTGAGCCCGTACGGGGTGGCGTTGGCCTTGGCGACGGCCTCGTCCTCGGAGGCGCAGCGGTAGACGGAGACGACCGGGCCGAAGGTCTCCTCGGTGCACACCGCCATCGGCGGCTCGACGCCGTCGAGGATGGTCGGCTCGTAGAACAGCGGCCCCGCGTCCGGGCGGGCCCGGCCGCCGGTCAGCACGGTGGCGCCCTTGGACACCGCCTCGTCCACGTGGCGGCGCACGGTCTCCAGCTGCTGCGGGGAGACGAGCGAGCCCATGTCGGCGCCGTACTGGAGGGAGTTGCCGAGCCGCATCGCTCTGGTGCGGGCGGTGAAGCGCGCCAGGAACTCGTCGGCGACCGAGTCGTGCACGTAGAGCCGCTCGATGGAGATGCACAGCTGCCCGGCCGAGGAGAACGACCCGCGCACCGCGCCCGCCGCCGCCTGCTCCAGGTCGGCGTCCGGCAGCACGAGCATGGCGTTCTTGCCGCCCAGCTCCAGCGAGCAGCCCACCAGCCGGGCCGCCGCCTTCTGGGCGACCTCGCGGCCGGTGCGGGTGGAGCCGGTGAAGGAGACGTAGTCGGCGAGTTCGACGACGGCGGGGCCGATGACGGGGCCGTCCCCGACCACGATCTGCCACACGTCCTCGGGCAGGCCCGCCTCGATCAGCAGTTCGCGTGCCCACAGCCCGGTGAGGGCGGTCTGGGTGTCCGGCTTCATGACGACCGCGTTGCCCGCGGCGAAGGCGGGGAGGGCGTCTCCGATGGAGAGTTCGAGGGGGTAGTTCCACGGCGCGATCTGGCCGACGACCCCGCGCGGCCTGCGCAGCTCGGTGACCTTGGTGAAGGCCGGGATGGCGCCGGTGTGCCCGCGCGGCCTGAGGTAGGCCGGGGCCCCGCGGCCGTAGTGGCGGGCGGCGACGGCGACGGACAGCACCTCCTCGAAGGCGTGCAGCCGCGCCTTGCCGGTCTCCAGCTGGATGAGGTCGAGGACCTCGGCCTGCCGCCGCAGCACCAGGTCGTGGAAGCGGAGCAGCACGGCGGCCCGCTGCCGTACCGGCTGCTCGGCCCAGCGCTGCTGGGCGGCCCGCGCCCGGCCGAAGGCGGTGACGACGTCCTCCGGGCTGGAGGCGGGCAGCTCGGTCAGCCGCTCGCCGGTGAACGGGGCGTGGCTGACCGTGCTGCCGGAGCCGACGACTCCGGCGCCGAGGCGGGCGACCAGGGCGGGGGTGATCACGTCGGCGGCCGTACGGGCACCCGCGGCGACGGGGGCGAGCTGGTTGCCGGCGGCGGGGTCGTGCGTGTCCGTGTCCGTCATGAGGCGAGCGTACGGCCGCCCGCGCGCACTCGCATACCCGTCGGTAACCAGTCTTTGCCGAGCACGCACAATTCCGCCAGCACTCACTGGCGCAATTGTGCCCAGCGTCAGGACGCGGAGGTCTTCAGCTCGAAGTTCGCCACCAGGTCGTCGAACATCCGCGCCGCCTTCTTCTTCGACTCCTCGTCGCCGTCCGGCGCCCGCAGGATGACGTGCCACTCGACGGCGTTGCCGTTGACGTGCACCAGCTCGCGCACCCGCCGCTTCTTGCTGGCGTAGTCCTCCGGGGTGTAGGCCGCGCTCAGCTCAGCGGCGTCCTTGCCCTGGTACTTCACGCTCTCGACCGTGCCCTCGACGTTCTCGAAGCCGCTGTAGTAGGTGTCCTCGTACCAGTCCAGCCTCTTGTTCGCCTCGCCCACCGAGGTGGCCTTGGCGCCCTTGGCCCGGGTCATCTCGATGACCCAGTCCTTGTCCTTGGACGTGAAGGTCACCTTGCCCTCGTCCTCGGAGCGCACGTAGTCCGCCGGGACCGCGACCGACGCGCTCAGCTGCTTCGCCTCCTCGCGCGTCTTCCAGCCGTCCGGGGGGCCCGACGCGGCGAACGGATCGACCAGCAGCAGCACCAGCGCCGCCGCGAGCACGAGCACCCCGCCGCCCGTACCGAACTGCGTCCGGCGGCTGGTGCGCAGGCTGGAGCGGAAGGAGCGCAGGGCGCGGGCGAACCGCCCCGCGGAGCCCGGCTCGGGCCTCGGCAGCACCCCCGCCCGGGGCGGCACGGCCGCGTCCGCCAGCGTCTGCCGCAGCTCGGCGGCGGACGGCCGCATCGCGGGGTCCTTGCGCAGCAGCTGCATGACCGACATGCCCAGCGCGCCGGTCGCCCGCGCGGGCAGCTGCGGCTCGGCCGACAGCACCGCCTGGAGGGTGGCCGGGGTGTTGCTTCGGCGGAACGGGGAGACGCCCTCCGTCGCCGCGTACAGCACCACACCCAGGGACCACAGGTCCGAGGCCGGGCCCGGGCGCTGGCCGAGCACCCGCTCCGGGGAGATGTACTCGGGCGAGCCGACGAACGCGCCGGTCTCGGTCAGCCCGCTCTCGCCCTCGACCTGAGCGATGCCGAAGTCCGTGAGCACCACCCGCTCGTGCCGCCCGAGCAGCACGTTGGCCGGTTTCACGTCCCGGTGCAGCACGCCCGCCTCGTGCGCGGCGTTCAGCGCGCCGAGCACGGCCAGCCCGATCCGGGCCGCTTCGCGCCCATCGAGCGTGCCCTCCTCCAGCTCGTCGGCGAGCGAACGGCCGCGCACCAGCTCCATCACGATCCACGGGCGGCCGTCCTCGACCACCACGTCGTGGACGGTCACCACCGAAGGGTGGTCGATCCGCGCCGCCGCGCGCGCCTCCCGCCGCATGCGGTGGTACATCGTCTGCCGCTCGTGCTCCGAGAGGTGATCGGGCACCCGCGGCTCCTTGACCGCCACGTCCCGGTCCACCACGAGGTCGTGCGCGCGCCAGACCGTACCCATGCCGCCGTGCCCCAGGCGCGAACCGAGCCGGTAGCGCTCACCCAGCAGCTTGCCGGTCCCCTCGCCCCGCTCGCCCTGCTCGGGCTGCTGCACGGCCGTGGGGCTGTAGGCGGCCGGGGCCGCCGCGGGCGCGGAGCGGCCGTCGCCGCCGGGCGGCGCCGTCCAGGCGTTCTGCGGCGGTACCGTCGGCGGCTGAAGCCCGTAGCTCGTGGGCTCGTCGGACGGCCCCCCGTGGTTCATCATGCTCCCATCACTATCGTGTGACGTGCGGCGTACGCCAGTTGGGGCACCCAGCTGTGACACGCCTGCCGCAGAGAAGGCCACGCCACCTGTCGGCCGTCCGCCCGGCCGGCCGTCGCGGGCAGGCCCTCAGCGCTTCAGCACACGGTAGGTGTCGGCCGCGCCGTCGAAGTACCCGTCCACCGCGGCCTCCTCGCCCTCCGGGCCGATCACCAGGACCAGGTGGTAGCGCCCGTCCAGGATCATCGCGCGGTTGCGCACGTAGACCTTGCGCCCGCTCTCGTCCTCCCAGGTGTACGTGCCCTCCGCCATCGCGGTCTCGCCGACGTCGATGCGCCGCAGGCTCGCCGCCGAGGACCAGCCCGAGGAGCGGAACGGCGCCAGCTCGCTCTCGCTGTCCGCCTGGTAGTCCAGCGGGTCCTTGCCGAACTCCGCCGTCGAGTCCCGGCCCTTGACCACGACCATCTCGAACTCGCCCGCGTCGAACCGGACCTGGCCGCGGGCGTTGGGCCCGGAGCGGTTCCAGCCCTCGGGCACCGCGATCTGGAAACCGCTCGGGTCCTGGTGCAGCGTGAAGCCCTCGGCGGCCGACGGTGCCCGCTGGTCCCGCTCCGGGGTCCCGGCGCCGTCCTTCTCCGCGTCCTGCCCCGCTGTGTCCTTCTCCTCGGCGCCCTTCTCCTCCGCCGCCCGGTCGCCGGCTTCGCCCTGCGGCGCCGTGGACGGCTCGGGCTGCCCGCCCACCGAACTGCGCTGGTTCTGCTTGCCGTCCGTACTCGCGTCGTCCTTGCCGGGCAGGAGCAGGACGGCGATCAGCACCACCAGGGTCAGCAGCAGCAACACCAGGCCCACCAGCATTGCGCCCAGCCTGCGCGGGTTGCCCGACCCCGCGCGCGGCTCCCGGCGCGGACGCGGCTCCCGGCGCCGGGGCTCACGCGGCGGACGCGGCTCGCGGCGACGCGGCTCGCGCCCTTCCGCGCCCAGCAGGCTCTCGAGCGACTCGTGCTCCTGCTCCTGCCGCCGCCCCCGCCCGCCCGCACCGCGCCGCTCGCGCACCCGCTCGGCACGCGGCTGCTCCTTGCGGCGCCCGGTGGGCACCGCCTGCTTCCCGCCCCGCCGCCGGCGCACCAGCTCACCCCGGCGCCGCTTGATCGGCAGCCGCCGGGGATCGGCGGGACCGCCCGGCTCCAGCAACGGCGGCGCCGCCAGCGGACGGCGGCCCACCTCCGGCTCCGGCGCGGAGCGCGTCAGCGAACGCAGCCAGCCCCGCAGTTCCTCGAAGTCCGGCCGCTCCGTCGGGTCCTGCCGCATCAGCGACTCGACCACCGGCCGCAGCGCTCCGCACTCCTCGGCGAACGCGGGCGGCTCGGCGCACACCATCTGCACCAGCTCGGCCGTGCTGTCCTCCGGGTACGGCGAGTGCCCCTGCACCGCGCGGAAGAGCAGCACGCCCAGGGCCCACAGGTCGGCCGCCGGGCCGACGGGCGGCGCCAGCCGCCAGTTCTCGTACACCGGCCCGGCCTGCTCCGGCGCCCAGCGCTCGGTGACCGGGCCGACCACCGTCATGCGCGCCTGCCGGGCCCGCTCCGCGTCGAGCGCCGTCACCGGACCGCGGTAGCGGCCGCCGGGGTCCTCCGGCGGGGCGTCCCAGCCGGTGACGTCCGGGACGTGGGCGGCGCCGGGGGCGTCCGGCAGGCCCGGCGCGTCCGGCAGGTCCGGCACGGCGGGGGCCTCCGCGGCCGCGGGGGCGCGGGAGCCGGGCGGCGGGGGGTCCAGGTCGTCCAGGGCCCAGATGTCGAGCACCCGCTCGCCGTCCGCGCCGCCGGGCTCCTCCTCGGGGAAGTCCTGGTCCGGCGCGTACGGCGCGGCGCCGTACGGCTCGGGGGTGTACGGCTCGGGGGTGTACGGCTCGGGGGTGTACGGCTCCGGCTCGGGCCGCTCAGCGGTGTGCCGGTCGGGCGCGGGCTCCGGGCCGCGCGCGCTCCAGGGCGCCGGGACGCTCACGCTGCCGCCCTGCCGCGGACCGGGCAGTGCCGTCGGCCCCTCGCCCGTCCAGCGCTGCGGCCGGGCGCCGGACTCCGCCGCCTCGCCGCCCGCGCCGTCCCCGCCCGGCCCGGCGTACGGGCCGCCGTCCGCCGATCCGTACGGCTGGCCCTGCGGGCCGTACTCCCCGGCACCGGAGCCCAGTTGCTCCGGCTCGTGCTGATCCCTCTCCTGCTGATCCCGCTGCCCGGGGCCGTCCGCGCCGGAGGCGTCACGCTGGTCGAGGCTCCACCAGTCCGTCACCTCCGGGGACCGCTCCGGCTCCGCGCGGCTCTGGTGCTCGGCCTCCACACGGGCGGAGGCCGCCCGCGCGCCGGCCCGGTAGGCGGCTATCGCACCCCGGCGGGCGGCCCGCGCCGCGGCTCCGCCGCCGGAGTCCTCGCCCTCGAAGCCGAAGATGCCCGCGCGCTGCGCGTCGTCAGCCGGGCCGCCGGGGTGGCCGCCCGGCGGGACATGCCTGCCGTAGCCGGCGTCGGAGATGCCGTCGTCCGGGTAGTCCGGGTGGTATCCGCCCTCGCCGAACTCCGGTGCACCGCCCGGGCCGTGCGCACCGCCGGAGGTGTCACGGGCGTAGCCCGGGGGCAGCGCGGGCGTCGCGCCACGCGGCGGACCGGACGGGATGCCCGCGGCGGGCCCGCGCGGCCCGGCGACCCCGGGTGCGGGCGGAGCAGGCCGGGCGGCCGGGCCGTCCGGTACGGCGGGCGCCCCGGTGGCGTCCGGCTCCACGAAGTCCGGCTCCACGAAGGTCTCGCCGATCTCCCGCGGCGGCGGTGCCGCGGAGCCCGGCAGCGGGTCGTAACCGCACAGCGCCTCCTCCGCGGCGCCGACCGCCAGGCCGGTGAGCAGCGCCCGCCCGTCCTCGCAGATCAGCACCGAGCGCGCGGTGATGTTGCGGTGGACCCAGCCGTGCGCGTGCACGGTGTGCAGCGCCGCCAGCAGGTCGGCCGCGATCTCCGCCGCCCGGTGCGGGCTCAGCGGCCGCTCGGCCGTCAGCGCGGCGAGCGGGCGCGCGGGCACCAGCTCGCTGACGATCCACAGGCCGTCACCCTCGACGAAGACGTCGAAGACCTGATCCAGCCGGGGGTGGTCCGGCACCTGGGACGCGGCCACCGCCGCCTCCAGCGCACGCCGCACGCCGGGATCGGCGGGCCGCCGCGTCGCGCGCCCGTACGAGCCGCCCGCCGCCGTCCGGCCACCGCGCACGGGGCCGTCGTCCATGAACTCCGCGTCCACGACCTCCGGCAACGGCACCTGCCGCACCAGCACTTCCTGCCCGCTCGCGGTGTCGTACGCGCGGGCCTCCGCCAGCTCGTACTCCTCGGCGGGCGGACGGGGCAGGCGGTAGCGGTCGGCGAGCAGCCGTCCCGAGTACTCGGCCGAATCCTCGTATGCGTCGTATCCCTCGCCCACGACACACCTCCCCACAGCGCGCGGGCAGACCGTCAGAACTGGTCCTGATCCGCCTCGTTACGGATGCGTACGGTCTGCGGTCTTTCACGATACGTGCCGAACCGGCCCAGCGCCGCAAGACGGCACAAGCCCGTACGACAGCGCGTGCTCTCCTCTTCCGGTCGGTCCTGCCGGGCGGTCAACTTCCCTACCCATTGAGCTTTCCCGCCCCCTCGGCCCTCCCACACCACCGGGGCCGGGTCACAGGACCTGGCGCCGGGTCACTTCGGTTCGAAGGTCTTGAAGGCCGTCTCGCGCAGCGTCCGGCACTCCTGGTCGTCCCAGGTACCCGCCTTGCACGTCACCATGATCGCGTATCCCCGCTTGTCGTCCACCTTGAAACCGCGGTTGAGCACGCGCACCTGCCGGTTGTCCTCGTTCCGCTCGAAGGTCCAGTCGGCGACGGTCGGGTACCCGCGCCATTCCACCTTCTTCAGGGAGATCAGGCGGTATCCGGGGCTGCTCTTGCTCACGGCGGGCTCCAGGCTCTTCCAGGCGAGGACCGCGTTCGCGAGCGGGCTTTTGTTGAAGTCCACCTGTATCCGGGGGTAGCCGTCGCCCGCGGGGCGGTACTTGCGGCCGGAGCCGACGCCCGCGATCCCGGCGGGCCGGAAGTCCTTCGGCATGGCCATGGCGAAGTGGAAGCGGTCGTCGGTGACCTCCTCGTAGCCCTCCGGCAGCGCGTCGCCCGCGGGCTCGTCCGACTCGCCCTTGCCGTCCTCGCCTTCGCCCTTGCCGTCGTCGCCCTTGCCGTCCTGCGCGTCGTCGCCGGGCTTGTCGCCGCCCTTGCCCTCGTCCCCGTCGCCGCCCTTGCCCTGGTCGCCGGTGCCGCCCTGCTCCTGCTTGCCGCCGGTCTGCCCCTGTGACTCGGCCGCCTTGTCGTCGCCGCCCCCGCTGAACGCCGAGGCGACCATCACGCCCAGCACCACCAGCGCCGCCACGATGGCGACGACGATGACCAGCGTGCGCCGCGTCACCAAGTCGCCGAAGCTGGGCTTCGCGCCGCGCCCGTCGCCCGTGAGCGGGCCCTGCCCCGGGGCGGCGGAGGCGCTCGCGCCCGCGGACGGCGCCGCGGCACGCCCGGCTGAGGCGTTCCGCGCGGACTGGAGGGCGGCGCGCATCCGTTCGCCCGAGCGCGGACCGCTGCCGCCCCCGGCCGACGCACCGTCACGGCCGCCCGACGCTCCCGCGCCCGCCGCACCCGCCCGCGCGCTGCCGGGCGCCCCGGCGGGCGGCGGGGGCACGGCCGACGGGGGCAGCAGCGGCACCGCGCGCGTCGCGTCCATGCCCCCGGGCTGGTCCGCCGCGTCCTCGCCGGCGAGCGCCCGCTCCAACAGCACCCGGGCGCCCGCGACATCGAGCCGCTTGTCCGGGTCCTTCTCCAGCAGCCCGAAGATGACCTCGCTCAGCCCGCCGGCCCGCTCCAGCGGCGGCAGCGGCTCGGTCATCACGGCCGTAAGCGTCGAGATCGCCGAACCCTTGTCGTACGGCGGCCTGCCCTCCACCGCCGCGTACAACAGGCCGCCCAGGGACCACAGATCGGCGGGCGGGCCGGGCGGATTGCCGCGTGCCCGCTCGGGGGAGATGTAGGACGGGGCGCCGACGAGCATGCCGGTCGAGGTGATCGACGGGTCGCCCTCGACCTTGGCGATGCCGAAGTCGGTGAGGATGACCCGGCCGGTGCCCTCCTCCAGCAGCACGTTGGACGGCTTGACGTCGCGGTGCAGGATGCCCTCACGGTGCGCGGCGCGCAGCACGTCGAGGATGGCGAGCCCGACCTCGGCGACCCGGTGCGGCTCCAACGGGCCGTCCTGCCGGATCTGATCGGCCAGCGAGCGGCCCTCGATCAGCTCCATCACGATCCACGGCCGGTCGTCCTCGTCCACCACGTCGAAGACGGTGATGGCGCTGCCGCTGCGAATGCGCGCGATGGCCTTCGCCTCCCGCAGGGTGCGGGTGACCAGGCGCTGCTTCTCCTCCTCGTCGACGCTCGACGGGAAGCGCAGTTCCTTCACCGCCACCGTACGGCCCAGGGTTTCGTCCCGCCCGCGCCACACGGTGCCCATGCCCCCGCGACCCAGCACTCCCTCGAGCCGATAGCGACCGCCTACCAGCCGCCCGTCCTCAACGTCCTGGCCCATGAATCCCCTTGCATCCCCTCAAGCAGCCGAGCCTTCGGCAGAGCCTTCATTGTGACGCACGATGCCGACAACCCGCGTACGGGGTGAGCCGCCGCCTCCCGTACGCCCGGCCGGTCCGCCCCGCGGGCACACCGCACCCGGGAGGCGAGAGCCTGCTGAGGGCCGCTCAGCACAGCGGGCCGGGTCCTGGGCTGGGGGGTGTCTTCGAAGTAGCGCCGTCCCTCCCCCTGGGCCTTGGCGGCCCGGGAGGTGCCCCCTGGGAGGGCGGGTGCTCGTGGTGTCTGGTGCGTGCGGCTGCAAGGCGGAGGGGCGTCCTCGTAGTGGGCTACGTGGACGTTCCGACAACGCAGGGGGTACCTCCCGGCGAAGCCAGGGGGAAGACGTGCGTGCCAGGCACCACGAGCAAGGCGGGACTTCGAAGACACCCCCTAGAGCGGCACGATGTCCGGGGCCCCCAGCCGTGCCGCGTCCGCCGTCAGGTCGTCGGGCTGCCGCTGCGACTCGCGCTCCGCCTCGACCCGCTTCTCGTAGTGCTGGACCTCCCGGTCGACCTGTCCCTCATCCCAGCCCAGCACCGGTGCCATCAGCTCCGCGCACTCGCGCGCGGAGCGGGTGCCCCGGTCGAACGTCTCGATGGAGATGCGCGTGCGGCGGGTGAGCACGTCGTCCAGATGACGGGCTCCCTCGTGCGTGCAGGCGTAGACGATCTCAGCCTTGAGGTAGTCGTCGGCGGCGGGCAGCGGCTCGGCCAGCTTCGGATCGGCGGCGACCAGCTCCAGCAGCTCCTCGGTCAGCGACCCGTAGCGGTTCAACAGGTGCTCCACGCGCGCCACATGCAGCCCCGTGCGGGCGGCGATCCGGGCCCGCGCGTTCCACAGCGCGTGGTAGCCCTCGGCCCCGGCCAGCGGCACCTGCTCGGTGCAGCACTCGGCGACCCGGTGGTCCAGCCCGTGCACGGCCTCGTCCACGGCGTCCTTGGCCATCACCCGGTACGTCGTGTACTTGCCGCCCGCGATGACGACCATCCCCGGCACCGGATGGGCCACCGTGTGCTCGCGCGAGAGCTTGCTGGTGGCCTCCGACTCCCCCGCCAGCAGCGGACGCAGACCGGCGTAGACGCCCTCCACGTCGTCCCGGCTGAGCGGCACCGAGAGCACCGAGTTGACGTGTTCGAGGAGGTAGTCGATGTCCGCGCTGGAGGCGGCGGGGTGCGCCTTGTCCAGGTCCCAGTCGGTGTCCGTGGTGCCCACGATCCAGTGCCGGCCCCACGGGATGACGAAGAGCACGCTCTTCTCCGTACGCAGGATCAGCCCCGTCGAGGAGTGGATGCGGTCCTTGGGCACGACCAGGTGGATGCCCTTGGAGGCCCGTACGTGGAACTGGCCGCGCTCGGCGATCAGGCCCTGGGTGTCGTCCGTCCACACACCTGTCGCGTTGACCACCTGGCGGGCGCGCACCTCGAACTCGCCGCCCTGCTCCAGGTCGCGCACCCGCGCGCCGACCACCCGCTCGCCCTCGCGCAGGAAGCCGGTCACCCGCGCCCGGTTGGCCGCGTGCGTGCCGTAGGCGGCGGCCGTACGGACCAGGGTGGCGACGTAGCGGGCGTCGTCCATCTGCGCGTCGTAGTACTGGAGCGCGCCGACCAGCGCGTCCCGGCGCAGGCATGGGGCGACCCGCAGGGCGCGGGAGCGGCTCAGGTGGCGGTGCGTGGGCAGCCCGCGCCCGTGGCCGGAGGAGAGGGACATCGCGTCGTAGAGGGCCACGCCGGAGCCCGCGTAGAGCCGCTCCCACCCCTTGTGCTGCAACGGGTACAGGAACGGCACCGGCTTCACCAGATGCGGGGCGAGCCGCTCCAGCAGCAGCCCGCGCTCCTTGAGGGCCTCCCGTACGAGGGTGAAGTCGAGCATCTCCAGGTAGCGCAGCCCGCCGTGGATGAGCTTGCTGGAGCGGCTGGAGGTGCCCGAGGCCCAGTCGCGCGCCTCGACGAGGCCGGTGGACAGGCCGCGGGTGGCGGCGTCCAGCGCGGTACCCGCGCCGACCACGCCCGCGCCGACGACCAGTACGTCGAGTTCCCGCTCGGCCATCTTCGCCAGCGCGCCGGCGCGCTGCTCGGGTCCCAGTGTCGCTGTCCTCACCGCTGCCTCCTGTGATCGTCCTGCTGGTCCTGCTGTGCCGCCGTGCCGCCGTGCCGCTTCGCTGCCGAGGGGAGGGCGCCCCTGTCGATGGTCCCCCATCCCGCTGAATCCGGCGGGGCACCGGCACGCCTGCGCGACCAATGCCGCATATCTGTCATATAGGCGCTTAACCTGACAGTGCGTATCCCGCCACGCGTCCGCCGGGGGAGCCGGGGGGAAGGGAAGTCAGCCATCATGCCCGCAGATCTCGCCGTCATCGGCCTGGGCCATTCGGGTCTCCCGCTCGCCCAGGCGGCCACCGCCGCGGGCATCGGGACGATCGGCTACGACCCCGACCCGCGCACCGTCGCCGATCTGAATCTGGGCCGCCCGCCCGCCGACGGCTCGCTCCCCGCCGCCGCCCTGCGCCGCATGCTGGCCCGGGGCTTCCGGACGACCGCCGACCCGGCGTTCCTGGGGCGGGCCCGTACGGCGGTCATCTGCGTCGACACCCCGCTGGGGTCCGACCGGGCGCTCGATCTGGGTCCGGTGCGCACCGCCGCCCACACGCTCGCCTCCCGTCTGCGTC
Source organism: Streptomyces sp. CNH287 (assembly GCF_000424825.1). Lineage (NCBI taxonomy): Bacteria > Bacillati > Actinomycetota > Actinomycetes > Kitasatosporales > Streptomycetaceae > Streptomyces > Streptomyces sp. CNH287. Next base: position 102,580 of record NZ_AUKQ01000015.1, on the reverse strand, counting down.
CCCGTACCACGGTCATCCTCGAATCGACCGTCTACCCGGGGAGCACCGAGGAATTCCTGCGCACCGTGCTGGAAGAGGGCTCCGGGCTGCGCGCGGGCCGCGACTTCCACCTCGCGTACGCGCCCAGCCGCCTCGACCCGGGCAGCCGCGCGTACGGCTACGCCAACATCCCCAAGGTCATCGGCGGCCTCACCCCCGCCTGCACGGAGGCCGCCGCGGCGTTCTACGGGCGGCTCACCGAGAAGGTCGTACGGGCGCGGGGGCCGCGCGAGGCGGAGACGGCGAAGCTCCTGGAGACCAACTACCGGCAGATCAACCTCGCGCTCATCAACGAGATGGCCGTCTTCTGCCACGACATCGGCGTCGACATCTGGGACGTCATCCGCTGCGCCGAGACCAAGCCCTTCGGCTTCCAGTCCTTCCGCCCCGGGCCGGGCGTCGGCGGCCCCAGCGTGCCCATCGACCCCAACCACCTCTCGTACCCCAGCCGGGCGCTGGGCTATCCGCTGCGGATGGTCGAGCTGGCGCAGGAGGTCAACGCCCGGATGCCGCGCTACGTCTCGCAGCGCGCGGCGGCCCTGCTCAACGAGCACGGCAAGTCGGCGCGCGGCGCCCACGTCCTGCTGCTCGGGGTCACCTACAAGGCCGACCTCGCCGACCAGGCGGGCGCGCCCGCCGCCGAGATCGCCACCCGGCTGCGCGACCTGGGCGCGCAGCTGAGCTACCACGACCCGTACGTGCCGCGCTGGAGCGCGGGGGGCCGCCCCGTACCGCGTGCCGAGTCGCTCTACGACGCCGCCGCGGCGGCCGACCTGACCCTGCTCCTCCAGCACCACCGCACCTACGACCTCCAGGGTCTGGCCGCCAAGGCGCAGCTCCTGCTCGACACCCGGGGCGCCAGCCCGACCGGCGCGGCGTACCGGCTGTGAGGGCCTGCCGGGCGGCGCGGTGTGCCCCTGGCGGGCGGTACGCGTGCACGGAGTGGGCGACATCCGTTCGACGGGCGCGCACGGGCCGTACACCTCCGAGTGGTTCCACGGCGCGCACCCGTGCCACCGGCGCGTATGTCCGCTGGACTGACCAGCGGTACCGAACATCCGTCGGCGCGGCACCGGCCGTCCGGTCCGCCGCGCCGCCCACCATGGAGGGACCTGATGACGCAACGCGTGGCGACCGAGAACGAGGGCACCACCCGTACCGCCCCGCCTCCCGGAGGCGAGCGGTCCGCACCGCACGAGGACCACCACGTCCGCATGCTCAACCTGATCACCGGCTACTGGCGCACCCAGATCGTGGGCGCCCTGGCCCGGCACTCCGTCGCCGAGCATCTGGGGCGCGGCGCCGAGACGGCCGCGGAGATCGCCGCGCTGGAGTCGACCGACCCGGGCGCCACCCTGCGGCTCCTGCGGGCCGCCGCCTCGCTCGGGCTGGTGGGCAGCACCGACGGCGTCCGCTTCCGCCCCACAGCGCTGCTGGACACGCTGCGCGCGGACGTACCTGGTTCGCTGCGGGACATCGCGCTGGTGGAGGCCGCACCCGGGCACTGGCTGCCCTGGGGCCGCTTCCCCGACGCGCTGCGGACGGGACAGCAGCAGGCCACCGCCGCGCTCGGCGCCGAGATGCCCGCCTACTACGCCCAGAACCCCGCCGAGGCGGCGCAGTTCACCCGGGCGATGGACGGCCTCTCGACGCTGGTGGCCCAGGAGGCGGCCCGCCTGCTCGACACCACCGGGGTGTCGTTCGCGGTGGACGTCGGCGGCGCGGGCGGCAGCCTCGTACGGGGCCTGATGGCCCGGAACCCGAAGCTCTCGGGCGCGGTCCTGGACCTGCCGCACATCGTGCCGCAGGCCGCCGAGGCGGCGCGGGCGGACGGTCTCTCGGACCGCTTCTCCACCCTCTCCGGCGACTTCTTCACCTCGGTTGCCCCGGCCGACCTCTACCTGCTCAAGTCCGTCCTGCACGGCTGGGACGACGACGACTGCGTCCGCATCCTGCGCAACTGCCGCGACTCGCTCCGCCCCGGCGGGCGGATCGTGGTCGTGGAGATGCTCCTGGGCGGTCCCGGCGAGCCCGGCATCGTCCCGCTGATGGACCTGAACATGCTCACCGTCGCCACCGGCCGGGAACGCCCCCTCGCCGACTTCGAGGCGCTCTTCGCGGCGGCCGGGCTGCGGTGCACGGCCCGGCACCGGACCCGGTCGCCGTTCACCCTGCTCGAAGCCGTGTCCGTGCCGGACGCCCAGGCCGTGCCGGACTCCGGGACCGCGCCCGCGTAGCCCGCCCGCCTGCCCGCGTAGCCCGCCCGCCGACCCGCCTGCCGACAGAACCGCCCGCTGCCGCGACCGCGCCCGCCGGGGTCAGCGGGAGCGGGCGACCATCACCTCGACGCGCTGGAACTCCTTGAGGTCGGAGTAGCCCGTCGTGGCCATCGCGCGGCGCAGCGCACCGAAGAAGTTCATCGAACCGTCCGGCGTGTGCGACGGGCCGAGCAGCACCTCCTCGGTCGTACCGACCGCGCCCAGGTCCATCCGCTTGCCGCGCGGCACGTCCTCGTGCACCGCCTCCATGCCCCAGTGGTGACCGCGCCCCGGCGCGTCCGTGGCCCGGGCCAGCGGCGAGCCGATCATCACGGCGTCCGAGCCGCAGGCGATCGCCTTGGGCAGGTCGCCGGACCAGCCGACGCCGCCGTCCGCGATGACGTGCACGTAGCGCCCGCCGGACTCGTCCAGGTAGTCCCGGCGGGCGGCGGCGACGTCCGCGACGGCCGTCGCCATCGGCACCTGGATACCCAGCACGTTGCGCGTGGTGTGCGCGGCGCCGCCGCCGAAGCCGACCAGCACGCCCGCCGCACCCGTACGCATCAGGTGCAGCGCCGCCGTGTAGGTGGCGCAGCCGCCGACGATCACCGGCACGTCCAGCTCGTAGATGAACTGCTTGAGGTTCAGCGGCTCGGCGGCAGAGGAGACGTGCTCGGCGGAGACGGTGGTGCCCCGGATCACGAACAGGTCCACGCCCGCGTCCACCACGGCCTTGGAGAACTGCGCGGTGCGCTGCGGCGAGAGCGCGGCGGCCGTCACCACCCCCGAGTCGCGGACCTCCTTGATCCGGCGGCCGATCAGCTCCTCCTTGATCGGCTCGGCGTAGATCTCCTGCATCCGGCGGTTGGCCGATTCCTCGCTCAGCTCCGCGATCTCCGCGAGCAGCGGCTCCGGGTCCTCGTACCTCGTCCACAGGCCCTCGAGGTTGAGCACGCCCAGGCCGCCGAACTGGCCGATGCGGATGGCCGTCTCCGGGGAGACGACCGAGTCCATCGGCGCGGCCAGGAACGGCAGCTCGAAGCGGTAGGCGTCGATCTGCCAGGCGATCGAGACCTCCTTCGGGTCCCGGGTGCGCCGGCTCGGCACGACGGCGATGTCGTCGAAGGCGTACGCCTTACGGCCGCGCTTGCCGCGCCCGATCTCGATCTCAGTCACGAATGTGGCCCTTCCTCATAGGTGCGCCACCAGTATCACCGACGGTGACACTGGTGGCGGTGCTGCCTGCTACCCGAGACCTCAGCGGCGCGAGTAGTTCGGCGCCTCGGTGGTCATCTGGATGTCGTGCGGGTGGCTCTCCTTCAGCCCCGCCGCGGTGATCCGGACGAAGCGGCCGTGCTCCTTCATCTCGGGGACGGTGCGCCCGCCGACGTAGAACATCGACTGCTTCAGCCCCCCGACCAGCTGGTGCACGACCGCCGAGAGCGGACCGCGGTACGGCACCTGGCCCTCGACGCCCTCCGGGATCAGCTTGTCGTCGGAGCCGACCTCCTCCTGGAAGTAGCGGTCTTTGGAGAAGGAACGGGACTCCCCGCGCGACTGCATGGCGGCCAGCGAGCCCATCCCGCGGTACGACTTGAACTGCTTGCCGTTGATGAACTGCAGCTCCCCCGGCGACTCCTCGCAGCCCGCGAGCAGGCTGCCGAGCATCACCGTGTCCGCCCCGGCCACCAGTGCCTTGGCGATGTCCCCGCTGTACTGGAGGCCGCCGTCCCCGATGACCGGGATACCGGCCTCCTTGGCGGCGAGCGAGGCCTCGTAGATCGCGGTGACCTGCGGCACGCCGATGCCCGCGACGACGCGGGTCGTGCAGATGGAGCCCGGGCCGACGCCGACCTTCACGGCGTCCGCGCCCGCGTCGATCAGCGCCTTGGCGCCGTCCCGGGTCGCGATGTTGCCGCCGATGACGTCGACCGAGGAGTTCGACTTGATCTTGGCCACCATGTCGCCGACGAGCCGCGAGTGCCCGTGCGCCGTGTCCACCACCAGGAAGTCGACGCCCGCCTCGATCAGCGCCTGCGCCCTGTCGTACGCGTCCCCGGCCACGCCGACGGCCGCGCCGACCACGAGGCGGCCCTCCGCGTCCTTGGCGGCGTTCGGGTACTGCTCGGCCTTCACGAAGTCCTTGACCGTGATCAGGCCCTTGAGCACGCCGTCGCCGTCGACCAGCGGCAGCTTCTCGATCTTGTGGCGGCGCAGCAGCTCCATCGCGTCGTCCCGCGAGATCCCGACCTTGCCGGTGACCAGCGGCATCGGCGTCATGACCTCGCGGACCTGACGGCCGCGGTCCAGCTCGAAGGCCATGTCACGGTTGGTGACGATGCCCAGCAGCCGACCGGCCGGGTCCGTCACCGGCACCCCGCTGATCCGGAAGCGCCCGCACAGGGCGTCCGCCTCGCTCAGCACGGCGTCCGGGCCGATGGTGATCGGGTCGGTCACCATGCCGGACTCGGAGCGCTTGACCCGGTCGGCCTGGAGGGCCTGCTCCTCTATGGAGAGGTTCCGGTGCAGCACACCCACACCGCCCTGCCGGGCCATGGCGATGGCCATCCGGGCCTCGGTCACCTTGTCCATCGCGGCGGACAGCAGCGGTACGTTCACCCGGACGTTGCGGGAGACCTGCGAGCCGGTGTCGATGTCCTGCGGGGCCATGTTCGACTCACCTGGCAGGAGCAGCACGTCGTCGTAGGTAAGCCCGAGCATGGCGAACTTGGCGGGCACTCCGTCGACGTTGTCTGTCATGACACCTTCCCCATGGTTGCGCGGCGCGAATGTCCATGCTAACGGTCTCCGGGCACTGCCGGAGCACGCACCTGGGACGGCCGGGATCACTGCTCTTCTTGCGTACCGGCACCAGCGCCGGCACCAGGACGGGCACCGGCGCCGCAGCGCCGCTACTGCTCGGCCAGCGCCCGCAGCCTGCTCAGCGCGCGGTGCTGCGCCACCCGTACGGCGCCCGGCGACATGCCGAGCATCCGGCCGGTCTCCTCGGCGGACAGCCCGATGGCCACCCGCAGCAGCACCAGCTCCCGCTGGTGGGCGGGCAGATTGGCGAGCAGCTGCTTGGCCCACTCCGCGTCGCTGCTCAGCAGCGCCCGCTCCTCCGGCCCCAGCGAGCTGTCCGGCTGCTCGGGCATCTCGTCGGAGGGGACGGCGGTGCTGCCGGGCCCGCGCATGGCGGCCCGCTGCAAGTCGGCGATCTTGTGCTGGGCGATGGCCACCACGAACGCCTCGAAGGGCTTGCCGGTGTCGCGGTAGCGCGGCAGGGCGTACAGGACGGCGAGGCAGACCTCTTGCGCGAGGTCGTCCACGAAGTGCCGGGCGTCGCCGGGCAGCCGGGTCAGCCTGGTGCGGCAGTAGCGCCGGGCCAGCGGGTGGACACGGGCGAGAAGGTCGTGCGTGGCCCGTTCGTCCCCCTCGACAGCACGCTGTACGAGGGCGCCGACCGGCGAGTGCTCGTCTTCGCGCATCAGTCCATGGTGCACCGAGGCCGCGCGATCCGCCGCATCGCGTCCCTCTTTGTGCGCCGAAGCGTTATCACGGAGTGCGCCCGTAGCCATGCCGCTAGCCCGCCCCCTTCAGGGTCGATCCGCACCGCGCCGGGCGGGGCTCTTCCGTCATGAGGCCCTTCGCGGCTGGGTGAGAGGCCCCGGCAGCAGCCGGGGAGGAGTCACACCCTCAAGCATGCGGCATCGCGCGGCATTACGACGAAGACGCGGGCGTGACAGTGGCAGCGGCCCCGCCGGAGCGGGAGCCGCCGCCACTGTCACTGCCGCTTTCACCTGGAGAAGCCCGGAGGTGCCCTGCGGGCACTTCTAACGCACGAGCCCCCAGCGGAAGCCGAGCGCCACCGCGTGCGCGCGGTCCGAGGCGCCGAGCTTCTTGAAGAGCCGCCTGGCGTGCGTCTTCACCGTGTCCTCGGACAGGAACAGCTCCCGGCCGATCTCGGCGTTCGACCTGCCGTGGCTCATCCCCTCCAGCACCTGGATCTCGCGCGCGGTGAGGGTGGGGGCCGCTCCCATCTCGGCGGACCGCAGCCGGCGCGGCGCGAGCCGCCACGTCGGGTCGGCCAGGGCCTGGGTGACCGTGGCCCGCAGCTCGGCGCGCGAGGCGTCCTTGTGCAGATACCCGCGGGCTCCGGCGGCGACGGCGAGCGCCACGCCGTCCAGGTCCTCGGCCACGGTCAGCATGATGATGCGCGCCCCGGGATCGGCGGAGAGCAACCGCCGTACGGTCTCCACCCCTCCCAGTCCGGGCATCCGGACATCCATGAGAATCAGATCGGAGCGATCAGCACCCCAGCGGCGGAGCACTTCCTCGCCGTTGGCCGCCGTCGTCACACGCTCGACACCGGGCACGGTCGCGACCGCGCGGCGGAGCGCCTCTCGGGCAAGCGGGGAGTCGTCGCATACGAGGACGGACGTCATGACCGCCCCCCGCAGCTGATGCGCATCACCTTGAGCCTCCAGGCTGTTACGAATCGTCACCTGTGCGATTGATGGCTGCGGGCCTGGGCACTCGCTGCCCGAACCCTGTCCGCCAATCGCCTCCGCACTCTCAACGACGGTCACCCAAAAGAGTTACGGGCTTCAGTGGCCACTTTGCACACTCTACGTGAGTGTACGGACAGAGAACTCCGATATCGCACAGCCGCGCACATTGCCCCTAAATGACCTGTTTGCTCATGATTTCTTTTGCTTGGTTCGGGTAATAGCTAGATTCGACAAAGAGTCATATTTACAGATGAGCGACTCCACCTCCACGGTGCGCTCCGAGCACACCACCGAGAGGACACGCAATGGCAGACTTCTCCCGCCTCCCGGGCCCCAACGCCGACCTGTGGGACTGGCAGCTCCTCGCCGCCTGCCGGGGCGTCGACAGCTCGCTGTTCTTCCATCCCGAAGGAGAGCGCGGAGCCGCCCGCAGCGCCCGTGAGACCTCCGCCAAGGAGGTGTGCATGCGCTGCCCGGTGCGCTCCGAGTGCGCCGCGCACGCGCTGACGGTGCGCGAGCCGTACGGCGTGTGGGGCGGGCTCACCGAGGACGAACGGGAAGAGCTGATGGGCCGGGCGCGCAGCCGGCTGGTCGCCACGGCCTCGGCGAGCGGGGCAAGCCGGTGAAGAATCGTTTCTGCTGACCTCCCCGCCCGCGCCTCGGCCCCGTCCGCCCCGGCGCCGTCCGCCTCAGCGCCGTCCGGCCGCCGCCGACGCGGCCAGCACCAGCCGGTCCAGCATCGCCGCGACGTTCGGCACCCGGGCCAGGTCCGGCAGCGCCAGCGCCACCACCTCGCGCGGCACCAGCGGGGTGACCCGCACCGTCGCGATCCCCTCCGTACGCACCAAGCCCACCGCCAGCTCCGGCAGCACCGCCACGCCCAGCCCGGCGGCGACCAGACCCACGACCGCCGGATAGTCGTCGGTCGCGAAGTCGATCCTCGGCGTGAAGCCCGCCTCCTCGCACACCTCGACCAGATGCCGCCGGCAGCGCGGACAGCCCGCGATCCACGGCTCCTGCGCGAGCCGCGCGATGCCGACCTCGCGCTCCCCCGCGAAGCGGTGGTCCCTGGGCACCAGGCCCACCAGCCGGTCGCGCAGCAGCGGCCGTACGGCCAGGTCGTCCCACTCGGGCGAGGGGTCGTAGCGGAAGGCGAGGGCGATCTCCACGTCCCCCGCCCGCAGCATCTCCACCGATCCGGGCGGCTCCGCCTCCACCAGTGAGACCCGGGTGCCGGGATGGTCCGCGCGCATCGCGGCGACCGCCGAGGGCACAAGGGTGGAACTGCCGCTGGGGAAGGACACCAGCCGCACCCGCCCCGCGCGCAGCCCGGCCAGCGCCGCGACCTCCTCCTCCGCCGCGGTGAGCCCGGCCAGGATGCCCGAGGCGTGCCTCAGCAGCGCCTCGCCCGCCTCGGTGAGCCGCGTCGCGCGGCCCGTACGGAAGAGCAGCGGGGTGCCCGCGGACTGCTCCAGCGCCTTCATCTGCTGGCTGACCGCGGGCTGGGAGCAGCCCAGCTCCCGCGCGGCGGCGGAGAACGACCCCGTCCCCGCCACGGCCCGCAGCACCCGGAGATGACGCGCTTCGATCATCCTCCGAGCATAAGCGCGCCTTGGGGAACAGCACATATATCCCCTGGCGGCCTTGGCCAAAGCATCGTTAGCGTGCGGACATGCATCTCCTGTCAGTGAATCTCGGCACCGCTCGCGTCTCGGAGCACACGGACTCCGCGGGCAACATCACCGGAATCGACAAGCGTCCCGTCGAGGGCCCGGTCTCCGTACGGGCGCCCGGCCCCAAGGGCGTCGGCGGCAGCGGCCTGGCCGGGGACACCATCGGTGACTGGCGCCACCACGGCGGCGACGACCAGGCGGTCTACGCGTTCGCGCGCGAGGACCTGGACGGCTGGGCCCGGGAACTGGGCCGGGAGCTGCCGAACGGCGTCTTCGGGGAGAACCTGACCACGAGCGGCGTGGCGGTCAACGACGCCCGCATCGGCGAGCGCTGGCGCGTCGGCCCGGATCTGGTGTTGGAGGTCAGCTGCGGGCGCATCCCCTGCCAGACCTTCGCGGGCTGGCTCGGCGAGCGCGGCTGGGTCAGGCGGTTCACGCGGGAGGCCGCGCCGGGCGCGTACCTGCGGGTGATCGAGCCGGGCGAGATCCGGGCGGGCGACCCGGTCGAGGTGGTGCACCGGCCGGACCACGAGGTGTCGGTGTCCTTCTGGTTCCGCGCGCTGACCATGCAGGCGGAGCTGCTGCCCCGGCTGCTGCCCGCGTGGGACGCGCTGGAGCTGGATGTACAGGAGCGGCTGCGCCGCCGGCTCGGGTCCGCGCTACCGCAGTCCGCACGGTGAACTCGGGGGAAGCGCTTGGGCGGAGGCGGTGAAGGGGCACGTGGCGGGGGTGCGCGGCGGATAGCGTGCCCGGTATGACGACTGCATTGATCACGGGAGCGACGGCGGGGCTCGGCGCCGCGTTCGCACGGCAGCTCGCCCGGGACGGACACCACGTGGTGCTCGTCGCGCGGGACGCCGAGCGGCTGCGTACCCAGGCGGCCGAGCTGCACGACCGGCACGGCGTCGAGGCGTCCGTGCTCGTCGCCGACCTCGGGACGGAGTCGGGCATCGCGGCGCTCGAGGAGCGGGCCGGGGACCGCCGCCACCCGGTCGACCTGCTGGTGAACAACGCGGGGTTCGGCAACAAGGGCGGCTATCTGGAGGTCCCGATCGCGGACGAGCTGACCATGCTGCGGGTGCACTGCGAGGCCGTGCTGCGCTCGACCTCGGCCGCGGCGGCGGCCATGCGGGAGCGGGGGCGCGGCGGCATCATCAACGTGGCGTCGGTCGCCGCGTTCGTGCCGCGCGGGACGTACGGCGCCTCGAAGGCGTGGACGGTGCAGTTCACCCAGGGCGCGGCGCGTGACCTGGGAAAGAGCGGAGTGCGGCTGATGGCGCTGTGCCCGGGGTTCGTACGGACGGAGTTCCACGAGCGCGCGGGCATGGACGCCACCCGGGTGCCGGGCTGGATGTGGCTGGACGCGGGGCGGGTGGTGGACGTGGCGCTGGCCGACCTCGCGCGGGGCAAGACCCTGTCCATCCCCGACCCGCGCTACAAGACGCTGCTCGGCCTGGCGAAGCTGGCCCCGCGCGGCGTGCTCAGCCGGGCCTCGTCGACGACGGGCCGCAAGTACGGGCCGCGCTGACGCGCGGCTGCGCGCGTCCGCCGGGGCCGGCCGGGCGGCGCGCCTGGGGCGCGCGCTCGCCGCCCGCACGCCCACCGCCGCGTCGTACCCGCGCGCCGCAGGCCGGACGCGCCGCAGGCCGGACGCACGGAAGCGCCGGGCGGGCCGGCTCTGCCGGCCCGCCCGGCGCTTCGTGGCGTACCGGCCGCGGGCCGGTACGCGTGCGCGTCAGCGGGTCAGTGCGAGTGGCCGTGACCGCCCGCAGCCGCTTCCTCCTCCTCGGCCGGCTTCTCGACGACCAGGGTCTCGGTCGTGAGCAGCAGGGAGGCGATGGAGGCGGCGTTCTCCAGGGCGGAACGGGTGACCTTGACCGGGTCGATGACGCCGGCCTTGACCATGTCGCCGTACTCGCCGGTGGCCGCGTTGAAGCCCTGGCCCTTGTCGAGGTCGGCGACCTTCGAGGTGATGACGTAGCCCTCGAGGCCCGCGTTCTCCGCGATCCAGCGCAGCGGCTCGACGACGGCACGGCGCACGACGGCGACACCGGTCGCCTCGTCGTCCGTCTTGCCGAGCGAGCCTTCCAGCACCTTCGCGGCGTGGACGAGAGCGGAGCCACCGCCGGAGACGATGCCCTCCTCGACCGCCGCGCGGGTCGCCGAGATGGCGTCCTCGAGACGGTGCTTCTTCTCCTTCAGCTCGACCTCGGTCGCGGCACCGACGCGGATCACGCAGACACCGCCGGCCAGCTTGGCCAGGCGCTCCTGGAGCTTCTCGCGGTCCCAGTCCGAGTCCGTGGCGTCGATCTCAGCCTTGATCTGGCCGACGCGGCCCTCGACGTCCGCCTTGTTGCCCGCACCGTCGACGATGGTGGTGTCGTCCTTGGTGACGGTGACGCGGCGGGCGCTGCCCAGCACGTCCAGACCGGCCTGGTCGAGCTTGAGGCCGACCTCCTCGGCGATGACGGTCGCGCCGGTGAGCGTGGCCATGTCGCCCAGCATCGCCTTGCGGCGGTCGCCGAAGCCCGGCGCCTTGACGGCGACCGCGTTGAACGTGCCGCGGATCTTGTTGACGACCAGGGTGGAGAGCGCCTCGCCCTCGACGTCCTCGGCCACGATCAGCAGCGGCTTCGAGCCACCCGACTGCATGATCTTCTCCAGCAGCGGCAGCAGGTCCTGGATCGAGGCGATCTTGCCCTGGTGGATCAGGATGTACGGGTCGTCGAGGACGGCCTCCATACGCTCCTGGTCGGACACCATGTACGGGGACAGGTAACCCTTGTCGAAGGCCATGCCCTCGGTGAAGTCGAGTTCCAGGCCGAAGGTCTGGGACTCCTCGACGGTGATGACACCGTCCTTGCCCACCTTGTCCATGGCCTCGCCGATCAGCTCGCCGACCTGGCTGTCCTGGGCGGACAGGCCGGCCACGGCCGCGATGTCCTCCTTGGAGTCGATCGGGCTGGCGGAGGCGAGCAGGTCATCGGAGATGGCCTTGACGGCGGCGTCGATGCCCTTCTTCAGCGCGGCCGGGGAGGCGCCGGCGGCGACGTTGCGCAGACCCTCGCGGACGAGCGCCTGGGCCAGCACGGTGGCGGTGGTGGTGCCGTCACCCGCGATGTCGTTGGTCTTGGTCGCCACCTCCTTCACGAGCTGGGCGCCGAGGTTCTCGTACGGGTCGTCGATCTCGACCTCACGGGCGATGGTGACGCCGTCGTTGGTGATGGTCGGGGCGCCGAACTTCTTGTCGATGACGACGTTGCGGCCCTTGGGGCCGATGGTCACCTTCACGGTGTCGGCGAGCTGGTTGACGCCGCGCTCGAGGGCGCGACGCGCGTCCTCGTCAAACTTCAGGATCTTCGCCATGGGAGCTTTCGGGTCCTCTCGAACGAACTGCGCCCCGGCCCCGGCTTGCGGGTACCAGGGCGCAGATCAAAGCAGTCTTCGGCTTCAGGGACGGCTTTGGTGACTTACTTCTCGATGATCGCGAGAACGTCGCGCGCCGAGAGGACGAGGTACTCCTCGCCGTTGTACTTCACCTCGGTGCCGCCGTACTTGCTGTACAGCACGATGTCGCCGACGGAGACGTCGAGCGGCAGTCGGTTGCCGTCCTCGAAGCGGCCCGGACCCACGGCGAGGACGGTGCCCTCCTGGGGCTTCTCCTTCGCAGTGTCCGGAATGACCAGGCCAGAGGCCGTGGTCTGCTCAGCGTCGAGCGGCTGGACCACAATGCGGTCCTCAAGCGGCTTGATGGCAACCTTGGAGCTGGTGGCGGTCGTCACGATCCGACCTCCCCCTTCGGAGATCTCAGCGGGGTAACTCATGTCTGGGTGGCGCTGGCCAGAACCGTCGTCGCGGGTGCCGGGTCTGCCCTGCGCTGCACACGTGCTCGCCTACGGGAGCGCTTCTGACACGCACCCGGAAGCTTGCCCGTGTGTTGGCACTCCACGGTAGGGAGTGCCAGGTCCGACATTATGCCTCGGTTAGCACTCCGTCAACCAGAGTGCCAGGCGCGCCGGTGCAGCGCGGGTCACAGGTAGTCCTCAAGGCGGCCCAGCGTGTACCCCTGAGCTGCGGCGAGGCGCAGCAGGCGGCGGGTCATGTCGGCCATCGAGCCGTTCCACTCCGCCTCGCCCCGGTAGTGAGTGAGGATGACCGCACCGGGGTAGAACCGCCGTCCGGGCTCCTGGAAGTCGATCCGTCCGGCCCACGCCTCCATCCCCCACAGCACCACCGCGTCGAGCCCGCAGTCGCGCGCGGCGCGCAGCGTGTTCCGGTCGTACGCGCCGTACGGGGGACGGAAGAGGCGGGGCTCCGGGCCGCCGAACTCCGCCTTGAGCCGCGCCTGCTGGCCGCAGATCTCGGCACGCTGCCCGGCGTAGGAGAGGGCGGGCAGGTAGGGGTGGTGGAGCGTGTGGTTGTGCGCGGTGCCGCCGATGCCGGCCAGGGCGCGGAAGTAGTCGTAGCCGGTGCCGCGCCGCGCCTCCTCGTCGGCGAGGAAGGACGTGACCGGCAGGTCGAGTTCGCGGACGAGTTCGAGGAACTCGGGGTCCTTCTCGGCGCCGTCGTCGACGGTCAGGAAGATGACCTTGTCCTCGGTCGGCACCCGCCGGACGACCTCGGCGTCCCGCACCCGCGGCTTGAGCGCGGGCGGCGCGGGCGGCGCGGGGAGCGGCCGGCCGAGCCCCCAGCGGCGGTACGCGGCGAGGCGCTGCTGGATGTGCGCGGCGTGCGTGCTGAGCGCGGCGGCGGTGTGGCGGGCCTCGGCGAGCTGCGCGGTGACGCCGAGGCCGGGGGCGGCGGCGGGGGCCGGGGCCGCGGGCGCGACGGCGGGCGGGCCGCCCGGGTTCGGCCCGGGGCCTCCCCCGGGCGGGCGGCCGGCCGGTGCGGCCGGACCGGGCCGGGCGGGGTTCGCCGCACCTGCCGCGTCCGCCGTGCCTGCCGTACCCGCCCCGCCCGTCGCACGCGCGGCGGCTCGTACGTCGGACGCGGGCCGTACGTCGACCGCCGCGCAGACCGTGGCCACCAGCACGACACCCGAGGCGGCCAGCGCCCGCCGCGAAGCCGTCCAAGGCTTATTGTCCTTTTGTAGTACTTTGCGCATAACGCCGGATCGTGCCACCCCGCATCCGGCACCCGGCTACGGCATCCCGGCGTGCCGGGGAGAATGGCTCGTGTGGCCGTACCCGACACGCCGCCCCCCGCGGGCGCCCCCAGCCCACCCGCCGAGCCCGTCGGCACCGCCCGCCCCCGCGCCGCGAACCCCACGCCGGACGAGCAGGCGGCGCAGGCCGTACGCGCCTTCCGTGCGCTGCTCACCGAGGAGGGCCGCCTGCTGCTGGCCGGGCTGCGGGAGTACGACCCCGCGCGCGAACTGGCCGTCGCCACCCGGCTGCGCCGGGACCACCCCGCCGCGCTGGTGACCGCAGCGCTCGGCCAGGCGCGGCTGCGGCAGCGCGCGGTGGCGAAGTTCGGCGCCGAGGACGCGGCCCGGATGTACTTCACCCCGGACGGCCTGGAGCAGTCGACCAGGAGCACCGTCGCCGCACACCGCGCCGCGCGCTTCGCCGCGTGCGGCGTGCGCACACTGGCCGACCTCTGCTGCGGCATCGGCGGCGACGCGCTCGCGCTGGCCCGTGCGGGCATCCGCGTGCTGGCCGTCGACCGGGACCCGCTCACCTGCGCCGTCGCCGAGGCGAACGCCGCCGCGCTCGGCCTCGGCGACCTGGTCGAGGTCCGCTGCGCGGAGGTCACCTCGCTGGACACGCACGGATTCGACGCCGTCTTCGTCGACCCCGCGCGGCGCGGCGGGCGGGGTCGGATCTTCGACCCCGAGGCCTGTTCGCCACCGCTGAGCTGGGCCGTGGAGGCCGCCCGCGGGGCACCGCACGCCGCGCTGAAGGTGGCTCCCGGCGTGCCGCACGAGGTCGTCCCCGGGGACGCGGAGGCGGAGTGGATCTCCCACTCCGGGGACGTGAAGGAGGCGGTGCTGTGGTTCGGCGGCAGCGAAAGCCGCAGCGGAGGCGGATGCGGAGGCGCCGGGGCCACGCGGGTGCGGGCCACGCTGCTGCCCGGCGGCGCCTCGCTGACCGGCACCGGCCTGCCCGACCCGCCCGCCGGTCCGGTCGGCCGCTACCTGTACGAGCCGGACGGCGCCGTGATCCGCGCCCACCTCGTCGCCGAGGTCGCGGCGGCCGTCGGCGGCCGGCTGATCGACCCGACCATCGCCTACGTCACCGCCGACACGCTGCTGCCGACGCCGTACGCCACCGCGTACGAGATCACCGACGTGCTGCCCTTCCACCTCAAGCGGCTGCGCGCCCTGCTGCGCGAGCGCGAGGTGGGCACGCTGACGGTGAAGAAGCGCGGCTCGGCCGTCGAGCCGGAGGAGTTGCGCCGGAAGGTCAAACCACGCGGCCCCCGGTCCGCGACCGTCTTCCTGACCCGGGTCGACGGAGCGCCCAGCATGCTGCTGGGCCACCCTGCCTAGACCGTCTCGGCTGGGGCTTCGCGGATCAGCCCGCGGCGTCGGGCGCGGCAGATAGCAAGGCTACGGACTCGTCCTCGTACCGGGCCGTACGTGGGCGACTCCGACCACGCGGGGGCACCTCCCGGCGGAGCCGACGGGAGAGGGGCGGCAGCTGTCGTCGGAGTCGCCCACGGTGCCTGTCGGGTCAGGGAGCGGCGGCCTCGGGCTTCGTGTCCGAGGCGGCTGTCCCGGTGGATCTTCGAGGAGCGGCCCGCGGCGTCCGTATCCGCGTGCGTGGCGAGGCGGACGACCCGGACGCGTCCGTGGACGGCTCCGGCAGCGCAGGAGGGAGCCCGGCACGCCGACCGCCCAGCCCGTCAGGGGCTCTCGGGCGTGACGTCCCGGGGCTGGACCTGTTCGAAGCGCCAGCGGTGTACGGGTCGGGCCGTCAGCGCGGCGGGCGGGTCCGGCAGTTCCGGCAGGTCCGCGTCGTACGCCGCCCGCCACCAGGTGATCACCAGCACCCGGTCACCGGGCGCCGCGTAGGTCTCGCGGCGGATCGGGGCCGGGGCGAGGGTGTGCTCCCGGCACCAGGTCAGCAGTTCGTGGCCGTGTCCCTCGGCGGCCTTGGCTTCCCACATCAGTGCGACAGTCATGACTCGTACAGGTTCCTTCGGCTGAGTTCGTGCACGTGGTCGTGGGCCTGCGCATCCCCGTGCGTGTGCCCGTGGCCGGTGCCCGGGACGTGCGGCTCGGTGACCGGCAGCGACGAGTCGGCGGGCAGGTCCCAGTCCGAGGCGGCCCGCCCCCGCGCGACCATCTCCGCGCCCAGCGCGGCGACCATCGCGCCGTTGTCCGTGCACAGCTTGGGCCGGGGCACCCGCAGGGTGATCCCCGCGTCCGCGCAGCGTTCCTGTGCCATCGCCCGCAGCCGCGAGTTCGCCGCGACGCCGCCGCCGATCATGAGGTGGTCCACCCCCTGGTCCCGGCAGGCGCGGACGGCCTTGCGGGTGAGGACGTCGGTGACCGCCTCCTGGAACGAGGCCGCCACGTCGGCGACCGGCACCTCCTCCCCCGCCGCCCGGCGGGCCTCGATCCAGCGGGCGACGGCCGTCTTGAGGCCGGAGAAGGAGAAGTCGTACGGCGCGTCGCGGGGACCCGTGAGCCCGCGCGGGAAGGCGATGGCGCCCGGGTCGCCCTCGCGCGCGTAGCGGTCGATGACCGGACCGCCGGGGAAGCCCAGCCGCAGCACGCGGGCCACCTTGTCGAACGCCTCACCCGCCGCGTCGTCGATGGTCGAGCCGAGCGGGCGGACGTCGGAGGTGATGTCCGGGGCGAGCAGCAGCGAGGAGTGGCCGCCGCTGACCAGCAGCGCCATGGTCGGCTCCGGGAGCGCGCCGTGTTCGAGCTGGTCGACGCAAATGTGCGAGGCGAGGTGGTTGACGCCGTAGAGCGGCTTGCCCAGCGCGTAGGCGTACGCCTTGGCCGCCGAGACCCCGACGAGCAGCGCTCCGGCCAGGCCGGGGCCCGCCGTGACGGCGATCCCGTCCAGGTCGCGCGCGGAGACCCCGGCCTCGCCCAGGGCGCGTTCGATGGTGGGGACCATCGCCTCCAGGTGCGCGCGGCTGGCGATCTCGGGGACGACGCCGCCGAAGCGGGCGTGCTCGTCCACGCTGGAGGCGACCGCGTCGGCGAGCAGGGTGTGGCCCCGGACGACACCGACGCCGGTCTCGTCGCAGGAGGTCTCGATGCCGAGGACCAGGGGCTCGTCTTTCATCGCTTGCGTTCGCCTCCCGGGGCGTTCGTTCCGTGCTCCGCGACGGGCCTCGCCGCGTGGTCCGCCGCGGCCTGGGCGGCGGAGGGCGCCGTACGGGCCGCCGGATCGTCGTTGCGCATCACCAGGGCGTCGATGTTGCCCGGCTGGTAGTAGCCGCGCCGTACGCCGATGGGGACGAAGCCGAACCGCTCGTAGAGCCGCCGGGCCGGGGCGTTGTCGACCCGTACCTCCAGCAGCACCTCGCGGCAGCCGAAGTCGGCGGTGGCGGCGGTGAGCAGCGCGGTCAGCAGCCGGGCGCCGAGGCCCGTCCCCCGGTGCGCGGCGAGAACCCCGAGGGTCTGGATGTCGCCGGTGCGGTCGACCGCGACCATGCCGCCGTAGCCGA
Organism: Streptomyces sp. CNH287; assembly: GCF_000424825.1. NCBI lineage: Bacteria > Bacillati > Actinomycetota > Actinomycetes > Kitasatosporales > Streptomycetaceae > Streptomyces > Streptomyces sp. CNH287. The sequence continues at coordinate 85,468 of NZ_AUKQ01000015.1, read as the reverse complement.
GGAGTTCGCCGTCGGGGGTGGCGGCGACGAGGTAGCGGCGGGTGGCGGACGGCCCGCGCGCGTGCGCCAGCTCGGACCAGAACATGCCCTCCGACCAGGCGTCCTCGGGGAACAGCCGCTTCTCCAGGGCGAGTACGGCGTCGATGTCCCACCAGCGCATCTCGCGCAGTTCGACGGCGCGCGCGGTGCCGCCCGTCGCGCGCGCGGTGCTCGCGGGCCTTGCGGTGCTCATCGGGGCGTGACCACCTTGTAGTTGGCCGGGACCTGCGCGTCCGGCCGCCGCAGGTAGAGCGGCCGGGGCGGCGGCAACTCGGCACCGGCCGCGAGCCGTTCGGCGGCGAGCCCGGCGAGCGCGGCGGCCGAGGGGTGCTCGGGCAGCCCGCCCAGCACGCCGGTGAACGCGTCGGGGTAGAGCAGCGCGCCCGCGCCCGCCGCCGGCATCCCGGCGACGGTGTCCGCGATCTCGGCCGGGCGGTCCACCGCGGGCTCACCGAGCCGCGTACGGGCGTCCGCGTACCGCGCCCAGTAGACCTCCTTGCGGCGCGCGTCCGTCGCGACGACGAAGGGGGTGTCCAGACCGGTGGCGTAGGCGAGGCCGTCCAGCGTGCACAGGCCGTGCACCGGGGTGCCCAGCGCGGCGCCGAAGGCGGCGGCCGTGACGAGCCCGACCCGCAGGCCCGTGTACGGGCCGGGGCCGGCGCCCGCGACGATGCCGGTCAGGTCCGGCAGCCCGGCGCCCGCGTCGCGCAGCACCCGGTCCACGGCGGGGAGCAGCAGTTCGCCGTGGCGGCGGGTGTCGACCTGGTGGGACTGGGCGAGCACCCGTTCTCCGTCGTGCAGGGCGACGGTGACGGCGGGGGTCGCGGTGTCAAGAGCGAGCAGCAGCACGGTTCCAGCCTACGACCGGCGCGGGGCCGCCTCCGACCACTGACCGGAGCCGGTCCGCCGGAACTTCACCGGCTGCTAACGTCGACGGCTGGGGCACCCGCACGGGGCGGGACGGAAGAGGGTGGCGGGAGATGGCACGCGGCAGCGGCGGCAGCAGCGCGGGGAAGTTCGTGGCCGGACTCACGGCGGCGGCCTTCGCCGTCGTCGCCTTCCTCGCCTTCCAGGCGGCTGCCAAGGACGTCCGCCCCGCGAACGACAAGAAGCCCGGCGCCTCCCCCTCCGCGAAGGAGAAGGCGGAGCGCAAGGAGCGCGAGGTGGCGCTCCCGCCCCGCTCCGGCACGGGCGAGCGGGTGGTCTACGGGCTGGCGAAGAAGCGGGTCTGGCTGGTCTCCAAGAGCGGCAAGGTCGCGCGTACGTACGAGGTGTGGCCGAGCACGGTGAGCCCCGAGCCGGGGCGGTACCAGGTGACGTCGCGGGAGGCGCACGTCACCGGCTCGGACGGCAAGGCCGTGGAGAACGTCGTGCGGTTCGCCATCGTGGACGGCACCTCCATCGGCTTCAGCTCGGCCGTGGACGGCGGGCGGCCGAAGCTGGACCCGTCGAAGAAGACGGGCGGCGTGCGGGAGCGGCGGGCGGACGGGCGCGCGATGTGGCTGTTCGCGCCGATCAACACGAAGGTCGTCGTCGTCCCCTGAGCCCTGGGTTCTGAGTTCCGGCGCTGCCGTCGTGCCATCCTGCCGCCCGGATCGTGCGCACACGTGCCCGACGTGCCGGACCTCCGCCGCTCAGGCGGCGCGGCGGTCCCGGTAGGCGGCTTCGGCGCTCGCCTCGGAGCCCGCGCCCAAGCCCGTACCGGCTCCCGGTTCGGCTTCCCGGTCGGCGGTGGCGTCCTCGGACGCCTCCGGCCGCGCCGGCGGGGTGGACACCGCCTCGGCCGCCGCGCAGGACGCGAGCAGCTCGCTCATGGACGGCTGGCGGAGACGCTCCTGTGCCGACATGGGCCCTCCGTAGGTTAGGTATACCTCACCAGCTCTCGGTGCCTCCATGTGACCACGCCACGCGCGGTGCGCGCAACTGCTTGCCGACACGGTGTCGGGACGTTCGCCACCGGGGCGGAGCGGGTACGGGGCCGGTGCGGCGCAGGTCAGCCCAGTGCCGTGAGGTCCTCCGCCGCCCAGCGCCCGCCGACGCCGGTCACCGTCACGTCACGCACGTCGTCCGCCTCTGCGCCCTCGGCGCCCTCCGCACCCGCGCCCGGCGCCCCGGTGGACCGTTCGATCCGTACGTGCAGCCGGTCCTCCGACAGCTCCTCGACCTTGCCCTCGCCCCACTCGACGACCACCACCGACTCCGGCAGCGACACGTCCAGGTCCAGGTCGTCCATCTCCTCCAGGCCGCCGCCCAGCCGGTAGGCGTCCACGTGGACGAGCGCGGGGCCGCCGGTCAGCGAGGGGTGCACCCGGGCGATCACGAACGTCGGCGAGGTGACCGCGCCGCGCACCCCGAGGCCCTCGCCGAGGCCGCGCGCCAGCGTCGTCTTGCCCGCGCCCAGCTCGCCGGTCAGCAGGACGAGATCGCCGGGGCGCAGCAGCTTCGCCAGCCGCGCGCCCAGCTCCCGCATCCGCTCCGGCGTCTCCAGCCGCAGGCGGTGCACCGCCTGCGCCGCCCCTGCGGCCTGGCCGGTCCGGTCGGCCTGGTCAGTCCGGTCGGTCCGCTGCGGGTGGTGGCTCGGCTGCACTGCTTCCATGCGACCGGATGGTACGCGCCAGCAGCGTGGTCAGGCATTCGTCCACCAGTCCGGGCCGCTCCAGCATCACCAGATGCCCCGCGCCCTCGACGACGACCAGTTCCGCGCCCGGCAGCGCGGCGGCGATCGCCTCGCTGTGTGCGGGCGGGGTGAGCTGGTCGCGGTCGCCCGCGAGCACCAGCGCGGGCACCTGGGCGAACGCGGCCAGCGCGGCGGCCTTCTCGTGCGCGGCGAACGCCGGGTAGAACTCGGCGACCACGTCCACCGGCACCGCCTCGATCATCCGCTCGGCGAACCTCGCCACCCCGGGCTCGACCTCACGGGGGCTGCCGAACGAGTACCGCCGCACCAGCCCCGCGAACAGGTCGGCCGTCACCCGCCGCCCCCGCTCGACCAGCTCGGACTGGCTCGCCATCGCCTTGAGCACCCCGGGCACGAAGCGCCGCGCGGCCCGCACCCCGGCGGCGGGCAGCCCGTACGTCACCTCGCCCAGCCCGCCGGACGAGGTGCCCACGAAGGCGACGCCGACGACTCGTTCCGCGACGAACTCCGGGTACTGGTCGGCCAGCGCCATGATCGTCATGCCGCCCATCGAGTGCCCGGCGAGCACGATCGGCCCCGCCGGCACCGCGGCGTCCAGCACGGCCTTCAGGTCACGGCCGAGCAGGTCGATGCTCACCGGCTCACCGACCGGGCCGCGGGCCGAGCGCCCGTGGCTGCGCTGGTCCCAGTGCACGGTGCGGAACTGGCCGCGCAGGGCGGCGCGCTGGAAGTGCCAGGAGTCCTGGTGGAGGCAGTAGCCGTGCGAGAAGACGACGGTCGGCGCCCCCTCCGGCGCCCCCGGCCCGTCGGGCCCGTCCGGCCCGTCGGCCTCGTCCGGCTCGTCGGTCTCGAAGTGCAGCGCCGTGCCGTCCTCCGCCGTCGCCGTGCCCGGCGCACCGCGCAGCGAGCCGTACGGCGCCGACGCGTCCAGCTCGGCGCGGGCCCGGCGGCGCACCGTGCGGTGCACGTTCAGCCGCTCGACCGCGACGCCCGCCGCCAGCACGCCGATCGCCGCCCCGGCGACGCCCGCCCGGCGCACCCACCCGGTGCCGGTGCCGCCGGTGCCCGCGATCGTGGCGATGGTCTCCGCGTCGCTCATCCCGTCCCCCCGCCGTCCACGCCCGTGTGCCCATCGGTGCCCGTGAGGGCGCCCGCGTACACCCGCGGCACCCGGGCGCCGATCCGGGTGACGATCTCGTACGCGATGGTGCCGACCGCCTGCGCCCAGTCCTCGGCGGTCGGCTCGCCGCCGTCCCCGGGGCCGAACAGCACCGCACGGTCGCCCGCCTCGGCCGCGTCCCCGCCCAGGTCGACCACGAACTGGTCCATCGCGACGCGCCCCGCGACCGTCCGCCACTTGCCCGCGACCAGCACCGGCCCGGTGCCGGAGGCGTGCCGGGGTACGCCGTCGGCGTATCCGGCCGGGACCAGGGCCAGGGTGGTCTCGCCGGGGGTGGTGTAGGTGTGCCCGTAGCTCACCCCGTGGCCCGCGGGCACGCGCTTGACCTGGGCGAGCGAGGCGCTGAGCGTCATCGCGGGACGCAGCCCGAGGTCCGCGGCCACGCCGACCTCCGGGGACGGCGAGAGCCCGTACACCGAGACGCCGGACCGGACGAGGTCGAAGTGCGACGCGGGCAGGGTGAGGGTGGCGGGCGAGTTCGCCAGGTGCCGCACCTCCGGGTCGAGCCCGGCGCGGGCGGCGGTGGCCAGCGCGGCCTCGAACGCCTCGATCTGGGCGGCGTTGGCCGGGTGGCCCGGCTCGTCGGCGCAGGCGAAGTGGGACCAGATGCCGGTGACGCGCAGTTCGCCGGACGCCTCGGCGGCCCGCGCGGCGGCGACCAGGGCGGGCCAGTCGGCGGGCTGGCAGCCGTTGCGGCCGAGGCCGGTGTCGGCCTTGAGGTGGACGCGCGCGGGCCGGCCGCACGCACGCACCGCCGCGACGATCTCCTCGATCGCCCACAGCCCGCTCGCCGAGACGTCGATGTCCGCCTCGACGGCCTCGCGCCACGGGCCGCCCGGCGTCCACAGCCAGCACAGCAGCCGTCCCCGGTCGCCGCCCGCGCGCAGCGCCAGCGCCTCCTGCGGGGTGGCGGTGCCCAGCCAGGACGCGCCCGCCTGGCGCGCGGCACGGGCGCAGGGCAGCATGCCGTGCCCGTAGCCCTCGGACTTGACCACGGCCATCAGCTCGGACCGGGGCGCGCACCCGCGCAGCGTGGCGACGTTCGCGCGGATCGCGCCGAGGTCGATGTCGGCGCGGACCGCAGGCGGGGCGGCGGGCGGCACGGCGCCCGGCGCGGCCTGGGGCTGTGCGTGGAGCTGTGCGTGGGCGCGGTGGGGCTGCTGCGGCGGTGACTGGGACTGGTCGTTCACCGGTCCAGTCTCTCAACACCCCGACGCGCCCCCGACCGCAGCGTCGGGCGGGGGCGCCCGGGGGAGTCGACGCGAGGAGAGGGGCGCGGCCTACGGATTCGGTTTGGTGCCCCAGCTGTAGACGCGGTCGCCGGTACGGGTGATCCGCCACAGCCGCTTGGCGTCCGGGTACTCCAGGTTCACGCAGCCGTGCGAGCCGCTGGTGGTGAAGAGGTCGTCGTAGACGCCGTGGAGGGCCTGGCCGCCGTTGAAGTACTGGCTGAACGGCATCGGAGCGTCGTACAGCCGCGAGTGCTCGTGCAGCACCCGGCGGTAGATCCGGTTCCAGCCGGTACGCGTCCGGTAGCCCGGCTTACCGCTGCGGATCGGTACCGGGGCGAAGACGATCCGCCTGCCGTACCTCACCCACAGCAGCTGCCGGTTCAGGTCCATGCACACCACGCGGCCGCGCGCGGCGGGACAGCCCCGCAGCCGGTACGGATACTTGCGCGCCCAGCGCAGCGTCATGACCTTCCAGGTGGTCGGGCCCGCGAAGCCGACGGCGGGGCGGATGCCCACCGCGGCCTGGTACCGCCGGATCGCCCGGCAGTCGGAGCGCGACTGGCGCCCGTCCACCCGCAGCCGCAGGTACCGCTCCACCTTGCGCTGGTACGGGCCGGTGCGGCGGCTGCACGCCGCCTTGCGCGGCTTGGCCCTGCTGCGGATCTCCTCCCCCGGGGGCACGTACTCGATCAGCGCGGACGGCCGCGCGGACGCGGCGCCGGGCGTCGTCCGGCCGGGCAGGGCAGCCCGGTCCCCGGAGCGGGGCGGGAACATCCCCTGGTCCGGGGTGCCGCGCTGGTAGGGGCGAAGGGGCGGCAGCGGGTGGCCGGGCACCAGGGACTCCTGCGGCACGGGGCGGGCGGCGGCGTCCGCGACCGCGCGGGTGGCTGTGCCCGCGCTCGCGCTGCCCGTGCCCGCGCCTGTCCTCGCGCCGCCTGTCTCCGCGCTGCCCGTGCCCGCGCCGCCCAGCAGGACCGGCACCGCAGTCAGCGCGGCGAGCACCGCCGCGCCGCTTCGTCGTAGTCGTCGACCGTGAGTTCTGCGCACTCCACAGGGGTGCGCCCGAAGCGGCCCGTACCGTCACGTTTCCGCCGACGACCACCCGGCCGCCGCGCGCTTTTCCCCCCAACAGCCACCCGCCCCGCCCGCGTCACGCGTCCGGCGTCAGCACGTCGCGCCAGGCACGCGGCAGCGCCCCGGCCACGTCGGAGGCCGTCAGCGGCGGTTGCGCCAGCCGGGCCGCCAGCCCGTGCAGGTAGGCGCCCGCCGAGGCCGCGTCCCGGTCGGACAGACCCGCCGCGAGCAGCGCGCCCACCAGCCCGGCCAGCACGTCCCCGCTCCCCGCCGTGGCCAGCCAGGGCGTACCGGTCGGATTCACCCGTACGGGATCGCCGTCACGTGGCGAGGCCACCAGCGTGCTGGACCCCTTGAGCAGCACCGTCGCGCCCAGGTGCCCGGCCAGCGTGCGGGCGGAGTCCAGCCGCCGCGCCTCCACCTGCGCCCGCGACTCCCCGTACAGCGCCGCCGCCTCCCCCGCGTGCGGGGTGAGCACGGTGGGCGCCGTACGGGCGCGGACGGCGTCGTGGTCCAGCAGCCGCAGCCCGTCGGCGTCCACCAGTACTGGTACGTCGGCGTCCAGCACCTCCTCCACGACGGACTGCGGCTCGTGCCCGTCGCCCAGCCCCGGCCCGACCACCCAGGACTGCACCCGGCCCGCCTTCGCGGGCGACGCGGTGGAGACCAGGGTCTCCGGGAAGCTCGCGATCACCGCGTCGGCGGCGGGCCCCACGTACCGCACCGCGCCCGCGCCGCCGCGCAGCGCGCCCGCCACCGCGAGCACGGCGGCGCCCGGGTACCGGGCGGAACCGGCCACCACGCCCACCACGCCACGCCGGTACTTGTCGCTCTCGGCGGCGGGCCGGGGCAGCAGCGCGCGTACGTCGGCGTGCTGGAGGGCCTCCACGTCGGGGGCGGGCGGCAGATACGGGCCGAGGCCGATGTCGACCAGCCGGAGCGCGCCGGCGTGCTCCCGCGCCGGGTCGATGAGCAGGCCCGGCTTGTACGCGCCGAAGGTCACTGTGGCGTCGGCCCGTACGGCCGCACCGGAGAGTTCGCCGGTGTCGGCGTCCGTCCCGCTGGGCAGGTCCACGGCGACGACCGGCGCCCCGGACGCGGTCACGGCGCGCATCAACTCGGCCGCCTCGGGCCGCAGTCCGCCCTTCCCGCCGATGCCGACGATGCCGTCCAGCACCAGCGTGGCCCGGGCCAGTACGGAGCGGGCCGCCGCCGTCCCCACCGCCTGGCCGCCGGCCGCGCGCAGCGCCCGCAGGCCGCCCGCGTGTGCGCGCTCCGGGGCGAGCAGCACGGCCGTCACCCCGGCGCCCCGGCGGGCGAGCCGCGCCCCGGCGTACAGGGCGTCGCCGCCGTTGTCGCCGCTGCCGACCAGGAGCACCACCCGGGCTCCGTAGATCCCCTGCCTGCGGCGGCCAGACCCCGGCGGCGCGAGCATCCCGGCGCAGGCGGCGGCCAGTCCGGCGGCGGCCCGCCGCATGAGCGCCCCCTCCGGCAGCCGTGCCATCAGTGCGCGCTCGGCGGCCCGTACGGTCTCCACGCTGTATGCGGTCCTCATGGGACCAGTGTGACGAACGCGTGGGCCAGGGGCCGGTCGTGGCTATCGGGTCTTGTGCGCGCCGCCGTTCACGTGCAGCACCTGGCCGGTGACGTGGCGGGCGGCCGGGGAGGCGAGGAAGGCGACGGCGTCCGCGATGTCCGCCGGTACGCCCGCACGGCCCGTCGCGGTGGCGGCCACCAGGGCGGCGCGGCGCTCGGCCGGGAGGCGGAGCTGGTCGGCGGGCTGTCGGCGGACCAGCAGCAGTTGCGGGAGCTGCTCCGGCTGCTGCTCCAGGACGTGCAGCGGCGCCTCGGCGACGACCGGATCACGCACGTCGGCGAGGACTGACCGCGCGGGACGGCCCCTCAGCGCTCCGCGATGACCACGGCGGACGCGACCCCCGCGTCGTGGCTGAGGGAGACGTGCCAGTGCGTCACCCCGAGGGCGGCGGCGCGGGCCGCCACCGTGCCCCGGACGACGAGCGACGGGGCCCCGGAGTCGGCCGTCACCACCTCCGCGTCCGTCCAGCGCAGTCCGCCGGGCGCGCCCAGCGCCTTGGCCAGCGCCTCCTTCGCGGCGAACCGGGCCGCGAGCGAGGCGACGCCGCGCCGCTCGCCGCTGGGCAGCAGCAGCTCACCGTCCACGAAGAGCCGGTCCGTCAGCCCCGGCGTCCGCTCGATCGCCGCCGCGAACCGGTCGATCTCCGCGACGTCGATGCCCACCCCCACGATCACCGCTCGGCCCGCCCCGCGCCGCCGTCCTCGCCGCCGTCGCGGTAGGCGCGCGCCTCGACGGGCGTACCGTCGAAACCGGTGACGGTGACGCCGTCGCGGCGCAGCTCCACCACCTGGTCCCGGCCCAGCTCCAGCGTCTCGCCGGTGCGCGCGGCACGGGCGCTCCCCGGGTCGCGGAGCGCGGCCGCCTCGGAGGCCAGGAAGTTCTCGCCGTCCCCGGCGCCGACCACCAGCGGCGCGTCACGGCACGCGCCGACGATCGCCTCGGGATCGTCCGCGCAGACGGCGGCCAGCGTGAACGCGCCCTCCAGCAGCCGGCACACCTGCCGCATCGCCTCCGCCAGGTCGGCGCAGGCGGAGTAGGACTCGGCCAGCAGGTGCGCGACGACCTCGGTGTCGGTCTGCGAGGTCAGCTCGTGCCCGCGTCCGAGGAGTTCGGCGCGCAGTGCCGCGCAGTTCCCGATGGCGCCGTTGTGGACGAGCGCGATCCGTCCGGCGCCGTCCAGGTGCGGATGCGCGTCGGCGTCCGCCGGGCCGCCGTAGGTGGCCCGGCGGGTGTGGCCGATGCAGGCCGCGCCGACCGGGAGGGGGCGCTCCGCGAGCGCCTTCTCCAGGTCGGCCAGCCTGCCCGCCTTCTTGGCCACAGCCAGTCCGCCGTCCGCGGGCACGGCGACCCCGGCCGAGTCGTAGTCGCGGTACTCCAGGCGCCGCAGCCCGGCGATGACCACATCGAGGGCGTTCCGCCCTCCCACGTACCCGACGATTGCGCACATGCGGGCAGCCTACGACGCGGCGCCCCGCCCCTCACCGCTCGTCGGCGATGCGGTCCAGCGCCTCGTGGACGAGGTCGAGGTACTCGACCTCCTCGCAGCGCGGCTTGCTGCCCATCACGTACAGGTCCAGCGACTCGGACAGGTCCTCCCGCAGGTCCTCCTCGGGCAGCTCGGCCGCGATCTCCTCGTACGCCCGGGTGGTGCAGCGGCTGCGCCGGGCCGGCGGTCTGCGGGCCCGCAGGCGGACTCGTGCGAGGAGCGATGCCATCGTGCCCCCAGGGGCGGATCGGGTGAAGGAAACGTAACGGCAAATCGCTCGTACGCACACCCCTTCGACACCGCGTGCGAGAGACGATCACCCCGGCAGCAGAATGGAGAGGTGACCACCAGGACCGCGAAGAGCGCGAAGGCCGCGAAGAGCGTCAGGACCGCCAAGCCGTATCTCGACCTGTCCCGGGCCGAGTGGAGCGCCCTGCGCGAGCGCACGCCGCTGCCGCTGACCGCGGCCGAGGTCGAACGGCTGCGCGGGCTCGGGGACGTGATCGACCTGGACGAGGTGCGGGAGGTCTACCTGCCGCTGTCCCGGCTGCTCAACCTCTACGTCGCCGCCACGCACCGGCTGCGCGAGGCGGTCACCACCTTCCTCGGCGAGGACTCCGACGGCGCCGACGGCGGCCGGGCCCAGCAGCGCACGCCGTTCGTCATCGGTGTGGCGGGCAGCGTCGCGGTCGGCAAGTCGACGGTCGCGCGGCTGCTGCGCGAGCTGCTCACCCGGTGGCCGGAGCATCCCCGGGTGGAGCTGGTCACCACGGACGGCTTCCTCCACCCGGGCGCGGAGCTGCGGCGGCGCGGGCTGATGTCCCGCAAGGGCTTCCCCGAGTCGTACGACCGCCGGGCGCTCACCCGCTTCGTCGCCGAGGTGAAGTCGGGCCGGGCCCAGGTGACCGCACCCGTCTACTCCCACCTCTTCTACGACATCGTGCCCGGGGAGCACCTGACGGTGCGCCGGCCGGACATCCTCATCGTCGAGGGGCTGAACGTCCTCCAGCCCCCGGCGTACGGGCAGGACGGCCGCGCCCGCCCCGCGCTCGCCGACTACTTCGACTTCTCCGTCTACGTGGACGCCCGCACGGACGACATCCGCCGCTGGTACCTGGACCGCTTCCGCAAGCTGCGCGCCACCGCCTTCCACGACCCCGAGTCGTACTTCCACCGGTACGCGCGGGTCTCCGAGGAGGAGGCGATGGCCTACGCCCGCGAGATGTGGCGCACCATCAACGAGCCCAACCTGCGCCTGAACATCGCACCGACCCGGGGCCGCGCGACCCTCCAGCTGCACAAGGGCCCCGACCACAAGGTGGAGCGCCTCTCGCTGCGCAAGCTCTGACCCGCGCAAGCGGCAGGTCAGGCCCGCGAGCGGTAGGACCGCATCGCGAGCGGGAAGAAAACGGCCGCGATCACCGCCGCCCACACCAGGGACCACAGCACGGGCAGGCCGACCTCGCCGCCGACCAGCAGCCCCCGGAAGGCGTCCGAGAGATGCGTGACCGGATTGATGTCCACCCACGCCTGGAGCCAGCCGGGCATGGTCTCGACGCGGGCGAAGGCGCTGCTGGTGAAGGTGATCGGGAAGATCAGCGTGAAGGCGAAGACCTGCACCTTCTCCGGATCGCCCGCCAGCATCCCGATGAGCACGGCGCTCCAGGAGACGGCCGCCGCGAAGACCATCAGCAGGACGGCGGCGCCCAGGAAGCCGCTGAGCCCGCCGGTGATCCGGAAGCCCAGCGCGGAACCGAGCCCGATCATCAGCACCATGGCCCACACCTGCTTGGCCAGGTCGGCGGTTATCCGCCCGAACAGCGGCGCCGACCGGGCTATCGGCAGGCTGCGCAGCCGGTCGAAGACGCCCTTGGTCAGGTCGCTGTTGAGCGACATCGCGGTGTACATGCTCATGAACAGCGTGTTCTGCACGATGATGCCGGGCAGCGCGTACTGGAGGTACTCCTCGGGCGACCCGGCCATCTGGCCGCCGAAGACGTAGGTGAACAGGAAGACGAACATGATCGGCGTGATGCTGTAGTCGATCAGTTCCAACGGGTTGTGCTTGACCGAGACCAGGCTGCGCCAGGCCATCGTGCCCGTCTGCCGGAGGCCGTCGCCGGGACGCACCCGGCCGCTCTTGGTCAGACGCCCGGTCAGCGGGGCGGCTGCCGAGGTCACGGTGCACTCTCCGACCGGGCGAGCGCACCCTCGACCGCGCCCTCGGCCGCGGCCCCGCCACCGGCACGGTCAGCTGCGGCGCCCGCGTCCCCGCCGCCCCCGCCCGCCGCGGCGTCCGGCTCCGGTGGCGGCTCGGCGCGGTGGCCGGTCAGCGCCAGGAAGACCTCGTCCAGCGACGAGCGGCGCAGCGCCAGCTCGCCCACCTCGATACCCTCCCGGTCCAGCCGCCGCACCACGGCGGGCATCACCGCCGGGTCCATGACCGGCGCGGTGATCAGCTCGCCCTCGATCTGGGTCTGCGGCCCGGCCGCCTCCGCCACCAGCGCGGCCACCGCGCCCAGGTCCGCGCCCCGCTGGGGGCGCAGCTGGAGCACCTGGCCGCCCACCGCCGACTTCAGCTCGTCCGGTGTGCCGTCCGCGATGACCCGGCCCTTGTCGATCACCACGATCTCGTGCGCGAGCTTGTCCGCCTCGTCCAGGTACTGGGTGGTCAGCAGCGCCGTCATGCCCTCGGCCACCAGGCCGCGCAGCATGTCCCACACCTCACCGCGGCTGTTGGGGTCCAGGCCCGTGGTCGGCTCGTCCAGGAAGAGGATCTGCGGGCGGCCGACCAGGCTCGCCGCCAGGTCGAGGCGCCTGCGCATGCCGCCCGAGAAGGTCTTCACGGCGCGGCCCGCCGCCTCGCCCAGCCCGAAGCGCTCCAGCAGCTCGGCCGCCCGCGCCTTCGCGTCCCGCCGGGAGACACCGAGGAGGCGGCCGATCAGCAGGAGGTTCTCGGTGCCCGTGAGGTTCTCGTCGACCGCCGCGTACTGGCCGGTCAGGCCGATGAGCGCGCGCACCTTGCCCGCCTCGCGCAGCACGTCGTGCCCCGCGACCGACGCCCGCCCGCCGTCCGGCCGGATCAGGGTGGCGAAGATCCGCACCGCCGTCGTCTTCCCCGCGCCGTTCGGCCCCAGCAGGCCGAGCACCGTGCCGGTGCGGGCCGCGAGGTCGACGCCGTCGAGCGCCCGCGTGTCCTTGAACCGCTTGGTGAGGTCTTCCGCCTGGATCGCGTACGTCATGGAGTGGTCCCTGTGGTGCGTGAGCGCCCGGACGGCACTCACTCCTCCCACCACTGTGACGCACCCCACTGACATTCCACCCGGCGCGGAGCGAACCGGGCATTCAGAGCGGCCCGCGCGTCAGCCCAGGACGCGCTTGACGACGTCCGCCAGCCGGTCGGCCACCGCCCGCGCCGCCTCGATCTCCGGCGCCTCCACCATCACCCGCACCAGCGGCTCCGTGCCGGAGGAGCGCAGCAGCACCCGCCCCGTCCCGCCCAGCTCGCGCTCCGCGTCCGCCACCGCGGTGGCCAGCTCGGCGGAGGTGGTCACCCGCGACTTGTCCACGTCCGGCACGTTGACCAGCACCTGCGGCAGCCTCTGCATCACGGCCGCCAGCTGCGCCAGCGACCGCCCGGTGGTGGCGACCCGCGCCGCCAGCATCAGCCCGGTCAGCGTGCCGTCCCCGGTGGTGGCGTGGTCCAGGGCGACGACGTGCCCGGACTGCTCGCCGCCCAGCGAGTAGCCGCCGCGCTTCATCTCCTCCAGCACGTAGCGGTCGCCGACCGCGGTCTGGAGCAGCGTGATGCCCTCGCGCCGCATCGCCAGCTTGAAGCCCAGGTTGGACATCACGGTGGCCACCACGGTGTTCTGGCGCAGGGTCCCGGCCTCCCGCATGCCCGTCGCCAGCACGGCCAGGATCTGGTCCCCGTCGATCTCCTCGCCCGCCGCGTCCACCGCCAGGCAGCGGTCCGCGTCCCCGTCGTGCGCGACGCCCAGGTCGGCGCCGTGCTCGACGACGGCAGCGCGCAGCCCCTCCAGGTGGGTCGACCCGCAGCCGTCGTTGATGTTGAGCCCGTCCGGCTCGGTGCCGAGGGTGATCACCTCGGCGCCCGCCCGGGCGAAGGCCTCCGGCGAGACGCGGGAGGCGGCGCCGTGCGCGCCGTCGATCACCACGGTCAGCCCGTCGAGCCGGTTGGGCAGCACGCCCACCAGGTGCGCGACGTAGTTGTCGAAGCCCTCGTCGTAGTCCCGTACGCGGCCCACGCCGGCGCCGGTGGGGCGGTTCCACGGCTCGCCCGCCGCGTGCTCGTGGTAGAGCCGCTCGATGCGGTCCTCCAGCTCGTCGGGCAGCTTGTGGCCGCCGCGCGCGAAGAACTTGATGCCGTTGTCGGGCATCGGGTTGTGGCTGGCGGAGAGCATCACGCCCAGGTCGGCGCCGAGCGAGCCGGTCAGGTACGCCACCGCCGGGGTCGGCAGCACACCCACCCGCAGCACGTCCACGCCCGCGCTGGCCAGGCCCGCCACGACGGCGGCCTCCAGGAACTCTCCGGACGCGCGCGGGTCCCGTCCGACGACCGCCGTCGGGCGATGCCCCTCGAAGGTCCCCGCCTCGGCGAGCACATGGGCCGCGGCGACGGAGAGGCCGAGAGTCAGCTCGGCCGTCAGACCGCCGTTGGCCACACCGCGCACACCGTCCGTACCGAAGAGTCGTGCCACTTGTCGTCCTCCAGATCGCGCAGGGCCGGTCTCCGATGGCGCCCGGCTTCCCTCAAGATACAAAGCGAACGCCCCGGCGACACGGAACGTGTCGCCGGGGCGTCCACCACAAAACGGCGTGCAGCCGCGCCAGCGCCTTGCGTCAGCGCTTGCTGTACTGCGTGCCCTTGCGGGCCTTCTTCAGACCGGCCTTCTTGCGCTCGACGGCGCGCGAGTCACGGGTGAGGAAGCCCGCCTTCTTCAGCGCACCGCGGTTGTTGTCCGCGTCCGCCTCGTTCAGCGCGCGGGCCACACCGAGGCGCAGCGCACCGGCCTGGCCGGAAATGCCGCCGCCGGCGATGCGGGCGACCACGTCGTAGCGGTCGTCCAGCTCGAGCACCTTGAAGGGCTCGTTGACTTCCTGCTGGTGCACCTTGTTGGGGAAGTACCCCTCCAGGGTGCGGCCGTTGATCTTCCACTTGCCGCTGCCCGGAACGATCCGGACACGGGCGATGGCGTTCTTGCGGCGCCCGGTGCCCGCGGCGGGCTGCGGGTCGCCGAAGCGCGACGCGAGGGACTCGGAGGTGAACTCCTCCGGCGCCTCGGGGGTCTCGGTCGTGTACTCCTGGACCTCTTCGTCGGCACTCTCGTTGACGGGGGTCTCAGCGGTGGTCTCGGCCACGAGTTCTCCTGGGTTCTCTTCGTCTGGGGTGGTGGCCGGGACTTACTGCGCGACCTGGGTGATCTCGAACGGGACCGGCTGCTGGGCAGCGTGCGGGTGCTGGTCGCCCGCGTAGACCTTCAGCTTCGAGAGCATCTGACGGCCGAGGGTGTTCTTGGGCAGCATGCCCTTGACGGCCTTCTCGACCGCCTTCTCCGGGCTCTTCGCCAGCAGCTCGTCGTAGCGGACGGAACGCAGGCCGCCCGGGTACCCGGAGTGGCGGTAGGCCATCTTCTGGGTCCGCTTGTTGCCGGACAGGTGCACCTTGTCGGCGTTGATGACGATGACGAAGTCACCGGTGTCGACGTGAGGCGCGTACACCGGCTTGTGCTTGCCCCTCAGAAGAGTGGCGGCCTGGGTGGCCAGACGTCCCAGGACGACGTCCTGGGCGTCGATGACGTGCCACTGGCGCTGGACATCGCCGGGCTTGGGGCTGAACGTACGCACGGTCGTAGCCTTCGCTTCTCAGTGAATGGGATCTCCTCCGGGCCTGTGAGAGCCCGGCGGATGGGTCCTGACAAGGCCACCTGACCGATCACGGCAGCAGGACCGCACATCGGTGACGCAACCGAGTGCTGATCGCTGGTCATCGGCCGGTGGGCCGGTGTAAGGGCCCCTCACGTGAGAATGAGCAACCAATACACATAACGAACCCGCAGAATACCCGGTCCCCGGGACAGGGGTCAAAACCGCCCCCCGCCCCGACAGGCTCTCAGCGCACCCGGGCGACCCGCCCCTCGTCCCAGACCGCCTCCGGCGCCTCCCGCACCCGGCCGTCCGCGCCGAAGACCAGGAAGCGGTCGAAGGTCCGCGCGAACCAGCGGTCGTGGGTGACGGCCAGCACCGTCCCCTCGTACGCCTCCAGCCCCTCCTGGAGCGCCTCCGCGCTCTCCAGGTCCAGGTTGTCCGTCGGCTCGTCCAGCAGCAGCGCCGTACTGCCCGCCAGCTCCAGCAGCAGGATCTGGAAGCGGGCCTGCTGGCCGCCCGAGAGCTTGCCGAAGCGCTGCTCGGCCTGCCCGGTCAGCTCGTACCGGCGCAGCGTGCTCATCGCCCTGCCCCGGTCGCGGGCGTGGTCCTCCCACAGGATGTCCAGCAGGGTGCGGCCGATCAGTTCCGGATGCGCGTGGGTCTGCGCGAAGTGGCCGGGCACGACGCGCGCGCCGAGCTTCCAGGCGCCGGTGTGGGCCACCTCGTCGCCCGCCAGCAGCCGCAGGAAGTGCGACTTGCCGGAGCCGTTCGAGCCGAGCACGGCGACCCGCTCGCCGTAGAAGACCTCCAGGTCGAACGGCTTCATCAGCCCGCTCAGCTCCAGCTGCGCGCAGGTGATCGCACGCACGCCGGTACGGCCGCCGTGCAGCCGCATGGTGATGTCCTGCTTGCGCGGCGGCTCCGGCGGCGGGCCGATCTCCTCGAACTTCCGCAGCCGGGTCTTCGCCGCCTGGTAGCGCGAGGCCATCTCGTCGCTGCGCGCCGCGTACTGCTGCATGTCCAGCACCAGCTTCTTGAGCTGGGCGTGCTTCTCGTCCCAGCGCCGCCGCAGTTCCTCGAAGCGCTCGAACCGCTCCTTGCGCGCCTCGTGGTACGTGCCGAAGCCGCCGCCGTGCACCCACACGTCGCTGCCCGCGGGGCTCGGCTCGACGCTGACGATCTTGTCGGCCGCGCGGGCCAGCAGCTCGCGGTCGTGCGAGACGAACAGGACGGTCTTGCGCGTCTCGTTCAGCCGGTCCTCCAGCCAGCGCTTGCCGGGCACGTCGAGGTAGTTGTCCGGCTCGTCCAGCAGCAGCACCTCGTCCGTGCCGCGCAGCAGCGCCTCCAGGACCAGCCGCTTCTGCTCGCCGCCGGAGAGGGTGGTCAGCTTGCGCCACTGCGCCGTCGCGTAGGGGATGCCGAGCGCGGCCGTGGTGCAGATGTCCCACACCGTCTCGGCCTCGTACCCGCGCGCCTCGGCCCAGTCGCTGAGGGCCTGCGCGTAGTTCATCTGCGCGGCCTCGTCGTCGACCTCCATGATCGCCAGCTCGGCCCGGTCGACCTCGGCCGCCGCCTGCCGGATGCGCGGCGTCGCCACGGAGACCAGCAGGTCGCGCACCGTCGAGTCGTCCCGTACGGACCCCACGAACTGCGGCATCACGCCCAGGCCGCCGCTGACGGTGACCGACCCGCCGTGCGGGCGCAGCTCGCCCGCGATCAGCCGGAGCAGGGTGGTCTTGCCCGCCCCGTTCGCGCCGACCAGGGCCACGGAGGCACCGTCTCCGACGCGGAAGGACGCGTCCCCCAGCAGCACCCTTCCGTCGGGCAGGTAGTACTCCAGGTGCGCTGCTTCGAGGTGTCCCATGCTGCCGGATTGTGTCCGAACCGCGCGCGTGCGGCCAAGTCGATTTACCGGGCCGCCCACGTCGCGGGCCAGACCGTAGGATGCGCCGCATGAGCTTTGGGCAGGGGGGTCCCCAGTGGGGGGCCGGGGGCGGCGGTACTCCGGGGTGGGGCGGTGGCACTCCGGACTGGTCGGCCATGGCCGAGGAGACGGCGCGCAGGCGGCGGCGCCGCAGGCGCTGGCTGCTCGTCGGCGGCGGGGCGCTGGCGACGGCGGCCGTCGCGGGGATCGTGGCGGTGGCGGTGGTGAGCGAGAGCGGCGGCTCCAAGGCGTCCGACAAGCCCTCGAAGGGCCTGCCGACGCCCGAGGACCTGCCCTCCAGCCCCGGCCCGGAGCCGTCGTTCGAGAAGGACCTGCCGCCCGCGCCGCCGCAGGACTACCTCAACAGCCCGGAGAAGGACAAGGCCCCGCTGACCGAGGAGTCCCTCTTCCCGCAGAAGACGGTGACCGTCAACGGGAAGAAGTACCAGCTGGCCGCCAGGGACACCACGAAGAAGTGCACCGGCGCCGTGCAGGGCGGTCTGGGCCCGGTGCTGAGCAAGTACGGCTGCGGCACGGTCTTCCGGGCGACCTACGCGCACAAGGGGCTGGCCTTCACCCTCGGCATCGCCGTCTTCGACTCGCAGGCGAAGGCATCCGCGGTCAAGGCGGGGTACGAGCCCAACATCGCCTCGCTGCCAGGGGGCGACGTCCCGGCCTACTGCCGCACGGTGACCTGCCGTACGACGGTCAACGCGCTGGGCCGCTACGCCTTCTTCACCATCGCCGGGCACACCGACGGCAAGCCCGCCCCCGCCTCGGACGAGAAGGCCAAGCAGGCGGCGCTGGACGGCTCCGACTTCGGGTACGCGCGCATCCTCCAGCGGGGCAAGGAGCAGGCGGCGGCGGACGCGCGGGCGGACTGAGGCGGGTTTCGGAGCGAGGGCACGGCATGAGGGGGACGGCATGACCTACACGGCACCAGGGCCCGGACCGGGACCGAACGGCGCATGGCAGCACGGCGGCCCGGGGCCGGGGCCGGGCGGCGGCCCGTGGCAGCACGGCGGTGGCCCGTGGCCGGGCTGGGCACCGCCACCGCCGCCGCAGGCGCCGCAGCCGGGGGTCGTCCCCCTGCGCCCGCTCGAACTCGGCGACCTGCTGAGCGGCGCCTTCGGCACGCTGGGCCGCTTCTGGAAGCAGCTCTACGGCTTCTGCCTCGCCGTGGTCGCCCTGGGGCTGCTCGCCACCGGCGCGGCGGGCGGCCTGGGCCTGCTCCTCACCTGGAGCACGCTCAGCGATCTCGGCCACGGCTCGGACCCGGTGACCGGCAGCCAGGTCGCCGCGCTGGCGGGGGTCGGCGCGCTGGTGCTGCTCCTGCTGCTGTGCGCGGCCGGGTACGCGCTGGCGGCGCTGCACTCCGCGTGCGCCGTCGCCGTCTCGTACGCCGTGCTGGGCAGGCACCTGCCGTCCCGTGAACTGTGGCGGTGCGCCCGCCCGCGCATGACGGCCGTTTTCGGTGTGCAGCTGCTGACCGGTCTGCTCGTCGGGGGCCTGGTGGTGGCCGGCTACGGCGCGTTCTTCGCCGGGCTGTTCGGCGCGCTCGACCTGGGGCCGGACGTGCTGGGCGTGCACATGCTGGGCGGCTGGTCGCTGGTGCTGTCCCTGCCGGTGCTGCTCGGCTGCCTGGGCCTGGCGGCCTTCTTCTACGTCCGACTGGGCCTCGCCCCGTCCGCCGCCGTGCTGGAGGAGCAGCGGCCGGTGGCGTCGATGCGCCGCTCCGCGCGGCTCGTACGGGGGTCGTGGTGGCGGGTGCTGGGCATCACGCTGCTGGTGTCGGTGCTGTGCGCGATCGCCGACCAGATCCTCCAGTACATCCTGATGCTCAGCAGCACCGTCAGCATCGAGCTGCTGCTCACGAGCACCGACGGCAGCGACTGGTCGCTCGGCTCGGTGGTCGGGCTGGTCGCCGTGGTGGGCGCGGTGCTGGCCTTCGGCGCGGTGCTGACAATGCCGTTCCCGTACCTGGTCGCCAGCCTGCTGTATGTGGATCTGCGCATCCGGCACGAGGGTTTCGATCTCGCGCTGGGCGCCGCCGCCGGTCTGCCGCCGCACCGGCCCGCGCCCCCGGAGGCGTACTCCGGTCCGGGCGCCTACTCCGGTCCGGGCGCCTACTCCGGTCCGGGCGCGGCTTCCGCACCGGGCAGTTACGCCCGCCCGTACTGAACCGGTCCGCTCCCGCGGCCCGTTCCGCTTCCCGTACCCCTGGGGGGTCGCAAGGGTTTTCCCCGATTCCGCCCGCCCGCTCCCTTCCTAGCCTCTGGCGTGGGCCACGGCGGCCCACGCCCCTGCGTACGGCCCGATCGGCCGGAAGGGGCGGACCGAGGAAGGGAGGACGGGATGCTGAGACGCGTGAGACCTGTCCGTGCGGACCGTGCGGACCACCCCGCGAAGTCCCGTGCACCACGCTCGTCACGCGGGGCGGCCGGCCGGCTGCCGCGAAGATCCCCCGGCCGGGCCCTCGCCGCGTCCGTCGCGGCCCTGGCGCTGTCCCTGCCGGGCCTGGCCCTCACGGGCAGCGCGTCGGCGGCGCCCGCCGCGGGTACGGCCGAGCGCGGCGCGTCCGCCGCCGCCGCCGTGCCGGACATCTCGCTGACCAACGTGAAGGGGCATCTCAGCCAGCTCCAGCAGATAGCCAACGCGAACGGCGGCAACCGGGCGCACGGCCAGCCCGGCTTCAAGGCGTCGATCGACTACGTGCGGCAGCAGCTGGACGCCGTCGGCTTCCAGACCCAGGTGCAGTCCTTCTCCTACTCCGGGCGCACGGGCTACAACCTCGTCGCGGACTGGCCCGGCGGCAACGCCGAGCAGGTGCTGATGGCCGGTGCCCACCTGGACAGCGTGAGCGGCGGCGCGGGCATCAACGACAACGGCAGCGGCTCGGCGGCCATCCTGGAGGTGGCGCTCGAGGTGGCCCGCTCGGGCCACCAGCCGGACAAGCACCTGCGGTTCGCCTGGTGGGGCGCGGAGGAGCTGGGCCTGATCGGCTCGACGCACTACGTCAACCAGCTGCCCGCAGCGGAGCGCGCCCGGATCGACGGCTACTACAACTTCGACATGGTCGGCTCGCCGAACGCGGGCTACTTCCTCTACGACGGCGACAACTCCGACGGCACCGGCTCCGGCCCCGGCCCGGCGGGTTCGGCGGAGATGGAGAACGTGCTCGAGGACTACTTCACCTCGATCGGCGTGCCCACCCGCGGCACCGACTTCGACGGCCGCAGCGACTACGGCCCGTTCATCCGGGTCGGCATCGCCGCGGGCGGCACCTTCACCGGCGCCGAGGGCCGCAAGACCGCGGCCCAGGCCCAGCTGTGGGGCGGTACGTCGGGGCAGGCGTTCGACCGCTGCTACCACTCCTCGTGCGACACCACGAGCAACATCAACGACACCGCGCTCAACCGCAACGCGGACGCCATCGCGTACGCGCTGTGGACGATGGGCGGGTCGCAGTCGGCGAACGGCTTCACGGTGTCGGTCGATCCGGCCGCCGGGACGCTGGACGCCGGGGGCAGCGTGACCGCCGCCGTCGCCACCCGTACGACCAAGGGGGACCCGCAGCAGCTGCGGCTGTCCGCGGCCGGCCTGCCCAAGGGCGTCACCGCGTCGTTCTCGCCGGAGACGGTGACCTCCGGCGGGAGTGCGAGCGTGACCCTGACCGCCGCGAACGACGCGCCCTCGGGCCGCTACCCGCTGAAGATCACCGGGACGGGCGGCGAGACCAGCAGCAGCGCGGACTACACCCTCACCGTCAACGGCACCTCCAGCTGCTCCGGCCTCCAGACCCAGCGCACCGGGAACCTGACCAGCGGCGGCACCGCCATCCAGCCGGACGGCAGCTACTACTACGCCGGCACCTCCGGCACCCACCGCGCCTGCCTGGACGCCCCGGACGGCACGGACTTCGACCTCTACCTCCAGAAGTGGAACGGTTCGAGCTGGGCCGAGGTCGACCAGGGCGCCACCCCGGAGGCCGACGAGGAGCTGAGCTACAGCGGCACCGCGGGCTACTACCGCTATCAGGTGCACGCCTATTCGGGCGGCGGCGGCTACACCCTGGGCTACGACACGCCCTGAGAGCGCCTGACCCAGCACTGGTTCGCACCCCAGACCGGACGTCATGACCGGTCCGGCAGGACGCGCGGCGCCAAGCCGCAGCCACGGACGCAGCCGCAGCGCAGCCGCACCGCTCGTACCACCGCACCGCGCGCCCCTTCCCCGCCGGACCCGACGCGACGCACCCCCCACGTCGAGTAATGACCGCTCCCGAAGTGAGGACCCCATGAAACCCAGGACCCGGACCCTGTCCCGAAGACGACCTGCCGGACGACCCGCCGCACGCCTGACCGCACGCCTCGCCGCCAAGTGCGCGCTCACGGCCGCCACCGTGGCCGCGATGCTCACCGGCGCCGCCGTGGCCAGCCCCGCGCTCGCCGCGGACGGCGGCACTCCCGAGGGCACCGTCGTCGGCACCCACAGCCCCGACCGGATCAAGGGCAGCTACCTCGTCACGCTCAAGGGCGACCCGGCGGTCGCCGGCACGGCCAGGAGCCTGGCCGCCGAACACGGCGGCGAGGTCACCCGTACCTACTCCGCCGCCCTGCACGGCTTCGCCCTCCGTACGGACGAGGCGTCCGCGCGCGAACTGGCCGCCGACCCGGCGGTCGCCCGCGTGGAGGCCGACCAGCGGGTACGGGCCCTGGGCACCCAGCCCAACCCGCCGTCCTGGGGCCTGGACCGGGTCGACCAGGCCCAGCTGCCGCTGGACGCCAGCTACACCTACCCGGACACCTCCGCGAACGTCACCGCGTACGTCATCGACACCGGAATCCGCACCACCCACACCGACTTCGGCGGCCGCGCCAGCTGGGGCACCAACACCGTCGACAGCAACAACACCGACTGCAACGGCCACGGCACCCACGTCGCGGGCACCACGGGAGGCACGTCCTACGGCGTCGCCAAGAGCGCGCGGCTGGTCGCCGTCAAGGTGCTCGACTGCCAGGGCAGCGGCAGCAACGCGGGCGTCATCGCGGGCGTCGACTGGGTGACGGCGAACGCGGCCGACACCTCGGTGGCCAACATGAGCCTGGGCGGCGGCTCCTCGCCCACCCTCGACAGCGCCGTACGCGGCTCCATCCAGGCCGGGATCACCTACGCGCTGGCGGCGGGCAACGACGACGCCAACGCCTGCAACACCTCGCCCGCCAAGGTGGCCGAGGCCATCACGGTCGGCGCGACCGCGCGCAACGACACCCGGTCGGTCTTCTCCAACAAGGGCAGCTGCCTGGACCTCTTCGCCCCGGGCACCGACATCACCTCGGCCTGGAACACCGGGGACAGCGCGCGGAACACCATCAGCGGCACCTCGATGGCCTCGCCGCACACAGCCGGTGCCGCCGCGCTGGTGGCGGGCGCCCACCCGGCCTGGACCCCGCAGCAGATCCGCGACTACCTGGTGGAGAACGCCACCGACGGCGTGGTGCAGAACCCGGGCACCGGCTCACCCAACAAGCTGCTGCGCGTGGTGAACGACGGCGGCGGCGACCCCGACCCGGACAACGACTTCACCCTGGCCGCCAGCCCCGACGCCCGTACGGTCGAGGCGGGCCAGGCCACCGGCACCAAGGTGTCCACCGCGATCGCCAAGGGCTCCGCCGAGAACATCCAGCTGAGCGCCGCGGGCCTGCCCAGCGGAGTCCGGGCCGCCTTCGACCCGGCCGCGGTCACCACCGGGGACTCGTCCGGCCTCACCCTCACGACCTCGGCGAGCACCCCCTCCGGCACGCACACGATCACCCTCAAGGGCACCTCGCCCTCCGCCGAGCACAGCGTCACCTTCGCCCTGACGGTCACCGGCGGCGGTGGCGGCGACTGCGCGAACCCGGGCCAGAAGCTCGCCAACCCCGGCTTCGAGTCCGGCGCCACCGGGTGGACCGCGACCCAGTACGTGATCGGGCAGTGGCAGGCGTCCGGCCAGGCCCCGCGCACCGGCAGCTGGAACGCCTGGCTGAACGGGCGCGGCAGCACGCACAGCGACACCCTCCAGCAGCGTGTCTCGCTCCCGGCGGGCTGCGCGCAGTACTCGCTCGGCTTCCACCTGCACATCGACACCGACGAGGCGCCGGGCACCGCGTACGACACCTTCGAGGTGCAGGTGCTCAACGCGGGCGGCACGACCGTGCTGGACACCCTGAAGACCTACTCCAACACGGACTCGGGCAGCGGCTACCAGAAGCAGGCCCTGGATCTGGCCGAGTACGCGGGCCAGGACATCCAGATCCGCTTCGCCGGGAAGGAGGACGCCTACCTCCAGACGTCCTTCGTGATCGACGACACGACGGTCGACGTGGCCTGATCCCAGCCGCTGTGCGAGGGCGCCGGTGTGCACTCCCCTGCACACCGGCGCCCTCCGCACGGATTCCTGCTGACCGGCCGCCGAGGTCCGCATTCCGGATGGCTCCCGGGGTTGCGACGCCGCTGACAATCGCGGGTGGGGTCGGTAGGGTCGGCGCGATGTCCCGCCCGTGCCGGAGGGGGAACCCATCGCCGAATCCGCCGAATCCGCCGATCACGCCGGTCCCGTCGGTCACACCAGGCACAGCGCGCGCAGCAGGCGCAGCGACCGCAGCAGGCACCGCGAGCCCGACGGCGACAGCGACCGCACCGAGCACGCCACCACCGGGCCGCCGCTGCCCCCGCCACCGCCACTGGTCGGCCGCGCCGCACTGCTGACCGCCCTCGAAGCCCGGCTGGCCGCCAACGGCAGCGCCGTACTGACGGGACCGAGCGGCATCGGCAAGACCGCCCTGATGGAGACGGTCGGCGCGACGGCCGCCGCCCGCGGCGAACTGGTCCTGCGCGCCGCCGGGGCCGAGACCGAACGCTGGATTCCCTACGCCGGGCTCGCCGACCTGCTCGGCCAGGTGCCCGGCGACCGTCTCGCCCAGCTCCCCGAACCGCTGCGCACCGCGCTCCACGGCATCGCGCTGGGCGACCGCCGCGCCACCGCCCCCGGCGAGGCGCAGGCGGTCTGCCAGCTCGCCTGGCGCGAACTCCTGGGGCGGTGCGCTGCACGGCAGCGCGTGCTGGTGCTCATCGACGACGCGCAGTGGCTGGACACCGCCTCGGTCGGAGCCGTCCGCTACGCGGCCCGGCGGCTGACCGGCCGGGGCGTACGGGCGGTGGTGGCGGGCCGCTGGCCGACGGGCGGCGGCCCGGCCGTACGGCTGCGCGGGGCGGCTCCCCCGGCGGGCGCGGCGGGCGCGGACACGGCGGACGCGGCGAGCACGCCGGGCGCGCCGGACCCCGCCGTCCGCGTCGCGCGCGAGCGCGACCCGCACCGCCCCGCGCGCCACCTCCCCACCGAGCACCTGCCCACCGAGTACCTCCCCGCCGGATACCTCCCCGCCGGACGCCTGCCGCCCGGCGCCCTGGGCACGGCGGGCGCCCACCGCCCCGCCGCCCCCGACGGCGCCCCGCTCTGGTCGCCGACCCCCACCTCCGTCGAGCTGGCCGTGCCGCCGCTGGCCCCGGACGTGCTGGCCGAACTCCTGGAGCAGTACGGCCTCCCGGCCCGCGTCGCCAACAAGCTGCACGCCGACTCCGGCGGCAACCCCTACCTGGCACTCGCCCTGGGCGGCGCCTTCACCGACCGCATCCCCCGCCACTGGCGCCCCGCCCCGCTCCCCCAGCGCGTGCACGCCCTCATCAGCGAGCGCCTGGACACCCTGCCCGCAGAGACCCGCGAGACGCTGCTGACGGCGGCGTTCGCGGCCCGTCCCACCCTCCCGCTGCTGCTGCGCGCGGGCCGTACGGACGCCGCGCACGACATCCGGCTCGCCACCGCGGCCGGACTGCTCGTCACCGAGGGCAGCGACCTGCGCTTCACCCCGCCCGCCGTCGGCACCGTACTGGCCGAGTACGCCGACGCCGCCCACCGCGCCGAGGTGCACACCGCCCTGGCCGCCGTCGTCCCCGACGCCGCCGGCCGGATACGCCACCGAGCGCTGGCCCAGTCCGGCCCGGACGCCGAGGTGGCCCGCTCCCTGGTCACCGCCGCCGAGGCCGCCGCCCGGCAGGGCTCGCACCGGATGGCCGCCGAGCTGTACCTGCTGGCGGCCGACCGCACGCCGGGCGCACTCGACGCGCAGCGCCTCGAATGGCTGGTCGCCGCCGCCGAGGCGGGCGCCTTCGCCGGGCTGCCCGAGCTGGTGCACCGGGCGGCGGACGCCGTACTCGCCGCCGACTCCACCACCTCGCAGCGCGTACGCGTGCGGATCGCGCTCATCGACCTCTCCGGTCAAGGCCTGGGCGAGATGGACGAGATCCTCGCCGCCGCGCTCCTGGACGCCGAGGGAGATCCGGCGCTGCTGGCCCTGGTGCGGCTCCGGCTGGCCTGGGCCGCGCTCGTGGACGGCCAGCCCGGGCGCAGCGCACGGGAGTCGGACCGCGCCCGGGAGCACGCCCGGGCGGCCGGGGACACCGCCACCGAGGCGATGGCGCTCACCAACCGGGCGATGACCGCCCGGATCATGGGCCACTCCGACTACGACGCGCACCTGGAGCGCGCCCTGCGCCTGCCCCAGCCGCCGCTGCGCGGCCTGATGCACGTGGCACCGCGCTTCTTCGCCGCCCGCTTCGCCGTCTTCGACGACCGGCTCGAGGACGCGCGCGAGGAACTCTTACGCATGCTGGCCATGGTCGAGCGCGGCACCGGCGAGGAGGTCGTCCACGTGCTGCGCGGCCTCTCGGAGGTCTCGGTGCGGATGGGCCGCTGCCGGGAGGCCCTGGACTTCGCGGACCGCGCCGTCCGCATCGCCGAGGAGGCCTCCCTCAGCCCCGGCCCCGGCTGGTACAACGCGGCCGTAGCGGAACTGGCGGGCGGCACCATCGCCCGCGCCACCGGCTACGCCGAACGCGGGCTGCGCGCCTCCGAGCAGGAGCGCGACGCGATCTTCCACCCCCGCCACCTGCACGTGCTGGGCGTGGCCCGGCTGCGCACCGGGGACGTACGGGGCGCCGTACGGACGCTGCGCAGCATCCAGGCCCTCGACCGGTCCCAGGGCCTCTCCTCACCGCAGGTGCAGCGCTGGCACGGCGACCTGGCCGCCGGGCTCGCAGCGCTGGGCGAACCGGACCAGGCGGAGGAGGTCATCCGCGCCGCACGGGCCGCGCTGGGCGGCCGTACCCGGGGCGGGGCGGTCACCGGCCAGCTCGACCGCGCGGAGGCGGCCGTACGGATCGCGCGCGGCGACCCCGAGGGCGCGCTGGAGCTGCTGGGCGGCGCGATCAAGCGCTTCACCGCGCTGGGGCAGCCGCTGGAGACCGGCCACTGCCTACTGGAGCAGGCCCGTATCGAACGGCGCCGGCGGCGGCACGCGGCGGCCCGGCACGCGGTGGACGAGGCGCTGGCCCTCTTCACCCGCTGCGACGCCCGGCCGTGGGCGGAGCAGGCGGGGCGCGGCCTGGACGCGTTCGACCCCGGCGGTGTGGGGGGCGGCCCCTGGGGCGGCGAGGCCGGCCCGGCGCGGGCGCCGGGGCTGCTGACGGAGAGCGAGGAGCGCATCGCCCTGCTCGTCGGCGAGGGGGCCACCAACCAGGAGGTGGCCACCCGGATGTTCCTGAGCGTGAAGACCATCGAGGCGTCCCTCACCCGCGTCTACCGCAAGCTGGGGGTGCGCTCGCGCACCCAGCTCAGCTCCTGGCTGCGCGGCGCAGGCGGTCCGGGCAGTCCGGGCGGGGCAGGCGGGCAGGGCGGCGCGGGCGGTCCGGGCGCGCCTGAGTGACGGCCGCCGCACGAAGAGTTGACCTGCCGCACCACAGCTCTGACACGGCTTGATCTTCCCGCCCCGCCGACGGGTTGGTGAGATGGAACGATGACCGATGCGGAGCAGAACAAGCGGACCGTCGAGTCCTTCGTCCGGCTGGCCTTCGCCGAGAGGCAGCCCGCCGAAGCCGTCGCGAAGTACGTCGGCCCCACCTACATCAACCACAACCCCCGGGCGAAGGACGGCCCGGAGTCGTTCGTCGGCTTCGTCAGCGCCTTCCCGCAGCTGATCCTCGAACCGAAGCGCTTCGTCGCCGAGGGCGACCTCGTCGTGATGCACAGCCGGATGGCGATGTCCCCCGACGACCGGGGCAAGGCGTCCGTGGACATCTTCCGGCTGGCGGACGGCAAAATCGTCGAACACTGGGACGTCCAGCAGGACATCCCGGACACGGCGGCGAACGACAACGGGATGTTCTGAGGCATCGGCCTTCCCTGCGGTTGACTCTCCCCCCGTGTGAGGCCCTGCACTGGGAGACGTCATGTTCACCATCGGAGAGTTCGCCACACACGGCCGCGTGTCCGTCCGCATGCTGCGTCACTACGACGCCATCGGGCTGCTGCGCCCCGCCCACGTCGACCCGTCCAGCGGCTACCGCTACTACCAGGCCGCGCAGCTCACCCAGCTCAACCGCGTCATCGCCCTCAAGGAGCTGGGCTTCAGCCTCCAGCAGGTCGAGACGGTGCTGCACGAGCGGGTCAGCGTGGCGGAGCTGCGCGGCATGCTGCGGCTTCGGCAGGCGGAGCTGCGCACGGCCATGGCCGACGCGGCGGCCCGGCTGACCCAGGTCGAGGCGAGGCTCCGGACGATCGAGAGCGAGGGCCGCATGCCCACCGAGGAAGACGTCGTCATCAGGAGTCTGCCGCCGCTGCGCCTGGCCGTGCTCACCGGCACCGCCGCAGACTTCGACCCCCAGCAGATCGGGCCGGTGGTCGGCCCCCTCTTCGACGAGCTGTGCAGCCGCCTGGAGGCCGCCGGGGTGTCGCCCACCGGTCCCGGCATCGCCCGGTACGAGGACGCCGCGGACGGCACGATCGCCGTGCACGCCGGGTTGCCGGTCGCGGTGGACACGCTGGGCTCCGGGGGCGTACCGGACACCGGGGGCGCGCGAATCGTCCGGCTGCCCGCCGTCGCGCGCGCCGCCGTCCTCGTACACCGCGGCCCGATGGACGACGTCCTCACCTCTGCCCAGGCACTGGCCCGCTGGATCGACGCGAACGGGCAGCGCTCCGTCGGCTACACCCGCGAGGTGTCCCTGGCCTGCCCCGAGGACAGCGCCGAGTGGGTGACGGAACTCCAGCAGCCCCTCACCCCGTAGGGCCCGGCGGCTGCCGCCGCGTTCCCGGCCTGCGTCCCGTCCGTACGACCGAAGGTCTTCGCATGCTCACCTACTCCGGCTCCGCCGCCTACTGCTACAGCGACTCCCTCGCGATGGTGCTCGGCCGCCGAGCCCCCTCGCCCGGTGTCATCGAGACGCTGACCGGCTCCCCCTTCGGCGTCCAGCTGGCCGCCGGTACCCTGCCGCTGTTCGACCCGTGCGGCTGGGACCCGGAGGCCGGTCTCGACGCGGCCGTCGCCCTGCTCGGCCTGCGCTGCGAGCGCTCCGACGGGGGCACACCCGACGAGGCGCTCGACCGCCTGCGCGCCGCGTGCGCCCGTGGCCCCGTACTGGCCGGACCGCTGGACATCGGGCTGCTGCCGTACCAATGCCACACCTTCCAGCCGGGCACCTCCGCCCAGCCGGACGAGGACGTGGCCGACCACTACCTCGTGGTGCTGGAGGCGGACACGCAGCGCGTCCTGCTGCACGACCCGCACGGCCACCCGTACGCGACCCTGCCCACCGCCGCCTTCCTCGACTCCTGGCGGGGCAGCGCGGTCACCTACATCGACACCCCGTTCGTGCTGCGTACCGGCTTCGTCAGGGAACGCGAGGTCACCGTCGAGGACGCCCTGCGGCGGTCGCTGCCGGACGCCGTCCGCTGGCTGGCGGGCCGCACGGACCTGCCGGTCCCGCCGGGCACGCTCGGCGGGGCCGCCGCCGTCGAGGCGCTGGCCGGACAGGTGCGCACAGGGCTCGCGCCGGGCATCCGGACGCTGCTGGCGACGTTCGGCGTTCCGGTCGGCGCCCGCCGGCTGGCCGACGCCGCCGCCTGTCTGGACATGCTGGGCCTCAACGCGGCAGCGACCGCCGCCGACGGCCAGGCCCGCGTCCTGGGCAGCCTCCAGCACCCGCTGGTCACCGGCGACGACGGGGCCCTGGAGGCGGGGCTGCACCGCCTGGCCCCCGGCTACGAGCTGCTGCGCGAGGCCCTGGCCGGGGAGACCGCCGCGGTGCCCGGCGGGGGCGCCCGGTAGCACGGCGGCCCGGCGCGTGCCCGCCCTGCGGCCCCTCCCCCGTCCACGCCGGGGGGCGAGCGGCTGAACCTCGCCGGACACGGCACCGGCCGACGGCCGGTGGTTGAATCCGCCTGTGACCGACGAGCAGCAAAGCCCCTCCGGCATGCGGGGGATGCCGGGCGACGAGTGGCAGGAGCACCGCCCCGCCGTCTTCGGCGTGGCCTACCGCCTGCTGGGCAGCGTCGCGGACGCCGAGGACGTCGTCCAGGATGTCTGGCTGCGCACGACGCGGACCCCGCCGGCCGAGATCGCGGACCGGCGCGCCTGGCTGGTGACGGTCGCGGCGCGCCGGGCGTACGACATCCTCCGGTCGGCCCGCGTGCGCCGCGAGGAGTACGTCGGCCCCTGGCTGCCCGAACCCCTGCTGACCGGGCCGGACGCGGCGCAGCCGGTGCTGGTCGACGAGTCCGTGGGCGCGGCCATGATGCTGGTCATGGAGCGGCTGAACCCGCCGGAGCGCGTCGCCTTCGTGCTGCGCGACGTGTTCGCGCTGGAGACGCCGCGCATCGCCGGGGTGCTGGACCGCACCCCGGCCGCGACCCGCCAGCTCCTCTCCCGCGCCCGCCGCAAGGTCGCCTCGGCCAGGGCGGCGGGCGAGGCCGGTACCGGGGCACCGCGCGCCGAGCGCGAGCGGGTGCTGCTGGCCTTCCGCACGGCGTACGAGGCCGGGGACCTGGAGGTGCTGGTGCGGCTGCTGGACCCGGACGCGGTCTACCTCACGGACGGCGGCGGCGAGGTCTTCGCGGCCCGCAAGCCGATCGTGGGCGGGCGGCGCGTCGCGGAGGTGCTGCTGCGGGTGGGGCGGGACCGGCTGCGGCTGCGCGCGGCGGTGGTGGAGGTCGGCGGCGAGCCCGCGCTGCTGTGCCGCCGCGAGGGTGCCGTGCACTGCGTCGACACGGTGGTGCTGCGCGGCGGCCGGATCGCCGCGTACCGGCGGCAGATGACCCCCTCGAAGCTCGCGCACCTCTGAGCCCGCCGCGGGGCCGTCGCGCGTACGCCGTCACACCCGGCAGGGCTGTCCCGTCTCCCTGGCGAGAACACGGCGTCGTACGCCGCCGGACACAGCAGACCGGACAGCAGAGGAGCACGTGATGGCACGGATGGATCTCAGCACAGCGGCGCCGGAGCCGTACCAGGCGATCGGCCGTACGGACGCCGCGATCCGCACCGGACCGCTGGAGGCGACCGTGCGCGAGCTGGTCAAGATCCGGGCCTCGCAGCTGAACGGCTGCGTCTACTGCGTCGACCTCCACGTCCGCGAGCTGCGCGGCCTCGGTGAGCGCCAGGACCGGCTGGACCAGCTGCCGGTCTGGGAGGAGTCGCTGCTCTTCGACGAGCGGGAGCGGGCCGCCCTCGCCTACACCGAGGCGGTCACCCTGGGCCCCAGTGTGGACGAGGAGGTGTGGCGGGAGCTGTGCGCGCGCTTCCCCGACGAGGCGGAGCGCGGGCACCTGGTGCTCCAGGTCGCGCTGATCAACGCGCTCAACCGGCTGGGCGTGCCGCTGGAGATGAAGCCCGCGTCGCGCTCCGGAGGGGCGGAGTAGGTGCGGGAGCCGGGGTGTCGTGCGGGGAAAATGACTATTCAAACTTGACTACCTGCGAAAGGCGAGCTACCGTCTCGATGTAATCAAACTTGACTATTGCGGGCACCGCCCGTAGTGGGGAGCACACATGCCCGTTCTACCCGACACCGGATACGAGCCCACCGACGAGGACCGGAAGAGCCTGGACGCCTGGTTCGCCGAGTACGACGCCCTCAGTGCCCGGCGGAAGGTCGAGCGCATGGCCGACATGGCGGTCTTCCCGCTCAACCTCGTGAGCGACGACTCCGCGGGGAACGGCCGCTCGGCCCAGTGGGACCGGGCGCAGTTCATCGAGACCATGACCCAGGTGATGGGCGACGGCGGCGAGGACCTCACCTTCGACTCGGTACGGACGCCGGTCTTCCTCTCCGCCGCCATGGCCGTCGTCTTCACCGACTCGACCATGACCGCCGAGGGCCACACCCAGCGGATGCGGTACGCGGACATCCTGATCAGACGAGAAGGCGCCTGGGCCTTCCAGACCATGATCCAGGGCGGCTGGGGCGACAACCTCTGAGTTCAGCAGCAGCCCGCAGCCGGGCCCGCGCTCGCGCCTGAGCCCGCGCCCGCGCCCGCGCCGGGAAGTGTCCGCCTGTTCCGCGCTTCCCGGTTGCGGGCCGCCAGCTCCCCCGCCGCCGGATAGCCGACCTCCTCCAGGGTCAGCCCGTGCGGCCGTACGACGTGCACGGCCGAGTCCCGTACGCCCGCCGCCAGCACCTGCCCGGGCCACTCGGGCGGCCGGTGCCCGTCCCCGACGAACAGCATCGCGCCGACCAGCGCACGCACCATGTTGTGGCAGAAGGCGTCCGCCTGGACGGTCGCCTCCAGCACGCCGTCCGCCCGCCGCACCCAGCTCAGCCGCCGCAGCGTACGGATCGTCGTGGCGCCCTCGCGCTTCTTGCAGTACGCGGCGAAGTCGTGCTCGCCCAGCAGCAGTCCGGCGGCGGCGTTCATGGCGTCCAGGTCCAGCGGCCAGTTGTGCCACAGCACATGGCCGCGCTGGAGCGGGTCCACGCCGCCGGGGTGGTCGCTGACGCGGTAGGCGTAGCGGCGCCAGATCGCGGAGAAGCGGGCGTTGAAGTGCGCGGGGGCCGCGGCGGACCGCCACACCCGTACGTCCATCGGGAGCCGCCCCGCCAGCCTGCGCCGCAGCTGCTCGCCGTGCTCACCCTGCTCGGCCCAGACGGCCTCCGGCAGGTCCACGTGGGCGACCTGCCCCCGCGCGTGCACCCCCGCGTCGGTGCGGCCCGCGACGGTCAGCTCCACCGGAGCGTCCAGCCGCAGCACGACGCGCAGGGCCTCCTCCAGCTCGCCCTGCACGGTGCGCCGCTCCCGCTGGCGGGCCCAGCCGGAGAAGCCCTTGCCGTCGTAGGACAGATCAAGCCGCACCCGCACGAACCCGGGCTCCACGTCGTCGCTCACGAGCCGATCCTCTCACCCGCACCACTGGCCCCCTTACCTCGAACGGGTGCTACCCGACGTAACAGTTCGCGGACACACCGCACACACGGCAGGCTCCTGCAACTGCCCGGGCCCTACCCGGCCCTGAAGACGAGCCCGCTCCTGCCGCTCCCCTGACACACCAGCGGGCCCGCTCCGACCGGAGCGGACCCGCCGACGTGCACAGCTCAGAACGCCTACGCGTCCTTCGCCTCGTCCTTCGCGTCGTCCTTCGCGTCGTCCTTCGACTCCGCCGCGTCGTCGGCCTCGGCCGCGTCCGCCGGAGCCTTGTCCTTCTTCAGCTCCGCGACCGCGTCGTCACCCGCCGCGTCCTTCGCCGACCGCTTCGTCGCCGCCTCGGCCTCGCCGACCGCCGCCTGCTGCACGGTCAGCGCCTCGACCAGCTCGATGACCGCCATCGGCGCGTTGTCGCCGCGGCGCGGGCCGATCTTGGTGATACGGGTGTAGCCACCGGGCCGGTTCTCGTAGCGCGGGCCGATCTCGGTGAACAGCGTGTGGACCACGCTCTTGTCCAGGACCGTACGCATGACCAGCCGCCGGTTGTGAAGGTCGCCCTTCTTCGCCTTGGTGATCAGCTGCTCCGCGAACGGGCGCAGGCGGCGTGCCTTCGCCTCGGTCGTGGTGATGCGGCCGTGCTCGAAGAGGCTGGTCGCGAGGTTCCCCAGCATCGCCTTCTGGTGCGCGGCACTGCCGCCCAGACGGGCACCCTTGGTGGGCTTCGGCATGTCTTTCTCCTTGGGTCTCTGCACCGGCCGTATCAGGTACCGGTGTCAGGGTCCGCACGGGCTGCTGCCCGTACGGGCCCGAGGCGGCACGCGCCGCCCCGGAATGCCCGCGGACCGTGCGTGGTCCGCGGGCGGGGGTGCGGGCCGGGACCCGACAGGTCCCGGCCCGCCTCCGCCGCAGGCGGAAGATCAGTACTGCTCGGTCTCCACGAAGCCCTGGTCGGCGTCGTCGTCCGTGCCGAACGCGTCGGCGGCGGCCGTCGGGTCGAATCCGGGCGGGCTGTCCTTGAGGGCCAGGCCCATGCCGGCCAGCTTCGCCTTGACCTCGTCGATCGACTTCGCACCGAAGTTGCGGATGTCCAGCAGATCGGCCTCGGAGCGGGCCACCAGCTCGCCCACGGAGTGGATGCCCTCGCGCTTGAGGCAGTTGTACGAGCGGACCGTCAGCTCCAGCTCCTCGATCGGCAGCGCCAGATCCGCGGCGAGCGCCGCGTCCGTCGGCGACGGGCCCATGTCGATGCCCTCGGCGTCGACGTTCAGCTCGCGCGCCAGACCGAACAGCTCGACCAGCGTCTTGCCCGCCGAGGCCATCGCGTCACGCGGGCGCATGGCCTGCTTGGTCTCGACGTCGACGATCAGCTTGTCGAAGTCGGTGCGCTGCTCGACTCGGGTCGCCTCGACCTTGTAGGTGACCTTGAGAACCGGCGAGTAGATGGAGTCGACCGGGATGCGGCCGATCTCCTGGCCGACCTGCTTGTTCTGCACGGCCGAGACGTAGCCGCGACCGCGCTCGACGGTCAGCTCCATCTCCAGCTTGCCCTTGTTGTTGAGCGTGGCGAGGACCAGGTCGGGGTTGTGCACCTCGACACCGGCCGGCGGCGCGATGTCCGCCGCCGTGACCAGGCCGGGGCCCTGCTTGCGCAGGTACATCACGACCGGCTCGTCGTGCTCCGAGGAGACGACGAGGCTCTTGATGTTGAGGATGAGGTCGGTGACGTCCTCCTTGACGCCCGGCACGGTGGTGAACTCGTGCAGGACCCCGTCGATCCGGATGCTGGTCACAGCCGCACCGGGAATCGAGGAGAGGAGCGTACGCCGCAGGGAGTTCCCGAGGGTGTAGCCGAAGCCCGGCTCCAGCGGCTCGATCACGAACCGGGAGCGGAACTCGTCGACGACCTCTTCGGTCAGAGAGGGGCGCTGAGCGATCAGCATGAGATTGTGCCTCCAGTCTTCGGCAACCACTATTTGATGCCGTACTGCAAGGATACGGGCGGCACGGCCCGAAGTGGACCCGTACCGCCCGCACCCCTGATGTGCTTGCTTTTCCGCTGCCGCAGCTACCGCGCGTACTGCGGGCAGCGCGACTACGGCTCGGGCGTCAGACCCGGCGGCGCTTCGGCGGGCGGCAGCCGTTGTGCGGGGTCGGGGTGACGTCCTGGATCGAACCCACCTCGAGGCCGGTGGCCTGGAGGGAGCGGATCGCGGTCTCACGGCCGGAGCCGGGGCCCTTGACGAAGACGTCGACCTTGCGCATGCCGTGCTCCTGCGCGCGGCGGGCGGCGTTCTCCGCGGCCATCTGGGCGGCGAACGGGGTCGACTTGCGCGAGCCCTTGAAGCCGACGTGCCCGGCCGAGGCCCAGGAGATCACGTTGCCGGTCGGGTCGGTGATCGAGACGATGGTGTTGTTGAACGTGCTCTTGATGTGAGCGTGCCCGTGGGCGACGTTCTTCTTCTCCTTGCGGCGCACCTTCTTGGCGCCGGCCGTACGGCCCTTCGGAGGCATAAGCATTTACTCCAATGGAGGTGGTCGGTCCAACAGCTGGGACC
This sequence comes from Streptomyces sp. CNH287, assembly GCF_000424825.1. NCBI lineage: Bacteria > Bacillati > Actinomycetota > Actinomycetes > Kitasatosporales > Streptomycetaceae > Streptomyces > Streptomyces sp. CNH287. Next base: position 50,568 of record NZ_AUKQ01000015.1, on the reverse strand, counting down.
GCTAGTCAGCGTGTCCGCTGCGGACTACTTCTTGCCCGGCTTCTTCTTACCGGCGATGGCGCGACGCGGGCCCTTGCGGGTGCGGGCGTTGGTCTTGGTGCGCTGACCGTGGACGGGCAGGCCGCGACGGTGCCGCAGACCCTCGTAGCAGCCGATCTCGACCTTGCGGCGGATGTCGGCCTGGATCTCCCGACGGAGGTCACCCTCGGTCTGGATGTTGCCGTCCACGTACTCGCGGATCTTGACCAGGTCTTCCTCGGCCAGGTCCCGGACGCGGGTGTCCGGGTCGACCCCGGTCTCGCTCAGGGTCCGCTGGGCGAGGGTGCGCCCGATACCGAAGACGTAGGTGAGAGCGACCTCGACGCGCTTTTCGCGCGGGAGGTCAACGCCTGAGAGGCGTGCCATGAATGTGGCTCCTGATGAATGAGACGGAGGTCTTCCGCAGCACCACTCCCGTCAAGCCGGACGTACGGCTTGCGCGACGGGTCCCCGGCCTCCGACCGGGGGTGTCGTCCCCACCGGCAGGTGACGGATCACGAGCGGGGGGCCGGGTGAACTGCGTATGTACTTATCGCTTGCGTCGCGCGAGAAATGCGAGGTGCGAAGGATCGGTCGGTACTGCTTCAGCCCTGGCGCTGCTTGTGGCGCAGGTTGTCGCAGATGACCATGACCCGGCCGTGGCGGCGGATCACCTTGCACTTGTCGCAGATCTTCTTGACGCTCGGCTTGACCTTCATGAAATCGAGGTTCTCCGGGTCAGGGCCCGTCACCCCACGGAACGCGGGGCGCCAGACAAGATCTACTTGTAGCGGTAGACGATCCGCCCGCGAGTCAGGTCGTAAGGGGAGAGTTCCACCACGACCCGGTCGTCGGGAAGGATACGGATGTAGTGCATCCGCATCTTGCCGCTGATGTGCGCGAGGACCTGGTGACCGTTCTGAAGCTCCACTTTGAACATGGCGTTCGGGAGCGACTCGACGACCGTGCCCTCGATTTCGATGGCCCCTTGTTTTTTGGCCATACTTGAGCGCTTCACCTTCCGGGATCGGCTACCTGGGGTGGTCCAGGGCATACGGGTAGACCTGGACCGACGAGCCAGTCTACGTCACGGCCCTCGGAAAGACGAATTCGGGTAGTCTCCCCCGCAAACAAGATCGATAAGCACATGCCGCAGCGGCAGCCCGACAGCCGTTCAGCCGACGGCGAGCGGATCGGGCGCCGCGGTGATCCCGTACTCCGCCAGCTTCGCCTTCCCGCCGTCCGGCGCGGTCAGCACCAGCGGGCCCTCCTCGGTCACGGCGACCGAGTGCTCCCAGTGGCTGGACCAGCTGCCGTCGTCGGTCTTGACCGTCCACTCGTCGGACAGCACATGGGTCTTCGCCGTGCCCAGGCTGATCATCGGCTCGATCGCCAGGCAGAGGCCGGGCACCAGCTTGGGCCCCCGGCCGCGCCGCCGGTCCACGTAGTTCAGCAGGTGCGGGTCCATGTGCATCTGCGAGCCGATGCCGTGCCCGCCGTAGTCCTCGATGATCCCGTACTTGCCCGACGCGGGACGCGGCTGGCGGCGGATGTACCCCTCGATCGCCTTGGAGACGTCGACCAGCCGGTTGCCTTTGCGCATCGCGGCGATGCCGGCCCACATCGACTCCTCGGTGACCCGGCTCAGCTCGTGCAGCTCGGGCGCGTGGCCCTCGCCGACGAATACGGTGATCGCCGCGTCGCCGTGCCAGCCGTCGATGATCGCGCCGGCGTCGATGGCGATGATGTCGCCGGACTTCAGCACCGTGCGGGTGTCCGGGATGCCGTGCACCACGACGTCGTTCGGCGAGGTGCAGATGTTGCCCGTGAAGCCGCCGTACCCCAGGAAGTTCGGCTTGGCGCCGTGCTCGGCGAGCACCCTGGCCGCGACGTCGTCCAGGTCCTTCGTGGTCGCGCCCGGCACGGCCGCCGCACGGCACGCCTCGTGCATCGCGGCGACGACCAACCCCGCCGCCCGCATCTTCGCGATCTGCTCCGGGGTCTTGATCTCCACCATGCGACATGCCTTCCTGGGTCTTCTGGAGCGTCCGCCCCTCATACGATACGGCCGTGTGCCCCGCACGGGGCACACGGCCGTATCGGTAGCGCTGCGGTCAGGGCGCGAGCACGTGCATCGCGCGCTCGGTCACCTCGTTCACCGCGCCGAGCGCGGAGATCGTGGTCACCAGCCCCTGCTTCTTGTAGTAGTCGATGATCGGCTCGGTCTCGCTGTGGTACACGGCGATACGCTTCCGGACCGTTTCTTCACTGTCGTCCTCGCGCTGGTACAGCTGGCCGCCGCACTCGTCGCACACGCCTTCCTTCTCGGGCCGGCTGTACTCCGCGTGAAAGACGTGGCTGCTGTCGTTGCGGCAGATCCGGCGCCCGGCGATCCGCTTGACCACCTCGTCCTCCGGCACCTCCAGGTCGAGCACGGCGTCCAGCTTGAGGCCGTGCGCCGACAGGAAGGCGTCCAGGGCCTCGGCCTGGCCGATGTTGCGCGGAAAACCGTCCAGCAGAAAGCCCTGGGCGGCGTCGTCCTGCCGCATGCGGTCCTCGGCCATCCCGATGGTGACTTCGTCGGGCACCAGGTGGCCCGCGTTCATGAATTCCTTGGCCTGAAGCCCGAGCGGGGTGCCCTGGCTGATGTTGGCTCGGAAGAGATCACCCGTGGAGATGTGCGGGATCGACAGGTTCTCGGCAAGGTACGCGGCCTGCGTGCCCTTGCCCGCGCCCGGCGGTCCGACGAGGACGATTCGCATCAGCGGAGGAACCCTTCGTAATGGCGCTGCTGAAGCTGGCTCTCGATCTGCTTCACCGTCTCGAGCCCCACACCCACGATGATGAGGATGCTCGTCCCGCCGAACGGGAAGTTCTGGTCGGCGTTGAGGGTGATCAGCGCGACGGTGGGCACCAGGGCGATCAGACCCAGGTAGAGCGAGCCCGGCCACGTGATGCGGTTCAGCACGTAACTCAGGTACTCCGCGGTGGGACGTCCCGCCCGGATGCCCGGGATGAACCCACCATACTTCTTCATGTTGTCAGCAACTTCTTCGGGGTTGAAGGAGATGGCGACGTAGAAGAACGCGAAGAAGACGATCAGCAGGAAGTACGTGATCACGTATACCGGACTGTCGCTGCCGACGAGGTTCTGCTCGACCCAAGTCGCCCAGCCCGCCTTGGAGTTGCTGAACTGCACGATCAGGGCCGGGATGTAGAGCAGCGACGACGCGAAGATGACCGGGATCACACCCGCCTGGTTGACCTTCAGCGGAATGTACGTGGACGTGCCGCCGTACGAACGGCGCCCGATCATACGCTTCGCGTACTGCACGGGAATGCGGCGCTGTGCCTGTTCGACGAACACCACCAGGGCGACCATGGCCAGACCGCAGACGATGACCGCGGCGAACTCGATCCAGCCGTCGGCCAGCTTGCCCTGCTGCTTGATGGCCCACAGCGAGCCGGGGAAGCCCGCGGCGATCGAGATGAACATCAGGATGGACATGCCGTTGCCGATGCCCTTGTCGGTGATGACCTCACCGAGCCACATGACCAGCGCGGTACCGGCGGTCATGCAGATCACCATCGTCATGGTGGTGAAGATGCTGTCGTCGGGAACGATCTCGTCCGCCACACCACAGTTCGGGAACAGGGTGCCACTGCGCGCGGTGGCAACGAGGCCGGTGGCCTGGAGAATGCCCAGCGCCACGGTCAGATAACGGGTGTACTGGGTGATCTTCGCCTGCCCGGCCGAGCCCTCCTTCTTCAGGGCCTCCAGCCGTGGGATCACGACAACCAGCAGCTGCAGGATGATGCTCGCCGTGATGTACGGCATGATCCCGAGTGCGAAGATGGTCAACTGCAGCAGTGCGCCACCGCTGAACATGTTCACCAGCCCGAAGAGACCACTGTTGCTCTCGGCCTCGTCCATACACTGGTTGACGTTCTCAAAGCTGACGCCCGGTACCGGGATGTGCGCTCCGAGACGGAAGAGCACGATGATACCGAGCGTGATGAGCAGCTTCTTGCGCAGGTCGGGCGTCTGAAACGCCCGGGCGAACGCGGTGAGCACGGTGCCTCCTGCGCCCCCCGCGATCAACCACGCGAGAGGTGACGGTCTTGAGGATCGACGGATATCAACAGTGCACGCCACCTTACCGGCGACCGTGCCCCCCTAGGGAGTGTCGTCTCACGTTTCGCCTCTCAGGCACCGTCCCTTGGCCGACGGCGCTGTGTTGACGGCGCCACATTGACGACGTTCCCCGAACGACCAACCGGGGATGCCCTCGAAGGGCATCCCCGGCCGGTCGGGCCAGCAAGCTCAGACGAGCTCGGTGACCGTGCCGCCAGCGGCGGTGATCTTCTCCTTGGCGGAGCCGGAGACCTTGTCCACGGTCACCTGCACCGACACGGAGATCTCTCCGGCGCCGAGCACCTTCACCAGCTCGTTCTTGCGCACCGCGCCCTTGGCGACCAGGTCGGCCTTGGTGACCTCGCCCCCCTCGGGGAACAGCTCGGCCAGCTTCTCCAGGTTCACCACCTGGAACTGCTTGTGCGCGGGGTTCCGGAAGCCCCGGAGCTTGGGCAGCCGCATGTGCAGCGGCATCTGCCCACCCTCGAAGCGCTCCGGCACCTGGTAGCGGGCCTTCGTACCCTTCGTACCACGACCAGCGGTCTTGCCCTTGGAGCCCTCACCGCGACCCACCCGGGTCTTGGCGGTCTTGGCACCCGGGGCAGGCCGGAGGTTGTGGACCTTCAGCGGCTTGACGCCCTGAGGCTCAGCCATTTCAGTCGACCTCCTCGACCGTGACGAGGTGACGCACGGTGTGCACCATGCCGACGACCTCGGGACGGGCCTCCCTGACGGAGACGTCGTTCACACGCTTCAGACCCAGGGTCCGCAGCGTGTCGCGGTGGTTCTGCTTGGTCCCGATGATGGAACGCGTCTGCGTGATCTTGAGGCGAGCCATTACGCGCTCACCCCGGCACGCGCCCGCAGCAGAGCCGCGGGAGCCACGTCCTCGAGCGGCAGGCCACGACGGGCCGCGATCTCCTCGGGCCGCTGAAGGCCCTTCAGAGCGGCGCGCGTGGCGTGCACGATGTTGATCGGGTTCGACGAGCCGAGCGACTTGCTCAGCACGTCGTGGATGCCCGCGCACTCCAGCACGGCACGCACCGGGCCACCGGCGATCACGCCGGTACCGGGCGAAGCCGGCTTCAGCAGCACGACACCCGCCGCCTCCTCACCCTGGATGGGGTGGGGGATGGTGCCCTGGATGCGGGGAACCTTGAAGAAGTTCTTCTTGGCCTCTTCCACACCCTTGGCGATGGCGGCCGGTACCTCTTTGGCCTTGCCATACCCGATGCCTACGGTGCCGTCACCGTCACCCACCACGACCAGCGCGGTGAAGCTGAAGCGACGACCACCCTTCACAACCTTGGCGACACGATTGATCGCGACCACGCGCTCGACGTAGGCCGTCTTCTCGGCGGCACCGCCGTCCCGGCCCTTGCGGTCCCGCCGCTCGCCGCCACCGGCGCCGCCACCGCGGCGCTGGGGTCCAGCCATTGGATTACCTCTCTCGTTTGCAGCCGCCAGCTACGGATAGCTGCGGACCACAGCTCAGAACTTGAGCCCGGCCTCGCGGGCGGCGTCAGCCAGAGCGGCAATCCGCCCTGCGTACTTGTTTCCGCCACGGTCGAAGACGACAGTCTCGACGCCCGCGGCCTTGGCACGCTCGGCGACCAGTGCGCCGACCTCCTTGGCCAGCGCGCTCTTGTCGCCCGCGTTACCGCGGATGGAGCTGTCGAGGGTCGACGCCGAAGCGACGGTGTGACCCGCGATGTCGTCCACGACCTGCGCCACCATGTGACGGTTGGAGCGCGTCACCACCAGCCGCGGGCGCGCCGGCGTACCGGAGACCTTCTTGCGGACGCGGAGGTGACGGCGCTTGGCGGCGGCACGCTTGTACGCGTCGCCCTTGGCGATCTTCACGCCGTATGCCATGGCTACTTACCAGCCTTTCCGACCTTGCGGCGGATGACCTCACCCGCGTACTTCACGCCCTTGGCCTTGTAGGGGTCGGGCTTGCGAAGCTTGCGGATGTTCGCTGCGACCTCACCGACCTTCTGCTTGTCGATGCCCTCGACCGTGAACTTGGTCGGGGACTCGACCTTGAAGGAGATGCCTTCCGGCGCCTCGATGAGGATCGGGTGGCTGTAGCCCAGCGCGAACTCCAGGTTGGAGCCCTTCGCCTGGACGCGGTAGCCGACACCGCTGATCTCGAGCGCCTTGGTGTATCCCTGGGTCACGCCAGTGATCATGTTCGCCACCAGCGTGCGGGACAGGCCGTGCAGGGCCTTGTTCCGGCTCTCGTCGTTGGGGCGCGTGACGGCGATGACGCCGTCCTCGCCCTTGGCGACCTCGATGGGGGCGGCAACGGTGTGCGCGAGGGAACCCTTGGGGCCCTTCACCGCGACCGTCTGGCCCTCGATGGTGACGTCCACACCGGCGGGAACCTGAATGGGGAGCTTGCCGATTCGCGACATTGCTTTACCTCCGTTCCCGACTACCAGACGTAGGCGAGGACTTCCCCACCCACGCCCTTCTTCTGAGCCTGCTGGCCGGTCAGGAGGCCGTGGGACGTGGAGATGATCGCCACGCCCAGGCCGCCGAGCACCTTCGGCAGGTTGGTGGACTTTGCGTAGACCCGAAGACCCGGCTTCGAGATCCGCTTGATGCCGGCGATCGAGCGCTCGCGGTTCGGGCCGAACTTCAGCTCGAGGACGAGGCTCTTGCCCACGGGGGCGTCCTCGGTCTTCCAGCCGGTGATGTAGCCCTCCTGCTGGAGGATCTCCGCGATGTGCGACTTGATCTTGCTGTGCGGCATCGACACGGTGTCGTGGTACGCCGAGTTCGCGTTTCGCAGACGCGTCAGCATGTCTGCGATCGGATCGGTCATGGTCATGTGATGGCCTTCGGCCTCTCTCACCGGGGTTTCCTGTATGCGCCATCCCTCTCCCCGATCTGGGTCGGGACGGGTGCGGCACGGGGACCTACGGCGTAGTAAGCGTTTCTTGCGGGCGTGCCCGCCCGCGATTCGCGGCGGCGAGTGCCCAACCCCACAAGCCTACGGGATAGGGAGCCGGGCCTTCGCCTGCCGTGCTGCTTACCGAGAGCCCTGGCTGGTTCCGCATACGCCGCGGGGCGGGTGCCACCGCGGCGTACGGGGAATTACCAGGAGCTCTTGGTCACGCCCGGCAGCTCGCCACGGTGTGCCATCTCACGAAGGCAGACGCGGCAGAGGCCGAACTTGCGGTAGACGGAGTGCGGACGGCCGCAGCGCTGGCAGCGCGTGTACCCGCGCACCGCGAACTTCGGCTTCCGGCCGGCCTTCGCGATCAGAGCCTTCTTCGCCATGGTCAGTTCTCCTTGAACGGGAAGCCGAGGTGACGGAGGAGGGCGCGGCCCTCGTCGTCGTTGGTCGCCGTGGTGACCACGGTGATGTCCATGCCCCGGACCCGGTCGATCTTGTCCTGGTCGATCTCGTGGAACATGACCTGCTCGGTGAGGCCGAAGGTGTAGTTCCCCGCGCCGTCGAACTGCTTCGGCGACAGACCGCGGAAGTCGCGGATGCGCGGCAGCGCGAGCGACAGCAGACGGTCCAGGAACTCCCACATCCGGTCGCCGCGCAGTGTCACGTGGGCACCGATCGGCTGACCCTCGCGCAGCTTGAACTGCGCGATGGACTTGCGGGCCTTGGTCACGGCCGGCTTCTGGCCGGTGATCGTGGCGAGGTCGCGGATGGCGCCCTCGATCAGCTTGGAGTCGCGGGCTGCGTCGCCCACACCCATGTTGACCACGATCTTGGTGAGACCCGGGGTCTGCATGACGTTCTCGTACTTGAACTCGTCACGCAGCTTGCCCGCGATCTCCTCGCGGTACCGCGTCTTGAGACGCGGCGGGGTCTTGGTCGAGGTGGCGGCAGTCATCAGATGTCCTCACCGGTCCGCTTGGCAACGCGGATCTTGTTGCCTTCGTCGTCGAAGCGGTACCCGACACGGGTCACGACCTTCTTGCCGTCCTTCTCCACCACGAGCTGAACATTGCTCACGTGGACAGGGGCCTCGGTCGTGACGATGCCGCCGGTCTTCGAACCACGAGCCGACTGACCGGCCTTGGTGTGCTTCTTGACCCGGTTGACGCCCTCGACCAGGACGCGGTTCTCGCGGGGGTAGGACACGATGACCTTGCCCTGCTTGCCGCGGTCCTTGCCGGTGATGACCTGAACCAGGTCGCCCTTCTTGATCTTCATGCTCACAGCACCTCCGGCGCGAGGGAGATGATCCTCATGAACTTCTTCTCGCGCAGCTCACGGCCCACAGGGCCAAAGATTCGGGTGCCGCGGGGGTCGCCATCGCCCTTGAGGATGACGGCCGCGTTCTCGTCGAAGCGGATGTACGAGCCGTCGGGGCGGCGGCGCTCCTTCACGGTGCGCACGATGACGGCCTTGACGATGTCGCCCTTCTTCACGTTCCCACCCGGGATCGCGTCCTTGACGGTAGCGACAATGACGTCACCGATGCCCGCGTAGCGGCGACCCGAGCCACCGAGAACACGGATGGTGAGAATCTCCTTCGCACCCGTGTTGTCGGCGACACGAAGTCGCGACTCCTGCTGGATCACGTCTATCTCCTGATCGTCTGCCGGTTCCCGGCGGGGTTGTAGAACTCTCTACAGACCCCGCCGAGCCTGGCGGAACCTGTCCTGGCGAACCAGGCTGCAATTATCGGAATTCCCTGACGGGAACTGCCTACTTGGCCTTCTCGAGGATCTCGACGATGCGCCACCGCTTGGTGGCGGACAGCGGCCGGGTCTCCATCAGGAGGACACGGTCACCGACACCGGCGGCGTTCTGCTCGTCGTGCGCCTTGAGCTTGTTGGTACGGCGGATGACCTTGCCGTACAGCGCGTGCTTGACGCGGTCCTCGACGGCGACGACGACGGTCTTGTCCATCTTGTCGCTGACGACGAGACCCTCACGGGTCTTGCGGAAGCCGCGGCTGGGCTGCTGCTCTGTCTCAGTCACATTCGTCTCGCTCATCAGGCGCTCTCCACCGTCTCGCTCTCCACCGTCTCGATGCCCAGCTCGCGCTCGCGCATGAGGGTGTAGATCCGGGCGATGTCCTTGCGGACGGCCCTGAGCCGGCCGTGGTTCTCAAGCTGGCCCGTCGCCGCCTGGAAGCGGAGGTTGAACAGCTCTTCCTTGGCCTCGCGAAGCTTGCCGAGGAGTTCCTCGTCGCCCAGCTCACGCAGCTCGGTCGCCTTGGTACCGGCCGCCATCACGACTCACCTGCCTCGCGCCGCACGATCCGGCACTTCATCGGAAGCTTGTGGGCGGCGCGGATGAGCGCCTCCTTGGCAATCTTCTCGTTCGGGTAGGACAGCTCGAACATCACCCGACCGGGCTTGACGTTCGCGACCCACCACTCCGGCGAACCCTTACCGGAACCCATGCGGGTCTCGGCCGGCTTCTTGGTCAGCGGGCGGTCCGGGTAGATGTTGATCCACACCTTGCCACCACGCTTGATGTGACGCGTCATGGAGATACGAGCTGCCTCGATCTGCCGGTTCGTCACGTAGGCCGGGGTGACGGCCTGGATGCCGTACTCACCGAAAGCAAGCTCGGTACCGCCCTTGGCCATGCCCTTGCGCTTCGGGTGGTGCTGCTTGCGGTGCTTTACCCTGCGCGGGATAAGCATCGGTCAGGACTCCTTTCCGGCCGAGCCGGCGTCGGCGGCCGGAGCAGCCGCAGCCGCTTCGGCCTTGGGGGCCGCGGCGTCCGACGCGGCCGGCGCCTGGCCCTGCGGCTTACGGCCACGGCCGCCACGCTCGCCACCGCGACGGGGACGGTCGCTGCCGCCGCCGCCACCGGCACCGCCGCGCGACGGGCGGTTGCCCGCACGGGCCGCGGCGTTCTCGGCGCGGACCTCGGCGATGTTCTTGACGTCGCCCTTGTAGATCCAGACCTTCACGCCGATCCGGCCGAAGGTCGTCTTGGCCTCGAAGAAGCCGTAGTCGACGTTGGCGCGGAGGGTGTGCAGGGGCACGCGGCCCTCGCGGTAGAACTCCGAGCGGGACATCTCGGCGCCGCCGAGACGGCCACCGCACTGGATCTTGATGCCCTTGGCGCCGGCCTTCATCGTGGTCTGCATGCTCTTGCGCATCGCACGGCGGAAGGAGACGCGGGAGGACAGCTGCTCGGCGACGGCCTGGGCCACCAGCTGAGCGTCCGTCTCCGGGTTCTTGACCTCGAGGATGTTGAACTGGATCTGCTTGCCGGTCAGCTTCTCCAGGTTGCCGCGCAGGCGGTCGGCCTCGGCGCCGCGGCGGCCGATGACGATGCCCGGACGAGCGGTGTGGACGTCGACGCGGACCCGGTCACGGGTGCGCTCGATCTCCACCTTGGAGATGCCGGCCCGCTCCATGCCCTGCGTGAGCATGCGGCGGATCGCGACGTCTTCCTTGACGTAGTCCTTGTACAGCTTGTCGGCGTACCACCGCGACTTGAAGTCCGTGGTGATGCCGAGCCGGAACCCGTGCGGGTTTACCTTCTGGCCCATTACCGGGTTCCTTCCTTGCTGCTGACGACCACCGTGATGTGGCTGGTCCGCTTACGGATCCGGTAGGCACGGCCCTGGGCGCGCGGTCGGAACCGCTTCAGGGTCGGGCCCTCGTCGACGTACGCCTCGGAGATGACGAGGCTGCCGGCGTCGGTGTGGTCGTAGTTGTGCGCGGCGTTGGCGATGGCGCTGTCCAGCACCTTGCCGACGGTCACGCTCGCGGCCTGCGGGGCGAAGCGCAGGACCGCCTGTGCCTCCGTGGCATCCATGCCACGGACAAGGTCCACCACTCGGCGGGCCTTCATGGGCGTGACGCGTACGAAACGCGCCTGGGCCCTGGCTTCCATGGTTGTCCCTTCGGTGTCAGTCATAAGTCTTCACACCCGCCGGTCAGCGACGCCGCGACTTGCGGTCGTCCTTGACGTGGCCGCGGAAGGTGCGGGTCGGCGCAAACTCGCCGAGCTTGTGGCCGACCATCGACTCGGTGACGAACACCGGGATGTGCTTGCGGCCGTCATGCACCGCGATCGTGTGGCCGAGCATGGCCGGGACGATCATCGAGCGGCGGGACCAGGTCTTGATGACGTTCTTGGTGCCTGCCTCGTTCTGCACGTCCACCTTCTTGCTCAGGTGGTCGTCGACGAAGGGCCCCTTCTTGAGACTGCGCGGCATCTGAACCCGCTCCTAGCGCTTCTTGTTCGTCTTGCGGCGGCGGACGATGTACTTGTTGCTGGCCTTCTTCGGCGAGCGCGTCCGGCCCTCCTTCTGGCCCCACGGCGAAACCGGGTGGCGGCCACCGGAGGTACGACCCTCACCACCACCGTGCGGGTGGTCGATCGGGTTCATGACCACACCGCGGACGGTCGGGCGTACGCCCTTCCAGCGCATACGGCCGGCCTTGCCCCAGTTGATGTTCGACTGCTCGGCGTTGCCGACCTCGCCGACCGTGGCGCGGCACCGGATGTCGACCATGCGCACCTCGCCGGACGGCATCCGGAGGGTCGCCATGCGGCCCTCCTTCGCCAGCAGCTGCACGGAGGCGCCCGCGGAACGGGAGATCTTCGCGCCGCCGCCGGGCCGCAGCTCGATGGCGTGGATGGTCGTACCCACCGGGATGTAGCGCAGCGGCAGGTTGTTCCCCGGCTTGATGTCCGCGCCGGGGCCGTTCTCGACCTTCGCGCCCTGCTGGAGGCCGGCCGGCGCGATGATGTAGCGCTTCTCGCCGTCGGCGTAGTGCAGAAGCGCGATACGCGCGGTGCGGTTGGGGTCGTACTCGATGTGCGCGACCTTCGCGGGCACGCCGTCCTTGTCGTGCCGACGGAAGTCGATCACGCGGTAGGCGCGCTTGTGGCCACCACCCTGGTGGCGAACGGTCACACGACCGGCGTTGTTACGGCCGCCCTTGCTGTGCAGCGGGCGGACCAGCGACTTCTCCGGCGTGGACCGCGTGACCTCGACGAAGTCGGCGACGCTGGAGCCACGACGGCCCGGGGTCGTCGGCTTGTACTTGCGGATACCCATTTCTCAGTCCTCGTCCGATATCGGACGGACCGGACTCCGTCAGGAGACCGGACCGCCGAAGATGTCGATGCGGTCGCCCTCGGCGAGGGTCACGATGGCGCGCTTGGTGTCCGCGCGCTTGCCGTAACCGGTGCGGGTGCGCTTGCGCTTGCCCTGCCGGTTGATCGTGTTCACGCCGAAGACCTTGACCGAGAAGACCGCCTCGACGGCCTGCTTGATCTGGGTCTTGTTGGCGCTCGGGTGGACGATGAAGGTGTACTTGTTCTCGTCCAGCAGCGCGTAGCTCTTCTCCGAGACGACGGGCTTGAGCAGCACGTCGCGCGGGTCGGTGAAGGCCTTGCTCGGCGGTGTCGGCTCCGTGGCGATCTTGCCCTCGGTCGCGATGCGGCGGGCCTTGGCCAGCCGCGCGGCCTTGGCGATCTTCGCCGCCTTGGGCGCCACGCTCGGGTGTCGCGTAGCCATCAGGCGTCGCTCCCTTCGGTCTCTGTGGTCTCAGCGGCCTTGGGGCCGGACACGAAAGACTCGAAAGCGGCCTTGGTGAAGACCACGTCGTCGGAGACGAGCACGTCGTACGTGTTCAGCTGGCCCGGGTCGAGGAGGTGCACCTGGGGCAGGTTGCGGGCGGACAGCCACGCGGCCTCGTCGCTGCGCTCGGCGACCAGGAGCACGTTCTTGCGCTCGCTGACCTTGCCCAGCAGCTCCTTGGCGGCTTTGGTGGAGACGTCGCCCTCGACCACGCCGGAGACGACGTGGATGCGGTCGTGCCGCGCCCGGTCGGAGAGGGCACCGCGCAGGGCGGCGACCTTCATCTTCTTCGGGGTGCGCTGCGAGTAGTCGCGCGGCACGGGACCGTGCACGACGCCACCGCCGGCGAACTGCGGCGCACGGGTCGAACCCTGGCGCGCGCGGCCGGTGCCCTTCTGGCGGTACGGCTTCTTGCCGCCGCCGCGGACCTCGCCGCGCGTCTTCGTCTTGTGCGTGCCCTGACGGGCAGCGGCCAGCTGGGCGACGACGACCTGGTGGATCAGCGGAACGCTGACCTGCACGTCGAAGATCTCCCCGGGGAGCTCGACGGTACCGGCCTTGTCGCCTGCCGGCGAAAGGATGTGAATGGTGTTAGCGGTGCTCATCTTCTACCTCACGCCCCCTTGGCCGCGGTGCGGACCAGGACGAGGCCGCCGTTCGGTCCGGGAACCGCTCCCTTGATGAGGAGCAGACCCTTCTCCGCGTCAACGGCGTGGACGGTCAGGTTCTGGGTGGTGACCCGCTCGTTGCCCATGCGGCCGGCCATCCGGGTGCCCTTGAAGACACGGCCGGGAGTGGCGCAGCCACCGATGGAGCCGGGCTTGCGGTGCACGCGGTGGGCACCGTGCGATGCCTTGCCACCGCGGAAGCCGTGGCGCTTCATACCGCCGGCGAAGCCCTTGCCCTTGCTCTTGCCGGTGACGTCGACCTTGAGACCGGAGTCGAAGACCTCGGCGGTGACTTCCTGGCCGAGCGTGTACTCGGAGGCGTCCGGCGTGCGGAGCTCCACGAGGTGACGGCGCGGGGTGACGTCGGCCTTGGCGAAGTGACCCTTGAGGGGCTTGTTCACCTTGCGCGGGTCGATCTCGCCGAAGGCGATCTGGACGGCGTCGTAGCCGTCCTTGTCAGTGGTGCGCACCTGGGTCACGACGCAGGGGCCGGCTTTGACCACGGTCACGGGGACGATCCGGTTGTTCTCGTCCCAGACCTGGGTCATGCCGAGCTTCTCGCCCAGGACACCCTTGATCTGCTTAGTCATCTCTCCCGCGCCTCTCAGAGCTTGATCTCGATGTCGACGCCGGCCGGAAGGTCCAGGCGCATCAACGAGTCAACGGTCTTGGGGGTCGGGTCGAGGATGTCGATCAGGCGCTTGTGCGTGCGCATCTCGAAGTGCTCGCGCGCGTCCTTGTACTTGTGCGGCGACTTGATGACGCAGTACACGTTCTTCTCAGTGGGCAGCGGCACCGGGCCCGCGACCGACGCACCAGTACGCGTCACCGTCTCGACGATCTTCTTCGCCGAGTTGTCGATGACCTCGTGGTCGTAGGCCTTGAGCCGGATGCGGATCTTCTGTCCCGCCATGGCTACTTCGTAGTCCTGTCTCTCGTCACGCTCTGGAACCTGCGGACTTCTTCTCCCCTGCGGACCCGCTCCGACCCACGCGGTCGGGCGTGTCGTACCCCTTCCGGAATTCTCCGAGGAGGGTTTCCCTTGGAAGGAAGCGGGGGAAGAATCCCACCGGCGCCTGGCTGAAGCCCCTCCTGCGCTTCCCGGAAGATTCCCGTACTTCCGCCCCTGATGAGGGGCGACGAATACCTTGGGACTCGCTTCCGGTCCTCCCGGCGGGAGGCGCACAGCATCGGCACTCAACCGAGCAACCTGCACAGTGTGCCATAGCACGCCGGAGCCACGCCAATCGGGCCTGCGGGCGGCACGCACCCGGCAGCCGCCGGGGCACTCCAGACATTCCGGGCCCACGCCTCAGCCGCGTCGCTGCCGGTCCGGCTCCGAGCCAATGTCGACCTTACGCAGCCGCAAGCGGATCATCGGACGGACGGCCAGCGCCCCGGAGATCAGCGCAAGGGCGTCGGCCCAACCCGCCGCGCCGATGTCTGCGGAACACCCATGCCTTCCTGCTTCGCCCCTCACCGTGGAGACGGACTCACCGTGTCGCGGCGGGACGCGTCCCGGTCGGCGGGCGAGCGGTGCGGCTCGATATCAAAAGCTTCAAAAGCCTTTGGGAGAGAACCTCACCCAACCCACCCCGGGCCCCCGTACTCCTTCGGGTGAACGGCCGCGCTCGGGCTGGACTCCGTGCGCATCGGCTGGCATAGGCTCGCCGCGAACCGCACAACTCCACACATGAGACGGCCCCCGGCCGGGACTCCACTCCCGGGACGAGGGCCTGACCACCGAGGAAGTAGGAGCTTCCCGATGGGTGAAACGCAGCTTAGCGCGCCCCCGCGCGCCGGCGTCGTCCATGTCCGCACCCGCCACACCGAGCGCTTCACGGTCGTCGGCAACCACCTCGCCCAGCACCGCGAGCTGACGCTCGTCGCGATCGGGCTCGCCGTCCACATCCAGTCGCTGCCCGACGGCGCCCGCGTCGACATCAAGTCGCTGACCGCCCGCTTCCCGGAGGGCGAGGTCCGTATCGCCGCCGCGCTGCGCGAGCTGGCGGCACACGGCTATCTGACGCGTACGAGGGAGCGGCTCGCGGGCGGCCGGATCGTCACGCGCACCGTGTCGTACGACCGGCCGGGCCACGTGGCACCCGCGCCCCGCCGGAAGCCCGAGGAGCGGCCCCGCGCCGCCACGCTGCCCCCAGTCCCGCCGCTTCCTGAGCCCGGCTCCCCCGACCTGGCCCGCCACCGCACCGCCGCCGAGCTGCTCGCGGGCCTGCACCGCGACGACCCGCGCCTGCTGCTCCCGGAGCGGGACGTACGCCGCCTCGCCCCGGCCGCCGCCACCTGGCTGGAGCGCGGCGCCACCCCCGACGCCGTACGCCGGGCCCTCATGGCGGACCTCCCGGCGGTCGGCACCCTGCGCCACCCCGCCGCCCTGCTGGCACACCGCCTCACTGCCCTGCTGCCTCCGCCCCTGCCCCCAGCCCCGCCACCGGCGGCCCGCCCGCACCCGCTCCAGAACTGCGACACCTGCGACCGCGCCCACCGCTCCCCCACCGCCGGCCCCTGCCCCGCCTGCCGCACCGCGCCCCTCGCGGCGTAGCGACGGGGGACACAGCTACGACCGGCAGGTGAGGCAGCACCCGCTCCGATCTGTCGTGTGGGCGTACGCTGACCCGGCGACAGCGCTTCCGGCGGCACCGGCACCCAAGGGGCATCACGTGACGACGAAGGAACCGCAGCAGGACGGTGACCGCGACGGCCACCCCGACCGCAGCCAACTCCCCAACACCGTCAGCGAGATCCTGGAGGACGTGGACCCCACCACGCCTTCCTCCGGCACCGATTCGGAGAGGTACTCTCCGGGCTTCAGTTCGCCCGGCTTCGAGGGCCCCGGGATACCCGACAGGGTCCAGGTGGGCAACAGCGAGATGGGCCAGCGGCTGCGCGGCGAGCAGACCGGCACCCATCCCGAGACGCCTGAGCCGCCGGACGACGAGGACTGACACCGGTACGGACACGCGAGAAGGTGGGGTAGTCCGTGCAGCCGCTCCACCCGTAGACGCTTTACGCGGCCGACCGCCGACCACCTAGCGGCCGACCACCCACCTGTCTCCACGCCTCCATATCCAGGTGCAGAACTTTCCGTTTTGCCCCTGAGTGTCCGGATACCCGTCTCCTACGAGCGCCGGAGAAGGGGCGCCGGAGAAGGAGGCCAAAGTGATCACTCGTGAACAGATCCCCACCGTGCTGGATCACCCCGTCTACGGCAGTGACGGGAGCAAGCTCGGCGACGCGAAGCGTGTCTACTTCGACGACGCCACAGGTGAGCCCGACTGGGTCACCGTCAAGATGGGCATGTTCGGCACCGCCGAGTCCTTCGTGCCCATCCACGAGGCCAGCGTCGTCCAGGACCACCTCGAGGTGCCCTACCCCAAGGACAAGGTCAAGGACGCTCCGCACGTGGACGTCGACTCCGGGGGCCATCTCTCCGAGCGAGAGGAACACCGCCTGTACGACTACTACGAGATCGACTGGCGCTCCGTCCACGCGGCCGAGGACACCGACCGGACCAGGTCCGGTACGGACGCCTCCGCGGCCGGCGGCACCGCCGCGATGGGCACCGCCGCCATGGGCGCGGTCGGCACCGGCGCAGCAGGCGACACCGGCACAGCGGCCGACACCACGGCAGGAGCAGACGCAGGCGCGGGCGCGGCCTCGGCCAGGAGCAGGCACGGCATGCCCACCGGCGAGGCGTCCATGACGCGCTCCGAGGAGCGGATGCACGTGGGCACCGAGCGCCACGAGGTGGGCCGAGCGAGGCTGCACAAGTACGTGGTCACCGAGGAGCAGCAGCAGACGGTCCCCGTCCGCCACGAGGAGGTCCGGGTGGAGCGGACACCGATCAGCGAGGCGGACCGCAAGGCCGCGCGTGCCGGCCAGCAGATCGGCGAGGAGGAGCAGGAGATCGTCCTGATGGAGGAGCGTGCGGTGGTGGAGACCCGCGCGGAGCCGGTGGAGCGCGTACGGCTGACCACCGACGAGTACATCGAGGAGGAGACCGTCACCGGCCAGGTCCGCAAGGAGCAGATCGAGGCGGACATCCCGGAGGGGGGCGAGCGGCGCCACCGCGGCGAAGGCCACCGCTGAACGGAGACGCACGGAGGCACACGGAAGGGCCCGCACCACCACGAACCACGTGGTCGTACGGGCCCTTCCGCCGGCCGGAGCCGAATGCGCTCGCTAGGAGCCGCAGATCACTTGTTGATCTTGGTGACCTGACCGGCGCCCACCGTCCGGCCACCCTCACGGATGGCGAACTTCAGGCCCTCTTCCATGGCGACGGGCTGGATGAGCGAGACGCTCATCTCGGTGTTGTCGCCCGGCATGACCATCTCGGTGCCCTCGGGGAGGGTCACCACGCCGGTCACGTCGGTGGTGCGGAAGTAGAACTGCGGGCGGTAGTTGTTGAAGAACGGGGTGTGCCGACCGCCCTCGTCCTTCGACAGGATGTACGCCTGCGCCTCGAACTCCGTGTGCGGGGTGACCGAGCCGGGCTTGATGATGACCTGGCCGCGCTCGACGTCCTCGCGCTTGATGCCACGGAGCAGCAGACCGACGTTCTCACCGGCCTGGCCCTCGTCGAGCAGCTTGCGGAACATCTCGATACCGGTGACCGTGGTGGTGGTCTTCTCGGTCTTGATGCCGATGATGTCGACGGTCTCGTTGACCTTCAGGACACCACGCTCGATACGGCCGGTGACGACCGTACCGCGACCGGTGATCGTGAAGACGTCCTCGATCGGCATGAGGAACGGCTTCTCGACGTCACGCTCGGGCTGCGGGATCGCCTCGTCGACGGCGGCCATCAGCTTGACGATGGACTCGCCCCACTCCGCGTCACCCTCCAGCGCCTTGAGCGCGGAGACCTTCACGACCGGCAGGTCGTCGCCCGGGAACTCGTACTCCGAGAGAAGCTCACGGACCTCGAGCTCGACGAGCTCCATGATCTCCTCGTCGTCCACCATGTCGGCCTTGTTCAGCGCGACGACGATGTACGGAACACCGACCTGGCGGGCCAGGAGCACGTGCTCCTTGGTCTGCGGCATCGGGCCGTCGGTGGCGGCGACCACGAGGATGGCGCCGTCCATCTGGGCGGCACCGGTGATCATGTTCTTGATGTAGTCCGCGTGACCGGGGCAGTCGACGTGGGCGTAGTGACGGTTCTCCGTCTGGTACTCGACGTGCGCGATGGAGATGGTGATACCGCGCTGGCGCTCCTCAGGAGCCTTGTCGATGTTCTCGAAGGCCGAAGCCTCGTTCAGGTCCGGGTACGCGTCGTGCAGCACCTTGGTAATCGCCGCGGTGAGCGTCGTCTTACCGTGGTCGATGTGACCGATGGTGCCGATGTTGACGTGCGGCTTAGTCCGCTCGAACTTCGCCTTCGCCACTGGGGTCCTCCTGTGGACTGATGCTGTACGCCCGCCGCTGACTGCGGAAGGGTTCAGGTGGTCGTTCCGAATCGGTCAGGACCCCGAGGGGACGCCCTTGACCGCTTCGATTTTATGGGCGGGCGGCCGGGGAACCGCCGCAGATCGGTGGGCGATCTGCGGCGGATGCCCCGAATGCCTTTGCTCCAGCTTAAAGGGTGCGCAGCTCCGGGTATCCGGAGTTACTCGCCCTTGGCCTTCGCGATGATCTCCTCGGCGACGCTCTTGGGAACCTCGGCGTAGGAGTCGAACTGCATGGAGTAGCTTGCGCGACCGGAGGTCTTGCTGCGCAGGTCACCGACGTAACCGAACATCTCCGAGAGCGGTACCAGGCCCTTGACGAGCTTGGCGGCGCCCCGGTCCTCCATGGCCTGTACCTGGCCACGGCGGGAGTTGATGTCGCCGATCACATCGCCCATGTAGTCCTCGGGCGTGGTGACGTCCACGGCCATCATCGGTTCGAGGATGGCCGGGCTGGCCTTCCGTGCGGCCTCCTTGAAGGCCATCGAACCGGCGATCTTGAACGCCATCTCGGACGAGTCGACGTCGTGGAACGCGCCGTCCAGCAGCGTGACCCGTACGCCGGTGAGCGGGTAGCCCGCCAGCACGCCGAACTCCATGGCGTCCTGGCAGCCCGCGTCCACGGACGGGATGTACTCCCGCGGGATGCGGCCACCCGTGACCTTGTTGACGAACTCGTAGCCGTCGCCCTCGAGCGGCTCGACCGCGATCTGCACCTTCGCGAACTGGCCGGAACCGCCAGTCTGCTTCTTGTGCGTGTAGTCGACCCGCTCGACGGGCTTGCGCAGCGTCTCGCGGTAGGCCACCTGCGGCTTACCGACGTTCGCCTCGACGCGGAACTCGCGCTTCATACGGTCGACCAGCACGTCGAGGTGCAGCTCGCCCATACCCGCGATGATCGTCTGGCCGGTCTCCTCGTCGGTCTTGACCTGGAAGGACGGGTCCTCCTCGGCCAGCCGCTGGATCGCGACACCCAGCTTCTCCTGGTCGCCCTTGGACTTCGGCTCGATGGCGACCTCGATCACCGGGGCCGGGAACTCCATGGACTCCAGGATCACGGGCTTGCCCGCGTCGCAGAGCGTCTCGCCGGTGGTGGTCTGCTTGAGACCCATGACGGCGACGATGTCACCGGCACCGACCGACTCGATCTCCTCACGCTTGTTCGCGTGCATGCGGTAGATCTTGCCGATGCGCTCCTTCTTGCCCTTCACCGAGTTCAGCACCTGCGTGCCGGTGTTCAGCACGCCGGAGTAGACCCGGATGAAGGTGAGCTTCCCGAGGTGCGGGTCACTCGCGATCTTGAAGGCGAGCGCGGACAGCGGCTCGTCCACCGAGGGCCTCCGGGACAGGACCTCTGTGGAGTCCTTCACCGAGTGGCCCTCGACGGCCTCGACGTCCAGCGGCGACGGCAGGTAGCGCACGACCGCGTCGAGCAGGGGCTGCACGCCCTTGTTCTTGAACGCGGTGCCGCAGAACACCGGGGTCACGGTGACACTGCCCTCGGCGCCCGTGGAGGCGAGGGTGATGCGGCGGATGGCCGCCATGAGCTGGTCCTCGGTGGGCTCCTGGCCCTCGAGGTACAGCTCCATCATCTCCTCGTCGTTCTCGGCGACGGATTCGAGCAGCTTGCCGCGCCACTCGTCGGCCGCCTCGGTGTGCGTGTCGGGGATCTCGACGGTGTCGTACATCTCCCCGAGTGCGGCCTCGGCGGACCAGACGAGCGCCTTCATGCGGACGAGGTCGACCACGCCCTTGAAGTCGGCCTCGGTACCGATCGGCAGCTGCATGACCAGGGGAACCGCACCGAGGCGGTTCTCGATCATGTCGACGCAGCGGTGGAACTCGGCGCCCGTACGGTCCAGCTTGTTGACGAAGCAGATACGCGGTACGCCGTACCGGTCCGCCTGCCGCCACACGGTCTCCGACTGCGGCTCGACGCCGGCCACGCCGTCGAACACGGTGACCGCACCGTCGAGCACGCGCAGGGACCGCTCCACCTCGACGGTGAAGTCGACGTGCCCGGGGGTGTCGATGATGTTGATCGTGTGATCGACGTCGTTGAGCGGCCAGTGGCAGGTCGTCGCGGCGGACGTGATGGTGATGCCGCGCTCCTGCTCCTGCTCCATCCAGTCCATCGTGGCAGCGCCGTCGTGGACCTCACCGATCTTGTAGCTCACACCGGTGTAGTACAGGATCCGCTCGGTGGTCGTCGTCTTGCCCGCGTCGATGTGAGCCATGATCCCGATGTTGCGGACCTTGGCCAGGTCAAGTGAAGTGGTAGCCATAAGGCTTCAGTCTTCTCTCGGTCTCTCGATGGGGTCTGCGACTACCAGCGGTAGTGCGCGAAGGCCTTGTTGGACTCGGCCATCTTGTGGGTGTCCTCGCGCTTCTTGACCGAGGCGCCGAGACCGTTGGAGGCGTCGAGCAGCTCGTTCATGAGGCGTTCGGTCATGGTCTTCTCGCGGCGGGCGCGGGAGTAGCCCACGAGCCAGCGCAGCGCGAGAGTGGAGGCGCGACCCGGCTTGACCTCGATCGGCACCTGGTAGGTCGCGCCACCGACACGGCGGGACTTGACCTCCAGCGTCGGCTTGATGTTCTCCAGCGCGCGCTTGAGCGTGATGACCGGGTCGTTGCCGGTCTTCTCGCGCAGGCCCTCCATGGCGCCGTACACGATGCGCTCGGCGGTGGAGCGCTTGCCGTTCAGCAGCACCTTGTTGATGAGGGACGTCACCAGAGGAGAGTTGTAGACCGGGTCGATGATGACCGGGCGCTTCGGGGCGGGGCCCTTACGAGGCATCTTTACTTCTCCTTCTTGGCGCCGTAGCGGCTGCGAGCCTGCTTACGGTTCTTGACGCCCTGCGTGTCGAGGGAGCCGCGGATGATCTTGTAGCGAACACCCGGCAGGTCCTTCACACGGCCACCACGCACGAGCACGATGGAGTGCTCCTGGAGGTTGTGGCCCTCACCCGGAATGTAGGCCGTGACCTCGATGCCGCTGGTCAGGCGCACACGTGCGACCTTACGCAGGGCGGAGTTCGGCTTCTTCGGGGTGGTCGTGAAGACACGCGTGCAGACGCCGCGGCGCTGAGGGGAACCCTCGAGTGCGGGCGTCTTGTTCTTCTCGACCTTGTCCTGCCGGCCCTTCCGGACCAGCTGCTGGATCGTAGGCACCGTTTCTCCGGTTTCTGTGTGCCGTCTCGGTAAAGCTAACCTGGGCCACGCCACCGACCCACGCGGTCGGGTGTGTCGAAATTCGCGGACTCCCCCGGCGGGCGAGCACCTCTGGTCCGAGGACGTATCCGAGGACGCATCGAGGACATGCGGATTTCAGTGCCGCCATCTGCGCCGCTCACGAGGTGGAAACATGCGGCAGCGCAGGGGATACCCCAGGCACAAGGTCAGAGCGTACCCAGCACGTCGGCCACGGTCAAAACAAGTATCCGCGCGGCACTGCCGGTGCTGTCCTCCACACACCGCGTGCGGGCGGCGGGAAGCGTACGGTTTCGCAGCACCCTACCCGCAGTCACCCACGGCCATGCCCCTCCGGCCCGCCCGCGGGCGCCCACCGTCAGGAGAAGAGCAGCACCATCGCCAGAATGCCCAGCGCCAGCCAGCCCAGCGCCAGCCCGGCCACCGCCGTGCCGTCGCCCCGGTCCCCGGTGCGGCGGATCTCGGCCCGCGCCTTGTGGCCAAGGATGACCGCGGGCAGCCCGCTGATGCCCAGCGTCAGCGGCGAGACGAGCCCGCAGACCAGCGCCCCCGTGGCCGCCGGGTTCGTCGGCCGGTACGGCACCGGCTGCGGCGGGTACGGATACATGGGCATCTGCGGGTACACCGGCCCGTGGTACATGGGCCGGGACGGCTGGTGCAGCCCCTGGTACGGCCCCGGCAGCGGCGCGGGCCCGGCGGAACCGGGATACAGCGGCGGCCCCTGGTAGGGCACCGGCCCCTGGAAAGTGCCCGGCAGCGGTGCCGGCGCACCCGGTCTCACCCCCGCGCCCGGAGACGCACCCGCCGGACCCTGCGGGACGTCGGACGTCAACTGCTCAAGCTCCTCGACCGTACGCGCGGCGAGTGCGTGCGCGGCACGCTCCTCGTGCTCCTCCGCGGTCAGCCGACCCTCGGCGAAAGCGGCACGGAGTACGTCGATCGCGCGCTCCCGATCCGCGTTACCAGCGAGCATGGCCTCACCCCCGCCTCCATGATGCACCGGGGACGCGGAAAGGGCGGCCATCCCCCCTGGGGATGACCGCCCTCTGTGCCACAACTGAGACCGGATCAGCCTCTGTTCACCGCCGGACGGCCGCTCGGGCCGCCCGGGGCTCAGGCGTTGTACGGACCGTAGTCGTAGTCCTCCAGCGGGACCGCCTGGCCGGAGCCCGTACCGAAGGGCGAGTAGTCGATGTCGTCGTAGCCGACGGCCGAGTACATCGCGGCCTTCGCCTCCTCGGTCGGCTCGACCCGGATGTTGCGGTAGCGGGACAGGCCCGTACCGGCCGGGATGAGCTTGCCGATGATGACGTTCTCCTTGAGGCCGATCAGGGAGTCCGACTTGGCGTTGATCGCCGCGTCGGTGAGCACCCGGGTCGTCTCCTGGAAGGACGCCGCCGACAGCCACGACTCGGTGGCCAGCGAAGCCTTGGTGATACCCATCAGCTGCGGACGGCCGGAGGCCGGGTGGCCGCCTTCCGTGACCACACGACGGTTCTCGCCCTCGAACTTCGTCCGCTCCACCAGCTCGCCCGGCAGCAGCTCCGCGTCACCCGACTCGATGATCGTCACCCGGCGCAGCATCTGCCGGATGATGATCTCGATGTGCTTGTCGTGGATCGACACGCCCTGCGAGTTGTAGACCTTCTGGACCTCGTTGACCAGGTGCACCTGCACCGCACGCTGACCGAGGATACGCAGCACGTCGTGCGGGTTGGTGGCACCCACCGTCAGCGGCTGGCCGACGGCGACGTGGTCGCCCTCGCCCACCTTCAGGCGGGCGCGCTTGGACACGCCGTACGAGGTCTCCTCGGAGCCGTCGTCCGGAGTGACGACGAGCTTCTTGGTCTTCTCGGTCTCCTCGATCCGCACCCGGCCGGCCGACTCCGAAATCGGCGCGACGCCCTTGGGCGTACGGGCCTCGAACAGCTCGACCACACGGGGCAGACCCTGGGTGATGTCGTCACCGGCCACACCACCGGTGTGGAAGGTACGCATCGTCAGCTGGGTGCCGGGCTCACCGATCGACTGGGCCGCGATGATGCCGACGGCCTCGCCGATGTCCACCAGCTTGCCGGTGGCCAGTGAGCGCCCGTAGCACATGGCGCAGGTGCCGACGGTGGACTCGCAGGTGAGGATGGAGCGGGTCTTGACCAGCTGGATGCCGTGCCGCACCAGCTCGTCGATGAGGACGTCGCCCAGGTCGGTGTTGGCCGGGGCCAGCACCTTGCCGTCCACGACGATGTCCTCGGCGAGCGCCCGCGCGTACACGCTGGTCTCGACGTTCTCCGCCTTGCGCAGCACGCCGTCGGGGCCCTCGGCCGCGATCTCCAGCTTGAGGCCGCGGTCGGTCCCGCAGTCCTCCTCGCGGATGATCACGTCCTGCGAGACGTCCACCAGACGACGGGTCAGGTAGCCCGAGTCGGCGGTACGCAGCGCGGTGTCCGCGAGGCCCTTACGGGCGCCGTGCGTGGAGATGAAGTACTCCAGCACGGTCAGACCCTCGCGGAACGACGCCTTGATGGGCCGCGGGATCGTCTCGTTCTTCGCGTTGGACACCAGACCGCGCATACCCGCGATCTGACGCATCTGCATCATGTTCCCTCGGGCGCCCGAGTCGACCATCATGAAGATCGGGTTCGTCTTCGGGAAGTTCTCGTTCATCGCCTCGGAGACCTCGTTGGTCGCCTTGGTCCAGATCGCGATGAGTTCCTGCGTGCGCTCGTCCTTGGTGATCAGACCGCGCTCGTACTGCTTCTGGACCTTCTCGTCCTGAGCCTCGTACGACTGGATGATCTCCTTCTTGGCCTCCGGCACCACGATGTCGGAGATGGCCACGGTCACACCGGAGCGGGTCGCCCAGTGGAAACCGGCCGCCTTGAGGTTGTCCAGCGCAGCGGCGACGATGACCTTCGGGTAGCGCTCGGCCAGGTCGTTGACGATCCCGGAGAGCTGCTTCTTGCCCACCGAGTTGTCGACGAACGGGTAGTCCTCGGGCAGCAGCTCGTTGAAGAGCGCGCGGCCCAGCGTCGTCCGCAGCCGGAACGGGTCGCCCGTCTGGTACTCGGCCGCGCCCTCCTCCGGCACCGGCGGGGTCCAGCCGCGGGGCGGCACGGTGCCGACCGGGAACCGGATGTCGATCTTCGCCTGGAGCGACAGCTCACCCGCGTCGAAGGCCATGATCGCCTCGGCCACGGAGTTGAACGAGCGGCCGTCGCCGATGGTCTTGCGCTGCTCCTCGTCGGTGGTGAGGAAGAACAGGCCCAGCACCATGTCCTGGGTCGGCATGGTGACCGGACGGCCGTCGGCCGGCTTGAGGATGTTGTTCGAGGACAGCATCAGGATGCGGGCCTCGGCCTGCGCCTCCGCGGACAGCGGCAGGTGCACGGCCATCTGGTCGCCGTCGAAGTCCGCGTTGAACGCGGTGCACACGAGCGGGTGGATCTGGATGGCCTTGCCCTCGACCAGCTGCGGCTCGAAGGCCTGGATGCCGAGGCGGTGCAGCGTCGGTGCGCGGTTCAGCAGCACCGGGTGCTCGGCGATGACCTCTTCCAGCACGTCGTACACGACAGTGCGGCCGCGCTCGACCATGCGCTTGGCCGATTTGATGTTCTGCGCGTGGTTCAGGTCCACCAAGCGCTTCATCACGAACGGCTTGAACAGCTCCAGCGCCATGGCCTTCGGCAGACCGCACTGGTGCAGCTTGAGCTGCGGGCCGACGACGATCACGGAACGGGCCGAGTAGTCGACGCGCTTGCCCAGCAGGTTCTGGCGGAAGCGGCCCTGCTTGCCCTTGAGCATGTCGGACAGCGACTTGAGCGGACGGTTGCCCGGACCGGTCACCGGACGGCCGCGGCGGCCGTTGTCGAACAGCGCGTCGACGGCCTCCTGGAGCATCCGCTTCTCGTTGTTCACGATGATCTCGGGCGCGCCCAGGTCGAGCAGCCGCTTGAGGCGGTTGTTCCGGTTGATCACCCGGCGGTACAGGTCGTTCAGGTCGGAGGTCGCGAAGCGGCCGCCGTCCAGCTGCACCATCGGACGCAGGTCCGGCGGGATGACCGGCACGCAGTCCAGCACCATGCCCTTGGGGCTGTTGCTGGTCTGGAGGAACGCGGAGACGACCTTGAGCCGCTTGAGCGCCCTGGTCTTCTTCTGGCCCTTGCCGGTGCGGATGATCTCCCGCAGGCGCTCGGCCTCCTCGTTGAGGTCGAAGGTCTCCAGGCGCTTCTGGAGCGCGTTGGCGCCCATCGAGCCGTCGAAGTAGGTGCCGAAGCGGTCGCGCAGCTCGCGGTAGAGCAGCTCGTCGCCCTCCAGGTCCTGGACCTTGAGGTTCTTGAAGCGGTTCCACACCTCGTCGAGGCGGTCGATCTCGCGCTGCGCGCGGTCCCGGAGCTGCTTCATCTCGCGCTCGGCGCCCTCGCGCACCTTGCGGCGGACGTCCGCCTTGGCGCCCTCGGCCTCCAGCTCGGCCAGGTCGGACTCCTGCTTCTTGGCGCGGGCCTCGAGGTCGGCGTCACGGCGCTGCTCGATCTGCTGGCGCTCCACGGAGACGTGCGCCTCCAGGGAGGGCAGGTCGCGGGTGCGCCGCTCCTCGTCGACGTACGTGATCATGTACGCGGCGAAGTAGATGACCTTCTCGAGGTCCTTCGGTGCCAGGTCCAGCAGGTAGCCCAGCCGGGACGGGACGCCCTTGAAGTACCAGATGTGCGTGACGGGCGCGGCCAGTTCGATGTGGCCCATCCGCTCGCGGCGCACCTTGGCGCGGGTCACCTCGACGCCGCAGCGCTCGCAGATGATGCCCTTGAAGCGGACGCGCTTGTACTTGCCGCAGTAGCACTCCCAGTCCCGGGTGGGGCCGAAGATCTTCTCGCAGAAGAGCCCGTCCTTCTCCGGCTTGAGGGTGCGGTAGTTGATGGTCTCGGGCTTCTTGACCTCGCCGTGCGACCACTGACGGATGTCGTCAGCTGTGGCCAGGCCGATTCGCAGTTCGTCGAAGAAGTTGACGTCGAGCACTGTCGTCAATCCCTCTTTCAGGGTTGTGCCCTCCGCGTCAGCGGAATATCAGGCAGGTTCGTGGTCTGGGGGTCCTGGGACGGCCGGGCTCCGGTCAGGGAGCGCCGGCCAGACCCGTCAGACCTCTTCGACGCTGCTCGGCTCGCGCCGGGACAGGTCGATACCGAGCTCTTCCGCCGCGCGGAAAACGTCCTCGTCGGTGTCGCGCATCTCGATGGACATGCCGTCCGAGGACAGCACCTCCACGTTGAGGCAGAGCGACTGCATCTCCTTGATGAGCACCTTGAAGGACTCGGGGATGCCCGGCTCCGGGATGTTCTCGCCCTTGACGATGGCCTCGTAGACCTTCACTCGGCCGGTGACGTCGTCGGACTTGATGGTCAGCAGCTCCTGGAGGGCGTACGCGGCGCCGTACGCCTCAAGCGCCCACACCTCCATCTCGCCGAACCGCTGGCCGCCGAACTGGGCCTTACCACCCAGCGGCTGCTGGGTGATCATGCTGTACGGGCCGGTCGACCGGGCGTGCAGCTTGTCGTCGACCAGGTGGTGCAGCTTCAGGATGTACATGTAGCCGATCGATACCGGCTCCGGGAACGGCTCGCCGGAGCGGCCGTCGAAGAGGTGCGCCTTGCCGGAGGACTTGACCAGCCGGTCGCCGTCGCGGTTCGGGATGGTGGACTCGAAGAGGCCGGTGATCTCGTCCTCGCGGGCGCCGTCGAAGACCGGGGTCGCGACGTTCGTGCCTGCCTGCACCTCGTCGGCGCTGATCGCCGCGAGGCGCTTCTTCCAGTCCTCGTCGACTCCGTCGACCTTCCAGCCCTGCGAGGCGAGCCAGCCCAGGTGGATCTCCAGGACCTGCCCCGGGTTCATCCGGGACGGGACGCCCAGCGGGTTGAGGATGATGTCGACCGGGGTGCCGTCCTCCAGGAACGGCATGTCCTCGACCGGCAGGATCTTCGAGATGACGCCCTTGTTGCCGTGCCGGCCGGCGAGCTTGTCACCGTCGGTGATCTTGCGCTTCTGGGCCACGTAGACCCGCACCAGCTGGTTGACGCCCGGCGGCAGCTCGTCGCCCTCCTCGCGGTCGAAGACGCGCACGCCGATGACCTTGCCGGTCTCGCCGTGCGGCACCTTCAGCGAGGTGTCGCGGACCTCGCGGGCCTTCTCGCCGAAGATCGCGCGCAGCAGCCGCTCCTCCGGGGTCAGCTCGGTCTCGCCCTTGGGGGTGACCTTGCCGACCAGGATGTCGCCCGCCTCGACCTCGGCGCCGATGCGGATGATGCCGCGCTCGTCGAGGTCGGCGAGGACCTCCTCGGAGACGTTCGGGATGTCCCGGGTGATCTCCTCGGGGCCGAGCTTGGTGTCGCGGGCGTCGACCTCGTGCTCCTCGATGTGGATCGAGGAGAGGACGTCGTCCTGCACGAGGCGCTGCGACAGGATGATCGCGTCCTCGTAGTTGTGGCCCTCCCAGGGCATGAAGGCGACCAGCAGGTTCTTGCCGAGCGCCATCTCGCCGTCCTCGGTGGACGGGCCGTCGGCCAGCACCTGGTCCTCGATGACGCGGTCGCCCTCGTCCACGAGCACCTTCTGGTTGAAGGAGGTGCCCTGGTTGGAGCGGGAGAACTTGGCGACGCGGTAGGTCGTGTACGTGCCGTCGTCGTTGGCCACTGTGACGTAGTCGGCGGAGACCTCCTGGACGACGCCGTCCTTGTCGGCCTTGATGACATCGCCGGCGTCGACCGCGCAGCGGTACTCCATGCCGGTGCCGACCAGCGGCGACTCCGCCTTCAGCAGCGGCACGGCCTGCCGCATCATGTTGGAGCCCATGAGCGCGCGGTTGGCGTCGTCGTGCTCGAGGAAGGGGATCATGGCGGTGGCGACCGACACCATCTGGCGCGGCGAGACGTCCATGTAGTCCACGTCGTCGCCCGGGATCAGGTCGACCTCGCCGCCGCGGCGGCGGATGAGCACCCGCTCCTCGGCGAAGCGCATGTCCTCGCCCAGCGGCGCGTTGGCCTGGGCGATCACGAAGCGGTCTTCCTCGTCGGCCGTGAGGTAGTGCACCTCGTCGGTGACGAAGCCCTCGCGGACCACGCGGTACGGCGTCTCGACGAAGCCGAAGGCGTTGACCCGGCCGTACGAGGCGAGCGAGCCGATCAGGCCGATGTTCGGGCCTTCCGGCGTCTCGATGGGACACATGCGGCCGTAGTGCGAGGGGTGCACGTCACGGACCTCGAAGCCCGCCCGCTCACGGCTCAGACCACCGGGGCCCAGCGCGTTGAGGCGACGCTTGTGGGTCAGGCCCGAGAGCGGGTTCGTCTGGTCCATGAACTGGGACAGCTGGCTGGTGCCGAAGAACTCCTTGATGGAGGCGACGACCGGCCGGATGTTGATCAGCGTCTGCGGCGTGATCGCCTCGACGTCCTGGGTGGTCATCCGCTCGCGGACGACGCGCTCCATCCGGGCCAGGCCGGTACGGACCTGGTTCTGGATCAGCTCGCCGACGTTGCGCAGGCGGCGGTTGCCGAAGTGGTCGATGTCATCGGTCTCGACGACGATCGTCTGGCCCTCGGCGGAGGTCGTCTCCGTCTCCCCGGCGTGCAGCTTGACCAGGTACTTGATCGTCGCGATGACGTCGGCGGTGGTGAGCACGCCGGAGTTCAGCGGCTCGTCCCCGCCGAGCTTCTTGTTGACCTTGTGTCGGCCGACCTTGGCCAGGTCGTACCGCTTCGGGTTGAAGTAGAGGTTCTCCAGCAGCGTCTGCGCGGCCTCACGGGTCGGGGGCTCGCCCGGACGCAGCTTGCGGTAGATGTCGAGCAGCGCGTCGTCCTGGCCCTGGGTGTGGTCCTTCTCCAGGGTGGCGCGCATCGACTCGTACTGGCCGAACTCCTCGAGGATCTGCTCGGTCGTCCAGCCCAGCGCCTTGAGCAGCACGGTGACCGACTGCTTGCGCTTGCGGTCGATGCGGACACCGACCATGTCGCGCTTGTCGATCTCCATCTCCAGCCACGCGCCGCGCGACGGGATGATCTTGGAAGAGAAGATGTCCTTGTCGGACGTCTTGTCGATGGAGCTGTCGAAGTAGACACCCGGCGAGCGGACGAGCTGTGTGACGACGACACGCTCGGTGCCGTTGATCACGAAGGTGCCCTTGTCGGTCATGAGCGGGAAGTCGCCCATGAAGACCGTCTGCGACTTGATCTCGCCGGTCTCGTTGTTGGTGAACTCGGCCGTGACGAAGAGCGGGGCCGCGAACGTGAAGTCGCGCTCCTTGCACTCGTCGATGGAGTTCTTCGGCGGCTCGAACCGGTGATCACGGAAAGTCAGGGACATCGACCCGCTGAAGTCCTCGATCGGGGAGATCTCTTCGAAGATCTCTTCCAGACCGGATTTCGTGGGGACATCCTGACCGCTGTCCAGCGCGGCCTCGACGCGACCCTTCCAGGCGTCGTTCCCGAGCAGCCAGTCAAAGCTCTCGGTCTGCAGCGCAAGGAGGTTCGGAACCCCGAGGGGCTCCCTGATCTTCGCAAAGGAGATACGCAGCGGGGCGGTGCTGGCGCCGGTGTTCGAATTGGCGGTCGAGGCGTTGCGCGAGGCGGCCAAGAGGGGGTCCTTCCGAGGGCTCGGACTCACTACGCGCATACCGGTGCTCCTGGTGACGGGCATGGAGCAGCTAACAGGCAGCGCAAAGGGTCAGTGTAGCCTCATGGCCCACTGATGTCCAGAGCGGTTCTCCGGAGACTGGCGCAGTGCCACTCTCCCCCTCTCGTTCTCCTGTGTAGGCAAGCGGCATGCGGTACATGCAGCAAGCGCATATCGATGCTTCCCGCTTCGCCTCCGATCCATGCCTCGGATGTGGATCGGCGTGACGACGCGTCCCGAGAATTGCGCGCTGCGTGCCATTCGTCAAGGCCCCCAGGACAGCGAAGATCACCATACCCGGCCGCAACCGCTGGACAAGGAAGCTGCGGGAGCAACGCCGAAGGGCGATCACCCGCACGGGTGATCGCCCTTCGGTACAGCTGTCCACAAGGCGGCACACGGCCGCCCGTGAGCCTTCCTGGGCCCTGCTGGGAGCGGCCCCGGAGAGACTCAGTGGGTCACTTGACCTCGACCGAGGCGCCGGCGCCCTCGAGGGCCTCCTTGGCCTTCGCCGCGGCGTCCTTGGCGACCTTCTCGACGACGGCCTTGGGGGCGCCGTCGACCAGCTCCTTGGCCTCCTTCAGACCCAGCGAGGTCAGCTCACGCACGACCTTGATGACCTGGATCTTCTTGTCGCCGGCACCGGTGAGGATGACGTCGAACTCGTCCTGCTCGGCCTCGGCCTCGGCGCCCGCGCCACCGGCACCCGGGGCGGCGGCGACGACGGCGGCCGGAGCGGCAGCCTCGACGTCGAACTTCTCCTCGAACTTCTTCACGAAGTCGGAGAGCTCGAGGAGGGTCATGTTCTCGAACTGCTCCAGCAGGTCTTCCTGGCTGAGCTGCGCCATGATGGCGGTCCTTCCACTAATGCGGCTGATGCCGGTATGAACATGTAGGCGGACGTACGCCTCTCGGCGGCACGTCACTGCGGGCGCACCCGCTGGGCCGAGCCGTACTGCTACTCGGCCTCGACGGGAGCCGGCGTACCGGCACCGCCCTGCTCGACCTTGTCGCGAAGCGCGTCCGCGGTGCGGACCATCTTCGTGAGCGGGGCCTGGAAGGTCGCCGCGGCCTTCACCATGGACGCCTTCATGCCACCGGCCAGCTTGGCGAGCAGCACCTCGCGCGGCTCGAGGTCCGCGAGCTTGTTGATCTCGGCAGCCGACATCGCGCTGCCGTCGACGATGCCGCCCTTGATGACCAGGGCGGGGTTGTCCTTGGCGAAGTTGCGCAGACCCTTCGCCGCCTCGACCGGGTCACCGGTCACGAAGGCGACGGCCGACGAGCCCTGGAAGTACTCGTCGAGCTCGTTGATCCCGGCCTCCTTGGCCGCGATCTTGGTCAGCGTGTTCTTCACCACTCGGTACTGAGCGTTCTCACCGAGAGAACGGCGCAGCTCCTTCAGCTGCGCCACACTCAGACCGGTGTACGCGGTCACGAGGGCGGCGCTGGAGTCGCGAAACTTGTTCGTCATCTCCTCGACAGCTGCGACCTTGTCAGGTGCGACCTGGTCCTTCGCCATGAGCCTCGGCCTCCTTCCGGGTGATCTGGACCGCGGGGGGAGGGGCTGTGCAAAACGAAACGCCCCGGCGCAAGGCGCACGGGGCGATACTCGACCGGACGGAATCCGGGAGCTCATCCACACGCCTACGCGGGTCGTCCGCAGCTAGCGGACCTTCACCCGGCACACCCCGGACGGGGCATACCGGAAACCAGCGGTCTTTGGCTTCTGGGTGAGCCTACGCGAACGGTGGCGAGGGCGGCAAATCCGCCTCCCGCCACCGCGGCGGACCGGGCCGGTCAGGCCCAGGTCCAGTGGCTCAGCTCACGTCCTCGAAGGGGACCGTGTCGCCCTGCGGGGGCTCCTCGACGGTGACGTCCGTGCCGTAGTCGGCGTAGTAGACGGTGGAGTCGTAGGCACCGGACGAGCCGTTGCTGCTCTTGGCCGTCTCCTTCTTCTTCACCAGCAGGTTGTCCCCGTCGATCCACAGATCGATCTTCTCGGACTCCATGCCGGCCTGCTCCAGCTGGTCCTGGAGGCCTTGGAGCTCCTCCTCGCTCAGGTCCTTGGACTGCATGCGGGCCAGCTCGGAGACGTCCACCGTGCCGCTGTAGTGGGTGGTCTCCTTGCCGCGCACGGTCTCGGTGCCGACCTTGTCCACCTTGCCGGTGGCCAGCAGCAGCTGGACGGAGCGGGCGGGGTTGTTGTTCTGCATCTGGTCCTTGATGAAGGCACCCGAGGGGCCCGCCTTCTCGGCCAGCGTGTCGTAGTCGTACTTGATCCAGTGCTTGCCCTTGCCCGCCGTGGACGCGAACTCGTCGCCCATGTTCATGAACATCGCGTCGGCCGTGTAGCGCGCCTTCATCGGCTTGCCCTCGGTCGGGGTGCCCTTGACGAGGCCGCCCTGCTGCGTGATGTCCATGTTGCCGGTGGTGCCGCCCTCGGCCCAGCTCAGCTCGCCCTCCATCGTCGAGGACGTCGTGCCCTGCGGAGTGCCCTGCTTGGTGGTGCCGTCCACCTTCGCGGACTCCTGCTTCTCCGTCTGGTCGGAGGCCTTCTTCAACGCGGCCAGCGGCGAGAGGTCGGCAGCCTTCTTGTCCGAGGACCCCTTGTCCCCGCCGTCGGCGGTCTCGCTGCCGCAGGCCGTGAGGCCCGCCATCATGACGACACCCGCCGCGAGAGCGGTGATTCGAGTCCGATGCACGGAAACCCCCTGAAGGTCGGTGCGTGAGCCCGGCTGTCGGGCTGCGTGCTGTGCTGTGTTGCCCTTTATATATCTCTTAACCGCGGGGACGATCGGCGGCTGGTGCCGGGTTCCCCTTGACCGCTGCCATGTGAGGCGGGTCACACCGAGAGGGTGGGCGCAGCGAGACCGGGCCCGCCCTCCTGGGAGAGCGGGCCCGGCCCGGTGTGCCTTTCGCCCTGCCGCGTACCCACCGCGGCTGCCGTGACCGCAGGTCAGACGGCGGCGGGGTCTTCCTCGCTGAGCAGGTTGCGCAGCCGGTTCCCGTCGAACGGGATGCCGGGGCCCATCGTGGTGCTCAGAGTGGCCTTCCTGACGTAGCGGCCCTTGGCGGCCGACGGCTTCAGGCGGTGCACCTCTTCGATCGCGGCGGCGTAGTTCTCCACGAGGGTCTTCTCGTCGAACGACGTCTTGCCGATGATGAAGTGCAGGTTCGAGTGCTTGTCCACCCGAAACTCGATCTTGCCGCCCTTGATGTCGGTGACGGCCTTGGTGACGTCCGGGGTGACGGTGCCGGTCTTCGGGTTCGGCATCAGACCACGCGGACCGAGCACGCGGCCGAGGCGGCCGACCTTGCCCATCAGGTCCGGGGTGGCGACGACGGCGTCGAAGTCGAGACGGCCCTTGGCGACCTCGTCGATCAGTTCGTCGGAGCCGACGATGTCGGCGCCCGCGGCCTCCGCTGCCGCAGCACGGTCGCCGGTCGCGAAGACCAGGACCCGGGCGGTCTTGCCGGTGCCGTGCGGGAGGTTCACGGTGCCGCGGACCATCTGGTCTGCCTTGCGCGGGTCGACACCCAGGCGCAGGGCCACCTCGACGGTCGCGTCGAACTTGGACGAGGAGGTCTCCTTGGCCAGACGGACGGCCTCGAGCGGGGCGTACAGCTTCTCCCGGTCGATCTTGGCGTCCGCGCTGCGGAGGTTCTTGCTGCGCTTCACTACTGCTCCTGACGATCACGCCGCGCGGCTGGCGCCGCGAGGCGGGGATGGAGTCGTGGTGCGGGCCTGCGCGCGGCCCTCCCACGTTGCTTCTGAACTGCGTCCAACGAGGCTGAGGTCAGCCCTCGACCGTGACGCCCATGGAACGCGCGGTGCCCGCGATGATCTTCGAGGCGGCGTCCAGGTCGTTCGCGTTCAGGTCGGGCATCTTGGTCGTGGCGATCTCGCGCACCTGGTCGCGGGTGAGCTTGCCGACCTTGTTGACGTGCGGCTCGCCGGAGCCCTTCTCCAGGCCCGCGGCCTTGAGAATCATCTTGGCGGCCGGCGGCGTCTTGGTGATGAAGGTGAAGGAGCGGTCCTCGTAGACCGTGATCTCCACCGGGATCACCCAGCCGCGCTGCGACTCGGTCGCCGCGTTGTACGCCTTGCAGAACTCCATGATGTTGACGCCGTGCTGGCCCAACGCCGGGCCGACCGGCGGAGCCGGGTTCGCCGCGCCGGCCTGGATCTGGAGCTTGATCAGCCCCGAGACCTTCTTCTTCTTGGGAGGCATGCTCTCTCCGGGTCCTAGTGAGAGGTGATTCAGCCGCCGTCGGGCCGCGGCGGCACGCGGGCGTCCGATGGACGCCCGGGGAAACCGTCAGCCAGATGGAGGCATACCGCACCACGATAGCGGGTATTGCGGCGCGGTCGGAAATCGGGGCGGCCCCGCAGGGCGCGAGGGCGCACGCAGAAGGCCCCCGGCGACCGGTTTCCCGTCCGCGAGGGGCCCGCTTCGGCGCCTGCGGCGCACAGCGCGCCGCAGGCCGGGGCTGCTCTGCGCAGCCGGCGCTTCTAGTTCTTCTGGATCTGGTCGAAGCTCAGCTCGACCGGGGTCTCCCGGCCGAAGATCTCGACCAGGCCCTTGACCTTCTTCGAGTCGGCGTTGATCTCGTTGATCGTCGCCTGGAGGGTCGCGAACGGACCGTCCGTGACCGTCACCGAGTCGCCCACCTCGAAGTCGAGGACCTGCACCTCGACCCGGCGGCCGGGGCCGCCCACCGGCTTGCCCTCGGCGTCGGTGGCCGCGGCCTTCGCGGCCTTCTCCTCGGCCTCCGGGGCGAGCATCTTCACGATCTCGTCCAGCGTGAGCGGGTAGGGGTCGTAGGCGTTGCCCACGAAGCCGGTGACACCCGGGGTGTTGCGGACGACGCCCCAGGACTCGTTCGTCAGGTCCATGCGCACCAGGACGTAGCCCGGGAGCTTGTTCTGCCGGACGGTACGGCGGTCGCCGTTCTTGATCTGGACGACCTCCTCCTGCGGCACCTCGGCCTGGAAGATGAAGTCCTCGACGTTCAGCGAGACGGCGCGCTGCTCGAGATTGGTCTTCACGCGGTTCTCGTAGCCCGCGTAGGTGTGGATCACATACCACTCGCCCGGCAGGAAACGCAGCTCCTCGCGGAGCGCGACGACCGGGTCGACCGGCTCCTCGGCGCCGCCCTCGGCGGCTTCGTCGGACTCATCGGCGGCTTCGGCTGCCTCGTCGTCACCCTCGGCCTCGGCCTCGTCGCCGTCCTCGGCGGCTTCGTGCGCCTCTTCCGGCTCGCCCGCCTCGGTGCCGACCGCCTCCGTGTCGCCGTCGTCGCCCGGCTGCGCGCTCCGCTCGGTGTCGGTCGGGGCGGCGGCCTGCGCCTGGTCGACACTGTCGTCCGCCGCTTCAACGATGCCGCGCGCGGTGTCGTCGCCCTCTGCGGACTGGACGGTGTCGTTCAGGTTCGGGTCAGACACGGTGGCTGCTTCTTCCTGGCTTCTCGGGTCGAACATGCGGTGGCTGCACTGCGGGGCACATGCTGTAGCTCGCCAGCCTCCGCGGCAGGACTCAGCCGAAGACGAACTTCATGACTTCGGAGAATCCATAGTCAATCACGGTCACAATCCCGATCATGATGACGACGAAAATGATCACAACAGTCGTGTATGTCGAGAGCTGGTTCCGCGACGGCCATACGACCTTACGAAGCTCCGCGACGATCTGTCGGTAGAAGAGCGCAAGGCGCCCGAGAGGGCCCTTCTTGCCGCGCTTGCCTCCGCGCCGGGGCTTGTTGTCGTCCGACGACCGTCCGGGCTCGGGGACCTCGATGGAGTCCGTGATCTCCGTCACTCGTCCTCACCTGATCCGGGTCGTGGCCATGCGGCGTCCGGCCCGGCCGCACGGCGGTGCATTTCAGTACGTACGCAAGCACACATCATAACGGCAAATGTGTAGCAGGGCCGGAGGGACTTGAACCCCCAACCGCTGGTTTTGGAGACCAGTGCTCTACCAATTGAGCTACGACCCTTTGTATCTCCCCAACCTACCGCATCCGTGCGGCTGCATGGAGTGCGCAGCACAGAACAGTCGATCAGGGCCAACGACGTAGGAGTGTACGTGCTCCGCGCCCCTCCGTCGAACAGGTAGCGGCGCCCGGCGCCGGGCGCCGTCCGCGAATCCCCGGTGCCGGCCGGTCCGGCCGTCTGGGAACATGCCTGTATGACCGCTGCCACGCCACCTGCACAGTCTCCTACCGAACGACGCGTATCGGCCCGCATCGGGGCGATCTCCGAGTCCGCCACGCTGGCCGTCGACGCCAAGGCGAAGGCCCTCAAGGCCGCCGGGCGCCCGGTGATCGGCTTCGGCGCGGGCGAGCCGGACTTCCCGACGCCCGACTACATCGTCGAGGCGGCCGTAGCGGCCTGCCACAACCCGAAGTTCCACCGCTACACCCCGGCGGGCGGCCTGCCCGATCTGCGCTCCGCGATCGCGGAGAAGACGCTGCGCGACTCCGGCTACCAGGTCGAGGCCGCCAACGTCCTGGTCACCAACGGCGGCAAGCAGGCGATCTACGAGGCCTTCGCCACGCTGCTCGACCCGGGCGACGAGGTGATCGTCCCCGCTCCCTACTGGACCACCTACCCCGAGTCGATCCGGCTCGCGGGCGGCGTCCCGGTCGACGTCGTCGCGGACGAGACCACCGGCTACCGGGTGAGCGTCGAGCAGTTGGAGGCCGCCCGCACCGAGCGCACGAAGGTGCTCCTGTTCGTCTCCCCGTCCAACCCGACGGGCGCGGTGTACACCCGCGAGCAGGTCGAGGAGGTCGGCCGCTGGGCCGCCGAGCACGGCCTGTGGGTGCTGACGGACGAGATCTACGAGCATCTGGTCTACGGGGAGGCGGAGTTCCACTCCCTCCCGGTGGTGGTGCCGGAGCTGCGCGACAAGTGCGTCGTGGTGAACGGCGTGGCCAAGACGTACGCCATGACCGGCTGGCGGGTCGGCTGGGTCGTCGGCCCGGAAGACGTGGTCAAGGCCGCCGCCAACCTCCAGTCGCACGCTACGTCGAACGTGAGCAACGTCGCGCAGGCCGCCGCCCTCGCCGCCGTCTCCGGCAACCTGGAGGCCGTGTCCCGGATGCGCGAGGCGTTCGACCGCCGCCGCCGCACGATGGTGCGCCTGCTGAACGAGATCGACGGCGTCCTGTGCCCGGAGCCGGAGGGCGCGTTCTACGCCTACCCGTCGGTCAAGGCGCTGCTCGGCAAGGAGATCCGCGGCCGCCGGCCCGCCACCTCGGTGGAGCTGGCGGAGCTGATCCTGGAGGAGGCGGAGGTCGCCGTCGTGCCGGGCGAGGCGTTCGGCACCCCGGGCTACCTGCGGCTGTCCTACGCGCTGGGCGACGACGACCTGGCGACGGGTGTCGGCAGGATTCAGAAGCTGCTCGCCGAGGCGCGCGACTGAGGGCACGGCTGAGCGCGGGACCTGAGCGCGGACCGGCGCGGTTCCGCCCCCGGGCCGTCCGTACGTACGGGCGGCCCGGCACCCGTTCGGTGAACCGGCGCACCCGCGGCCCGCGGTGTGCAGCAGGATCGACGGGACCGGCCCGGCCAGCGTGCCGGGCCCGATCGCGGCGGGCCGCCTTCTCCCACGGCGCCCCGCTCAGCGGACTACGGAGGGTCGATGGGGACGGTTCGTGACATCCGGCTGCTGCCGAAGGCCCACCTGCATCTGCATTTCACCGGCTCGATGCGGCCCGGCACCCTGCTGGAACTGGCCGACAAGTACGGCGTGCACCTGCCGGACGCGCTCAAGGGCGGCGAGCCCCCCAAGCTGCGCGCGACGGACGAGCGCGGCTGGTTCCGCTTCCAGCGGCTGTACGACATGGCGCGCTCCTGCCTGCGCGCGCCGGAGGACATCCAGCGGCTGGTGCGGGAGGCCGCCGAGGAGGACGTCCGGGACGGCTCGCGGTGGCTGGAGATCCAGGTCGACCCCACCTCGTACGCGCCCCGGCTGGGCGGGCTGATCCCGGCGCTGGAGATCATCCTGGACGCGGTGGACGCCGCCCGCCGCGACACCGGCCTCGACATGCGGGTGCTGGTCGCGGCGAACCGCATGAAGCACCCGCTCGACGCCCGTACGCTGGCGCGGCTGGCGGTGCGCTACCGGGACCGCGGTGTCGTCGGTTTCGGGCTCTCCAACGACGAGCGGCGCGGCTTCGCCCGTGACTTCGACCGCGCCTTCGCCATCGCCCGCGAGGGCGGTCTGCTGGCGGCGCCGCACGGCGGCGAGCTGTCCGGGCCCGCGAGCGTCCGCGACTGCCTGGACGACCTGCACGCGGCCCGGGTGGGCCACGGGGTGCGCTCTGCGGAGGACGCCCGGCTGCTGTCCCGGCTCGCGGAACGCGGGGTGACCTGCGAGGTGTGCCCGGCCTCCAACGTCGCGCTGGGCGTGTACGAGAAGCCGGAGGACGTGCCGCTGCGGACGCTGTGGGATGCGGGGGTGCCGATGGCGCTCGGCGCCGACGACCCCCTGCTGTTCGGCTCGCGGCTGGCGGCGCAGTACGAGATAGCCCGGGACGCCCACGGCTTCACCGACACGGAACTGGCCGAGCTGGCCCGCCAGTCGGTGCGCGGCTCGGCGGCTCCGGCGGCCGAGCGCGCCGCGCTGCTGGCGGCGATCGACGACTGGCTGGTGACGGCGCCCTGAGCGGGCGCGGCGCGCGAGGCGGCACGGTACGCGCACGCGCACGCCCGGCGCGCGCCCGCGGTCTCACACCGCGCAGCCCACCGTCACCGGCTCGTTGACCAGCGTCACCCCGAACGCCACGCGCACGCCCTCACGCACCTCGCGCGCCAGCCCGAGGAGGTCCTCCGTCGTGGCGTGGCCGCGGTTGGTGAGCGCGAGGGTGTGCTTGGAGGAGATCCGGGCGGGCCCCTTCCCGTAGCCCTTGCCGAAGCCCGCCTTGTCGATCAGCCAGGCGGCCGAGGTCTTGATCCGCCCCTCCCCCGCCGGGAAGGCGGGGGCCGCCGTGCCGGGCCCGAGCCGCTCGGCGACGCGGGCCAGGAACGCGGCGTGCTCGGACTCGGTGAGCACCGGGTTGGTGAAGAAGGAGCCCGCCGACCAGGTGTCATGGTCCTCCGGGTCGAGCACCATGCCCTTGCCCGCGCGGAGCTTGAGCACCGTCTCGTAGGCGTCCGCCGCCGGGACCCGCTCGCCGGGCTGGACGCCCAGCACGCGGGCGGTCTCCGCGTACTTGAGCGGGGCCGACAGCCCGCCCGCGTCCTCCAGCGCGAAGCGGACGCGCAGCACGACATGGCGGTTCGGGTACGCCTTGAAGCGGCTGTGGCGGTAGGAGAACCCGCAGTCCGCGCGCGCGATGGTGACCGTCTCGCGGGCGCGGCGGTCGTAGGCGACGACCTCGGTGAGGGTGGCGGCGACCTCCTGGCCGTACGCGCCGACGTTCTGGATGGGCGTCGCGCCCGCGGAGCCGGGGATGCCCGCCAGGCACTCGATGCCCGCGAGCCCGGCCTCGACGGTACGGGCGACGGCCGCGGACCAGTTCTCGCCCGCGGCCAGCTCCAGGCTGGTGCCGCGCAGGTGGAAGCCGGTGGTCGCGATGCGCAGGGCCGTACCGCGGAAGCCCTTGTCCGCGATGAGGAGGTTGCTGCCGCCGCCGATGAGCAGCAGCGGCGTACCCGTGTCGTCCGCCTCCCGTACGGCGGCGACGACTTCGTCGTCCGTGGTGGCCGTGCGCAGCCGGGTGGCGGGGCCGCCGAGCCGGAAGGTCGTCAGGGGGGCGAGGGGGGCTTCGTGGAGTTCCTGCACGTGCTCAAGAGTACGGCCGCGGCCCCGGCGCGCTGTGGCGGGCGCTGCCGGGGCCGGACGGCGGGGCGGGCGTGGCCGGGCCCGCCCGTCAGCGGCCGGCGGGCACGGCTGCCGCTGCCGCCGCGGGTGCCGGGTCCGGGGTCCGCCCCGCGCCGTCGCCGCCCTGCTTCCGGCGGGCCGGGCGCGGCACGAGCAGCGCGGCGACGGCGGACAGGGCCAGCGCGGCGGTGCCCACCCACAGGGCGGGGACCAGTCCGTCGACGAAGGTCTCCGGCGGCCCGTAGCCGCCGCGGGAGGAGAAGACCGAGGCGAGCACGGCGACGCCGAGGGTGCCGCCGACCTCCCGGAGCGCGTTGTTGGCACCGGAGGCGATGCCCTGTTCCGAGTCGCGCACCGAGCCCATCACGAGCGAGGCGACCGGGGCGAAGAACATCGCCATGCCGGTGCCGCTGACGACGAAGGCGGGGACTTGGGCGGCGTACGAGAGGTCCGGCTCGGCGATCAGCGCGAACCAGCCGAGGCCGGCGGTCATCAGGGCCAGCCCGGTGGCGACGATGACGCGTCCGCCGAAGCGGTCCGAGAGGATTCCGGCGAGGGGCGCCACCACCATCGGCACCGCGGTCCACGGCAGCATCCGCAGCCCGGCCTCCAGCGGGGAGTAGCCCTGGACGAGTTGGAGGAACTGGGCGAGCAGGAAGATGGAGCCGAACATGCCCAGCGACATCAGCAGGCTGGCCGCGTTGACGGCGCTGAAGGCGCGGGAGCGGAAGAGGCGGAGCGGCAGCATGGGCTGCGCGACGCGCCCCTCGTAGCGCACGAAGGCCAGCAGGAGCGCCGCGCCGGCGGCGAAGCCGAGCAGGATCTGCGGGCTGGTCCAGCCCTGTGCGTTGCCGCGTACCAGGGAGAGGACGATGCCGAAGAGAGCGAGGCTGGCCAGCACGGTGCCGAGGACGTCGAGCCGGGTGCCGGGCCCGCGGCTCTCCAGCAGGCGGGCACGGGCGAGCGGGATCAGGGCGAGGCCGATCGGGACGTTCAGCCAGAAGATCCACTGCCAGGAGATGTGTTCGGTGACGGCGCCGCCGATCAGCGGGCCCATCGCCACGGCCAGTCCCTGGACCGCGCCCCAGGCGCCGAAGACGGCGCCTCGCCGGGCGGCCGGGGTGGCGGCGGAGAGCAGGGTCAGGCTCAGCGGCATCAGCAGGGCCGCTCCGGCGCCCTGCGCGGCGCGAGAGGCGATGAGGCCGCCCAGGCCGGGGGCGAGCGCGGCTGCCGCGGAGGAGGCGGTGAAGAGGGCGGTGCCGAGGATGAACATCCGGCGGCGGCCGAAACGGTCGCCGAGGGCGGCACCGAGCATGAGGAGCACCGCGAAGCTGAGGGTGTAGGCGTTGACGGTCCATTCGAGGTCCTCGATGCCGCCGCCGAGGTCCTCGCGGATGGCGGGCAGCGCCGTGGTGACGACGAGGTTGTCGAGGGCGGCCATGAAGCTGGCGAGGCCGGTGACGATCAGTGCCCACAGGGCGCTGCCGCGCGAGGGTACTGGCTGGTTCATCGGGATCGGTCCTCCGTCCCCCGCCGGGGTGGCGGGCTGGGTCGTAAATGAGTTATCAGTCACTAACTTTTGCGGCCGACAAAAGCGCCGGAGCGGCCCGGCACCCCGTCATCCGGCGCGGGC
Source organism: Streptomyces sp. CNH287 (assembly GCF_000424825.1). Lineage (NCBI taxonomy): Bacteria > Bacillati > Actinomycetota > Actinomycetes > Kitasatosporales > Streptomycetaceae > Streptomyces > Streptomyces sp. CNH287. Next base: position 8,411 of record NZ_AUKQ01000015.1, on the reverse strand, counting down.
GTCCGGCTCCGCGCCGGCCGCGCCGGCCGCGTCCCCGGGTTGGGGCTGGGTCTGGGGCTGTGCGGACTCGTAGAACCCCGACCAGACCCGATGCTCGGCCGGAAACCCCATCAGCATCAGCGTGTTGATGAGCATGCCGTACCCCAGGAACTGCGTGGTCTCGTTCGGGTCCGCCCCCAGCCGCAGATAGACCGCGTCCCAGATCTCCAGCCACGCGGCACGGATCTGACGGCCGGTCTCGTGGTCGCCGGAGCGCCCGGCGGCGGCCACCGCGACGTACGCCTGACCCTGGATCAGCAGCACGTCGGGGTCGGCGGAGATCAGCCGCTGGTACGCAGTGCCCATCGCCTGCACCGGGTCCTCACCCGGGGGCACCTCGCGCCCCGCCTCGTCCAGCACCTCGCGGACCTTCTCCATCGCCCGCTTCACGGCGGCGAGGAAGATCGCCTGCTTGCCGGGGAACAGCCGGAAGAGATACGGCTGGGAGACGCCCACCCGGCGCGCGATGGCCTCCGTCGACGTGCCGTCGTAGCCGCCGCGCGCGAACTCGGCCAGCGCCGCCCGGATGACGCTCTCGCGCCGCTCTTCCGCACTCATCCTTGCCATGGGAGTAAGTTAGTGTCCAATCACTACCTGCGTCAAGCGGCCGTGCACAGGACCGTACGCACGCCAGCAGCCGCGCATACGAGAGGGGCCGCACGCGCCCGGCGCGTACGACCCCCGTCCGCCGCGCTCAGGCCAGGGCGACCACGGCGCGGGACATGCCCAGCACCTTCTGCCCGCCGCTCTTGGCGACCAGGTCGACCCGCACCGTGCGCGCCTCGTCGTCCAGCTTCGCGGCGACCTGCGCCGACACCTCGATGGTCGCCCCCACGCCGTCGTCGGGCACGACCACCTGGCGGATGAAGCGCACGCCGTACTCCCGTACGGCCGCCGGGTCGCCCGTCCAGTCGGTGACGACCCGGACAGCCTCGGCCATGGTGAACATGCCGTGCGCGATGACGTCCTCCAGCCCGACCTCCACCGCGTACCGCTCGCTCCAGTGGATGGGGTTGAAGTCCCCCGACGCGCCCGCGTACCGCACCAGCATGGCGCGATCGACCGGGAAACTCTGCGCGGGCAGTTCGGTGCCGACCTCGACGTCGGCGTACGCGATCTTCGCGGTCATCCTCGTCAGCCCTCCTCGGCGCCGCGCGCGACCAGCTTGGTGTACGCGGTCACCACCAGTTCGCCCGCTCCGTCGTACACATCGCCCCGTACGTCCAGGACGTCGTGGCCCGCGAGGGACTTGATCGACTCGATGGTGGAGGTGACCGAGAGCGTGTCACCCGCATGCACCGGGCGCGTGTAGACGAACTTCTGGTCGCCGTGCACCACCCGGGTGAAGTCCAGGCCGAGCTGCGGGTCCTCTATGACCACGCCGGCCGCCTTGTACGTGATCGCGAACACGAACGTCGGCGGCGCGATCACGTCCGGGTGGCCCAGCGCACCGGCGGCGTCCGGGTCCGTGTAGGCCGGATTGCCGTCACCGATCGCCTCGGCGAACTCGCGGATCTTCTCCCGCCCCACCTCGTACGGCCGGGTGGGCGGATACGTCCGCCCGACGAACGACTGATCGAGCGCCATCGCTCAGCTCCCTCCTGATCATTGGCTACGCGTGCCCGTGCAAAGAAACGAGGCCGCCCCCCGAAAATCGGGGACGGCCTCGCTGACGAACCGAGTTATCGCGTCTCGCGGTGCGCAGTGTGCGAGTTGCAGCGCGGGCAGTGCTTCTTCATCTCAAGACGGTCCGGGTTGTTACGCCGGTTCTTCTTGGTGATGTAGTTCCGCTCCTTGCACTCCACGCATGCCAGCGTGATCTTCGGGCGGACGTCGGTGGCAGCCACGTGAGTGCTCCTTGACGGAATAGGACGAGGTTCAACGCAGGAAGAGTAGCCGATCGGAGGACCGACCCCACAATCGGCTACTTTAAGTGAAGTAGCGGTGACCGGACTTGAACCGGTGACACAGCGATTATGAGCCGCTTGCTCTACCGACTGAGCTACACCGCCACGATGCGAAGACCTCCACCGAGCGGTGGAGGACCTCACGCACCAGAGCCCCAAAACGGAATCGAACCGTTGACCTTCTCCTTACCATGGAGACGCTCTGCCGACTGAGCTATTGGGGCGAGCGATGAAGACATTACACGTTCGGCGGCCGAAGGTGAAATCCGTATCGGCCCGCCCGTGTCCGGGCATTGGTACCCGGCGCCGCCACCGCGCACACCACGCCGGTACGACTATTCCGCTCCTCCCGGACGCCGTCCGCCCGGGCCCTTACCCTCGACTCACTCTGCGTGATCTCGATCATCCGCCGACCGTGGGGAGCCCGATGTCCGACAGCCAGCCGCAGGAGCCGAGACACCCGGACCACGGCACCGCCGCCACCGAGACCGCCGCCCTCCTGCTGTGCGGCGCCCGCCTCGCCGACGGCCGCACCGTGGACGTGCGCCTGGTGGACGGGCGCATCGAAGCCGTCGGCACCGCGGGCAGCCTCGCCTGCGGCGGCCTCGCCCCCGCACCCGCCGCCGCCCGGCTGCCCTCCGAGGACGCCCGCGTCGACCTGTCCGGCTACCTGCTGCTCCCCGCACCGGCCGAACCGCACGCGCACTACGACACCGCGCTCACCGCACTCAGCGCCGGAGCACCCGGCGCCGACGGCCCGCCCTCCAGCGACCCGCACGAGACCCAGCGCCGCACCACCGAGGCCGCCCTCCTCCAGCTCGGCCACGGCGCCACGGCGCTCCGCTCCCACGTACGCATCGGCGACGTCGCCGGGCTGCGCTCCCTGGAGGCCGTGCTCCAGGCCCGCCGGGCGCTGCGCGGGCTCGCCGACCTGACCACCGTCGCCGTGCCCCGAGTGCTGACCGGGCTGGCCGGGGCGGAGGACCTGGCCATGCTGCGGGACGCGGTGAAGATGGGCGCGACCGTCGTCGGCGGCTGCCCTGACCTCGACCCCGACCCGGGCGGCTACGTCGAGGCGGTCCTGGAGGTGGCGGCCGAGCACGGCTGCGCCGTCGACCTGCACACCGACGCCGACGACCCCGCCCGCCTCGCCCGGCTGGCCGCGGCGGCGGGCGGCCTGCGTCCCGGCGTCACGCTCGGCCCCTGCGGCGGCCTGGCCCGGCTGCCGCACGAGACCACCATGCGCGCGGCCGACCAGCTGGCCGCCGCCGGGATCGGCGTCGTCGCCCTCCCCCAGGGCAGCTGCGGCACCCTGGAGCGCCGGTTCCCCTCCCGCGTCGCGCCCGTACGGCTGCTGCGCGCCGCCGGGGTCCGGGTCGCGGCGGGCAGCGGCGCCCTGCGGGACGCGTCCAACCAGGTGGGCCGGGGCGACCCGCTGAGCGCGGCCTACCTGCTCGCCTCCTACGGCGAGGCGCACGCCGTCGCCGCCTACGACCTGGTCAGCGTCCGTGCCCGCGCCGCCATGGGGCTGCCGGAGGTGCGGGTGGAGGCGGGCTTCCCGGCCGAACTGCTGGCCGTACGGGGCACGAGCATCGCGGGCGCGCTGTCGCTGGCGTACAGCAGGATCGTGGTCCACCGGGGCCGGATCGTGGCCCGGACGAGCGCGGTCCGCGAGTACTGCGACTCCGCCGCCGCGGCCGAACTCGACCTGCCCCGCCAGTCGCAGGGTTGACCGCCGGCCCCGGGGGCGTACGGTCGGGGCATGCGCACAGTCATCGCCGGTGGACACGGCCAGATCGCCCTCCGCCTCGAACGCCTCCTCGCCGGACGCGGCGCCGCCGTCGCGGGCCTGATCCGCGATCCGCAGCAGGCCGGGGACCTTCGCGCGGCGGGCGCGGAGCCGCTCGTCTGCGACCTGGAGTCCGCCTCGCCCGAGGAGGTCGCCGGCCTGCTGGCGGGCGCGGACGCCGCGGTGTTCGCGGCCGGGGCGGGGCCGGGCAGCGGCGTCGCGCGCAAGGAGACGGTGGACCGGGACGCCGCCGTCCTCCTCGCGGACGCGGCCGAACGCGCGGGCGTGCGCCGCTTCCTGATGGTCTCCGCCATGGGCGCGGACGAGGAGCCGCCCGCCGGTACGAACCCGGTCTTCGCCGCCTACCTGCGCGCGAAGGGCGCCGCCGACGCCGCCGTACGGGCGCGTACCGCGCTGGAGTGGACCGTCCTGCGCCCGGGGGTGCTGACCAACGACCCCGGCACCGGGCTGGTGCGGCTGGCGGAGCACACCGGCCACGGCGAGGTCAGCCGGGACGACGTGGCGGCCGTCCTGCTGGCGCTGCTGGACGCGCCGGGCACCGCGGGCCGCACGCTGGAGCTGGTCGGCGGCGCCACGCCGGTGACGGAGGCGGTGGCCGCCGCCGGGGGCTGACCCGGCCACCGCGGGCCGACGCCGGCCGCCGGGGGCCGACGCCTGCTCAGCGGCGCCCGGTCAGTCCGTGCCGCTGGGCACCACGCAGTCGGGCGGCTGCGGCTTCCCCTCCGGCCAGCCCAGCCCCGCGAACTCCACCTTCCGCGTCCCCGGGTCCAGTTCGACCACCGCCACCGGCTTGTCGTACGGATTGCCGCCGTTGGTGAGGCAGATCCAGCCGCTCGCCCCGGCCACCCGGTACGCCGACTCCAGCCGCGCCCACTGCGCCGAGACCCGGTCCAGCGGCGGCACCGTGCCCGCCGTCTGCGAGTTGGCCAGGAAGACGGCCTTGGCGATGGTGCGGACGCCGTCGTGGACCATCATCGTCCGGGAGTCCTGGAGCTCCACCGGGCCGATGTCCCCGCCGGGCCGCTTCCCGATCACCTCGCGCAGCGCCCGCAGCTCCTTCTGCGGCTCCGTCAGATACGCCGGCGGCTCCCCGCCCCCACCCCGCTTCGCGTGGGCGCGCAGCTCGCGCTCCCAGGAGTCGGGATGCGCGGGCGCCGTGTACTGCACGGTGACGGTGGGTTCCTTCGAGCCGTCGCCCTGGAGGCGCTCCCAGTCGCCGTCCTTGAAGTAGCGGTCGAGCGTGGCGGCGCCGGACCCGCTGACCACGGTGTACCGCTTGCCGTGGCACGGCGTGTCCGCCAGCTTCAGCGCGAACAGCCGCAGGTGGACGGGCCGCCCGGCGAAGTAGACGGTGTTGGCGGACGACTGGCAGATGCTGAGGCTGATGGTGGTGAAGTCGTTGGCGGTCTCCCCCGCCTCGTTGATACCGGGCGACTCGAAGGGCTGGTCCTTGGGGCCCGCCGGGCCCTTCTCGTCCCGGCTGAACGCCTCGGCGAGCGACTCGACGTAGATGTCGTTCGGGCGGATGTCCCGGACCAGCACGGTCTCCTGGTCGCTCAGGTTGCCGTGGAAGTCGGCCAGCGCGGCGGCCTGCTGCCGGTTGGTCGGGGCGATCCGGGCCAGCCCGTCGAAGGCGGGGCGCTCGCCGGTACGGCCCTCCGCGTTGGCCAGCCCGTCGGCGCTGACCCGGCTGGCGAGCACCGGGATGCCCAGCTCGTTGGTCAGCCGGGCGATGGCCCGTTCGGTGTGCCGCAGGCTCAGGTTGAAGCCGGTGACGGCGCGCAGGTTGTGCCGGGAGTCCGCCATCGTGGCGAGTGCGTCGACCACCTTCGCCTGCTGGCGGTAGTCGGCCCCGGGGTTGGCCAGGACGAGGCGCAGCAGCGGCTTCTCCTCCGTACGGTTGGACCGGTACTGCGCGAGGTAGGCGCCCTGGAGTTCGCTGCGCAACTGCTTGCGCTCGGCGGGATGGTCCGGCTCCAGCGGCAGCATCACCGCGACGGTGACGTGCGGCTTCCCGGCGACCCGCGCGTTCTCCTCGGCGATGGCGCGGCTGACCGCGGTGATCTCCGGGGTACCGAAGTCGTAGCCGGAGCCGTTGACGCCGATGCACTCCCCCTCGCTCTTCGCGACGCCGTCGGCGCAGGCCGCCGGCTGCGACGCGGGCCAGGTGAGGTAGCCGGCGACGGCCACGGCCAGCACGAGGAGCGCCGAGAGCGCCTTGCGTATCCGGTTGGACAGGAAGGTGCTGTAGAGCCAGTCCCTGATGCGCGTGAACACGCCGTTCCGCAACGCTGTCTCCTCTAGCCGATGTGCCGCGTGCACGCGCAGCGAAGTAGGGGTTCCTTGTGCTGGGCGAGGCTGGTCCAGGTGCGGGCCCGGTGCGTCAGCACCTCGGCCCCGTGCGGCGACTCCTCGCTGAGCCGCTCCAGCAGCCGTCCCAGTACGGGGGCGACCGCGTCGTCGGGCGGCATGGCGGGGTCCTGGCAGAGCCACACGGCGTGCAGCAGCCGCTCGACGCGGCGGCGCAGGGCGTCGCCCTCCGCCGGGGCCTCGCCGAGCGCGCGGGCGCGCCGCTCGTCGGTCCCGCCGCCCGTGGGGAGTCCGGGGACGTCCGCCACCGCCAGCAGCTCCGCGCACCACTGGGCGGTGTCCCGTACGGGCAGGCCGCCGACCAGGTAGTCGGTGACCGTCGCGGCGTCGCCGGAGGCGAGCCGGTGGTGCATGCGGTGCGCGGCGGCGGTGCCGAAGAGCGGGTCGGGGTGGTCGTCGCCCAGTGCGCGGTAGTGCTCCTCGGCCAGCGCGTGGTCCTCGTGCAGGAGCCCGGCGCCGGCCTGCCGGGCGTGGAGCCGCCGCGTCAGGAGGTGGCGCAGGCCGAGGTCGCCGATGAAGTGCCGGGGGCAGTGCGGCCAGCCGCTGTCCTCCAGCAGGGCGGCGATGCGGTACGCGGACAGCCGCTCGTCCCGCCCCTCCTGGCGGGCGCGCATGAGGACCTGGGCGCAGTCGGCGTCGTGTGCCACCGAGAGGTGGCTGAGCAGGTCCAGCCAGTGGTCGCGCTGCTCCGGCGGCAGCTCCTCGGGGAGCTGCCGCACGATCAGCTCGTCCAGCAGCAGGTCGCCGACGGGGCGCTCCGGCCCGTCGTCGCCGGTGCGTACGGGCACCTCCAGCAGCTGCCAGTCGGTGCGGGTCTCCGCGGCCCGCAGGAGGGCCGTCGCCTCGGCGAGCCGGGTGACGAACAGCGGGCGTCCGCCGGCCATCCGGCGGACACCGCCCTGCATGCGCAGCAGGGACGCGCTGCCGTCCTGGCGGCGCAGTTGGAAGCGGGCCGTCTGGTCGTTCTGCTGGTCGCGGGTGAGCAGCGGCATCCGTACGAGCAGGACGCCGCGCGAGAGCGGTGCCCGGCCGGCGGTCCGCGGCGGCGGGCGGGTCCAGGACGGCAGCCCGCCGTCCACGGGCTGCCACTCGGCGGGTGCCGCGGGGTCGCTGTCACCGGCGAGGTGGAGGAACGGGCCGCCGTCCGCGCGGCGGGCGGTCGCGAGGAGGACCAGCCGGTCGTGGTGCCCGGCTTCGCGGTCCTCCAGGACGGGGGTGATCAGCCGGCGGCCCAGCGGGTTGTCCGCGCGGTCCAGCAGCAGGGCGGGTCTGCCCACCCGTGACACGCGGCCCCGCAGCGAGCTGTAAGCGGCCTCGATGTCCTCGCGCAGGGCCCGGAAGAGGAAGCTCTCGGCCGTCTGGCCGGCCTCGCCGCCCTGCTGGAAGTCGGCGGCCAGCGCGCGCAGGCCCTGCTTGGGCTGGCCGCCCGCGTCGACGTACTGGCCGTAGCACCGGGTCAGCGCCGCCTTGCCGTCCTTCGAGGTCCCCTCGATGAGCCCGTCGACCAGGGCGTGCACCAGCGGCACGGCCAGCGAGCCGGTCACCAGGGCGCCGAGGTAGCCGAGGTAGCTGCGGACCGCGCGGTTGAGCACGCCGTTCCAGAAGGAGCCCGAGGGCAGCAGGTCGTCGTGGCGGCGCACCTCGTCCACCAGGGCGGCCGTGCTGGCCCGACCGCCGCTGGCCGCCACCACGGCCAGCCCGGCGTAGAGCCGCGGGGTGTCGATGGCGCCGCCGTGGCCCTCCCAGGCGCGCAGCTGGAGGGCTATCTCCCGCAGGACCTCGGTGGTCTCCGAGCGGGTCTCGGCGTGCTGGGCGGCGTCGTTGCGGTACTTCTCGGCGGCACAGTCGATCTGCGCGGTGGGCACGTGCGGGCCGAAGCCGTCGCGGACGCAGCGCAGCAGCCGTCCCTTGCCCATGCCCGGTCCGCCGACGAGCAGCACGACGGGCAGGTCGGTGCCGAAGAGGAGTTTACGGTTGCGCCCGGACCTGGTCCTGCCGAGCAGCCGGGCAGCGAAACCCTCGTCGTCGAGCAGCTTCTCGAAACCGAGGTCATCAGGCACGAGCCCCCCGAGCGTGTCCGTCCGAACCGTCCGAACTGACGGACGCGTGATGACACGTCAGATTAGTGGAGTGCCGGGCGGTACGGCAGGGGAACCGGGGAGGGAATGTATGCGCACGCGCACGGGACCAGCACGGACGGACACATGAAAGCGGCCCCGCCCGCGCGCACGCGGAGGGGGCCGTTTCACATCCTGTGGCGGCGCCAGGATTCGAACCTGGGAAGG
>NZ_AUKQ01000014.1:0-215784 GCF_000424825.1 Streptomyces sp. CNH287 | reverse complement strand
ACACCGTTGGTCTCCTGCCACAGCTCGAACTCCGCACCCGCGAGCGGGTCACCCGTCGCGCTGTCCACCTTGACGACGGTCACCTCGCCCTCACCGGGAATCCGGTCGTCCTCGGCGGTGACGGAGACACCCTCCTCGATGTTCCCCTCATCCAGCGTCAGCGGACCGAAAACATTCGGATCAGGCAGCTCGTAGCCGTCCGGCGCCGCGATCTCACGCCAGTAGTACGTACCCGCCATCTGCGTCGAGGTGCACTCACCAGCGCCGTCCGTCGTGCAGGACGGAACCACCAGGGCGTCCGGGTCCGCACCCGTGGTCTGAAGACCCTCCACGCCGTTGGTCTCCTCCCACAGCTCGAACTCCGCACCCGCGAGCGGGTCACCCGTCGCGCTGTCCACCTTGAGGACCGAGACCTCACCGGTCTCCTCCTCACTCGGAGTGTTCTCCGCCGTGACGGACACACCCTCCTCGATGTTCCCCTCATCCAACGTCAGCGGACCGAAAACATTCGGGTCGGGAAGGTCGTAACCGTCCGGCGCCGCGATCTCACGCCAGTAGTACGTACCCGCCATCTGCGTCGAGGTGCACTCACCCGAGGCCTCCGTCGTGCAGGACGGGACCACCAGCGTGTCCGGGTCCGCACCCGTGGTCTGAAGACCCTCGACACCGTTGGTCTCCTCCCACAACTCGAACTCCGCACCCGCCAACGGGTCACCGGTCTCGCTGTCCACCTTGAGGACCGAGACCTCGCCCTCCGGCTCGGGCTCTCCGCAGTCGGGCAGGTCGCCCAGGAAGGGGTAGTTGTGCATCTCCTCGCCGCCACCCGTGGTGGGGCTCGGGCTGGTGTGGGTGAAGGAACCGGTGGTGAAGAACCGGCCGTTCATGCCCGGGAGCTGCACCGTGGTCTCGGACGCCTGGTTGCCGACCAGCACGCTGCCCTGGAACTGGCCGGTGCCCTGGAACGCGACGTCGCCCGCGTCGGGGAAGTTCCACAGCAGCCTGCTGCGCAGCTGGTTGAACGGGTCGGTGTCGGAGATGCCCCCGCTGTAGGTGCTGATGACCCGGGCGTCACCGAGGACGTTGACCAGGATGGTCGCGCCCTCGGGGATGTCCTCGAAGACGATGCCCTCCTGCCCGCCGGTGGGCGAGGTCATGTCGAAGTCGACGTTGAAGACCTGGAGCGCCGAGGTGCCGTCGCCGGTGAAGGTGGTCTGACCGTTCGCGTGCACGGCCGTCCCGGTGGGCTCGCGGACGCTGCCCGGGCCCTCGGGGTGCGCGTAGCACTGGCTGGCGTCGGTCAGCTCCCCGCGCAGCTCCTCGTACGGCGCCGCCGCGTCCGGGTCCTCGACGAGGGTGGCCTCGACAGTCCCGCTGACCGGGCCCGCGTGGCGTACGACGCCGTCCTCGGCGAGCAGCCGCTGCCCGTCCGCGATGGTGATGCCGCCGCCGGTGGTGAGCCAGTCGGCTCCGACGGGCGGGGCCACGCGGGAGCCGACGCCGACCTCGCCGAGGTTGTAGACCTGACTGCCCGTGGCCGACTTGTTCATGTCGAAGTCGCCGAGCACGACGACCCGGCCCTCGGCCTCGGACGCGCGCTCGCGTACCCGGTAGTCGCCGCCGACGTAGATGGCGATGCCGTCGTCGCGGTAGATGATGTCGCCGTTGTTGATCGGCGGGTAGTCCCCGTCGGGGCAGTCGCCGGGCACGCACGGGCCGAGCCCGCCGGGCAGCGGGGCCTGGATGACGGCGCGGTTGGCGGCGGGGGGCTGCGCCCGTTCCGGGCTCGCCTCGGCGGCGCCGGCCGGCGGGGCCGGCAGCACCGCCGCCCCGAGCAGCGCAGCGCCGACGGCGATCAGGCCGCGCCGTAGCGCACCTGACCGCCGTCTGGCGTGGTGATGGGTACGGGACATGGCGGTGACGGCCTCCTCGTGGCGTGACTCCCGGTGGTCGCATATGCGACATACAGGACGAAGAGTCACATCCGAGAAGCCTCATGCCCGGGGTTCCGGCTCATGGCCCACCGAGGGATCACCCGCGCGGCGCAGACCTGCCGCCGGGCCCGCCCTCTCAGGCGCCCCGTGCGCCCCCCTTGGCCGAGGTACCGGGCTTCTGGCCCCAGACGAAGACCTTGTCGCCGACGCCGAGCCTCTCCCACAGCGCTTTCGCGTCGCGCAGCCGCAGGTTGACGCAGCCTGCCGAGCCGCCGCCGTCGAACAGGTCGTCGTACCGGCCGTGGATCGCCTGGCCGCCGTCGAAGTACTGCGAGTACGGCATCGGCGCGTTGTCGTACTCGCGTGAGTAGTCGTCACGGACGCGGCGGAAGATCTCGTGCAGACCCGGCCGGGTCTGCTCGCCCCAGCGGCCGGTGCGCGTGGCGACGGGGCCGTACTCCAGCCGTTCGCCGCTCTGGAGCCACAGGAGCTGGCGCGTCATGTCGACGCACACGACCACGCCGACGTCCACCGGGCAGGAGCCGTCGGCGTTCGGGTTCTTGCCCGCCCGCACGATCTGGGTCTGGCGGTAGGCCTCCAGGCCCGCGTAGCCGTCCCGGCGCTCCAGGCGCTGCTCACGCTGGAAGGCGCGGACGGCGGCGCAGTCCGCCGGCGACTGGGAGCCGTCCACGGTCAGTTTCAGGAAGCGCTCCAGCTGCCGCTGGTACGGCCCCGTCCCGGCGGCGCACGCCGCGTCCGCGCCGTCCCGTGCGAGCGCGGCGGGCGCCAGGGAGCAGAGCACGCCGGCGCACACGAGCACGGCCAGGGCCTGCACGCCACCTCGGAGGCGGAGGCGGGAGCGGGGCCGGGGGCGGGGTCGTCGTTCCTCAGATGTCGCACGCATGACCCCACCCTCCGGCCCCCGGCCCCGTCCCGCCCCCGGTGACGGCCATCCGGGGGCACGGACGGGGCCGGGACGTGGCCAGGACGGGCCGGGACGCAGCCGGGACGGCGGGCTACGCGTCCAGCAGGGCGAGCGTGGCGTCGTGGTCGATCCGCCCCCGCCCTTCCAGCTGGGCGACCGCGTCCTCCAGGAAGAGCGCACCGTAGAGGTAGTGGCCGGTGGCCAGCTCGACGGGGCTGAGCGCCTCCTCCCCCTGCTCACTGGTCCGCTTCTTGATGTCCGACAGCCGGCAGGCGGCCTCGGCGAGCAGGTGGAAGGCGTGCCCGAGGAGGTATCTGCTCTCCCAGCCGGGGTCCTCCAGCCCGTCGAACCCCTCGACCGTCCGCAGCCTCGGCAGCAGCTCGCGCGCCGCCTCCCGGTACCCCGGGTAGGTGCCGCCGCGCACGGACACCCGCCACTGGCCGTCGGAGTCCTCGATCCGGAAACCGCGCCGCAGCCCCGCGTCCCACACGGTGAGGCTGAAGAGGATCTTCGAGAGGTCGTAGGCCGGGTCCCACCAGTCGAGGGTCCCGCGGGGGTCGAGGATGCGGTGGCCGGTGCCGGAGATGAGGATGTTGCGGGTGTTCAGGTCGCCGTGCACGGGATAGTGGAGCCGTACGGGGTCGATGCGGGCGCTCAACTGCGGCAGCGTGCGCGCGAGGTCCAGCGGGTTGCGGCAGATCCGCCCGTTGACGGTGACCTTCTCCGCCCCGACCAGCCGCTCGGGCAGGTGGGAGCGCAGCAGCCAGAAGCGGCGGATCAGCCGGTCGGCGTGGACGTCCGCGATGTGCCCCGGCGGCGCGGGGACATGGGCCCGCAGGTAGCCGGGCACGGTCAGGTCCCGCACCACCGCCCGCAGGTCCTCCCAGAAGCCGGGCCGCCCCTCGCGCAGCGAGGCCGCGACGTCGCGGCCGGAGTAGAAGGGCATCGTGTACGCCGACCAGTTCTCGCCGTGGAACTGCTCGCTCAGGTCGGTGTAGACGGAGCGCAGCTCCGGCACCTCGTGACGTACCTTGGTGATCTGGTCGATCTTGGTGCGGAACGAGCCGAGGTCGTGCCCGTCGACGGCGCCGGGCAGGTCGACCAGCAGCTTGAGCACGGTGCCGGTCGAGGGCGAGTGCACCAGGCGGGCGGGTGAGCCGCCCTCGGTCAGCTCCACCCGGTCCGGCGCGCTCAGCCGTTCCAGCAGTTCCTCCTCCTGCTGCTCGATGGTCATGCGGCCACCTGCCCCGGTACGGCGAGGGCGCCGGCGTGGTGTGCGATGACGGCGCTGACGGCCTGGCGCAGCCGCGCGTCGAGGTCGTAGGCCACCGCGGCTGCGGCGGCGGCCTTGATCTCGGCGAACTCGGGGGTGTTGTACACCCCGTGCCCCGCGATGACGGCCCGCTCGGTGTCGCTGGCCCGGGTGTCGGGCGCCATCCACTTGCGCCAGTTCTCGGACTCGTAGGCGAGGCGCAGGAAGCGGTCCAGCTCGGCGGACAGGCCCGCCTCGCGCAGCAGCAGGACGAACTCCCGTGTCTCGGCCACGCCCAGCTCCGGCGCGACGTTGAACGCGTCCACCCCGGCGCCGACGAGAGCGCGCAGGTCCGGCACCGGGAGGTAGTCGCAGTTGTGGGCCTTGAGCGCGACGCCGTGCCGCCGGCAGATGGCGGCCAGCGCGCGTACCGTCGCCGTCACCGCGACCGGCGCCACCGTGAGCGCGCCGACGTTGCCGGTCTCCACCACCTTGGTGGCGGTCTGGGCCACGACGAAGGTGGGCGGCGGGAGTTCCAGCTTGCGCAGCCGTCCCAGCACTTCGGCGAGCTGGGCCTCGAAGAGGAGGGGGTCGCCGGTGTCGCGGCCCTGGTCCTCGAAGCCGATCTCGAACATCGGCGTCCAGGGGCGGGGGGTGGCCGCGACCCGCTCGTAGAGTTCGACGGTCCGCTCGATCGCGGTGTCGGCGGGGGCCGCGCCGTGCAGGTCGGCGGAAGTGTCCAGGTGCAGCAGGTCGAACCCGGCCGCCAGGTCCTCCTCGAACGACTCGGCGGCGGAGGTCATGGCCTCGGCGGCCGAGAACTGCCCCTGGCGCTCACGCGGGTGCTGGTAGGGGCCGCCGTGGTCGCGGCAGAGCAGCAGCAGCCGGTCGGGGTCGCGCGCCCGTACGTAGTCGGCGAAGGTGCGGGTGTCCCACCCTTCGACGTAGCCGCCACCCTGGGCCGCCGACTCGATCTGGCGGCGGCTGGCGATGAGCATCAGCGGCTCGCGCCGCGAGTAGGCGAAAGCGATCGCGGCGTCGACGGCGTTCCGGGACATGGGGCCGACGCCCAGCCTCGCGGGTAAGTGCATCGTCATTCCTCCGTGAAGAATCGGCGGACCTGTGTGCAGACGTAGGTGACGTGGCGCGGGTCGAGCGTGGGGTGCAGCGGCAGGCACAGCGTGTCGCGTGCGAGCGCTTCGGCGACGGGGAAGTCGCCTGGCCCGTGGCCCAGTTGGGCGAAGCCCTTCTGGAGGTGGACGGGGTGCGGGTAGCGCACCACCGCGTCGATCCCCGCCTCCCTCAGCCGGACCAGCAGCTGGTCCCGCCGCCGTACCCGGACCGGCAGCAGGTGGAAGACGTGCCCGCCGGGCTCCGCGCCCTGCTGGAAGGTGACCGGCAGGCCCTCGAGGCCCTCCGCGTAGGCGGCGGCCAGTTCGGCCCGGCGCTGGTTCCAGGCGTCCAGTCGCGGGAGCTTGTGCGAGAGGACGAGGGCCTGGAGGGTGTCGAGCCGGGAGTTCCAGCCGAGCAGGTCGTGTTCGTTCTGCCGCGGCTGCCCGAAGTGGCGCAGCAGCCGCAGCTCCTCGGCGAGCGCCGGGTCGCCGACGCTGATCGCGCCGCCGTCACCGGCCGCGGCCAGGTTCTTGGCGGGGGTGAAGCTCCAGCAGCCGGCGTCGCCGAGCGTGCCGACCCGGGCACCGCGCCAGCGGGCGCCGATGGCCTGGGCGCCGTCCTCGACGACGCGCAGCCGGTGCCGTGCGGCCAGCGCGCACACCGCGTCCATGTCCATGGCCTGCCCGTAGAGGTGAACGGGCATCAGGGCACGGGTGCGTTCGGTGATACGGGCTGCCGCCTGGTCCAAATCCATCAGGAACGTGTCGGGGTGACAGTCCGTCAGGACGGGTACGGCGCCCAGGCGGGCCACCGCCAGCGGGCCTGCGTGGAAGGTGTTGGCGGGCAGGATCACCTCGTCGCCGGGTCCCGTACCCAGTGCGTGCAGGGCGAGCATCAGCGCGTCCGTACCGGAGTTGACCCCGACCACGTGGCCGGTGCCGAGGTAGTCGGACAGCTCCTGCTCGAAGCGGGAGACCGCCTCGCCGAGCACGTAGTCGCCTCTGAGGAGCAGTTCGCGGATGGCGGGCAGCAACCCGCCGTCGATATCGGGGAATTGTGCGGGGAAGTCGTAGCGGTTGACCCTGGTCATGGGCACCCTCGATGCGGTCGGCGTCGACCATTGGTATGTACCAAAAAGATCCGTTCCCCGCACACGCATCTTGAAAACCCCTCGTCCATATGCCGCCTGGAACTGCCGCCCGCACCTCGCACCTGTCCCCGGGTTCCCGGGCCGAACGCTTCGGGCAGGCCGCGCCGAGGGTCCCTGGTGCCGCGGCTGACGTGGCGCTAGCCTCAGCCCGTGACCGTCCTCGAGACCGACCGTCTGCTGCTGCGTCCGCTGACCCGCCAGGACGTCGACGCGTTCGTGGCGCTGCACGACGACGACCAGGTGAACGAGTTCGTGGGCAGCTACACGCAGGAGCGGGCGCTCACGCGGCTGAAGACCATAGAGGAGCAGTGGGCGCTGCGCGGGCACGGCCTGTGCGCGGTCGAACTCAAGGAGACCGGCGCCTTCCTCGGCCGGGCCGGGCTCCAGTACTGGAAGCAGTTCGACGAGGTGGAGGCGGGCTGGGTGCTGCGCTCCGACACCTGGGGCCGCGGCTACGCCACCGAGGCCGCCCACGCCTGCGTCGACTGGGGCTTCACCGCCCTCGGCCTCGACCGCGTCACCGCGATGATCCG
This sequence comes from Streptomyces sp. CNH287, assembly GCF_000424825.1. Classification (NCBI taxonomy): domain Bacteria; kingdom Bacillati; phylum Actinomycetota; class Actinomycetes; order Kitasatosporales; family Streptomycetaceae; genus Streptomyces; species Streptomyces sp. CNH287. The sequence goes on along the minus strand of NZ_AUKQ01000014.1, from coordinate 208,880 downwards.
CCCCGGCAACGCCCCCTCCGTACGCGTCGCCGAGCGCCTCGGCTTCGCCCCGCTGCGCAGCGACACGCTCGTCGGCAACAAGGTGACCGTCTACGCCCTGGACCGGCCCGCCTGACCCGCGCCCCGCGCGGCGAGCACAGCCCGGACGCCGCAGGGCGCAGCCGGGGCCGACCGCGGCAGGCCGGACCGCGGTGGGCACGGAAGAGCCCAGGACGCTGTACGGCAGATCCGGCCACGGCTGCACGACGGTTCCCGGCTTCGCCGACCGGTCCTGGGTCCACCAGGTCGTCGACCAGCGAGGAGGCGCCCGTCCGCCCGCGGTCGTCCGGGAAGCATCTCGCTGACGGCGGCGGCGCCCGCCCGGCCCCGCTGAGCGTTCCCACCACGGCCACGGCCACGGTGCCCTGGGGCAGGTGCGGACAGGGGCCGCCGCCACACCGGGGCAGCGCCCCCGGCGCTACCCGCCCGGCCGGGGAAGCGGCGCGCCGAGGGAGCGGGAGATCCCCCGGGCCGCGGCGACGACGGCGGGGACGAAGCCGCGGGCGGTGCCGTCGCGCGAGGGGACGATGATCGACAGCGCGGCGACCACGTTGTTGTCCGCACCGCGGACCGGCGCCGCCACCGAGGTCGACACCAGCTCGAACTGCCGGTCGGTGATCGCGTAGCCGTTGGCGAGGACGGCGGCGAGTTCGCGCCGCAACTCCCGCGGGTCCACCACGGTGTACTCGGTGTACCGCTTGAGCGGGCCGCTGAGCACCTCGTTGATCCGGTCCGTCCCGGCGTGCGCCAGCAGGACCCGGCCGACGCCGGTCGGATGCAGCGGGAGCCGGGTGCCGGGGCGGGCGATGATCCGGGTGGCGGAGTGGCTGAAGAGGCGCTCCACGTAGACGACTTCGTTCCCGTCGAGGACGGCCACCTGCACGTTCTGGTGGGTGGCCTCGTAGAGGTCCTCCAGGAACGGCAGCGACACCTCCCGCAGGCTCTTGCTCCGCGGCGCCAGCGCGCCCACCTCCCACAGGTGCAGCCCGATCGAGTAGCGCCCCGACGCGTCGCGCTCCAGCGCGCCCCAGCGGGTCAGCTCCCGCAGCTGCCGGTGGGTGGAGGACACCGGCTGACCGAGGCGCCGGGCGATCTGCGACAGGGTCAGCGTCGGCACGTCGGTCGTGAAGCAGTCCAGGACGGCGAGCGCCCGCTGGGTGCTCGAGAGCCTGTCGGTGCTCATGACCGCCTCACCTGCCCCCGACCACAAAGTTTTCCTCAGGGTGGAAATCGAACCCCGAGATCCGGCCTCGATGGCCAAGCTGCCACCAGTTACGGAGAGAAGCAACCAGGAGGGTGCATGCGGACTCAAGTGGGGATTATCGGTGCCGGACCCGCGGGGCTGCTGCTGTCGCACCTGCTCTCCTTGCAGGGGATCGACTCGGTGGTGCTGGAGCGACGGGACCGCGCGTTCGTGGAGCAGCGGGTACGGGCCGGCGTCCTGGAGCACGGCACGGTCGAGACCCTGCGCGAGGCGGGCGTCGCCAAGCGGCTGGACGCCGAGGGCCTGGTGCACGAGGGCCTGAACGTACGCTTCGGCGGGCGCACCCACCGGATGGACCTGGAGGACCTGGCGGGACGCTGCGTCACCGTCTACGGACAGCAGGAGATCGTCAAGGACCTCATCGCCGCGCGGCTGGAGACCGGCGGCGACATCCGGTTCGACGCCGCCGACGTGGCCGTGCACGACCTCGACGGCGAGCGCCCGCGCCTGACCTTCACCGAGGCGGGCGAGAGCGTCGGGATCAGCTGCGACTTCGTCATCGGCGCGGACGGTTTCCACGGGATCAGCCGGGGCCTGGTGCCCGGCCGCGAGGAGTACGAGCGCGCCTATCCGTACTCCTGGCTGGGCGTGCTCGTCCAGGCGCCGCCTTCGTGTCCCGAGGTCGTCTACGCCCGGCACGGCAACGGCTTCGCGCTGCACAGCATGCGCTCACCCAGCGTGACCCGGCTCTACCTCCAGGTCGCGCCCAACGAGGACCTCGCCCAGTGGTCCGACGACCGGGTGTGGTCCGAGCTGCACACCAGGCTGAGCGACGACGAGGGCTTCGAGCTGACCGAGGGCCCGGTGCTGGACAAGAGCATCACCCCCATGCGCAGCTTCGTGGCGACCCCCATGCGGCACGGCCGCCTCTTCCTGGCGGGCGACGCGGCCCACATCGTGCCACCCACCGGCGCCAAGGGGATGAACCTCGCCGTGGCCGACGTACGACTGCTCTCCCGCGCGCTCGGCGGCTACTACGAGGACCGGCGCGAGGACCTGCTGGCCGGATACAGCGAGGCCGCGTCCCGCCGCGTGTGGCGGGCCACCCACTTCTCCTGGTGGATGACCTCGATCCTGCACAAGTCGCCCGGCGCCGACCCCTTCGAGGAGCGCCTCGCCACGACCCAGCTCGACTGGATCACGTCCTCGCGGTCGGCGGCCACCGCCGTGGCGGAGAACTACACCGGCCTGACCTACGACACAGGGTGGTCCTACCGATGAGCATGGTGGTCCGGAACACCGCGCGTACCGACACCGAGACCGTCGACGGCCTCGCCGGGTTCGGCGTCGCGACCGTGCACGAGGCACAGCGGCGCCGCGGCCTGCTCGACCCCCGGCTGCGCCCGATCTACCGGCCGGCCCGTATCGCCGGCACCGCGCTGACCTGCGAGGTGGCGCCCGGCGACAACTGGATGCTGCATGTCGCCGTGGAGCAGGCCAGGCCGGGCGACATCCTCGTGGTGGCCCCCACCAGCCCCTGTACGGACGGCTACTTCGGCGAACTCCTCGCCACCAGCCTCCGCGCGCACGGCGTACGGGGCCTGGTCATCGACGCGGGTGTACGGGACACCGCCGAGCTGACCGACATGGCGTTCCCGGTGTGGTCGCGTGCGGTCAGCGCGCAGGGCACGGTCAAGGAGACCGTCGGCAACGTGCAGACGCCGGTGGTCTGCGGCGGCGCGCGCATCTGCCCCGGTGACGTCATCGTCGCCGACGACGACGGCGTCGTCGTCGTGGAACGCGCGCAGGCCGGAACGGTCCTGGAGAGCGCCCGCATGCGCGAGGCCGCCGAGGAGGCGAAGCGGGCGCGGCTGGCGGCCGGCGAACTCGGCCTCGACCTGTACGGCATGCGCACCAAGCTCGCCGAACGCGGCCTGCGCTACGTCGAGGCGGGGGACCTGTGACGAGCGGGCGGGCGATCCCCTGCTCGGTCATGCGGGGCGGCACGTCCAAGGGGCTGTTCTTCCTGGCCGAGGACCTGCCGCCGGACCGTGCGGCCCGGGACGCCGTGCTGAGGTCGCTGATGGGCTCGCCCGACCCGCGGCAGATCGACGGCCTCGGCGGCGCCCACCCGCTCACCTCCAAGGTGGCGGTGGTACGGCGGTCCGCCCGCGCCGAGGCGGACGTCGACTACCTCTTCCTCCAGGTCTGGCCGGAGCGGGCGGAAGTGTCCGACCACCAGAACTGCGGCAACATGCTGGCCGCCGTCGGACCGTTCGCGATCGACCAGGGCCTCGTGGACGCCGGCGACCCGCGTACCGAGGTGCGGATCTGGATGGAGAACACCCGCAGCCTGGCCGTCGCCCGGGTGCGGACGCCGGACGGGCGGGTGCGCTACGGCGGCGAGGCGCGTATCGACGGCGTGCCCGGCTCGCACGCGCCGATCCCGATCGACTTCCAGGACGTCGCCGGGTCCACCTGCGGGGCGCTGCTGCCGACCGGCAACGCGGTGGACGTGATCGAGGGGGTGCCCGTCACCTGCGTCGACAACGGGATGCCGGTGGTGTGCGTGGCCGCCGCGTCGCTGGGCGTGACCGGGCACGAGGACCCGGCAGACCTGGAGGCCGACGCCGGGCTGCGGGAGGCCGTGGAGCGGCTGCGCGTGGCGGCGGGCCGCCGGATGAACCTGGGGGACGTGCGGGAGGGGACCGTCCCGAAGGTGACCCTGCTGTCGGCGCCGGAGCGCGGCGGGCTGATCGCCACCCGCACCTTCATCCCGCACCGGGTGCACGAGGCGATCGGGGTGTTCGGCGCGGTGTCGGTGGCGACGGCGTGCCGGGTGCCCGGCTCGGTCGCGGCCGACCTCGCGGGGAGCGCCGCGGGGGACACCGCGGGGGACTCGGCGGGAAACGCCCCCGGCCCCGCCCAGCTCGACATCGAGCACCCCACCGGCAGCTTCACGGTCACGATGGACGTCGTGTCCGACGGCACCACCGTGGTGGTCCGGCGAGCCGCGCTGCTGCGTACCGCGCGCCTGCTGATGCGCGGCGAGGCCTTCACCACGGAGGAGGCGGCGCCCGGCGCCGCCGCACGAGGAGGACACCCTCAATGATCATCGACTGCCACGGCCACCACACCACCGTGCCCGCCGCGCACACCGGCTGGCGCGACGGCCAGCGGGCCGCGTACGCGCAGGGCGCGCCGCCGCCCCCGTACCCGGCGCTCACCGACGACCAGATCCGCGAGTCCGTCGCGGGCCAGCTGAGGCTGATGGACGAGCGCGGCATCGACATGACCGTCTTCTCGCCGCGCGCCTCCGGCATGGCGCACCACCTCGGCGACGAGACCGTCAGCGCCGAGTGGGCACGGGTGAACAACGACCTCATCCACCGCGTCACGACCCTGTATCCCGAGCGGTTCATCGGCGTCTGCCAGCTGCCGCAGTCGCCGGGCGTCCCCATCGAGCGGTCCGTCGAGGAACTCCGGCGCTGCGTGGAGGAACTCGGGTTCGTCGGCTGCAACCTCAACCCCGACCCCAGCGGCGGGCACTGGACCTCGGCGCCCCTGACGGACCAGAGCTGGTACCCGTTCTACGAGGCGATGATCGAGCTGGACGTACCGGCCATGGTGCACGTCTCGGCCAGCGCCAACGCGAACTTCCACGCCACCGGCGCGCACTACCTCAACGCGGACACCACCGCGTTCATGCAGCTCCTCCAGGGCGACCTCTTCGGCGACCTTCCCGAGCTGCGCCTGGTCATCCCGCACGGCGGCGGAGCGGTGCCCTTCCACTGGGGCCGGTACCGGGGGCTGGCCGACATGCTCGGCAGGCCCGAACCGGCGGAGCACGTGCTGCGCAACGTCTTCTTCGACACCTGCGTGTACCACCAGCCCGGGATCGACCTGCTGTTCGACGTCATCGGCAGCGACCACATCCTCTTCGGCTCCGAGACGATCGGCGCCGTCCGCGGCATCGACCCGCGCACGGGCCACCACTACGACGACACCCGCCGCTACGTCGACGCGCTCGCGCTGAGCCCCGGCGAGCGGGCCAAGGTCTACGAGCACAACGCCCGCCGGGTGTACCCGCGCCTGAACGCGGCGCTGGAGGTGAGGGGCCGATGACCACCGCACCCTTCCCGCCGGACGCCGACTGGCTGCCGTACCACCCCGACCCGCGTACGCCGCGGTTCCGCCTGCCGCCGGGCTCGGTGGACGCGCACTGCCACGTCTTCGGCCCCGGAGACCGCTTCCCCTACGCGCCCGAGCGCTCGTACACGCCCTGCGACGCCGGCCGCGAGGAGCTGTTCGCGCTGCGGGACCACCTCGGCTTCGACCGGAACGTGATCGTCCAGGCCACCTGCCACGGCGCGGACAACAGCGCCCTTCTCGACGCGCTGCACGCCGCCGACGGCCGTGCCCGCGGCGTCGCGACGGTCCGCGGCGACGTCACCGACGACGAGCTGCACCTCCTGCACGAGGCGGGGGTGCGGGCGGTCCGGTTCAACTTCGTACGGCGGCTGGTCACCCGGGAGGCCGACGCGTACTACCACGCCGTCGTGGAGCGGATCGCGCGGCTGGGCTGGCACGTGGTCGTCTACTTCGAGGCGGCGGACCTGGCCGAGAGGTGGGAGTTCCTCACCTCGCTGCAAACGGTCGTGGTCGTGGACCACATGGGCCGCCCCGACGTCACCCGGCCCGTCGACGGACCGGAGTTCGAGCTGTTCCTGACTCTTCTGCGGGACCACCCGCAGTTCTGGTCCAAGGTGACCTGCCCGGACCGGCTCACGGTGGCCGGACCGCCCGGATACGACGATGTCGTGCCCTTCGCGAAGGCGCTCGTGGACGAATTCCCCGACCGGGTGCTGTTCGGCACCGACTGGCCCCATCCCAATCTGAGGAGCCATATGCCCGACGACGGCGACCTGGTGGATCTCGTGCCGCGCATCGCCGCCACCGAGGAGAAGCAGCAGCGGCTGCTGGTCAGCAATCCGACGCGACTTTACTGGGGTGCGGGGAAATGACGGAACACACGGATACGGAACACACGGATCTCGAAGACATACCGGGCACGACCGTGTTCACCGGTGAGCAGTCACGCAAGGGCTACCACCTGAACCAGTTCTGCATGAGTCTCACCCGGGCGGAGAACCGGGCCGAGTTCAAGGCGGACGAGCGCGCCTACCTCGATGCGTGGCCCATGACGGAAGCCCAGAAGCAGGCCGTTCTCGCCCGCGACTGGAATGCCGCGATCGCCGAAGGCGGCAACATCTACTTCCTCGCCAAGATCTTCGCCACCGACGGGACCTCCTTCCCGGAGGCCGCCAGCCTCATGACCGGAATTCCCGTCGCCGAGTACACCGCGACCATGCTCGCGGGCGGTCGTTCGCCGGAAGGCCTGCGATCCATCAGGGAAGGACGCTAGCAATGGCACGCATCACCGCAGGAATCACCACCAGCCATGTGCCCGCCATCGGAGCGGCCGTCGATCGCGGCAAGACGGAAGACGCCTACTGGAAGCCGCTGTTCCAGGGATTCGAGTGGACCCGGGAGTGGATCGGCCAGGAGCGGCCCGACGTGGTCGTCCTCGTGTACAACGACCACGCCTCGGCCTTCTCGCTGGACATGATCCCCACCTTCGCGCTCGGCTGCGCCGAGAGCTTCGCACCGGCCGACGAGGGGTTCGGGCCCCGCCCCGTACCGGCCGTGGCCGGCCACCCGGACCTGGCCTGGCACCTGGCGCAGTCGCTGATCCTGGACGAGTTCGACCTCACCATCATGAACAAGATGGACGTCGACCACGGGCTCACCGTCCCCATGACGCTGATGTTCGGCCAGCCCGAGGAGTGGCCGGTCAAGGTCGTGCCGCTCGCCGTGAACGTCGTCCAGTACCCGCCGCCGACGGGGAACCGCTGCTGGCTGCTGGGCGAGGCGATCCGACGGGCCGTACAGAGCTACGGCGAGGACCTCAACGTCCAGGTATGGGGCACCGGGGGCATGAGCCACCAGCTCCAGGGGCCCCGGGCAGGCATGATCAACACGCCGTTCGACCGCGCGTTCCTGGACCGGCTCACCTCCGACCCCCAGGCGCTGCGCCGCATCCCGCACCTGGAGTACCTGCGCGACGCGGGATCGGAGGGGATCGAGATGGTCATGTGGCTGATCATGCGCGGCGCCCTGGGCGACGACGTGCGGGAACTCCACCGGCACTACCACGTCCCGGCCTCGAACACCGCGGTCGGCCACCTGGTCCTGGAAGCGCTGAGCTGATGGCCGCCGCCCCGCCCCCCGTCCGCATCGCGCTGGCCGGCACCGGCGCGTTCGGCCGCAAGCACCTCGACGCGCTGGCCGCCATCGACGACGCCGAACTGGCCGCCGTCGTGACCCCGGACCGCGCGGAGGCACGCGAGACCGCCCGGCGGTACGGCGCGGCCCGCTCCTCGACGGACCTGGCGGACGTGCTCGGGCGTGACGACGTGGACGCCGTCATCCTCTGCACGCCGACCCCGCTGCACGCGCGGCAGGCCATCGCCGTCCTGCGCGCGGGCACCCACGTCCAGGTCGAGATACCACTGGCGGACAGCTGGGCGGACGCGGCGGCCGTGGCGCGGGCACAGCGCGAGACGGGCCGGATCTGCATGGTCGGGCACACCCGCCGGTTCAATCCGCCGCACCGGTGGATTCGCGAGCGCGTCCTGGCCGGTGAATTCCGGCTGCAACAGCTCGAGGTGCGCACGCACTTCCTGCGCAGAAGCAATCTCAACGCCCTGAACCAGCCGCGCAACTGGACCGACCATCTGCTCTGGCACCACGCGGCGCACACGGTCGACCTGCTCCGCTACCAGACCGGCGAGGAAATCGTCACCGCGCACGCGGTACAGGGGCCGCCGCATCCCGAGATGGGCATCGCGATGGACATGTCCGTCCAGCTGCTCACCAGCGGTGGCACCGTGTGCACGCTCTCGCTCAGTTTCAACAACGACGGCCCGCTCGGCAGCACCTTCCGCTACATCGGCGACACAGGCACCTATCTCGCCCGCTACGACGACCTGGCCACCGGCCGGGGCGAACCGGTCGACCTCGCCGGAATTCCGGTGCCCGCCAACGGGATCGAAGGCCAGGACCGTGAATTCGTCGCAGCCGTACGTGCGGGCCGCGAGCCCGAATCCAGCGTGACGGCGGTACTCGACAGCTATCGGGTGCTCGCCGATCTCGAAACACAGCTCGGTTCCTGAACGGAACCGCACCTGAATTCCTCGCGGACGGCGATCCCGCCCGCGCCCCTTACCAACTGGTACGCCACTGGAAAACCAACACAACGGAGTGCTGCCATGCGTCAGTTCCGCTCATTCCCCGGTACGGGAGCCACCCGGTGACCCGCTCACTGCACACCGCCTTCGAGGAAGGACCGATGAGCCGCTTCCAGTGGCGCGCGGTCGCGGTGTGCGTCATCCTCAACGCGCTCGACGGCTTCGACGTCCTGGTGATGGCCTTCACCGGAAAAGCCGTGTCGAACGAATGGGGCCTGGACTCCTCCCAGCTCGGGCTGCTGCTCAGCGCCGGACTCGTCGGCATGGCGCTGGGAGCGCTGTGCGTCGCCCCCTGGGCCGACCGCGTCGGCCGCCGCCCGATCATCCTCGGCTGCCTGCTGGTCTCCGCCGCCGGCATGCTGCTCTCCCCGCTCAGCCAGTCCGCCGTCCAGCTCGGCGGGCTCCGCGTGCTCACCGGCATCGGCATCGGCGGCGTCCTGGCCAGCAGCAGCGTCATCGCCAGCGAGTACGCCTCCCGCCGCTGGCGCGGGCTGGCCGTCAGCCTCATCGCCACCGGCTACGCGGTCGGTGCCACCGGGGGCGGACTGCTCGCGGTCGGCATGATCGACCGCTTCGGCTGGCGCTCGGTCTTCCTGGTCGGCGGCATCGCCACCGCCGCCGCCGTCCCACTGGCCTTCTTCTGGCTGCCCGAATCGATCGGCTTCCTCACCTCGCGCCGCCCCAAACGCGCCCTGGAGAAGGTCAACGCCCTGGCCCGGCGCATGGGCCACCCGCCGCTGGACCACCTGCCGGAGCCCACCGCCGCCCCGGCCGGCATCGGGGGCGGCTTCCGGGAACTGCTCTCCCCCGCGCTGCGCCGCCCCACACTCGTGCTGTGGTCCGGGTTCTTCCTGGTCATGTCCTGCTTCTACTTCGTGATGAGCTGGACACCGACGCTGCTGGTGGAGGCCGGCCTCTCCAGCAGCCAGGGCCTGACCGGCGGGACGCTGCTCAACTTCGGCGGCATCTTCGGCGCGGCCGTGCTCGGGCTCCTCGCCTCCCGGTTCGCGCTCCGCTCCGTGCTCATGGCGTACCTGCTCGCCATGACCGCCCTGCTGGCGGCGTTCAGCGCCTCGACCTCCGCGCTCGCCGCCGCCTTCGCCCTCGCGGTGCTGATCGGGGTCTTCGCCAACGGCTGCGTGGCCGGCCTGTACGCGCTCACCGCCACCCTCTACGGGACGGAGGTCCGGGCGACCGGGCTGGGCAGCGCGCTCGCGGTCGGCCGTATCGGGTCGATCCTCGCCCCGACCGTCGCGGGCGGCCTGCTCGACGACGGCTGGTCCCCGCAGGTCCTCTACCTGAGCGTCGGCGCGATCTTCGCCGCCGCAGCCGCGCTCTTCCTGCTGCTGCGCCCCGTCACGCAGCCGGTGGGGGCCGCCGCGGCTCCGGCAGCGGTCGGCGGCGCCCGCTGAGACCGGCCCCGGCCCTTGCGCCCCGCCGCCCCTGACAACCCCGCCGCACGTCGGCCGGGCGCGGGGCGGCGGGGTCAGGTGCGGGGTCCGGCGCCGCGCAGCAGGGTGTCGACCAGGCGGGCGGCGAGGGCGTCGGTGTCGGCACCCTCGCCCTCCCGTTCGCCCTCCCCTTCGCCGGGTTCGGTGCCGGCGCCCCCCGAAGCCCCGTGCAGGGTCTCGCCGAGGAGCGCGTAGTAGACCCGCCGTACCCAGTCGAGGTCGGCCGCCTCGTCGATGAGCTTCTCCGCCCGGGCCCGCTCCAGCACAAAGATGCAGCGCCGCGCGATGTCCTCCTGGACGGCCGCCGCCTCGCTGCCGGGATCGGCGGGCAGTCCCAGGGCGAAGGCCCAGGCGCTCTTGACCTCCAGCACGTTGGCCGTGATCCGGTGCAGGGCCACCAGGGGCGGGGCGGTGTCCGGCCGCCCGTCGTCCACGGCTCGGGCGAGCTGGCGGGCGGCGGACGAGGCCAACGCCTCGATCAGCGCCTGCCGATGCGCGAAGCGCCGGTGGATCGTCGTCCTGGCCACCCCCGCCGCCGCCGCGATCTGCTCCATCGACGCGCCGGGATCGGCGGAGAGCACGCGCTCGGCCGCCTCCAGGATCGCCCGTACGCTGCGCTCCGCGTCGGCCCGCAGCGGTCGTGCCCCTGCCTCGCTCATGGCGCCTCCCACTCCTTCACTTGACCCCTTAAAGGGTACACCGCTGCTCCACTTTCACTTCAACTGCATCAATGCTGTTGCAGATACACGAAACATCGGTACGCTCCTGTCTCAGTTGCTCATCGACACAAGGAGCCTCCCATGCACAGCACAGCCCTGATCACCGGTGCCTCCTCCGGTCTCGGCGCCGAGTTCGCCGCCCAGCTCGCCGAGCGCGGCCACGATCTGGTCCTGGTGGCGCGCTCCGAGGACCGGCTCACCGCCCTCGCCGAGCGCCTGAGCGCGGAGCACGGCGTCCGCGCCCATGTCCTGGTCCAGGACCTCGCCGAGCCCGACGCGGCCCGCCGGGTCTCCGCCCGGCTCGCCGAGCGCGGCCTGAGCGTCGACCTGCTGGTCAACAACGCCGGGTTCGGCACCTGCGGCCACTTCGAGGACATCGCCGCGGACCGCGACCACGACCAGCTGATGGTCAACGTCGTCGCGCTCGTCGACCTCACCCACGCGCTGCTCCCCGGCATGCTGGAGCGCGGCACGGGCGCCGTCCTCAACGTCGCCTCCACCGCTGCCTTCCAGCCCGCCCCGTACTTCGCCGTCTACGGCGCGGCCAAGTCCTTCGTGCTGAACTTCGGCCTCGCCCTGCGCCAGGAGTACCGCGGGCGCGGCATCCGCGTAGTGACCCTGTGCCCCGGCCCGGTCGACACGCCGTTCTTCGAGGCCATCGGCACCCGCGACGCGGCCGTCAACGGCTCGATGAGCACGCCGGAGCCGGTCGTACGCGCCGCCCTACGCGCACTCGACCGCGACCGCGGCTACGTCGCCCCCGGGCTGAGCAACGCCGTGGCCGCGCATCTGCTGCCGCGCCGGCCGCGCACCCTGGTCGCCGCCGTGGCCGAACGCGTCACCCGCAAGGTCCTCGCCTCTTCGGGCACCGCCTCCCCGGGTACCGCCCCGTCGGGTACCGCGCCGCAGCCGAAGGAGCGCGCGGCATGAGTTCCCCCACCGCCGCCCCGGCCGCGGGTGCCGCCGCCGCGATGCTGCTCGTCGGCACCTCGACGGCCGTCTCCGCGACCATCGCCGACTACCCCGTCCTCAGCGGCCAGGCCCTGCGCTACGCGCTCGCCGCGGCGATCCTCCTCGCCGTCGTACGCCACCAGCGCCTGCCGCGCGCCCATCTGACACCCCGCGACCTCCTGCTCCTGGCGGCGCTGGCCGCCACCGGCCTGGCCGGCTTCAACATCTTCCTGGTCGAAGCCACCCGGCACGCCAGCCCCGCCATGATCGGCACCGTGGTCGGCGCGATCCCCATCGTCCTCGCCCTCGTCGGGCCACTGACGGAACGCCGCCGCCCCGGCGCCCGCACCGTCGCCGCCGCAGCCGTGGTCACCCTGGGCGCCGCCGTCGCCGCCGGGCTCGGCGGCGGCAGCCTGCACGGCGTACTGCTGTCGGTGGGCGCGCTCGCCGGGGAGGTCGCCTTCTCGCTGCTCGCCCTCCCGCTGCTGCCCAAGCTCGGTCCGCTGCGGGTCGCCGCCTATCCCGCGGCCCTGTCCGTGCCCCTGCTGCTGATCGCGAGCATCGCCCTGGAGGGCGCGGACGCCCTGCGCCTGCCCACCCCCGCCGAGACGGCCGCATTCGGCTACCTCGGCGCGCTCGTCACCGCCACCGCCTTCTTCCTCTGGTACGACGCGCTGCGCCGGCTCGGCGCCGACCGCGCCGGGCTCTTCGCCGGACTCGTCCCCGTCGGCGCGCTGCTCACCACCGCCGTGCTCGGGCTCGGCAAGGTGGGCTCCGCGGACGTCGCCGGCGCCCTGATCGTCGCCGTCGGCGTCGTCATCGGCCTGCGGCAGCCGGCGGCGTCCGGCGGGCGCGCCCGGACCACCGCACCGGCGGCGGACCGGTGAGCAGCCCGGGACCTCCCGCGCCCGCCCGCAGCGGTCAGGCCAGGTGGAAGAGCGTCTCGGTCGGGCGGTCCGGGCAGGAACGGCACTCGAAGACGTACACGTCGCCCCCGCCTCCCACGTCCAGGCCATGCGGATTCCTCGCGGCCCGGGCTCTCTCGAAACCTGGCTTCCACAGGTGGAGCCCCTCGCCCTCGTCGTCGGGCCGGTCCTCCACCGGCAGCCAGGACCGCCAGGACTCCCCGTCGAACTCCTGGCAGGCGAGGGTCAGAAGATGCTCGGCAGGCGCCCCGCACTGGTCGCAGCTGAACGAGGTCGTCGGACCGTTCCAGCCGCGCGGGTGGCCACCGGCCTTGGTCCCGGGTGCCGTGCTCAGGTGGTAGAAGTAGCTCCACCCCGTGGTCTCGTCCAGCCCGCGCAGCCGGTCCCCGATCTCAGCGCGCAGCTCCTGGGGTATGTCGTCCCAGGCGGGATACTCCGTCACCGACTCCGGGTGCACCACGCACGGCTGCGGCAGGTGGCCCTCCGGAGCCCCGGCGGGCACCGGGGGCGCGACGAGCACCCGCGGCACATCCGCCGCGGTCCGCCAGAAGACGCGCGCGCGGACCGAGCGGTCGTACCAGGGCTCCCCGTGGTCGAATGGGCACCACAGCACCTGAAGCAGATCCCTGCCCGGCGGGAACGGCACACCCGGCGCGTCCGGCGCGTACAGCTGCACGACCGGAACCATGGGCTCCGCAGCCTCGTGCAGCGTGTCGGCCTCGCCCCCGCCGTCGCCGGTGTTGTAGTGCTCCTCGGCGCACCACGGCCAGGGCTCGTCGACCGGCCACCGGTGCGGCCCGCCGACGGAACTGTCCTCGTACGACGGGGCTCCCGCACGCGGATGCAGCCGGAGCGCCGCTCTCCCGAGCGGCTTCAGCTCGGGCAGAAGCTCCTCCACCGCTACCGCCTTGGGCGGGGTACGACGTGCCATCCGCATCTCCGATCAAGCTCCGCGCGCCACGTGGGGAACCCTACGGGCCGGGTCTGACAACCGGGACGGCGTCCGATGCCGTCCCACGGCCACCCGCCCTACCGGAGGTAGGCGCGGAAGCTTTCCCACACCCGGTCCGGAACCAGACCCGTCGTGGGATCGCCGTCGTTCGCGTCGTGGACCTGGCCGAACGCGGCGCGGGAACGATCACAGCACAGGAAGTGCAGGTGCCGGTCACCGTGGCTGCCGATCTCCAGCCACACTCCCACCTTCTGGACACTGTTGAGGGCGTCTTCGCGCTCGTCCTCGGGCACGTGGTCGTCCTCGACCGGGAGGAGCGCCTCGTACATCCCGGTCGTCGCCGCGAGCACCTGCGGCCAGCGGTGCACCCGCCGCCCGTACGGGACCGCACGCCCGTCCCGGCCCGGCGCCGCACGCAGGCCGCCACCGCCGCTCCTGCGCAGGAAGCGGGCGTAGTCGGCGGGGATCTCGAACCGGGCGAGGGCGTCATCACCGTGCACGCGCGCGAGCAGCGCCGCCAGCGCCTCCGGCAGCGCGAACGGGTCCGCCCGTCCGGCGGCCTGCCTTGATGCCCCGCCGTACGGGCGTCGGAAGATCCCCACGGCGCGAGTGTTCCACGCCGCCGGTGCCGACGCGGTGCAGGTGCGGTGCCGGCGCATCCGCGGCGGGAGGCCGTACGGCTACGCTCGCCTCTCCATCGTTGTGGATCGCAGGGGAGCAGAGCTGTGCGCAGTGCCGCGGTGACACCGGAGGGCGACCGGATTCGCTGGGTCGAGCTGCCCGGAGGGGAGCCGCCACGCGTCTACGTGCACGGCCTGGGGGCCACGTCACCCGCCTACTTCACCGAGGTCGCGCTCCACCCGCTGCTGGCGGGCCACCGCTCGCTGCTGATCGATCTGCTGGGGCACGGTCTCAGCGACCGGCCGACGGACTTCGGCTACACGCTGGAGGCGCATGCCGACGCGCTCGCAGCGGCGCTGCGGCACGCGGGCGTGACGGGCGCGGAGCTGATCGCGCACAGCATGGGCGGCTCGGTGGCCGTCGTGCTGGCCGCCCGGCACCCGCGGCTGGTCTCCCGGCTGGTCCTGGTCGACGCCAACCTCGACCCGATCACGCCCGAGCCCGGCGCCGGAGGCAGCAGCGGCATCGCCGCCTTCCCCGAGCCGGAGTTCCTGGCCGGGGGCTGGGAAGAAGTCCGCGACCAGGTCGGCGCCCAGTGGTGGTCCACAATGCGCCTGGCCGGCCGTACGGCCCTGCACCGCAGCGCGGTCCACCTCACCCGCGGCACCGTCCCGACCATGCGGGAACTCCTGCTGGACCTGCGGATTCCCCGCGTCTACCTGCTGCCCGAGGCGGACGGGCCGCTCCCGGGTGCCGACGCGCTCACCGAAGCCGGGGTGTCCGTCGTGGCGGTCCCGGACTGCGGGCACAACATCATGCTGGACAACCCGGAAGCCTTCGCCCGCGCCACCGCCGCGGCGCTCGCGGACGAGGGGCGGGGGTGAAGGGCCCGTCAGCCGGGGGACTCACCAGGCGCTGCGGGCAAGGGTGTTGACGCCTGCCGGAGCCGCTCCCACTCGGTCCGGGTGAGCGCGTACTCGACCTCCCCGTGCTCGGAGCCCGCGATCGCCTCCGGCCAGTCGCCGGTGAAGCTCCGGACGAAGGACAGGCCCGACTTCTCCATGACGCGGCGGGAGCGGCTGTTGACGGCCATGGTGTTCGCCGTGACCCGGTCGACCCCCAGGCGCGTGAACCCCCGGTGGATCAGGGCCCGGGACCCCTCGGCGGCGTAACCACGCCCCCAGGCCGCCTGGTTCAGCCGGTAGCCGAGTTCGACCACGGCGGGGCTGTGCTCCTCCAGCGGCCGGAACTCGAACCAGCCCAGGAAGGTGCCGGTGGTCTTCTCCCGCGCGGCCCAGTAGCCGCGGGTGCCCCAGCACGGGTGGTCGTGCAGGAGCCGGGGCAGGACCCGCGTCTCGACCGCCTCCCGGCTGGTGGGGCGCCCGCCGTTGAGGAAGCGCATGACCTCGGGGTCGCTGTCCAGGGCGAGCAGGTGGTCGGTGTCGGCTGTCGTGAACGCGCGCAGGGCGAGCCGTTCGGTCTCCAGGAAGTCGGACATGCCGCGATCCTCCTCACGGACCGGCCGGCCCTGCCACCGGATTTCCGGCCGCCGCGTCCCCCTGCCGGGGATCGACCTGCCGCGGATCGACCTGCCGGGGATCGACCTGCCGCGGATCGACGACGCTCGCGCCGCGTTCGGCGATCTCGGTCCAGAAGGCCACCGCCAACTCCTCGAAGCGCAGGCCGAAAGCGAGGGCGGCGGCCTGCGGGGCGTCGAACCTCGTGCCGAGCCCGGCGGCCTCGGGTGCGGGCGTGCCCGGGGCGGGGGCCGACGCGAGGATCGTCTCGTACTCGGCGAGCTTGCGGCGGTGCGCCGCCAACTGCTCCACGGCGAGCCGGTGCACCTGAGCGGCGCCGGAGGACTCGTCCTGCTGGAAGTAGAGCCGCAGCAGTCCCTCGTCGCGGATGTCCGTGACGTGCGCGGACGGGTCGCTTCCGGCCGAGTCGCGTCCGGCCGGGTCCGTGAGCCACTTGGCAAGCGTGTCCCGCCCGGCCTGGGTCAGCGACAACGTCCGCCGCCGCCGTCCGGCCCCCTCGCGGTCCTCGGTGACGAGCCCGTGGCGCACGAGCCGGGCGGCCTCCGCGTAGATCTGGGACCGGGGGAAGCTCCAGAAGTGTCCGACGCTCTGCTGGATCTCGCGGTCGAGTGCGTACGGGGTGGCGGCGCCCGACTGCTCGAGGAGGCCGAGCACGACATAGGCGCTGGCGGAAAGGGTCGGCATGACATCTCCCGGTCTGGACGGTCTGAACCTCGGCGTTGCACCGGCGATGCCGTCAACGGAGCATGGAAACCGTACAGGCTGCACGTACAGGCTGCACGTTCCGCCCGACGATCGGAGTCCTCCATGGCCACGGCACTCGACAACCCCTACCTCCAGGGCAACTTCGCCCCCCTCTCCGACGAGGTGAGCGTCAACGACCTGCCGGTGACGGGGACTCTGCCCCCCGAGCTGAACGGCCGCTACCTGCGGATCGGCCCCAACCCCCAGGGTGACGAAACCGGCGCGGGCCACCACTGGTTCGTCGGCCGGGGCATGGTGCACGGCGTCCGCCTGCGCGACGGGCGCGCCGAGTGGTACCGCAACCGGTTCGTCCAGGGCGACGCTCCCGAGGACTCGCCCAACACCAACATCCTCGCCCAGGGCGGGCGGCTCCTCGCGCTCGTCGAAGGCGGCGGGGCACCGGTGACGATGACCCCCGACCTGGCCCGGATGACGACCTGGGACGCTGATGGAGCACTGCGCTCCGGCTTCACCGCCCACCCGAAGATCGATCCGGTCACCGGCGAGATGCACGGCGTCAACTACCTGATCAGCCCCGACTCGGAACACCTGCGCTACGTCGTCCTGGACGCCACCGGGAAGGCGACGCACACCGCTGAACTGCCCGTCTCCGGGGTGCCGATGGTCCACGACATGGCGATGACCAGCACCCGGGTCATCGTGCTCGACCTCCCGGTGACCCTCTCGGCAGACGCCGCGGGCCGCCTGGCGGCGGGCACACCGCACAGCGGCGACGCGCTGCCGATGCGCTGGAACGAGGAACACCCCTCCCGGGTGGGAGTGCTGCCGCGCGGCGGCACGGCGGAGCAGATCAGCTGGTTCGACGCGCCGCGCTGCTACGTCTTCCACGTCCTGAACGCCTACGACGCCCCTAACGGCTCGATCGTCATGGACGTCGTCCGCTACGACACGGTCTTCCGCGACGCGTTCCGCGGCCCCGCCGACGGAATGCCCGCCCTGGCCCGGTGGACCATCTCCCCGCGCCAGGGCACCGTCTCCGAGCAGATCATGTCCGACTACAGCCTCGAATGGCCCCGGATCAACCAGGCCTGGGCCGGACGCGCGCACCGCTACGGCTGGTTCGGGGGAGTCGGCCCCGAGAGCCTGCGCCTGTCCGACGACGTCGACCGCGACCGCGGCGGCAGCTTCGAACCCGGACCGCTCGTCAAGTTCGACACCAAGACCGGCGAGGCCGCGGCCCACCATTTCGGAGCCGGGAGGGTCACCCAGGAGCCCGCGTTCGTACTCCGGCCGGGAGCCGTGGCCGAGGACGACGGCTGGATACTCTCGGTCGTCCACGACGGCAACACCGATCGCAGCGAACTGGTCGTCCTCGACGCCACCGACATCACGGCCGCCCCCCTCGCCCGCGTGCACCTGCCCCGACGCGTCCCGTTCGGCTTCCACGGCAACTGGGTCTCCGACGACGAGATCGACGCGTAACCGGCCCGCCGAGGGTCTGAGCCGCTGAGGGTCCCACCGGCCGTTGCGCCACTCACGGCCGGTGCGCTCGTTCACACCGACCGCTGCGGACGCTTCCTTGTTGGTGTATCCCGCCTTCACGAGCCGGAAGTATTCCTCCCGCTCAGCGTGGAGCTTCCGGGGCCCATGGGCCACCGTCCTGCCCTTACGGATCTCGAAGTCCATCGCACCCCTTGAGCTGGGGTGTTGCGACGACTACTAGAACCCAAGGGCCGCAGCGGCCGGGGCTTCGCCGTGCCTGACATGATCGCCTGTACTTCGGCCGAGCAGGGGCCGAGCTAACGATCTTCATGGCCCCTGAACAGCGGTGAAGCCCAGGTCAGATGTCCTCTGACCTGGGCTTCGTCGGTAGGCCGTGTGGGACTCGAACCCACAACCAACGGATTAAAAGTCCGCTGCTCTGCCAATTGAGCTAACGGCCCGCCCCCGCAGCATAGCCCGGCTGCGGGCCGCTCCTCGAAGGCATTCGCCTTCGGGGAGCGGGGTCATCGTCCGTCAGCCGTTGCGCTTCCAGCGGGGCTTGTCGGTGCGACGGTCGGACGTGCGGCCTGCGGCGTTGCGGTTGAAGGAACCGGGCGCGCCGCTGTGGTCGTCGCGGCGGCCCTGCGGGCGGCGGTCGCCCGCGCCCGTCTCGCGCCGGTCGCGGTTGAACGGGCGGCTCTCGGTGCCGCCGCGGCGGTCGTCACGGCGGAAGCCGCCACGCTCGCCACGGTCACCGGTCTCGCGCCGGTCCCGGCTGTCGCGGTTGTACGGACGGCTCTCGCCCGCGCCCGTACGGCTGTCGGTGCCGCCGCGGCGGTCGTCACGGCGGAAGCCGCCGCGGTCGTTGTCCCGACGCTGCCCGTAGGACGGGCGGTCGTCGCGACGCTCGTACGGCCGCCGGTCGCGGTTGTCGCCGCCACGGCGGTCGCGGTCGCCGCCGCGGTCGTCACGGCGGAAGTTGCCGCGGTCGTCCCGGCGTTCGAACGAGCCCTCCTCGCGCTTGCGCTCGCGCCGCTCCTCGCGCCGCCGCTCGGCGGCTGCCTCGGCCTCGGCCTCCGCGGCTACCTCGGCGGCCAGGGCCTCGGCCGCGCGGGCCACCGCCTCGTCCGGGTCGTCGCCCCGCTCGCGGGCGGCACGGGCGGTCAGGCGGTCGGCCTCCTCGCGCAGCTCGGTGGCGTTCCGCTGCGCCCGCTCCAGCTGCTTGGTGAGGTCGAGGACCTCGCGCTCGGCCTGCCGCGCGGTGTTGGCGGTGGACTCGGCCTGCACCTCGGTGAGCGAGCGCACCCCGGTGATCTTGGCCACATCGTCATCGAAGACGTCGCCCCGCCCGATGATGTGCCGCGAGGCGTCGACGCCCGCGTCCTCCATCAGCCGGAAGATCTGCCGCCGCTGGTGCGGCAGGGCCAGCGAGACGACCGTGCCGGACTCGCCCGCGCGGGCCGTACGGCCGGAGCGGTGCAGGTAGTCCTTGTGGTCACCGGCCGGGTCGACGTTCAGGACGAGGTCGATGCCGTCGACGTGGATGCCGCGCGCCGCGACGTCCGTGGCGACCAGCGTGTTGACCTGGCCGCCCTTGAAGTCCTCCAGGGTCCGCGTGCGCGCGCCCTGGGTCATGCCGCCGTGCAGGGCGTCCGCCTTGACGCCGGACTCGCGCAGCTGCTCGGCGACCCGGTCCGCGCCCAGCTGGGTACGGACGAAGATCAGCGTGCGGCCCTTGCGCGCGGCGATGGCCGCGGTGACCGGGGCCTTGTCGCGGGGCTTCACGACCATCACGTGGTGGCTCATGGTGGTGACCGCGCCCTGCGCCGCGTCCACCTCGTGCCGGACCGGGTCGACCAGGTAGCGCTTGACGAGCGTGCCGATCTCCTTCTCCAGGGTGGCGGAGAAGAGCATCCGCTGACCGCCCTCGGGGATCAGGTCGAGCAGCTCGATGACCTCGGGCAGGAAGCCCAGGTCGGCCATCTGGTCGGCCTCGTCGAGGACGGCGACCTCGACGTCGTCCAGCGCGCAGGCGCCGCGGTTGATCAGGTCGCGCAGCCGGCCCGGGGTGGCGACGAGGATGTCGACGCCGCGGTCCAGGGCGTACATCTGGTTGCTCATGGAGGTGCCGCCGCAGACGACCTTGAACTTCAGGCCGAGCGTGTCGCCGTACGGCTGGAGCGCGTCGGAGACCTGCATCGCCAACTCGCGAGTGGGCGTGAGGATCAGGCCGCGGGGGCGGCGCTTGGCGGTGCGTCCGCCGGCCAGCCGGGAGAGCAGCGGGAGGCCGAAGGAGAGGGTCTTGCCGGAGCCGGTACGGCCGCGGCCGAGGATGTCCTTCCCGGCCAGGGCGTCCGGAATGGTCGCGGCCTGGATCGGGAAGGGCGTGATGACGCCGTTCTGGGTGAGCTTGCGGACGAGCTGCTCGACGAGGCCCAGGTCACCGAAGGTGACAGTGTTCTCGGGCTCCGGCGCGGTCTCGGGCGCAGGCTCGACGGCAGGCTCAGGCTCGGCGACGGCGGGGGCGGTCGCGGCGACGGCGTCCGTCGCGGACTCGGCCTCTACGGACTCGGCCTCGGTGGTCAATGCGGACTCGGCCTCCACGGTCGCGGGCTCCACGGTTTCGGAGACCTGCGGGAGGGTGTCCTCGGCGTCGGACAGGAAGACGTCAGGGGCAGAAATGGACATGCGAAATGCAAACCTTCCGGAGTCATCGGCACGCGCCCATAACTCCGTGTTGCACACACGATCGCCTCAATGCGATCAGGCCACGGCTGGAAGAGAACGCGCCACACGGCGCGCTCTTTTGTGGCGCCGGGCAAATGGGATCAAACGATCTACCAGCATACGCACCCCATGGTGGGTACGCAAATGAGCTTCCGCAGAGGCTCCTTCAGGCGCGTACGCCCGTCCGGCCCTCGAACAGGGAGCTTCACTGACCGGAACCCCCAGAGCCACCAGCACCGCCGATGTCCCCGGCGCCACCGGCCGCCGTAGGGTTCCAGCGTACCGTGCCCGCGCCCCGCAGCGGGCCGCGGGTCCCCGGCGGGCGGTCACTCTCCGTCGCGGCAGGCGCGCGGGCGCCCCGGCCCGCCCCGGCCCGCCCCGACCCGCCCCGCTCCCGCTCCCGCTCCCGCTTCAGCCGAGCAGCACGTCGCGGGTGAGCGTCAACCCCAGGAACACCGCGCCCAGCCCCACCAGCAGCGAGGCCGCCACGTTCGCCGCCGCCAGGAGGGCCCGGCCGCGCTCGGCCAGCCGCAGCACCTCGTAGGAGAAGGTCGAGTAGGTCGTCAGCGCCCCGCACAGTCCGATGCCCAGCAGCGCCGTCGCCCCCGGACCGACCGCCCCCGCCTGCGCCGCTCCGGTGAGTGTCCCCAGCACGAGACTGCCCGCCGCGTTCACCGCGAAGGTCCCCCAGGGGAAGACGGAGTCGTGCCGCGCCTGCACCGCGCGGTCCGTCACGTACCGCAGGGGTGCGCCCACCGCCGCGCCGAGGACCACCAGCAGCCACGTCATGCCCGCGCCGCCGTACGCCGCCGCCCCCGCGCCACCACCGCCCGGCCGGCCGAGGCGCCCAGCCACACCGCGGCGAGCGCACCGGCGACCGTCCCGAACAGATAGCCGACCGCGCTGCCGCCGCCGCCCTCCTCCAGCAGCCGGATCGTGTCCGCGGCGTACGTCGAGAACGTCGTGTAGCCGCCGAGCACGCCCACGCCCAGGAACGGCCGCACCAGCGGACGCGCCGCCCGGCCGCCCGCGCTCACCAGCGCCATCAGCACGCCGAGCAGCGCGCAGCCGCTCACGTTGACCAGGAGCGTCGCCCACGGGAAGGCGGCGCCGTGCGCGGGCAGCGCCAGCGACAGCCCGTGCCGGGCGGCGGCCCCGAGCGCGCCGCCGCAGGCGATGGCGGCGAGCAGCGGGGCCGTACGCCCGCGGCCCGTCTCGGCGCGCTGCTCGGGGACGTGCAGGTCGACGTCCGGGTCGACGGCCTCGGGCGCGGGCGCCGAGAGGTTCCGCGGGGCGCCGGGCCGGCCGCGGTGCCCGTCCGTCACCCGTAGCCCAGGGCGTGCAGCCGCTCGTCGTCCATGCCGAAGTGGTGCGCGATCTCGTGCACGACGGTCACCTCGACCTCCTCCACCACCAGGTCGCGATCACCCTCCTCGGCGGCGACCATGCGCAGCGTGGGGCCCATGTAGATGCTGATCCGGTCGGGCAGCACACCCGCGTACCACTCACCGCGCTCGGTCAGCGGCGTCCCCTCGTACAGCCCGAGCAGGTCGGGGTCTTCGGCGGGCGGCTCGTCCTCGACGAAGACGGCCACATTGTCCATGAGCCGCGTCAGCTCAGGGGGAATGCGGTCGAGCGCCTGGGACACCAGTTCCTCGAACTCCTCGCGCGTCATCTCCAGCACCCGTCCATTGTCGGGTACCGCACGCCCGGGGCGCACGACCCGCGTGACGGCCTCGCCCGCCGAGCCGCTCCGCCAGTCGGCCCCCGTACAGCATGAACCTCCGCCTTGCGGGGCATACGGGGCGACATGGCCCCGAGCGACGCCAGGCACCCGCTCAAGCTGCTCCGCGCCACCGCGTCCCAGCTCCCCCGTGCCGCCGCCGGGCAGGGGCGCACCCGGGAGGACCGCTGGCGGTCGGCGCTGGGCATGGTCGTGGTCACCCTGCTCGGGGCCTGGCTCGGGCTGCTGGTCGTGGGCAGCGTGCGGACGCCCGTCGGGCCGATGGACACCACGATGACGCTGCGCCCGTCGCTCACCGGCGGCACCAAGATCAACGTGGCCCCGCTCGGCTCGCTCCGCCTCCAGAGCCACTATGCCCCCGTACGCCTGGACGTGGCCGTGGACCAGCTCGACCCCGTACGCGCCACCGCGCTGGTCGACCGCCCCGAACGGCTCGAGGGGCTGGAGGACGAGGTCGCCCACGACGTGCAGGCGGGCACCCTCGACCTGGCGGTCCGCTCCGTGGTCGCGGTGGTGTCCGGCGCCACGGCGCTCGGTCTCGCCGTCTACCGGCGCCCACGCCGCGCGCTCGGGGCGGGCGGCCTGGCGCTCGCGCTGCTGGCCGCCTCCGGGGGCACCGCCGCAGCGACCTGGAACCCGGACTCGGTGCTGGAGCCGAAGTTCTCCGGGCTGCTCGCGAGCGCGCCCTCGGTGGTCGGCGACGCACGGAACATCGTCTCCGACTTCGACGTCTACCAGCAGGAGCTGGCGCGGCTGGTGACCAACCTCACCAAGCTGTACGACGCCACCTCCACCCTGCCCACCTACCAGCCCTCCCCCGGCACCACCCGGGTCCTCCACGTCTCGGACATCCACCTGAACCCGGCGGCGTGGAGCATCATCGAGTCGCTGGTCGACCAGTACAAGATCGACGTGATCGTCGACGCGGGCGACACGATGGACCACGGCACCGCCCCCGAGAACGGCTTCCTGGAGCCGATCCCCGACCTCGGCGCCCCGTACGTCTGGGTACGCGGCAACCACGACTCCCCCGAGACGCAGGCCGCCGTGGCCGCCCTCGGCGAGAACGTGCACGTCCTGGACGACGGCGTCCCCGTCAACGTGGCCGGACTGCGCATCGCGGGCATCGGCGACCCGCAGTTCACGCCGGACCGTTCCGTCGAGGCCGAGGGCGACCCGGAGGAACGGCGCGCCGGGCGCGAACTGGCCTTCACGCTGCGCCTCCAGAAGGCCGCGGGCACCCCGGTGGACATCGCGGTGACGCACAACCCGGTCGCCGCCAAGGAGACGGCGGGCGACGTACCCCTCGTCCTGGCCGGGCACACCCACAAGCGCGGGAACGAGGTGCTCGACGGCGGCACCCGTCTCATGATCGAGGGCACCACGGGCGGCGGCGGGCTGCGCGCGGTGGAGGGCGACGAGCCGCAGAAGGTGCAGGCGTCCGTCCTGTACCTGGACGAGGGGACCGACCGGCTCCAGGCGTGGGACGAGATCACGCTGGGCGGCCTCGGCCTGACCACGGCGGAGGTCAGCCGCCACGTGCCGGGCGACCTGAAGCCGGGCGGGACCCCGTCCCCCGCGACCCCCTCCCCGGCGCCGCCCGCGCCGCCGTCCGACACCACCCGCGCACCGTCCCCGTGACACCCTCCGCCGGCCCGGTAACCGTTTTGGCGATCCGTCTCGCTATCCCATATGCTTCTCTCGTCCCCGAGGCGCTGTGAGGCGCCCAGGTGGGCCATCAGCCCTCATCGTCTAGTGGCCCAGGACGCCGCCCTTTCAAGGCGGTAGCACGGGTTCGAATCCCGTTGGGGGCACGCACGGCGTCGCGTGTTCGAATTCTTCGGACACAGCGATGGCTTGGTCCTGTGGAGCAGTTTGGAGTGCTCGCCACCCTGTCAAGGTGGAGGCCGCGGGTTCAAATCCCGTCAGGACCGCTTGCAGCTCACCCAGGTGAGCTGCGTGGCTGGGTAGCTCAGTTGGTACGAGCGATCGCCTGAAAAGCGATAGGTCGCCGGTTCGATCCCGGCCCCAGCCACCACGTGGAAGAAGCCCCGGACGACATCCCGTCCGGGGCTTCTTCGCGCATCCCCCGGGCCACGCGCCGGAGCCGTCGGCCCCGAAAGAGAACCCGCCCCCGCTCGGGGCGGACTTCCTTGGTGCGGACACAGACCCACTGCCCAGCCGGAAGTCGGCAGCCGGAAGTCGGAGTAGGCCCGCGACCGGCATCGCCACGGGGCCATCGCGCGCGCTCCGCCCCGGGAGGCGCCCCCGCCGTGCGACGTAGGTCCGCCGCCTGATGTGACAGGGTGCCCCGCGCCATAACCTCACCGCATGACAGCAGCCAACTCCCGCCCCAGCGGTCCCCGCAGCCCGGAGCAGCGCAAACGCGAGGCGCTTGAACGACTCGTACGGGACGACGGCGTATGGGCGGCCACGGCCGACGCCACGGGCGAGCCGTGCCTCGTCCCGCTGGCGTTCTGGTGGGACGGCGAGGCGGTGTGGCTGGCCACCCGCGACACCAACCCGACGGGGCGCAATCTGTGCTCCTCGGGCCGGGTCCGGCTCAGCTTCGGCCACAGCCAGGATGTGGTCCTGATCCACGGCACCGCGCGCATGCTGCCCCGCGAGGAGCTTCCGGCCGGGGTCGGCGACGCCTTCGCCGCCAAGGACGGCTGGGACCCTCGCAAGGACCACCCCTCCTACGTCTTCTTCCAGGTCACCCCGCAGGTGCTGCAAGCGTGGGGAACGGTTCGCGAGATGGCCGGGCGGACCCTGATGCGCGACGGGAAGTGGCTGGTCTGAGGGCTGTCCCGCAACTCCACGGTGGAGCAGCACGCAGCCCTCAGCGGAAGTCCTCCACCCGGTCCCGCGCCCACTGCGCGAACGTGCGCGCCGGCTTGCCCGTCACGGACCGGGCGGTGGGCGGCGGGACCAGCACCGACGAGTCGAAGTCCGCCTCGGCCGACGGGTCCGCGGGGTTGCCTTCGTAGTCGGTGAATCCCAGCAGGAAGTCCGCGGCCTCGGCGGCGAAGCCGCCCATCGCCCGGTAGACCTCGCGGGCCTGCTGCGGGCTCAGCTCCTCGAACCGGACCTCCTCGCCGAGCGCGTCGCCGAGCGCCCGCACCTGCTCCCGCAGGCTGACCGGGCCGGGACCGTTGAGGTCGTAGGCCTTTCCGTCGTGGCCGTCCTCCAGCAGCGCCTGGACGGCCACGTCGGCGATGTCCTGCTCGTGCACCGGGAACCACTCGCCGTCCGGGTGGGCGTCGCGCACCACGCGTTCGGCGCGGACGGAGGGGCCCCAGAGGGCGAGCTTGTTCGCCGCGAACTCGCCGGGCCGGAGGTGGGTCCACTCCAGACCGGACTGTTCGACGGCCTGCTCCACGGGTGCGTGGAACGTCGTGTCGAAGCCGGCGGTGACCGCACCGGAGGAGAGGACGACGATCCTGCGGACGCCCGCCCGCTTCGCGGCCTCGACCACCTCCGTGGCCGTGGACGGTTCCGGGAAGAGGAACATCCTGTCCACCCCGGCCAGCACCGGCCCCAGTTCCCCGGGCCGGGTGAGGTCGCCCTCGGCCACCTCCGCACCGGCGGGCGCCTTTCGAGGGTCCCTTGTCATCACCCTGACCTCGACGTCGCGCAGTCCGGCCGTGACCAGCCGGCCCACGGTGCCCGTCGCACCCGTCACCAGTACCCGCATCGCCCGCGCTCCTTTTCCGTACGACCCACGATTAAAGAATACCGTACACTCTACGGAAATAGGGAGGCCCGATGGAACGCAGCGGCGGAGGCGATCCCCGCGAGACCCTGCGGCTGCTGTGGGGGCAGGAGAAGGCCAGGTCAGGCCGTGGCAGGCCGCCCAAGGTCACCCTGCCGAAGATCATCGACGCGGCGATCTCGGTGGCCGACGGGGACGGCGGGGACGGCGTCGGCGCCATGACGATGGACAAGGTCGCCGCCGCCCTCGGCGTCGGGACGATGACGCTGTACACGCACGTCCCCGGCAAGACCGAACTGCTCGACCTCATGGTGGACGCGGCCTGGCAGTCCCTGGACTTCAGCGCTTCCGGCTCGTGGCGCGCCCAGGTCACGCACTACGCGCACCAGACCGTCGCCCTGTACTCCCGGCACCCGTGGCTGCGTACGATCTCCACCGTGCGCCCTCCCCTGGGCCCAGGCCTGTTCGCCCGGCAGAACCACCTGCTGGCCGCGCTGGAGGAGACGGACCTGGCACCGCTCGAGGTCTCGGCCGCCGTCGACGCGATCGTCACCTTCGTCGACGCCGCCGCGGCAGCCCAGGCCGAACACGCGCAGGTCTCCGCTGCGAGCGGCGAGTCCGAGGACGACTGGTGGTCCGCCCGCCAGGTCTTCTGGGAAGAGATCTTCGACCCGGCCCGCTACCCCGCCGTCGCCCGCGCGTGGGCCGACGGCGGCTTCGACCGCACCCCCGCCCAGGCCAGGACGAACGCCTTCGACACCGGCCTGCGCGCCCTGCTCGACGGCATCACCGCCATGGCGGCGGAGGCCCCGCCCGGTCACGGCCACCCGCGCGGGCAGCGCGGCTGATCCCCTCCCGTACGGCACCGCGCTCAGCCGGGCGGTGCCGTACGCAGCCCCCCGCCGGAACCGCGCGTGTGCCCAGGAGTACGAGCGGCGCGGTATTCCACCTGCACCGGTCCGGCGTCGCCGCGCGCGCCCCGGCACGGCCTTCTCCTGCGGAAGAGACCGCGGAACGCGCCCTCGTGGCGGACTCCGGGAATCCGCAGCTGACGCTGTGCCGACGTGCCGGCACCCGGACTGCCGTGTCTCCCGGGCCGAGGCCCCCGGCCGTCAGGCGCGCAGCAGGGTGACGGTACGTCCCGCAGGCTCGACGTCCCCAGACGTCCCGGGTCCCCGCCCGAGGCCGCCTTGTAGTCGCGCACATCCCGCAGCCCGCACAGCACCACCGACTGCGGAAAGCCGCTGCGGTTGGTCGTGAATCCGTGGCGCAGCTGACGCAGCACGCTGCGCAGGCTCTGGCCGCGCAGCGCGTCGATCTCGTCGAACACCAGCACCAGCGGGCGGGGGAGTCGCGCGCCCACTGCGTCAGCCCCTGCTGGAGCCGGGCCCCGGGCTCGGCGTCGGGCCAGACCGGCGGAGGGGCGAGCTGTGGCGAAAGTCCGGCGGCCTCGGCGGCGTACCGGATCGCCTCCAGGACCAGCGACTCCGCCCAGCCGACATCCTCCCCGGCCACTTCGGCGTTCTCACAGGAGAAGTGCAGCGCCGTGTACTGTGCCGAGGCCGTCAGATCATGAGCCAGCGCCGCCAGCGCCGTGGTCTTCCCCGTCCGACGAGGCGCGTGGACCACGAAGTACTGGCTCTGCGCGACGTACCCACGGGCCTTCGGCAGCCGTTCCTGGGCCGGAAGCATGTAGTGCAACGACGGGAGACACGGACCCGCCGTATTGAAGTAGCGCATGCTGCGCACGCTAACCGACGCTACCGACAATCTCCGCGAACGATGAGGAAGAGGTGCCCGCGCGCGGACGCCGACCTCAACATGATCTGATTCCCGTGCGTTTTTGCAGGTCAGGGAGGCAGCGACGGCGGGCGCGAATCCCGTTGGGGGCAGGCGTCATCCTGTGCGAGACTGGTGCTCGCATGATGACGCTTGGTCCTGTGGAGCAGTTTGGAGTGCTCGCCACCCTGTCAAGGTGGAGGCCGCGGGTTCAAATCCCGTCAGGACCGCTTGCAGCTCACCCAGGTGAGCTGCGTGGCTGGGTAGCTCAGTTGGTACGAGCGATCGCCTGAAAAGCGATAGGTCGCCGGTTCGATCCCGGCCCCAGCCACTGCCGCTGTGCCGAAGCCCCTGGTGAGCCCGCTCACCGGGGGCTTTCGCGCGTCCGCTCAGGCAGAATCCACTCGTCGCGAGTTCACGAGCTTGAGTCTCCAGCAGGGGGAGACCGGACGGTGGGGACATGAACGGCCACACGCTCTACCCGATCGGCGAGCTGGCCCGGCGGACCGGCACCACGGTCAAGACCATCCGGTTCTACTCCGACTGCGGACTCGTACCACCCGCCGACCGCAGTCCGTCCGGATACCGCCTCTACGACGACGACGCCGTCGCACGGCTGGATCTCGTGCGAACCCTGCGCGACCTGGGACTGGACCTTGCGGCCATCCGCAAGGTCATGGACCGGGAACTCGCGCTGCCGGAGGTTGCCGCGGTACACGCCGACGCACTGGACGTACAGATCCGAATCCTGCGGCTGCGGCGCGCGGTGCTCACCGCCGTGGCGAAGCGCGGGGCCACCCCTGAGGAGACACATCTGATGCACCAACTGGCCAAACTCTCCGCAGTCGAACGCCAGCAGCTGACCGAGGACTTCCTCGACGCCGTCTTCGGCCGTCCGGATACCGGCTCCGTGTTCGCGGGACTCGTGCGCTCGATGACTCCGGAGCTGCCGGACAACCCCGCTACGGAACAGGTCCAGGCGTGGGTGGAACTGGCCGAGCTGTCGCAGGACCCGGACTTTCGCGCCCTCGTACGGGACCTGGCCCAGGAGCGGGCGGCCGGGTACGACCAGGGTGGTCCACCCGCGCCGCACCGGGACTTGGCCGCGGTCGTGCGCGCCCGGATCACGCCGGCCGTGGCAGCGGGCGTCGAACCGGCTTCGCTCCGGGCCGATGCGATCGTCGCGGACCTCATGAGCCGCTGCGCACCACTCCTCGGCCGCAGTGACGACGCCGAGTCGCGGGGGCGGCTCCTGGTCCGGCTGGAGCGCATGAACGACCCTCGCAGGGAGCGCTACTTCTCGCTGCTCGCGGTGATCAACGGCTGGCCGGCTCCGGAGAGCCTGCGACCGGTGTTCGACTGGACGGTCAGTGCGCTGCGGGCACGGACGCAGGGATGACGGGGCAACCGCGGGGTGGCGTGGACCGGCTGTCGCCGGGGTCGGCTCACGGCCCCGCTCCTGATGATCCGGCGGTGGGCTCTCCCGTCCTGCTCAAGGCCGCCGCGACGCCGGCCGCTCCCGCTCTTGTCCTTCGCCCCTGGTGCGCGGCAGACGTTGCTGCGCTGGTCGAGGTGTACCGGGACCCCGAGCTGCGGCGTTGGACGGACTCTCGTATGGAGAGTGGAGGGGACGGACTGAGATGGGTGCGGGCTCAGGAGCAGGGTTGGGCGGCAGGCGACCGGTTCGCCTTCGCCGTCCTGGAAACGGCCCTTGACGCGGCGCCGCTGCGGCTGGTGGGCAACGTGGTGCTCAAGGACGTCGCCTCCGGCAAGCCTTCCGCAGAGGTCGGCTACTGGACGGCGTCACAGGCTCGCGGGCGAGGCGTGGCCCCGCGAGCCCTGAATGCTCTCACCACCTGGTCCTTCGACACTTTCCGAGCCGACGGTCTGGAGCGCCTCGAACTCCTCCATCAGGTCGACAACCTGGCATCCTGCCGCGTCGCCGAGAAGAACGGCTACCAGTTCGACAGGGTCCTGCCGGCGGCTCCGCCCTCCTACCCCCTCGATGGCCACCTGCACCTACGGCGCGCAGCTGTCCGCCCCACCGGGGAGGTGCGGGACAGCCCTCAGACGCCGGTCACGCCGTCGATGCGTTCCCGGAGCAGGTCGGCGTGACCGTTGTGGCGGGCGTACTCCTCGATCATGTGGACGTAGATCCAGCGGAGGCTGACGTCCTGCTCCATGAAGCGGCCGGTGTCGCTCAGCGCGCGCTCGGCGCAGAGTGCGCGGGCGCGGGCGATCTCCGCCTGCCAGGTGCGGAGAGCCTCGCGCAGGGTGGCGCCCTCGGCCAGGTCGAAGCCGCCGTCGGGGCCGCGCGGGTCGGCCTGCGGGTCGTAGAGGGGCGGGGCCGCTTCTCCGGCGAACACCCGGCGGAACCAGTTCCGTTCCACCTCCGCCAGGTGCTGGACGAGGCCGGTCAGCGTGAAGCCGGACGGTGGCACGGACGCGGCGGCGGCCTGCGCCTCGTCCAGGCCCTCGCATTTCATGGCGAGGGTGGCGCGGTGGAAGTCGAGCCAGCTTTCGAGCGTGGTGCGCTCGTCGGCGTTCAGGGGTGGTACGGGGCGTTCGACGGTGCTCATCCTCCGATTGTCGCCAGTGGGCGAATCCGCAGTGGAAAGGGGGGCGGCTACCGGCTGAGCGGCAGGCCGTATTCATGGGCGAAGGCGGCGGGGCGGCGGCTGGCGGGAGCCGGGCCGGTCAGAGGTGGGCCAGGAGCGCGTACCTCTCGTCGGAGACGGGGCCGCCCCAGAGGCGGGGGTCGTCGCTGAGCGGCTCCACCCGGAGGCCCGCGACCAGCGGGCGGAGGGCGGCGGCGAGGGTGTCCGCGCCGACCCCGCCGTGCCAGGGGAGGGACTCGGCACCGGAGACGTACGGCGCGGCGCCGGCCGACTGGCGCCAGCGCCCCTCGACCAGGATGAGGCAGCCGCCCGGCCGCAGCCGCGTGATCCAGGCGCGCAGCGCGGCCACCGGGTCGGGCAGGGTCCACAGCAGGTGGCGGCTGACCAGGACGTCGAAGCGCTGGTCGCCGGTCGGCGGGTCGGACGCGTCCCCGAGGTGGAAGTGGGCGGGCAGCCCCGCCGCCGCCAGCTTGGCCTGGGCGCGCGCCACCATGCGCGGGGCCACGTCCACTCCCGTGACCCGGTGCCCGGCGCGGGCGAGCAGGAGGGACAGCGAGCCCGTACCGCAGCCGACGTCCAGGATGTCGGCCGGGCGGGAGGGCACCCAGGTGGCCAGCCGCTCCGCCCACGCGGCTCTCGTACGGACGTCCAGCAGCCCGTGGTCCGGCTCCTGGTCGAAGGAGGGGGCGGCGTCGTCCCAGTACGCGGCGATGGCTGAGGCAGGGTCGGTGGCGGTGGCGGTGGCGGCGGTGGCGGTGGCGGAGTGCGGGTGATCCATGGTCGGAAGGGTGGCAGCCGCCACTGACAATCGGTCCCTGACCGCGGATCCGGCCCCGCCGCAGCCGTTCGCCACGGCCCGGTGGGCGGGCTAATGTAGCTCTGATGAGCCCAGATGCCCCCGTGACGCTGGTGGCCGTCGCACGTGCCGCCGGAGTGTCCAAGACCACGGCATCGGACGCCCTCCGGAACTCCGGCCGGGTGTCGGAGAAGACCCGGAAACGGGTCACCGACACCGCCATCCGGCTCGGTTACGCACCCAACGTGTCCGCCAGGTCGCTGCGGAGTTCCACGACCGGGGCGATCGGCCTGCATCTGCCGGAGACACTGACCAAATCCGAGTACTACATGTCGTTCGTGTTCGGTGTCGTGGAGCAGGCGGCCCGACGCCGCTACGACGTCACGCTGCTCACCTCGCGCAACGCCCAGGCCAACGGAACCTTCCAGCGGGTCGACGGCGTCGTGCTCGGCGACCCGCTGGTGACCGATCCGCTGGTGGGCGGCCTGCTGGGCTCAAGTCTCCCGGTCGTCACCTGCGAGCGGTTCACCGGCGAGGCCCGTGCGAACGGTGCGGTGCGGTCCGATCACGCCGCGATGCTCGTCCGGCTCCTGGACCAGCTGCGGGCGGCGGGGGCCGCCCGTCCCGCACTCCTGGCGTCGAGCGCCGTGACCGACTGGGGCGCCAGCCTCCAGCGGGCCTATCTGGAGTGGTGCCGCGCCCACGGCGTCCCCGTCCAGCTGCGCGAGCTGGCCTTCGGCTCGTCACCGGAGGTCGTGCAGGAGAACGTGCGCGCGCTGCTGGCGTCGGACCCGGCGCCGGACGCGCTGATCTGCTCGCCGGACGGGTCGGCCGTGGCGGCGCTGCCGGTGCTGCGCCGTGCGGGACGCGTCGTTGGTCAGGACCTGCTGCTCGCCGCGTGCGTCGACAGCGCGCACCTGCTGCACACCGATCCGCCGATCACCGCGATCGACCTCCGCCCGAGGGATGCCGGGGCTGCCTGCGCAGAGCTGCTCTTCGACATCCTCACGGGCGACGCCGAGGAGGACACCGTGCGCGAGCTTCCCATCGGGCTCAACCTGCGCCAGTCGTCGAAGGCGTGACGCGCTGGCCGTCCGCGACGGGCACGCCGTCGATCCTGCGCGGCAGCCGCCACGGGTTCGCCGCCCGGAGCGCGGCGGGCAGCGCGGCGTCCGGGACGTTCTGATAGGCCACGGGCCGGGTGAAGCGGACGAGCGCCGCCGCGCCGACGGAGGTGGTCGAAGGGGCGGTCGTGGCGGGCCATGGTCCGCCGTGCTGCTGGGCCCAGGTGACCGCGACCCCCGTCGGCCAGTCGTCCACGGTGACCCGGCCGGCCCGGCTGGCCAGTCGTGCGACCAGGTCCGCGACATCGGGGTCCGCTACCTCCGGGTCCGCCTCGCCCGCGCTCATCACAGCTGCCGCCAGCGTGCCCGGCAACTCGGCCAGCGCGCGCTCCAGTTGGGCGCGGTCCTCGTACTCCGCCACGAGTGCGACGGGACCGAAGCACTCGCCGAGGAACCTCGATCCGGCACGCAGTTCCGCGATGGGGACCCGGAGCACCGTGGCGTCGGCCGACCAGCCGTCCCCGGGGCCTTCCGCGCGGCCGACGACCCAGGCGCCGGCCGCCACCAGCTCCCGTACACCTTCCGCCGCCGAGCCGGCGATCCGTTCCGTCAGCATCCACGCCCGCGGGCTGTTCCGCTCCAGCGCGGCGGCGATCCTCCCGGCGGCGTCATGGCCGCTGGGCACGAACAGCAGGCCGGGCTTCGTGCAGTACTGGCCCGCCCCCAGCGTGAAGGAGGCGACGAAGGCGTCCGCGATGCCGTCGAGCCGCGCCGCCGCCGCGGCCGGGGTGACCACGACCGGGTTGACGGTGCCCATCTCGGCGAAGACGGGGATCACGACCTCGCGTTCGTTGGCCATGCGCCACAGCGCCAGGCCCGCGCTCTGCGAACCGGTGAAGGCGACGGCCGCGGTGTGCACCGAACGCACCAGCCGCGCTCCGGCGTCGAAACCGGTCACCAGCTCGAACACGCCGCGCGGGGCGCCCGCCGCCGCCAGCACGTCCCGGGCGAGCCCGCCCAGGCGGCGGCTCAGCCGGGGGTGGGCGGGGTGTCCCTTGACGACGACGGGGCATCCGGCGGCGAGCGCGGACGCCGTGTCGGTGCCCAGGACGCTGAACGCGAAGGGAAAGTTGCTCGCACCGAACACGGCCACCGGGCCGAGCGGCACCCCGACCCGCGCCAGCGCGGGCCTCGGTCGACCAGCACCGTCGGAGGTGGCCCGGTCGAGGGTGGCCTGGAGGTACGACCCTTCGACGGCCACTTCGGCGTAGTACCGCAACTGGCTGGAGGTGCGCCCGATCTCCATCCGCAGCCGCGGCTCGCCGAGTGCGGTCTCCTCGTCAGCGAGTGCGACGAGTTCGCCGGCCGTTTCCGGCTCGTCGAGCGCGTCGGCCACGGCGCACAGCCATGCGGCACGCTCGGCGGGTGCGGCCCTCCCGGTGGCCGGGGCTGCCGCCGCCACCCGTTCGAGCGCCGCGTCGACCTCGTCGGGCGGCGTGGCGCCGACTTCGCCGCCCCGCCTTCCGGTACGCGGGTCGTAGCTGATGTCCGCCGTCATGTCGTCTCCCTCTTCCGTTCGGACGGAACCGTCCGCGGGGACGGCGACCACTGCCAGCCGTCCCGCGTCACGGCACAGGGGCCGCCCTCGTGCACGGCCAGCCGGCAGGCGGCCAGGTCGAGGCTGACCGTCGCGAGCGTCTCCCAGCGCTGATGCGGCGGCAGTTCCGGGTCGGCGTGCGAGCAGACCGGCGCCCCGTCCGCGCCGTGCGAGAGCAGCGCATGCGCGCGCCTGGTCAGATCGTGGTGAGCCAGGCCGCCGGATCGCTCCCGCAGCCGGGCCAGTCGCTCGTGGGTGCTCGACTCCGCCGCGACGGTCCGCTCGCCGCCGGCCAGAGCGGGATCGACGAAGTGGTTGGTGTGCGCGAAAGTCCCGTTACGCCCGGTGGCCACCTCGGCGACGCCTGCCGGGCTCAGCTCCAGCCCCAGTGCCGCGCCCCGCGTGCCGTCGTACGTCAAGACGGTGATCACCGAGGACGCGGACAGGCGCGCCGAGCGCGCGAGGGCCGCCGCCTCCTCGATGGTCGTTGCCTCGTCCAGGACGCGTCGCGCCACGACGTGTACGGGGACGCCGATGGCGGCGCTGTCGGAGTGGTGCCGGAGCACGTTGAAATGGACACCCAGACCGGCGCTGTTCACACCGATCTTGCCAACCATCCCGAACTCCGTGAAGGTGTGCACCAGATGCCCCGGCCTCGGTTCGAGCGACCAGATCATGGTCCCGCCGCGCATCGTGTCGTGCCAGTCCCAGGTCTGCACCGTACGAGGCGGGGGCCCGTCACGGGGCACCACCACGGAGGTGGAGCACTCGCCCTCCCCGGTGGCCGACACCGCCGCGAGTATCTCGGTCCTGCCGTTCAGCGCGCCGAGCTGCCAGCGCTCCAATCCGGCGCCCTCGGCGATCCCGGCCATCTCCGCCGCGAGTTCAGGTGCCCAGGCCTCGGTTTCGGCGTTGGCCCGCTCACCCCACTCAGCGACCTGCGCCCGGGAGGCGCCGACCGCCTCGAAGAGCCCCGTGTAGCGGGCGAAGCCCTGGTGCACCTGGGCGCGGAACGCCTCGCCCAGCCGCCGTCCGCGCACGGTGGGGTCACTGCTCGTGCTGTGGTGGTGGGGGAGAGTCATTCCGCATCCTCTTCATCGCGCCGGCCGGCCGGTCCGGACGCCGTCATTCCGCGCTGCTCAGCACGGCGTCCCAGGCGGCCTCGGAGGCGAGCGCGGCGAGCCCCGTCGCGGTGCCCTCCAGCTCGACCTCGTCCGTCGTGACGGTGAAGAGGATGTCGCCGTCGATCTCGGTGTGGAACGGCTGGATGGCGCGGTGCATGGAGCTGTGCACCTGGATACCGAACTGGCGCAGCGACCTCTCCGGCAGCCGTACGTTCGTCACCACCGCGGTGAGGGTGGTGTTCCCCGCGAGCGCGCCCGCGAGCGGACCGCCGTCGGCGGCTTCCAGGTAGTCCGCGGTCGGTGCCCGCCGTTCCCCTGTTTCGGGATGGACGTTCCCGCGCACAACGTGCCCCTCCCGGTCCACGATCACCCCCACCGCGTTGACCACGGTGAGCACCAGCACCTTCATCCCGCCGAACGTGCGGAAGGCCGCGCCCTGGCCCGCGAACTCCGCGCGGGCGAAGTCGAGCTTGCCGACCGAGGCGGAACTGCCCGCGCCGCACCGGCCGACCGGTACGCGGCCGGCCTCAGCGTTACGCAGGGCCGCCCGGCCGAGCGCGGCGTCCGGGACCACCGCGGTATCCCGCGGGGAGAAGTCGTAGATCACCGCGCCGGAGACGTGTTGCAGCGCGGCCCAGTGCGTCTGGTTCTCCACGCCCCGCAGGAGTTCCTCGCTCACCCCGGCCGCCGCCGCCAGTCCGTAGACGGAGCCGCCGGCGAACACGATCGCCTCGTGGATCTCGTAGCCGCCGCTGAGGCCGACCGCGCCGCCCCGGGCGTCGACGGCGGTGCGGGAGCCGTCGGGCAGCCGGATCACCGTGCACCCGGTCGGCCCCTCCGCGTATTCGGCCGTCCCGACCCGGACGCCCGGCAGGTCGAACTCGACCGAGGCGCGCCCCGCGCTCGGCTGGGGAACCAACGTGAGGTCGTCGTTGCCGACCGCACCCCGCGCGTACGCCGAGGGCGGTGCCATCCGTAGTTCGCGCTCTTTCACAGGGCCTCCAATAGCTGTCGCGAATACTCGTGCTGGGGGTTGTCGTAGAACACCGCGGCCTCGGCCGTCTCGACGATCTCACCGGCGCGCATGACGGCGACACGGTCGGCGGCGTACCGCACGGCACCCAGATCGTGGGAGATGAAGAGCGCCGAGAAGCCGAACTCCGCCTGGAGGTCCTTGATCAGATTCAGTATCTGCGCCTGGACCGACACGTCGAGCGCGCTCACCGCCTCGTCGAAGACGAGGAACGGCGGCCGGGTGATCAGCGCGCGGGCGATGGAGACGCGCTGCCGCTGGCCGCCGGAGAGTTCGTGCGGGAGGCGCCCGGTGAACGAGGCCTCCAGGCCGACCTGGGCGAGGACCTCGACCGCCCTGTCCGCCTGCTCGGCCCTGCTGGTGCCGCCGAGCACGGCCAGCGGCTCCGCCACGCTGGTGCCGACCCGCATCCGCGGGTTGAGCGACCACTGGGGATGCTGGAGCACGGCCTGCATCCGCCCGGCCAGCGCACGCCGCCTGCGCGGGAACGGCTCCCCCATGAACCGGACCGAACCGGAGGTGGGCGCCCGCAGGCCCAGCGCGACCATGCTCGCGGTGGTCTTGCCCGAGCCGGACTCACCGACGAGCCCCAGCGTCTCGCCCTCGGCCAGCGCCAGGCTGATACCGCGCACCGCGTGCGTCACCGTGCGGCGCAGGGGGGAGCCGCCGGCGAAGGAGACGGTGACGGCGTCCAGTTCGAGGATGGCGCTCATCGGCCGGCTCCCACGGATTCGAGTGCGACGGTGTCGTCGGCGCGGTGGCAGAGCACTTCCCGGTCGGCAAGGCGGACGGGTTCGGGGCGCTCGTGCGAGCAGGAGTCCAGCGCGAGGGGGCACCTCGGCGCGAACGCGCAGCCTGGCGAGGGCCCGTCGAGCACCGGCGGCTGCCCCGGGATCGGCGACAGTCGCTCGCCCAGCGGCACCGATCCGGGCACGGAGCGGGCCAGCGCGGCGGTGTACGGGTGGCGCGGGGCGCTCAGCACGGCCGCTGCGGGCCCGGACTCGACCACCCGTCCGCCGTACATCACCGCCACGTCGGCGCACCGCCGCGCGACCGCCGGCAGGTCGTGGCTGAGCCAGAGGATGGCGGTGCCGGCCTCGGCCGCCAGGGCGAACACGACGTCCAGGACCTCCTCGCGGACCTGGCTGTCCAGCGCGGCCGTCGGCTCGTCGGCGACGAGGATGTCCGGTTCGGCGGCCATCGCCATCGCGATGGCGACCCGCTGGGCCATGCCGCCGCTGAGCTGGTGCGGGTAGGCGCGCGCGACGCGCTCCGGTTCGGTCAGCCGCACCCGCGCCAGCCGGGCGTGCACGTCGGAGTCGCCCGCCCGGCCGCGCAGGGCGAGTTCGAGCTGCCGGCCCACCCGCAGGGTGGGGTCCAGCGAGCCGATCGGGTCCTGGAAGACGAATCCGAGCCGCTCGCGGCGGAGCTTCCGCAGCTGCCGTCCCGTCATCCGCTCCAGCGCGGCGCCGTCGACGCTGACCTCGCCGCGCGTGGTGCGCGCCGCCCTGGGCAGCAGGGCTCCGACCGCGAGACCGAGCGTGGACTTGCCCGATCCGCTCTCGCCGACGATGCCGACGGTCTGGCCCGGGGCGACCGCGAGCGCGGCACCGTCCAGCGCCCGTACGGTACGCGCGCCCGAGGTGTAGTCGACGACGAGGTCGTCCACCCGTAGCAGCTGTGTCGTACGTGTCATGTCAACGACCTCGACTCCCTCGGTTCCAGCCGGTCACGGAGGCCGTCGCCTATCACGTTGATGGCGAGGATCGCCGCTACGAGAATGATTCCGGGGAAGGCGAGCAGCCATGGTGCGGCGAGCAGATAGACGCCGCCTTGCTGGATGAGCAGGCCGAGTGACGACTGCGGCGGCTGCACGCCGAACCCGAGAAAGCTGAGCCCGCCCTCGACGAGGATGCCGACGGAGAGCGCGTAGGTGCCCTGGACCGCGATGGTGCCCGCGACGTTCGGCAGGATGTGGCGGCTCAAGATGTGCCGGCGGCCGGCGCCGCTGATCTTGGCGGAGATCACGAAGTCGCGCTCCGCCACCGTGATCGCGGCGGTCCGGACCAGCCTCGTCATCAGCGGGATGGTGACCAGGACGATGCTGCACATCGTCGCCGTACGGCCCGGACCGAGCACGGCGGCCACCAGGATGGCGAGCACGATGGCGGGGAAGGAGTACAGCACGTCGACGCCGCGCTGCACCAGCTCGCCGAGCCAGCCGCCCCGGTATCCGGCGACGACGCCGAGGAGCGTGCTCAGCACGGCCGTCACCAGTACGGCGGCGGCGGACAGGAGCAGGGTAGTGCCGATGCCTTCCAGGACCCTGGGCAGCACCGACCGGCCGAGCTGGTCGGTGCCGAACGGCTGCCCGCCGCTCGGTTCGCCCAGACGGGGCCCGCCGAGCGCGTCGGGCTCGCCGCCCACCCCGAAGACCGTGCCCGCGACCGCCGCGAGCGCGAGCACCGCCAGCACCCCCAGCCCGATGCGGGCCAGCAGGTCCATCCCCCGCAGCCAGCGGGCCGTTCGCCGTATCATGCCGTCCCCTTCCGGGACGCGGTACCGAAGCGGGGATCGAGTACTCCGGCCACCGCGTCGACCGCCATGTTGATCACGATGAAGACCGCGGCGGCCAGCAGCACGCCGGCCTGCACCACCGCGTAGTCGCGCCGCTGGACGGCCTGGACGACGTAGGAGCCGACGCCCGGCAGGTTGAACAGCTGCTCGATGATCACAGCGCCGCCCAGCAGGTACGCGGCGATCGTGGTGACCGCGACCATGACCGGGATCGCGGCGTTGCGCAGCACGTGCCGCGCGATGATGGAGCCGGGTGACTCGCCGCGGGCGACGGAGGCGGTGATGTAGGGCTCCACCAGTACGTTCAGCACCGCGTCGCGGGTGGTCCGCGCGGTCACGGCGACGGCGAACACCGAGAGCACCGCCGCCGGCAGCACCATGGACCGCAGGTTGGCACCGGCGTCCTCGCCCAGGGGCTGGTAGCCGCCGACGGTCAGCCCCAGCGCGTACCGGGAGAAGACGAACACGACCAGGCTGCCGAGCACGAACTCCGGCAGGCTGACGCCGAGTCCGCCCGCCAGCCGGCCCAGCGCGCCGCCGCCGCGCCGGCCCGCCCGCACCGCCGTCCAGATGCCCAGCGGGACGCCGAGCGCGACGGCCGCGCCCACGCTGAGCAGGGTCAGTTCGGCCGTGACGGGGAGGCGGAGCCGCAGTTCGGAGGCGACCGACTCACCGCTGATCATCGACGTGCCGAAGTCGCCGTGCGCCACCGCCTCCAGCCACAGCCCGTACTGCACGAGGATGCCGCGGTCCAGCCCGTACTCGGCCGAGACGGCGGCCCGCTGCTCGGGGCTGGCGAACGGTCCGAGCACCACCTCGGCGAAGCCGCCCGGCATGAGCCGCGAGGCGGTGAAGATGAGGACCGAGACGACGAACAGGGTGAGAGCCGCACTCGCCGCCCGGCGGACCCACAGGGAAAACAACCGCATGTTGGCGCCCTTCCTCTGCCGTGCTATCTCGACAGCAGCCGGAAGTCGGCTGCCTTGCGGAACGGATTGCCGTAGCCCTCGGCGTCGAGGAGGGTGGGGCTCACCGTGTCGTACCGGTAGGCGACCATCACCGGCCGGGTGACCAGCGGAATCATCTGCGCGTCCCGGTCGACGGCGGCGCACAGGCCGCGCAGCGCCGCCTTGCGTTTCGGCCCCTTCGGTACGGCGGTCGCGGACTCGATCTCGCGGTTCAGTTCCGGGTTGGGCCGCATGAACCCGGCGTTGAATCCGCCCTGTTCCGGGTTCCACCACTTCGCGACCATCCCGGACTCGCCGTAGCCGGCGAACCAGGACAGCGCGGCGTCGAACCGTGCGGGCTTGGCGTACACCTTCCCCGCCCAACTCGCCTCGTCCAGCTGCTCGATCTTCACCTCGATCCCGATCCTGGCCAGGTTCTGCTGGATGACCTGGCCGATCGCGGGCGCGGGTTCGGTGGAGAAGAGGGCGAGGGAGAACATCAGGTCCTGTGCGCCGGCCTCCTTCAGGAGGGCGCGGGCACGGTCGAGACCGGCCTTGGCCGAGGGGAGTTGGTCCGGGTCGCAGGCGTCCGGCAGTCCCACCGGGGTGACGCCGGTGGGTTTGCCGTGGCCGCCCGTCGCGACCCGCCCGATCTGCTCGCGGTCCATCGCGATGTTGACGGCCTCGCGGACGCGCGGGTCGGTGAACTTGCCGCCCGGAGCGTGGTGGTTGAGCATCAGGTAGTAGAAGTCGGTGGTGGGCTGCGGCCGTACGCTCACGCCCCGGACGCCCTTGAGTATCTGCGGCGAGTCCACGTTCCCCAGCAGGGCCATGTTGGCGGTGTTGTTCTGTAGCGCGGCGATCCTGGCCTGCTCCTGAGGCACGATCGCGACGTTCACCCCGTCGACGGCCGGTTTGCCCGGGTCCCAGTAGTAGGGGTTGCGCTGGAAGCGCCACAGCACGTCCTGCCGGTGGAACGCCACCTGGAACGGGCCCGTCCCGAGCATCGTCTTGCTGATGTCCACCGACCCGTCGCGGATCTCCGCCATCGGCAGGATCGCGGCCGGGGTGTTCGCCAGCGCGGAGAGGAAGGGCTGGTACGGCTTCGAGAGGGTGAACTCGACGGTGCGGGGCCCCAGTTCCCGCACCGACTCGACCGGCCCGATCTGCCCGCGCCAGACCCCTTCGCCGTCGAGCAGCCGCCGCATGCTGCCGACCACGTCGTCCGCCGTCATGGCGCGGCCGTTGGAGAACTTCACGCCCTCCCGGAGGTGGAACACGTACCGCGTGGGGCTCGGGTTCTCCCAACGGGACGCCAGGCCGGGCCTGATGTCGAACTCGGGGCCGACGTTCACCAGCGTCTCGTAGGCCAGCGACATCAGCTGCCAGGAGCTGGCGACGTCGGCGAGCTGCGGATCGAGACCGGTCACCGTCCCGATGTCCACCGGCACCTGGAGTTCCAGCTTGCCCCCGGAGCGGACGGACTCGTCGGCGACGGCGAGGTAGCC
The DNA here is from genome assembly GCF_000424825.1 of Streptomyces sp. CNH287. NCBI lineage: Bacteria > Bacillati > Actinomycetota > Actinomycetes > Kitasatosporales > Streptomycetaceae > Streptomyces > Streptomyces sp. CNH287. The sequence continues at coordinate 167,753 of NZ_AUKQ01000014.1, read as the reverse complement.
GGGGCGGCGCGCGTCGTCCGGCTGCCCCACGTCCGCGGCGGCGCAGCCTGCGAGGAGCGGCGCGACGGCCGCCGCCGTACAGAGGTATCTGATCTTCCGCATCTGGGGCGACCTTCCGTCGTCGACGCTCTGTAGCCGCGTACTCATGCCGGGTGTCGTGCCGGAACGTTCCGACAGGGCTGCGATTTAACGACGGGCCGCCCGGACCGTCAACCCCTCTCACAGGAGATCGATACGGGGCTTTTTTCGGCGGTCTACCGGCCCTGCGCACCGGCCATTGACCCGGAAAGCGGGCGGGGATACGGTGTCCCCCGCATGCCGGAACGTTCCGGCATACGCAGAGCCGACGCGATGCGTGGACGGGAGAAGAGCGTGACCGAATGTTGCCGAGCGGCTTCGGGTGACACGGGCGCGGAAGGTGCGCCGGCACATCCCCTCACACCCCTGAGCGCCGCGGAGGTCGCCCGCACGCGCGAGATCCTCCAGGCTTCAGGCGTCCTGCGGGACACGACCCGCTTCGCCTATATGGGCCTGGCCGAACCGCCGAAGGCCGCCGTCGTCCGCCACGGCCTCGACGGCACCGCGTGCCCGCGCGACGTGCGGACGCTGCTGCTGGACGTCGCGACCGGCGCCGCCGAGGACGTACGCGTCAGCCTCACCGACGGCAGCGTCCTGACCCGCGAGCCGATCGACCCCGAGACCGCCGGCCACGTGCCGGTGCTGGCCGAGGAGCACGAGACGGTCCGCGCGGTCCTGGCGGCCGACGAGGGCTGGCGGGCCGCGCTGCGCGCCCGCGGCATCCACGACCCGTCAAAGGTCTACACGGCGGCGCTCTCCGCCGGCCGCTTCGAGTCGATCGGCGACTCGGACAGCCGGATGGTGCGTGTGCTCGCACACTGGCGGCCCGAGCCGTCCACCATGGTCTGGGCCCATCCGATCGACGGCCTCGTCGCCTACGTCGACCTGATCGGCAGGTCGGTGCGGGAGATCGTCGACACCGGAGCGGTGCCCATCCCCCAGGAGTCCGGCGACTACGACGACCCGGAGGTGGCGGGCCCGCTCCGCACGTCGCTGCGTCCGATCGAGATCACCCAGCCGGAGGGTCCGAGCTTCGTGGTCGAGGACCACGAACTGCGCTGGCAGAACTGGCGCCTGCGGCTCGGCTACGACATGCGGGAGGGCCTGGTCCTGCATCGCGTCGGCTACACCGACGGCGTACGGCACCGGCCGGTCGTCGACCGGGCCTCGGTGGCCGAGATGGTCGTGCCGTACGCCGATCCGGGACCGATCCGCTTCTGGCAGAACTACTTCGACACCGGCGAGTACCAGCTCGGCAGGCTCGCCAACTCCCTGGAGCTGGGCTGCGACTGCCTCGGCGACATCACCTACCTCGACGCGGTCGTGGCCAACGGCGCCGGTGAGCCGGTGACACTGCGGAACGCCATCTGCATCCACGAAGAGGACTTCGGCGTGCTGTGGAAGCACACCGACCCGGCGAACAAGAGCAGGCAGACCCGCCGGCAGCGCAGGCTGGTCATCTCCTTCTTCACCACCGTCGGCAACTACGACTACGGCTTCTACTGGTATCTCTACCTCGACGGCACGATCGAGCTGGAGGCGAAGGCCACCGGTGTCGTCTTCACGGCACGCTACGACGAGCGGATCGCCCCCTACGCCTCGCAGGTGGCCCCCGGGCTCGCCGCGCCCTACCACCAGCACCTGTTCAACATCCGGCTCGACATGGCGGTGGACGGTGAGGCCAACGCCGTCGAGGAGGTGGAGGTCGAGCGCATGCCGAGGGGGCCGGAGAACCCGTACGGCAACGCGTTCCTCCGGCGCAGCACCAGGTTCCGTACCGAACAGGACGCCATCCGGCGCGCCGATCCCGCGCACGGCCGCGTGTGGCACATCGTGAACACCCAGCGGCGCAACCGGCTCGGCGACCCGACCGCCTACGCGCTGATCCCGCAGGCACAGCCGCTACTGCTCGCGGACGAGTCCTCCGCGGTGCACGGCAGGGCGGCCTTCGCGGCCCAGCACCTGTGGGTCACCCGCTACGCCGAGGATGAGCGCTACCCGGCGGGCGACCTGGTCAACCAGGGCCCACCCGGCGCGGGCCTGCCCGCCTACACAGCCGCGGACCGGGACATCGACGGGACCGACCTCGTCGTCTGGCACACCTTCGGGCTGACGCACTTCCCCCGCCCCGAGGACTGGCCGGTGATGCCCGTCGACCGCTGCGGATTCACCCTGCGGCCGGTCGGCTTCTTCGACCGCAACCCCACCCTCGATGTCCCCGCACCGTCCACGACCCACTGCTCGTCCGGGCGTTGAGAGGAAGCACCGATGCATGTCTTCGAGCGCTACGCCGCACCCTCGGCGGCGGCCGAGGTCGACCTGGTACGGCGGAACCCCTTCGCCGTCGTGGTCAGCGCCGACGGCCGCGGCGCACCCGTGGCCACCCACCTCCCGGTGATCCTCCCGCCGGACGCCCCGCCCCCTGGGGCGCTGGAGGGCGCCTCGCTGCTGGGGCACATGGCGCGGGTCAACCCGCAGTGGCGCGCGTTCGCCGGCGGTGGCGAGGTCCTGCTGGTCTTCTCCAGCCCGCACGGCTACATTTCACCGACCGCGTACGGTTACGAGCCCGCCGTCCCGACGCTCAACTACGCGGCGGTGCACGTGACGGGCACGGTCGAGCTGATCGACGACGACGCGGGCAGCCTGCGCGTGGTCGAGGACACGGTGCGCGCGCTGGAGGGCCTGCGCGACCCGGAGTGGGACATGACCGGCTCGCGGGGCACCTTCGCCTCCCTCGTCGGCCAGGTGGTCTCCTTCCGCGTGCACGTCACGTCCGTCACCGCGATGTTCAAGCTCAGCCAGGACATGCCCGCCGACGTCCGCTCCCGGGTGCGCGCCGACCTGCGATCCGGCGGGTGTCCGCACCTCGCCGACCTGATGGCCCGGGCGGAGCCCGGTGCGGGCGGGAGCAGTCCGGCGGATCTTCGAGGATGAGACCGAAGGCGGCCGAAGGCGGCACACCCGCCCTTGAGGAGGCGACCCATGACCACGACACCACGGCACCGGCCATGACGGGGGCGCTGTCCGGCGTCCTCGTCGCCGACTTCTCGCGGGTCCTCGCCGCGCCCTACGCGACGATGCTGCTGGCCGACCTCGGCGCCGACGTGATCAAGGTCGAGCGACCGGGGACGGGCGACGACACCCGCGCCTGGGGCCCGCCCTTCGCGGGCGACGCGGCGACGTATTTCCTCTCGGTCAACCGGAACAAGAGGTCGCTCACCCTCGACCTCGGCACCGACGAGGGCCGGCGGCTCGGGAGGGAGCTGGCCCGGCGCGCCGACGTCGTCTTCGAGAACTTCCGTCCGGGCACCATGGAGAAGTACGGCCTCGGCTACGAGAGCGTGCGCACGCTCAATCCCGCGACGGTGTACTGCTCGGTCACCGGGTTCGGCGCCGGTGCCGGCGCCGAACTGCCCGGGTACGACCTGCTCGCGCAGGCCGTCGGCGGCCTGATGAGCGTCACGGGGCCGGCCGGGGGCGAACCGGCCAAGGCCGGTGTGGCGGTGGTCGACGTCCTCACGGGGCTGCACGCCGCGGTGGGCGTCCTCGCCGCGCTGCGGCACCGCGAGCAGACCGGCCAGGGCCAGCGGGTGGAGGTGAACCTGCTCAGCACCCTGCTCTCCAGCATGGTCAACCAGAGCACCGGATACACCATGGCCGGCGCCGTGCCGCGCGCCATGGGCAACCGCCATCCCTCGATCGCGCCGTACTCCGTCTTCCAGACGGCCGACAGACCCATGGTCATCGCCGTCGGCAACGACCGGCAGTTCGCGTCGCTGTGCGAGGGAATCGGGCTGCCAGAGCTGGCGGTTGACACGCGTTTCACCACCAACTCGGCGCGGGTGGCACACGTCGACCAGCTCACGGACCTGCTCACGAGCAGCCTCGCGGACCGCCCCGCCGACCACTGGTTCGCCGCGCTGACCCCGCTCGGCGTCCCGTGCGGGCCGGTCAACGACATGGCCGCCGCGTTCACGCTCGCCGAGGACCTCGGGCTGCGGCCGTTCGTCCCCGCCGGGGGCGGGGACCTGGTCGCCGACCCGATCGGGCTGTCCCGGACACCGCCCGCCTACCGCAGGAACCCACCCGAACTCGGCGAACACACCGCCGATATCACCGCCTGGCTCAACGAGCCGGACCAGCCCGGAGAACGAGCGCACCAGGAGAATCCCGATGACCGCTGACCCGCTCCAACTGCTCGACCTGCCCGCCACCTTCGGTGCGGACGAGCGTGACATCCAGTCCACCGTCGCGCGCTTCCTCCACGACCACGTGCGCCCGCACATCGGGGAGTGGTTCGAGGCGGGACACTTCCCCCGCGAGCTGATCACCGAACTGGGCGCGCTCGGGGTGCTGGGCATGCACCTCGACGGATACGGCGCTGCGGGCACCAACGCGACCAGCTACGGCCTGGCCTGCCTCGAACTGGAGGCGGCCGACTCGGGTCTGCGCAGTTTCGTCTCCGTCCAGGGGTCACTGGCGATGTACTCCATCCACCGCTACGGCTCCCCGGAGCAGAAGGCCGAATGGCTGCCGTCGATGGCCACCGGCGAGGCGATCGGCTGCTTCGGCCTCACCGAACCTGACTCCGGTTCCGACCCGGCCGGGATGCGCACCCGAGCCGTCCGGGACGGAGACGACTGGGTGCTCAACGGCACCAAGATGTGGATCACCAACGGCTCGATCGCGGATGTCGCGACGGTGTGGGCAGCCACCGACGACGGCACCCGGGGCTTCCTCGTCCCGCGGGGCACCCCGGGCTTCGAGGCGCATCCGATCAAGCACAAGCTGTCGCTGCGCGCCTCGATCACGGCCGAACTCGTCCTCCAGGACGTGCGGCTCCCCGCGTCCGCGCTCCTACCGGAGGCACGCGGGCTGTCGGCACCCCTGTCGTGTCTGAACGAGGCGCGGTTCGGCATCCTCTTCGGCGCCGTCGGCGCCGCCCGCGACTGCCTCACCACAGCCCTGGACTACGCCGGCGAGCGGGTGCAGTTCGGCAGGCCGATCGCCGGCTTCCAGCTGACGCAGAAGAAGCTGGCCGACATGACTCTGTCGCTCAGCAACGCGATGCTGCTCGCGGCCCACCTCGGCAGGCTGAAGGACGCCGGACGCATCCGGCCCGAGCAGATCAGCGCGGGCAAGCTGAACAACGTCCGCGCGGCGCTCGCCATCGCACGGGAGTGCCGCACGATCCTCGGCGGCAGCGGCATCACGACGGAGTACTCGCCGCTGCGGCACGCGAGCAACCTGGAGTCCGTCCTCACCTACGAGGGCACCGCCGAGGTGCACACCCTGGTCGTCGGCCAGGCACTCACCGGCATCGCCGCCTACCGGTGAGCCCGCCGACGGGGCGGCGCGGGCTCAGGGACGCGCACCAGCGCCGCGGACCCGCCCGGCGTCACGCAGTGGCCGGGGAGGGCGGCGGGCCGTCGGCGGCCCGTGCCTCCGCCTCGCCCGGGGCCCGGCCGCCGGGGTGCCGGTGGCGCCAGGTCCAGAAGACCGTGCCCGACACCAGCGCCCAGGCCGCCAGCACGAGATACGGCTGGAGGTGCTGGTGCCCGGCGAAGTAGACGGCGGTGTGCAGCGCGTTCACCGAGGCGCCGGGCGGCAGCCAGCGGCCGATCTCGCCGAGCGCGGACGGCAGCAGCGGCCACGAGACCGCGCCGCCGGAGGACGGGTTGCCGAGGATGACCATCAGGCCCCAGGTCGGCAGCATCGCCCAGCGCCCGATGAGGGTGTTGAACATGGTGAAGACCATCCCGGAGGCGAACATGGTCAGCGCGAGGATCGTCCACGCGTGCAGGAAGGGCAGTTGGACGGAGCTGAGCACCCAGGTCTCCACCGCGCAGATGGCGAAGCCGCCCAGCAGCGCGTACAGCGCGGTGAAGCCGATCCGCTCCAGCGGGTCGAGCCCGCTCGCGTGGACGCTCAGCTGGATCGCGCCGACGAAGCCGACGATGACCGCCGCCAGCGAGATGTAGAAGAGCGCCAGTCCGCGCGGATCGCCCTTGTCCAGCGGTTTGAGGTCCCGGACGACGACCCGCACGTCGGCCCGCTCACCGACCTTCGGGGCGGCCTCTTCGAGCACCTGTGCCACCGAGGCACCGGCCGCACTGGCGACGTCCAGCCGTACCCCGCCCTGCCGCGACAGCTCCAGGATCGCGAACACCCGCTGCGCCTCGATCGCGTCCCGTGCCGCCGGATAGCCCTCGTACAGGCGCAGGTCCAGCGACGAGCCGAGGGCCTCCTCCAGCCCGGACACGAACCGCGCGCCGTCGCCGCTCCCCATGGGCTGCCCCACCACGGCGGTGGGGATGTCGCGCGGAGTCGGGTCGGCCATGGCGTAGGTGTACGAGCCCGCGAAGAGCGCGGCGGCGGCGGCGAGGATCAGCGCGACGGTGACGGCGGGGTAGAACGGCGACTCCCGGAACGCCCGCCACCGCCCGGGCGGCCGGGCCGGAGCCGACGCGCCGGAGGGGGCGGGCGGTGCGTCCGGTGCGGGCGCGTCGGATGCCGGGGGATGATCACTCATACCCGGCACCCTAAACCGGCACTAATCACCCATCCGTGACCTTCGCCCGCGCCCTCCGCCTCCCCCACACCCAGCGCCCCAGGACCACCCCGGCCACCCCGGCCACCAGCACCGGCAGCAGCACCTCGTCCGGTACGGCCGCCCCCGTCCGCCCCGCCCAGCTCTCCGCGGCGAACGCGGCGTCCACGTCCAGCAGACCGGGGAGCGACGCGGTCCCGTTGTAGATCAGGAAGACGGAACCGAGCAGCACGAAGAAGGCCCCGGACAGCAGCGAGTTGGAGTGCAGCCGGAGGCGCCCCAGCCGCACCTCGCGCCCCCGCAGCCACGTCCTGCGCCCCAGGTCCAGCCGGTCCCACAGCAGCGCCAGCACGAACAGCGGCACGGCCATGCCCAGCGCGTACACCGCGAGCAGCACCCCGCCGTAGAACGGGTTGCCCCGCACGGCCGCCACCGTCAGCACGCTGCCGAGGATCGGCCCCGCGCAGAACCCGGCCAGACCGTAGACGGCCCCCAGCGCGTACGTGGACAGCGCCGTCGTCGGGCGGATGCGGGCGGACGCCTCCTGCATCCGGCGCGACGTGAAGCCCATCCCGAGCAGTTGCAGCACGCCCAGCGCGATGATCAGCCAGCCGCCCGTGGTGACCAGCGCGTCCCGGTGGCTGTAGAAGAACCGCCCCGCGTAGGAGCCCGCCGCGCCGATGGGCACCAGGGTGGAGGCGAGCCCGAGGTAGAAGACGCCGGTACGGGCGAAGAGGCGGCCGGGCGAGTCGAAGGAGTAGGCGAAGAAGGCGGGCAGGAGCAGCGCGCTGCACGGGCTGAGCAGGGCGAGGAGCCCGCCGAGGAACGCCGCGAGGTAGCCGATGTCGGTCACTGCGGCACCCCGCCGCGCTTCTTCGCCGACGCCTCGGCGCCCTCGATGGCGTCCTCGAAGACCTTCGTGGGCTGCGCCCCGGAGATCGGCTGCTCGTTGACGAGGAAGACGGGGGTGCTGGCCGCGCCCAGCCGGTACGCCTCCTCGCGGTCGCGGTCGAGCGCCTTGCGGGCCGCTTCGCCCGCGCGGTCGCGGTCGAATCGGTCGAGGTCGGGGACGCCCGCCTCGCGGGCCAACTCGGTCAGCCGGTCGTCGTCGAAGCCGTCCTTCATCTTCCGCTCGTCCGCGTAGGCGGCCTCGTGGAACTGCCAGAAGCGGTCCTGTTTCCCGGCTGCCCAGGCGGCGAGGGCGGCCTGCTCGGACTCCTTGCCGAAGACCGGGAAGTTGCGCCACTCGATGCGCAGGACTCCCTCGTCCACGTACTTCCGCACCAGTTCCTGTTCGGTGTCGCGGGCGAACTTGCCGCAGAAGGAGCAGGCGAAGTCGGCGTACTCGATCATGACGACCGGCGCGTCCGGGTCGCCGTGCGCCAGCGGGTCGCCGTCGTCGCGGCGGGCGAGGGCGAGCAGGTCGGCGACGGCCTCGCTCTCGGCGGTGTCGCTCTCGGAGCCGCCGTCGGAGCCGCCGTCCGAGCCGCCGTCGTCGGCGGTGTCGGTCGCAGCGGGGCCGTCACCGCTGCCGCTGCCGCCGCTGTCGACGGCGTACTGCGAGAGCCAGCCGAGCAGCAGCGCGGTCACGGCGATCACGACGATCAGGAGGCGCTTGCGCGAGAGGGGGCGGGCTGGAGAAGACATGGGGATCACCTGTCACAGAGGAAGGGAGGAAGGAAGGGGGCGCGGCGGGTCAGGCCGGTCTCGCGGGCCGGGCGTCGGCCGGGCAGGCGACCTCGCCCGCGAGCCGCCGCAGGGTCGCCACCGCCAGCAGGGCGAGCGCGGCCACCGCGAGCAGGGGCTGCACCGGGGCCCAGACGTTCAGCGCGCCCGAGGTGCCGAGCAGGAGCAGCACCAGCTTGTTGCAGACCGGGCAGCCGACCGCGAAGAAGGACAGCAGGCCCGACACGGAACCGAGCCGGGCCGGCGCCCGGTCCGCCGGCCCCTCGCCCCCGCCGTCGTGGCCGGTGCGCACGTACGTGGCGAGCAGCAGCCCGCCGAGCAGCGCCGTACCCGCGAGCACGGGCGGGTTCCACCACTGCACGGGCACGGACCGGCCGAAGAGGGGATTGGGGATCACGGCGGTGGGCAGGCCGACGGCCAGCGCGCAGCACAGCGCGGCGCCGACGGCGACCCCCCAGCGGGTCGGCGGCCAGGCGGCCGGGGCACGCAGCGCGAGCCGCAGGGATGTCCGGGGCGGACGCGAGGTACGAGGTGGACGCGAGGTACGGGGTGCGAAGAGGCTTCGGAGCCGCATCGGGGCTCTCCTTTCGGATGTCCTGGGCGTGGATCGCGGCGCGCACGGCGGCAGCACGGCGCACGGCGCGAGGGAGCACGGCGAGGGCGCGTACGGGCGGCGGGGCCGCGCTGTGGGACGCCGGGGCGTTGAGCCCCTGACCCGGCCTGGGCCCTGTCGTCACAATGACGGCGCCCGGCCGGAGGCCGTCATTGTGACGACAGGGCCTAGACCCGCAGGACGGAGAGCTGGACGTGCGTCGGGGTGACCGGTGGCGAGGGGCCGTCGGCGGGCGGCGCGACGGTGCCCGGGCCGGGCACCGCCTGGGTGCCGGGGAGGACGCGTGCCACCAGGGCCGGCGGGGTGACGTGCGAGACCTTGCCGCCGGAGGGTACGGCCGGGGGCAGGTCGTCGGCCGGACGGGGGGCGCGGCAGCCGGGCCGGTCCCCGTCTCCCCGATCCTCGTCCCCCCGGTCGGGCGTGACGGACGGCGGGCCGGACACGGACTCGTCGACGACGGGGGCGGCAGCCGCGGCCGGAGCAGCGGCCGCGACGGGACCGGCAGCTGCGGGACCGGCACCGCCACCAGCACACGGCAGCGCCCCGCACAGCACAGCCACCAGGCCCAGCACCCCGAGCAGACCCAGCAGCACGGAGGCGCCGTCGCCTCGCCGCTGCCGCACGCCTGTCATCGGGGTCCCTTCACACGGTCTGCCGGTCACACCGCGGGCCACTCGGTCCGGGTGCCTCGGCGGGAGGCGGCGCGTTCCCGTCGCCTCCCCGGCCGCGCCGCATACGCACGGGCGGCCGAACGTCAACCTGGGGTGCATCCGTGATGCACCCTGACCACCCTACGGGGACGGCGCGCGCGCTCCGGCACGGGGGAAATGATTCGCCACCCGATTCGGTGAGGTGAGATCCTGGGGCCCGTATGTCCACCACGCCTGCTCCCGCCCCCACGCTCCCCGCCCTGCTGGAGCGACTGCCCGAGTTGATGCTGCGCGACCAGCTGCGGCTCGGGCGCCGACTCGACGGCGCCCGCAGAATTCGCAAGCCGGAGCCGCGCGCCACCGTGCTCGCCGAGATCGCCACGTCGATGGCCGAGTCCGAACGGCGCGTCGCGGCCCGCCGCGCGGCCGTCCCCGCCATCCGCTATCCCGAACAACTGCCGGTCAGCCAGAAGAAGGACACGATCCTGGCGGCCATCCGCGACCACCAGGTGGTGATCGTCGCGGGGGAGACCGGCTCGGGCAAGACGACGCAGATCCCGAAGATCTGCCTGGAGCTGGGCCGCGGCATCCAGGGTCTGATCGGTCACACCCAGCCGCGCCGCATCGCGGCCCGTACGGTCGCGGAGCGGGTGGCCGAGGAGCTGGGCTCCTCGCTGGGCGAGGCGGTGGGCTGGAAGGTCCGCTTCACCGACCAGGTCAAGGACAACACCCTGGTCAAGCTGATGACGGACGGCATCCTGCTGGCGGAGATCCAGACCGACCGGGAGCTGCGCCAGTACGACACGATCATCATCGACGAGGCACACGAGCGCAGCCTCAACATCGACTTCCTGCTCGGGTACCTCGCGCAGCTGCTGCCCCGGCGCCCGGACCTGAAGGTCGTGATCACCTCCGCGACGATCGACCCGGAGCGCTTCTCCCGGCACTTCGGCGACCTCGCCGCCACCGTCCCGGCGCCGCCCCAGGACGCCGCCCCGGTGCGCGAGGACGCCGCCGCCGCGCACCCCAGCGCCCCGATCGTCGAGGTGAGCGGCCGTACGTACCCGGTGGAGGTGCGCTACCGCCCGCTGCTGGAGGAGGACAGCGAGGAGCGCGACCGCGACCAGATCACCGCGATCTGCGACGCGGTGGACGAGTTGCAGGCCGAGGGCCCGGGCGACGTCCTGGTCTTCCTCTCCGGCGAGCGGGAGATCCGCGACACCGCCGACGCCCTGCACAAGCGCAGCCTCCCGCACACCGAGGTCCTCCCCCTCTACGCCCGCCTCTCGCACGCCGAGCAGCACCGCGTCTTCCAGCGTCATTCGGGCCGTCGCGTCGTGCTGGCGACGAACGTCGCCGAGACCTCACTGACCGTCCCCGGCATCAAGTACGTCGTCGACCCGGGCACCGCCCGCATCTCCCGCTACAGCCACCGCACCAAGGTCCAGCGGCTGCCGATCGAGCCGGTGTCGCAGGCCAGCGCCAACCAGCGCAAGGGCCGCTGCGGCCGTACGTCGGACGGCATCTGCATCCGCCTCTACTCCGAGGACGACTTCCTCTCCCGGCCCGAGTTCACCGACCCGGAGATCCTCCGCACGAACCTGGCGTCCGTGATCCTCCAGATGACGGCGGCCGGGCTGGGCGAGGTGGAGAAGTTCCCCTTCATCGACCCGCCGGACCACCGCAGCATCAAGGCGGGCGTCCAACTCCTCGAGGAACTGGGCGCGTTGCGGGAGCGGGCCCGCGAACTGACCCCGATCGGCCGCAGGCTGGCCCAGCTGCCCGTCGACCCGAGGCTGGGCCGGATGGTGCTGGAGGCCGAACGGAACGGCTGCGTACGGGAGGTGATGGTGATCGCCGCCGCGCTCTCCATCCAGGACCCGCGCGAGCGCCCGGCCGAGAAGCAGCAGCAGGCCGACCAGCAGCACGCCCGCTTCAAGGACGCGACGAGCGACTTCCTGGCCTTCCTCAACCTCTGGCGCTACGTACGGGAGCGGCAGAAGGAGCTGTCGTCCTCGCAGTTCCGCCGGATGTGCAAGGCGGAGTATCTGAACTACCTGCGGATACGCGAATGGCAGGACATCTACGCCCAGCTCCGCCAGGTCGTGAAGGGGATGAAGCTCCAGTTCGACGAGCAGCGCGAGCAGGCGGCCGACGTGCCGATCCACCAGTCGCTGCTGGCCGGCCTGCTCTCCCACCTCGGCCTCAAGGAGACCGAGAAGAACGAGTATCTGGGCGCGCGCAACGCCAAGTTCGCCGTCTTCCCCGGCTCCGCCCTGTTCAAGAAGCCGCCCCGCTGGGTGATGTCGGCGGAGCTGGTGGAGACCAGCAGGCTGTGGGCGCGGGTGAACGCGAAGATCGAGCCGGAGTGGGTGGAGCCGCTCGCCGGGCACCTGGTCAAGCGCACCTACAGCGAGCCGCACTGGGAGCAGAAGCAGGCCGCGGTGATGGCGTACGAGCGGGTGACGCTCTACGGCGTGCCGCTCGTCGCGCAGCGCAAGGTCAACTACGGCGGCATCGACGCCGAGACCTCCCGCGACCTCTTCATCCGCAACGCCCTGGTCGAGGGCGACTGGCGCACGCATCACCAGTTCTTCAGCGACAACCGCAAACTCCTCGACGAGGTCGAGGAGTTGGAGCACCGGGCCCGCCGCCGCGACATCCTGGTGGACGACGAGACGCTCTACGACTTCTACGACCAGCGCATCCCCGAACACGTCGTCTCCGGCGCCCACTTCGACTCCTGGTGGAAGCGGCAGCGGCGCGACGAGCCCGATCTGCTGAACTTCGAGAAGTCCATGCTCATCAACGAGCGGGCGGGCCAGGTAACCAAGGCGGACTACCCGGACACCTGGCGCCAGGGCGAGCTGGCCTTCCCGGTGACCTACCAGTTCGAGCCCGGCACGGACGCCGACGGCGTGACCGTCCACGTACCGCTGCACGTGCTCAACCAGGTCACCGCCGACGGCTTCGACTGGCAGATCCCGGGGCTGCGCGCGGAGGTGGTCACCGAGCTGATCCGCTCGCTGCCCAAGCCGATCCGCCGCAACTACGTGCCCGCACCCGACTTCGCGCGGCGCTTCCTCGCGGCCGTCGCCGACGGGAGCGGCGCGGGCGGCGCGGCCGGCGGGGACACCGCGCCCCGCGAGCCGCTGACCACCGCGATGTCCCGCGAGCTGCAACGCCTGGTGGGCGTACGGATGGAGCCCGCCGACTTCGACTGGGCCAAGGTCCCCGACCACCTGCGGATCACCTTCCGGGTCGTCGACGAGCGGCGGCGCAGGCTGTCCGGGGACTCCGAGGACAAGGACATCGAGGCGCTCCAGCTGCGCCTGAAGCCGAGGACGCAGGAGGCCATCTCCAAGGCGTTCGACTCCTCCGCGCGCTCCCGGAAGAACTCCGGTGGCACGGGCGGCACTTCGGGCGGCAAGGGCGGCGGTGCGGCCCCCGCGGCGGGCGGTGGGGACGGTACGGGCGCCGCGCGCGGTGCGGGTGCCGCCGCAGCCGGCGAGGCGGCCCCGTCCTCCCCCACCCAGCGCACAGGGCTGACCAGTTGGACGCTCGGCAGCCTCCCCCGCACCTTCGAGACCCGGCGCGCGGGCCAGCCCGTCAAGGCGTACCCGGCGCTGGTGGACGACGGCACGTCCGTCTCGGTGAAGCTCTTCGACACCGCGGAGGAGCAGCAGGACGCGATGTGGCGGGGCACCCGGCGGCTGATCCTGCTCAACATCGCCTCCGATCCCGCCAAGTTCGCCCAGTCCAAGCTGAGCAACCAGCAGAAGCTGGCGCTCTCCCGGTCGCCGCACGGCAGCGTCCAGGCCCTGTTCGAGGACTGCGTCACCGCCGCCACCGACCGCCTGGTCGCGGCGCGCGGCGGCCCCGCCTGGGACCAGGAGGGGTTCAGCAAGCTGTTCGACGCGGTACGGGCCGACCTGGTGGACGCCACCTTGAACACCGTCCGGCAGGTCCAGGAGGTGCTGGCCGCCTGGCACTCGTGCGAGCAGCGGCTGCGCACGATCCGCAGCACGGTGCTCCAGCCGTCCCTGGCGGACGTGCGGGAGCAGCTGGCGGCGCTGGTCTGCCCGGGGTTCGTCACCCTGCACGGTGCGGGACGGCTGCCGGACCTGCTGCGCTACCTCGTCGCCGCGGACCGCCGCCTCCAGCAGCTGCCGAACAACGCCGAGCGGGACCGTACGCGGATGGCGAAGGTCAAGGAGATGCAGGACGAATACCTGTGGCTGCTCGAGCAGTTCCCGCCCGGACGGCCGGTGCCGAAGGCCGCGCGGGACATCCGCTGGATGGTCGAGGAGCTGCGGGTGAGCTACTTCGCGCACGCGCTGGGGACGGCGTACCCGGTGTCGGACAAGCGCATCGTGAAGGCGGTGGACGCGGCGGTCCCGGCGGGGCGCTGATGCCCTGCTCCCTCCCGGGATGAGCAGGGAAGAAGGCGCCGGAGGCGGATTGGCCTCGGACGGCTGCGCTGCTGTAGAGTCTGTTTTCGCGCCAGCGTGCGCGGCAAGGTCCTGTGGAGCAGTTTGGAGTGCTCGCCACCCTGTCAAGGTGGAGGCCGCGGGTTCAAATCCCGTCAGGACCGCAGTGCGGAAGGTCGGCTCGTGCCCCTCGGGGTGCGGGCCGTTTTCGCGTGTCCGCGCATGTCACTCCGTGCCGCGAGGGCGGTCCGTCCGGGCGGATGTGCCGCGGGCCGGTTCCACCGACCTGTTCCGGCGTCTTGACGCGGGTACCTCCCGCCGGTACCTCTGAGCTACACGGAGGTGAGCGGCATGACGACCATTCCGATCAGCCCGCGTCCCACCAGCTCGCGGCGGCACGAGACGCGCGCCCTGCTGCGCGCTCATCTGGCGGCGGCCTCGGCCTACCGCCACGCCACGCGCCACTGCCCCATCTGCCACCGGCTGCTGCGGCTCGCCCTGGAGTCCGGGCCGGAGCCCGAGTGGGGCCCGCTGCCCGGCCCGTCCGGGGTGGCCCCGACGGGCAGCAGCGGGAGCACCATGACCGAAGCGGCCGATGCGGCCCAACAGACCGGCGAGGCCCGGGAGATGCCCGCAGAGGGCGCCACAGGGGCCGCGCCACGCCCCACTGCCGAGCGCGGGCCGGGAGATCCGGGCCCGGCCGCCGACCGCACAGCCGACCGCACCGGGGGCGGAAGCGAGATCCTCTAATATCGCGCAGCCGCCTATCGGGACAAGAGTTTCGTGATGTGACGGGAGTCACCGAATCAACCACCGACGCAGGGGAACTCACGGTTCCTCCAGGCTTCGTCAATTTAATATGTGAAATTTTACTATGCCCCTCAGTGCCACCCCGGCCGCCGCACAGCACCCCCCGGCGCCCGTGCGGCCCGCCCCGCGAGGCGTCGGCCCGGCACCCCGGGCAGCCGCGCGCGGGGCGCACGGCCGGCCTCCCGGCCGCCCCGACCCGCGCCTCCCCACCGCGCCCTGACACGCGAAATCGCGCTGAACCCGGCGGAGTTCAGCGCGATCGCGTGCTGCTGGCGTTGCTCGCCGTACGGTACGTACTCGCCGTACGGCTGGCGTCGATCCGAGGTGGGGGACCCCGGAAGACACCGGATTATGCGGTTATTTCGCTGTACTTCCTCTGATTTCAGACCTCGCTGCGCTGCTGCGGGATGCCCGCAAGGAGTGCGCGCACCTCCGCCTCGCGATAGCGGCGGTGTCCTCCGAGCGTGCGGATGGACGTGAGCTTGCCGGCCTTGGCCCAGCGAGTGACCGTCTTCGGGTCCACGCGGAACATGGTGGCAACCTCAGCCGGGGTCAGCAGCGGCTCGGCATCAGGGGTGCGAGCGGTCATGAGCGGCCTCCTCGGGAGAACCGAACCATCACGGTTCTTTCCTCTAAATTCTGCACCTTGACCCGCGTTGCCCGAAATGGTGCACGCGAGCCGAGTCGGTTATAGGACGAACGGCTTGTCCTCGGCACTACAACTACACCATCCGTCCAGCCACGTCGGCCAAACCGATGGAATTGCCCTCTCAGGTAGTCAACCTCGGCGGATGCCGATGGACCGGTCCATAGCGGACAGTTACCCCGCCATGACAATCAGTCACAATGGGGTCAGGTGTCACCAGATCCCACAAGAAGCGCAATACTGAACCAACTGAACTATCCGTCCTTTCCCGGACGGAAGGAACCCCTCCGGACTCCTTGTCCTATTTTGACATGAGGGGTAGCTCTGAGTGCAAGGCCCTGAAACGTGCTGTCCGTCACGCTTGGGAGGGGTTGCGCGGGATTGATCTGAGTTGAACAGCCTTGAGCCAATGGCCCGGTTCAGGGAGAACATCCCCGAATCCGGCCCCTTCGCCGCCTGTCGCCCACCGCCTGCCGTCCGTTCGCGACTCAGTTCGCGAACTGGAGTTCGCGCACCGCGCGCCAGCGATCCGTCAGCCGCTCGTACGCCTCCCCCGCCCGGTCCGCGTCCCCCTCGCGCAGCGCCGTGATGCCCTCCGCCACATCCGCCGCGGAGTGGTCCTCGGCGAGCTGGGACTCGGGGATCACATGGGAGAGACCGCCGTAATCCAGTTCGACGAGTGACCGCGGATGGAACTCCTCCAGCCACCGCCCCACGTCGACCAGACCCTCGACGAGCGGCCCCTCCTCCAACTCCTCGCGGATCACCTTCAGCCCCCGCGCGACTCGTCGGCGCGCCTGGACCATCGGTGTGCGATAGCGGAGAACGGACTGCTGAACGCTCTCCTCACCGCTTTCCGGCTTCGCAAACTCCCTTTCCGCGTCCGCGAAGAGGACGAACCAGCGCACCGGCACGTGCCACAGCGCCGTACGAATCCAGGGCCGCGCGTCCGGGTTCCGCTCCCGCCACTGCTCGTAGTCCGCGGCGGCCTGACGCCGTACGACCGGCGGCAGGGCCGCGTCCAGGACCGTGCGCGGCAGATCGACCTCCGTGGGGCCCGCGGTGCCCACCGAGGCCGACAGCGCCGTCAGCGCCTGCCAGCCGCGGAGCCTGGTGCGCCACGGGCAGACGCAGGTGACGCCGTCGATCTCGGCGACGAACGCCTCCGCGCTCTCCCGCACCGGCACCACGACCGGCGGAACCGGCAGCAGATCGGCAAGAGCGCGGCGCAACTCGTCCTGGGCCGTGGGCATCCGGTCCCGTTTCGCGTACCGCGCCCAGTGCGCACGCTCCGGCTCGGGGAAGGCCGCCAGCGGCTCGTACACCCGCAGGTAGGCCGCGTACGGGACGACTGCCGCCGGACTCTGCGCCACGCCCACTCCTCCGTCCTCCCACCGGTACGACCGGCGGGAAATCTGCCTACCCAGATCGTGGCACTGAGACGATCCCCTCCGCACCGCAGGTCTACGCTCAGGGGCATCAGGCCCCACCACCGGGCACCCGGCCACAGACGGGGAGCACGGCGGGGGGCACCCGACGCGACCTACAGGAGTCACCACCGTGACTGACGTACGTCCCTCGCCCGTCAGCGCCGACGAGCCGCCCGCCACCCCCAACACCGCCAGTACCGCGAACAGCGCGCTGCACACGCTCTTCCGCACCGAGCAGGGCGGCCACGAGCAGGTGCTGCTCTGCCAGGACCGCGAGAGCGGCCTGCGCGCCGTGGTCGCCATCCACTCCACCGCGCTCGGCCCCGCCCTCGGCGGCACCCGCTTCCACCCCTACGCCAGCGACGAGGAGGCGCTGCACGACGCGCTCAACCTCGCCCGCGGCATGTCGTACAAGAACGCCCTCGCCGGGCTGGACCACGGCGGCGGCAAGGCGGTGATCATCGGGGACCCGGAGACGCTGAAGTCCGAGGAGCTGCTGCTCGCCTACGGGCGGTTCGTGGACTCGCTGGGCGGGCGCTACGTGACGGCCTGCGACGTGGGCACGTACGTACGGGACATGGACGTCGTCTCGCGCACCTGCCGCTGGACGACCGGCCGGTCGCCGGAGCAGGGCGGCGCGGGCGACTCCTCGGTGCTGACCGCCTTCGGCGTCTTCCAGGGCATGCGCGCCAGCGCCCGGCACCTGTGGGGCGCGCCCACCCTGCGCGGGCGCAAGGTGGGGGTGGCCGGGGTCGGCAAGGTCGGGCACCACCTGGTCGCGCACCTGGTGGAGGACGGCGCGGAGGTCGTGGTCACCGACGTGCGGGAGGAGTCGCTCGACCGGGTGCGCGCGGCGCACCCCGAGGTCGCCGTCGCCGCCGACACGGACGCCCTGATCCGCACCACCGGGCTGGACGTGTACGCGCCGTGCGCCCTGGGCGGGGCGCTGGACGACGAGACGGTGCCCGTGCTCACCGCGAAGGTGGTCTGCGGCGCGGCCAACAACCAGTTGGCCCACCCCGGCGTGGAGAAGGACCTCTCCGACCGGGGAATCCTCTACGCGCCGGACTACGTGGTCAACGCGGGCGGGGTCATCCAGGTCGCGGACGAACTGCACGGCTTCGACTTCGCACGTGCCAAGGCGAAGGCGACGATGATCCTGGACACCACGCTGGCCATATTCGAACGTGCGGAGGCGGACGGCGTACCGCCGGCCGTGGCGGCCGACCGGATCGCGGAGCAGCGGATGGCGGACGCCCGGTAATCCGGCGGCCCGGACACCCGGCCCGGCCCGCACCGGTGACACTGCGTGCCGGGCCGGGTCACAGCCGTGCCCCGGCGCGAGAGTCTCGTCACCCACCCCCCGGGCGGGTCCGCCGATGTGCGGAAGGTAAAATCCCGATTGACCAGGGAAAAACTGGTCAAGGGACGCAACGGCGACCTGCCGTGTCGTGTGGGTGACGTACCGCCCGGCGGCGGAAGCAGGTACCGTTGAACACCTACGGACCGGTCTCTCAGCCGAGAGTCCGCAAGTCCGGTCTGAAACATGAACGCGTGTCAAGACTCTGGGGCCGTCGAGCCCCGTCGTTGAGGGGGTCGAGCCATGGGGCGCGGCCGGGCCAAGGCCAAGCAGACGAAGGTCGCCCGCCAGCTGAAGTACAACAGCGGCGGGACGGATCTGTCACGTCTGGCCGAGGAGCTGGGCGCATCGCCATCGAATGAGCCGCCGAAGGGCGAGCCTGTCGAGGACGATGAGCTGGATGACGACCCGTACGCACAGTACGCGGATCTGTACAACAGCGATGAGGAGGATGACGACGATCAGCCGTCCGACTCCCCGTCGCGACAACGCCGCGCCTGACGCGGCGCACGAAGGCATCGGCCCGGTCCGGCATCCGCCGGACCGGGTTCTGTGCTGCTCCGGCACGCTCACCGCGCGGTCCCTCAGCGCGCATGGTCCCCGGTCAGGGTGACCGCCGCGCCGTCCGCGCCGCGCTCGGTGATCTCACCGGCCACCCAGGCGCCGACCCCGCGCTCGCCGAGCGTGTGCAGCGTCGCCGCCACCGACTCCTGCGGCACCACGGCGATCATGCCGACGCCCATGTTCAGCGTCTTCTCCAGCTCCGGCCGCGCCACCCGGCCCAGCTCGCCGACCAGGTCGAAGACCGCGCCCGGCGCCCACGTGGCCCGGTCCACGCGGGCGTGCAGCCCGTCCGGCACCACCCGGGCCAGGTTGTTGGCCAGCCCGCCGCCGGTGATGTGCGAGAAGGCGTGCACCTCCGTCGTACGGGCCAGGGCGAGGCAGTCCAGCGAGTAGATCTTGGTGGGCTCCAGCAGCTCTTCGCCCAGGGTGCGGCCGAACTCCGCCACCTGGCGGTCCAGCGCCCAGCCCGCGCGGTCGAGGAACACGTGCCGGACCAGTGAGTACCCGTTGGAGTGAAGTCCGGAGGACGCCATCGCGATCACCACGTCACCCGTACGGATACGATCCGGGCCGAGCAGCGCGTCCGCCTCGACCACGCCGGTGCCCGCGCCCGCCACGTCGTACTCGTCCGGGCCGAGCAGCCCGGGGTGCTCGGCGGTCTCGCCGCCCACCAGCGCACAGCCGGCCAGCACACAGCCCTCGGCGATGCCCTTGACGATCTGCGCGACCCGCTCCGGGCGCACCTTGCCGACACAGATGTAGTCGGTCATGAACAGCGGCTCGGCCCCGCACACCACCAGGTCGTCGACGACCATGGCGACCAGGTCGTGGCCGATCGAGTCGTGGATGTCCATGCGCTGCGCGATGGCGACCTTCGTACCGACCCCGTCCGTCGCGGAGGCCAGCAGCGGGCGCTCGTAGCGCTTGAGCGCGGAGGCGTCGAAGAGCCCGGCGAAGCCGCCGAGGCCGCCCAGGGACTCGGGGCGCTGGGCCTTCCTGACCCACTCCTTCATCAGGACGACGGCGCGGTCGCCCGCCTCGATGTCGACTCCGGCGGCGGCGTAGCTGGCGCCGGGCGGCTCCGGCGCGGTGGGCTCAGTCATGGCGGGTTCTCTCGTCACGGTGTCAGGGGCGGATCGGACCTGGAAGGGGACGGCGGCGGCGCCGGAGAGGCACGGACGGCGGGCCCGCCCGGCCCCGGACGGGGCGTCCCCGGACAGGCCCTAGGGCCGGCGCAGCGCGTCCGCGCCGCCCGGGCCCGCGGTCAGCGTCGGCACGCCGTCCACGTCGGCCTGTGCGGGTGCCTGGGCCTCGGTCTCCAGCAGGTGCTTGCCCAGCAGCTCCGGGTCCGGCAGCTCCATCGGGTACTCGCCGTCGAAGCAGGCCCGGCACAGATCCGGCTTGGCTATCGTGGTCGCCGCGATCATGCCGTCCGTCGAGATGTACGCGAGCGAGTCGGCGCCCAGCGACTTGCCGATCTCCTCCACGGTCAGACCGTTGGCGATCAGCTCCGCGCGGTTGGCGAAGTCGATGCCGAAGAAGCAGGGCCACTTGATGGGCGGCGAGCTGATCCGCACGTGCACCTCGGCGGCGCCCGCCTCGCGCAGCATCCGGACCAGGGCGCGCTGGGTGTTGCCGCGGACGATCGAATCGTCGACGACGACCAGCCGCTTGCCCCGGATGACCTCCTTGAGCGGGTTCAGCTTGAGGCGGATGCCCAGCTGCCGGATCGTCTGGGACGGCTGGATGAAGGTCCGGCCGACGTAGGAGTTCTTGACCAGCCCGCTGCCGTACGGAATCCCGCTGGCCTCGGCGTACCCGATCGCGGCCGGGGTGCCGGACTCGGGCGTGGCTATGACGAGATCGGCCTCGGGTGCCGGGGCCTCGGCGGCCAGCCTGCGGCCCATCTCGACGCGGGAGAGGTAGACGTTGCGGCCCGCGATGTCCGTGTCGGGGCGGGCGAGATAGACGTACTCGAAGACGCAGCCCTTGGGCTTCGCTTCCGCGAAGCGGCTGGAGCGGAGGCCGTCCTCGTCGATCGCGACCATCTCCCCCGGTTCTATCTCCCGGATGAAGGAGGCGCCGCAGATGTCCAGCGCGGCCGTCTCGGAGGCGACCACCCAGCCGCGCTCCAGCCGGCCGAGAACCAGCGGGCGAATCCCCTGCGGGTCGCGGGCGGCGTACAGCGTGTGCTCGTCCATGAAGACGAGCGAGAAGGCGCCCTTGACCTGCGGCAGCACCAGCGGCGCGGCCTCCTCGACGCCGAGCGGCTTGCCGTCGTCGTCGGTCTGGCCCGCGAGCAGCGCGGTGACCAGGTCGGTGTCGTTGGTCGCCGCGACCTGGGTCGCGCGGCCGTTGCGCCGGTCGGCGAGGGTCGCGACGAGTTCGGCGAGCTGGACGGTGTTGACCAGGTTCCCGTTGTGGCCCAGCGCGATGGAGCCGTGCGCGGTGGCCCGGAACGTGGGCTGCGCGTTCTCCCAGACGGACGCGCCGGTCGTCGAGTACCTGGCGTGTCCGACCGCGATGTGGCCCTGGAGGGAGCCCAGCGAGGTTTCGTCGAAGACCTGTGAGACCAGGCCCATGTCCTTGAAGACGAGGATCTGCGAGCCGTTGCTCACCGCGATGCCCGCGGACTCCTGACCGCGGTGCTGCAACGCGTACAGACCGAAATAGGTGAGCTTCGCGACCGCTTCTCCCGGGGCCCAGACTCCGAAGACGCCGCAGGCGTCCTGGGGACCTTTCTCGCCGGGGAGCAGGTCGTGGTTGAGTAGTCCATCACCACGTGGCACGTCTTCGAGTCTAAGGGCACGGGCGCGGGTGCTCCGAATCGGGTAGGCCCCATGCGCTTCCCGCAGGGCGGGTCGCCCCGCCGGCCCGCTCCGCGGGGCCGGGGGCACGGGGGGCGCCGGAGGGGCTCACGTACCGGTGCGGCGCGCGGGGGCGGGCCTGTGCGGGGGTCGCCGCCGAGGCTGGCCCGCCGACCCGCCGCGCGGGCCGGGGCGTCCTCAAACGCCGGACCGGCTGTAACTCACGCACCCAGGGGGCGAGGCCCGCACGGAGACCACCGCCAACGCTGACCCGCCACGCGGGCCGGTGCGGCTTCGGGCTGGAACCTACACATCGTGCACGGACGTCGGTGGCGCAGGGTTGTGCTGGGAGGTCAGGTCAGGAGGGGGAGGTACGGGGACAGGTCGGCGCGGGTGCCGCTGGCTGTGATGTTGCCCTCGTCGAGGGACTCGGCCCACCCCGTGCGGCCCGTGGCGAGGCGGAGCCAGGTCAGCGGGCCGGTCTCCACCACGTGCGGCGGGGTACCGCGGGTGTGCCGGGGCCCGGCGACGCACTGGGTCACGGCGAACGGCGGGACCCGTACCTCCACCGTGCCGCCCGGCGCCTTCACCGCGAGCGCGTCCACGAGCAGCCGTACGGCGGCGGCAAGGGCCTGGCGGTCCAGGGGGACGGGCAGGCCGGTGGCGCGGGCGAGGTCGTCGGCGTGCACGACCAGTTCCACGAGCCGGGTGACCGTGAAGTCCAGCGCACGCATCGCGCCGAAGGCGTGCGGCAGCAGCAATTCGGGCCGTACTGCCGACTCCAGCACCGGTTCCAGCGCGGCGACGGCTTCGTCGATCCGGGCGGCGGCGTCCGCCGTGTCCGCTGCCTGCTCGCGGACGTCCTCGTCCAGCGCGCCCGCCGGCGTACCGGTGGACAGCGCCCAGGTCGACAGGTCCACCTCGGGTGTCCGCGCGGCGGGTTCCGGCAGGGCCAGCAGCCGGGGCAGCGCGTCGATCTGGCGGGCGATGTGGACGAGCAGCCGGTGGACGTCCCAGCCGGGCAGCCCGGAGGGCAGCGCCCGCTGCTCGGGCCCGCACCGGTGCGCAGCCACGGCCAGGGCCTCCACCTGCGCGATGAGCGCCGCACGGACGCGGGCGGCATCGTAGATACGCGGCTTGCTGCGGTTCGCGGGCGGCATGGCGGGAGTCTACGATCCCGCCCTGGCACGCCCGCGCCGCCGCACAGACGTACGGCGGCGCGGGTGCCCCGGCGGGCGCTCAGGCGAGCAGCGCCGGGATGGTGCGCTCGTGGGTCTCGCGCAGCTCGCTCAGCGGGATGCGGAACAGGCCCTGCACCTCGATCGCCGCCGCGTCCTCGCCACCGTCGGTGCCGTCGCCCTCGGCCGCCTCCGTGCCGTCCACCACACCGATGCGGGTGGCGGGCAGCCCGCGTGCCCCGCACATGTCGTTGAACCGGACCTCCTCGCTGCGCGGGATCGCCACGATCGCGCGGCCCTGCGACTCGGAGAAGAGGAAGACGAACGGGTCGATGCCGTCCGGCACCACGATGCGCGCGCCCCGGCGGCCCTGGAGGCAGGACTCGCTGAGGGCCTGGATCAGCCCGCCGTCGCTCAGGTCGTGCGCCGCGTCGGCCATGCCGTCGCGGGAGGCGGAGATGAGGATCTCGCCGAGCAGCCGCTCGCGCTCCAGGTCCACGGTGGGCGGCAGGCCGCCGAGGTGCCCGTGCGCCACCTGGGACCAGGCGGAGCCGCCCAGTTCCTCACGGGTGTCACCGAGGAGGTAGATGAGCTGGCCCTCCTCGGCGAAGCCGCTCGGCGTACGGCGGGCCACGTCGTCGATGACGCCGAGCACGCCGACCACCGGGGTGGGGTGCACGGCGTTGTCGCCGGTCTGGTTGTAGAGCGAGACGTTGCCGCCGGTGACCGGCGTGCCCAGCACCTGGCAGGCGTCGGCCAGCCCCCGGCACGCCTCGGCGAACTGCCACATGGCCGCCGGGTCCTCCGGCGAGCCGAAGTTGAGGCAGTCGGTGATCGCGAGCGGCTTCGCGCCCGTCGTGGCGACGTTGCGGTACGACTCGGAGAGCGCCAGCTGCGCGCCCGCGTACGGGTCGAGCTTGGCGTACCGGCCGTTGCCGTCGGTTGCCAGGGCGACGCCCAGGCCGGTCTCGGCGTCGATGCGGATCATGCCGCCGTCCTCCGGCTGCGCGAGCACCGTGTCGCCGAGGACGTAGCGGTCGTACTGGTCGGTGATCCAGGACTTGGCGGCCTGGTTCGGCGAGCCGAGCAGCGCCAGTACGGCCGCGCGCAGTTCGGCGCCGCCGCTGGGGCGGGGCAGCTTGGCCGGGTCGTCGGCCTGGAGCGCGTCCTGCCAGGCGGGGCGCGCGTACGGGCGGTTGAGCACCGGGCCGTCGTGCGCGACGGTGCGCGGCGGCACGTCCACGATCTGCTCGCCGTGCCAGTAGATGCCCAGCCGGTCGCCGTCGGTGACCTCGCCGATGACGGTGGCGATGACGTCCCACTTCTCGCAGATCTCCAGGAAGCGGTCGACCTTCGAGGGCTCCAGGACGGCGCACATGCGCTCCTGCGACTCGCTCATCAGGATCTCCTCGGGGGAGAGCGTGGAGTCGCGCAGCGGTACGACGTCCAGGTCGACGCGCATGCCGCCGGAGCCGTTGGACGCCAGCTCGGAGGTGGCGCAGGAGAGCCCCGCCGCGCCCAGGTCCTGGATGCCGACGACGAGCCGCTCCCGGAACGCCTCCAGGGTGCACTCGATGAGCAGCTTCTCCTGGAACGGGTCGCCGACCTGGACGGCCGGGCGCTTGCTCGGCTTGGAATCGTCGAAGGTCTCGGAGGCCAGGATGGACGCGCCGCCGATGCCGTCGCCGCCGGTGCGGGCGCCGTAGAGGACCACCTTGTTGCCGGTGCCGGAGGCCTTGGCCAGGTGGATGTCCTCGTGCTTCATGACGCCGACGCACAAGGCGTTGACCAGCGGGTTTCCCTGGTAGCAGGAGTCGAAGACGACCTCGCCGCCGATGTTGGGCAGGCCCAGGCAGTTGCCGTAGCCGCCGATGCCCGCGACGACGCCGGGCAGCACCCGCCGGGTGTCCGGGTGGTCGGCGGCGCCGAATCGCAGCGGGTCCATGACGGCGACCGGGCGGGCGCCCATCGCGATGATGTCCCGCACGATGCCGCCGATGCCGGTGGCCGCGCCCTGGTAGGGCTCGACGTACGAGGGGTGGTTGTGCGACTCGACCTTGAAGGTGACCGCGTACCCCTGGCCGACGTCCACGACGCCCGCCTGCTCGCCGATGCCGACCAGCATGGCGTCCGAGGCCGGGGCCTTCTCGCTGAACTGCTTGAGGTGCACCTTGCTCGACTTGTACGAGCAGTGCTCCGACCACATCACCGAGTACATGGCCAGCTCGGCGCCGGTCGGGCGGCGGCCGAGGATTTCCCGGATGCGGGCGTACTCGTCTTCCTTCAGGCCGAGTTCGGCCCACGGGAGGTCGGTGTCCGGGGTCTGCTCGGCGTGCTTGACGGTGTCCAGGCTGTGCATGAGGGCTCGCTCGCTCCGCTCGCTCACGATGAGGCGACCAGGGTCTTGAGTACCGAGGTGAAGAATCCGAGGCCGTCCGTCGTCGGGCCGGTCAGGGCTTCGACGGCGTGCTCGGGGTGCGGCATGAGACCGACCACGTTCCCGGCCTCGTTGGTGATTCCGGCGATGCCGCGGTAGGAGCCGTTCGGGTTCGGGCCCGCATAGCGGAAGACGACCCGCCCTTCGGCCTCCAGGGCGTCGAGGGTGCGCTCGTCGGCGACATAACCGCCCTCGCCGTTCTTCAGCGGGACGGTGATCTCCTGCCCCTGCTGGTAATCCGCCGTCCAGGCGGTGTCGGCGTTCTCGACACGCATTCGCTGGTCGCGGCAGACGAAGTGGAGATGGTCGTTGCGGGTGAGCGCGCCCGGCAGCAGATGCGATTCGCACAGCACCTGGAAGCCGTTGCAGATGCCCAGGACCGGCATTCCCGCGCGCGCCTGTTCGATGAGCGTCTCCATGACCGGCGAGAAGCGGGCGATGGCGCCGCAGCGCAGATAGTCCCCGTAGGAGAATCCGCCGGGCAGCACCACGGCGTCCACGCCGTGCAGCTCCTTGTCCCGGTGCCAGAGCGCGACGGGCTCGCCGCCGGCGAGGGCGATCGCGCGCCGGGCGTCGCGGTCGTCCAGCGACCCGGGGAAGGTGACGACGCCGATCCGGCCGAGGCCCGCGCTCACGCCTGGGCTCCCGCGCCCTCGGGCGCGGCACTGCCGGAGACCGCCGCCTCCGCCCCGGACGGGGTCTCCAGGCGGACGGTGTAGTCCTCGATCACGGTGTTGGCGAGGAAGGTCTCCGCCATCTCCCGGACGCGGACGAGGAGGGCGTCGTCGACGGGCCCTTCCACTTCGAGTTCGAAGCGCTTGCCCTGGCGGACATCGGCGATGCCTTCGAAGCCCAGCCGGGGCAGTGCACGCTGCACCGCCTGTCCCTGCGGGTCGAGGATCTCCGGCTTCAGCATGACGTCGACTACGACGCGAGCCACGGGTACTCCCGGTGATGTGGGGTGCTGGTGGGGGCTGCCGACCGCTGGCGGTCGAACCCCGGAGAGCTTGCTGCTCCGGTCGCCAGGGTACCCGGTTACGGGATCTACGCGGGTAGATATACTGTTCCCGGCAAATCGGAGCCGCCTGACTCTGGGAAAATGGCAGCGAAAAAAGTATCGTCCAGATTGCGGCAAGACACGCGAGAAGTAGCGCGAGCTGGCATATCCTCGCCTCGCAATAAGATGCCGACGCCGGTGCAAAAGAAATGTCATTGATCACAATCAACCGGATCGCCCGTATTCCCTCACGTGTCAACGCGACGCGGCGCGGGGTAACCCGCAGGGCGATCCATACCGAAGGGCCGATATCCGTGGCGCAGCGCGTAGTGGTCTCACTCTCCGACGACATCGACGGCGGAGACGCGACGGAGACGATCGCATTCGGGCTGGACGGCCGGTCGTACGAGATCGATCTCAGTACGGCGAACGCGAAGAAACTGCGAGGAGCCCTGGAGCCTTTCGTGGAGGCCGGTCGCAAGCGGTCGAAGTCCGGCAAGACCTACCACCGGACGGCGGTCGCCCCCGATCCGCGCGCGGTGCGGGCGTGGGCCGAGTCCAACGGCTTCAAGGTGCCGCCGCGCGGCCGTATCCCGAAGAAGGTCTACGAGGCGTTCAACGCGGCGCGGTGACGCCGGGCACCGCAGCGGTCGTCGCCCGCGCGCCCCGGAGTACGGGGCAGGCGCGGCAGCCGCCCGCGTGCGCCGGGCGCCGGGCGGGCGCCGGACCCGCGCTCCGGGGCGTGTCCGGGTCCGGCCCGGTGCGCCCGGGAGGGGCCCGTCCGGACCGCTCGGCGGAGCCAACTTGCCAGCACCCCCCGGCGATCGGCTAGAGTTTGGCTCACGCCGCGAGGGAAACCCGCAAGGGACTTCACGAAGCGTGCGGGTGTAGCTCAGTAGTAGAGCGCCCCCTTTCCAAGGGGGAGGCGCAGTGTGCAATCCCTGTCACCCGCTCCGTCTGCTCAACCAGTCCTCGGGATCGGGTAGAGTAGCTGTCGCACCGCTCGGTGAAAGCCGAGTGGCGGCATGCGGACGTAGCTCAGCTGGTAGAGCGCAACCTTGCCAAGGTTGAGGTCGCGAGTTCGAACCTCGTCGTCCGCTCAGTACGAGAAGGGCCCGGTCGAATCGACCGGGCCCTTCTCCTGTGCCCTCACTCCGGTCCGCTTCCCCGTCTCCCTCCGCGCGCATGACGTTTGTCATTTCAGTCCGTGACAGCACGCACTGCCCGCGTGCCCGGCGGCGCGGAAGCCTGGTGGCATGGATACGACGAGTGCCACGGCCGCGATCGAGGTCGAAGACCTGAAACGGAGTTACACGGACGGCTTCGAGGCCGTCCGGGGTGTGTCCTTCGCCGTGCCCCAGGGGGAGATCTTCGCGCTGCTCGGGACGAACGGCGCGGGCAAGACCTCGACCGTCGAACTGCTGGAGGGACTGGCCGCGCCCAGCGGCGGACGGGTGCGCGTACTCGGCCTCGACCCGTACACCCAGCGCGCCGCCGTACGTCCGCGCACCGGGGTGATGCTCCAGGAGGGCGGCTTCCCGTCCGACCTGACGGTCCGCGAGACGGCCCGGATGTGGGCGGGCTGTACGACGGACGCCCGGCCGGTCGAGGAGGCGCTCAGCTTCGTCGGGCTGGCGGGCGGCGGTGGCGGCGGCGGGGGCACCAGCCGGGAGAACGTACGGGTCAAGCAGCTGTCCGGCGGCGAACGGCGCCGCCTGGACCTGGCGCTGGCCCTGCTGGGCCGGCCCGAGGTGCTCTTCCTCGACGAGCCGACCACCGGAATGGACCCGGAGGGACGGCGGAACACCTGGGAGCTGGTGCGCCGCCTGCGCGACCAGGGCACCACGATCCTGCTGACCACCCACTACCTGGAGGAGGCCGAGCAGCTCGCCGACCGGCTGGCGATCATGCGCCGGGGGCAGATCATCACCGCCGGCACCACGGCAGAGGTCACGGCACGGCGGCCGTCGCGTATCCGCTTCACACTGCCGGACGGGGTGCCGCCGTCGCGGCTGCCGCTGGCCCTGCAGGCCGGGGCCGCAGGCCACGAGGTGGAGATCCGCACCGAGCGGTTGCAGCACGATCTGACCGAAGTCCTGCTCTGGGCACGCGAACACGAGGTCGAGGTGTCCGGACTGGACGCGCGCTCGGCCTCCCTGGAGGAAGCGTTCCTGGACATCGCGCGGACGGACACCGGTTCGCACGCGGACACGGAGGTACCCGCATGACCACGAAACTCGCCGCGGAGGACGCGCCGCCGCACGCGACACCCCCCACCACGCGGAGCACCACGCGGACCGCCGCCGGACGGCTGCGCGCGCTGGGACGCGCCGAGCTGACCCTGCTCCTGCGCAACCGGGCTGCCCTCTTCACCGCCCTGGTGGTCCCGCTGTCCCTCACCGTGGCGGTGAAGTCGACCGTGGACGGCATGGACCTCTCCGGCACCGGGCTGACCGTGGGGACGGTCATGCTGCCGGGGGCCCTCGGCTTCGTACTGCTCTTCGCGGTCTACTCGAACCTGGTCGGCACCTACGCCGCGCGGCGCGAGGAACTCGTCCTCAAGCGACTGCGCACCGGCGAGCTGCGCGACACGGAGATCCTGCTCGGTGCCGCGCTGCCCTCTCTCGTGATCGCGCTCGTCCAGTGCGTCCTGGTGGCGGTCAGCGGCGCCCTGATGCTGGACCTCTCCGCGCCGGAACAGTCCGGGCTGTTCCTCCTGGGCCTGCTGCTGGGCCTCGCCCTCATGGTGGCGGCGGCCGCCGCGACCGTGGTCCTCACCAGGTCGGCGGAGGCCGCGGCGCTGACGCCGATGCCGCTGATGATGGTGTCCTTCCTGCTCTCCGGGGTGTTCGTGCCCCTGGAGGTACTGCCGGACAAGGTGGCCACCGCCGCCGCCTGGCTGCCGATGAGCCCCGTCATGGAGCTGCTGCGCGGCGGCTGGACCGGCGCTCTGGACGCGGGCGAGGCCCTGCGCGCGCTGGTGCTGGCCGCATCATGGGTGGGGGTCTCGGTGTGGGCGGTGCGGAAGTGGTTCCGCTGGGAGCCTCGGCGCTGAGCACTGAGCGCGGGGAGCGGGAAGCGGGGAGCGGGAAGCCGGAGCGGGAGGGCTGCTCGGCGTGGCGCGGGAAGGAGCGGGAACGTGATCGGTTGGGCCAGGGCGCAGCGGCGCGGGTGGTGGGCGCGCAGCCACCAGAAGCAGGTCGAGACGACGATCCGGTGGTCGATCGCCGCCATAGCGCCCTTCCTCTTCCTGCCGGCCACGCCGCAGCTCTTCGTGCACTACGACGCCGAGCCGCTGTCCCGGACCCTGGCCCTGTCGCTGTTCGTGCTGGGGCTGGGCGCGTGTCTGACGGGTACCGGTGTGGTGTGGCGCTCTGTCGACGCCTATCTGGGCACGGGCCCGTTCCCCCGGCTGGGCTTCGCCTCGCTGGGCACCCTGCTGGCGGTGCAGCTCGCCCTCACCGTGACACTCGCCGCCGTGGACGACACGTCCGGCGGCAACGTCGCCATGCTGCTGTTCGCCGCGTCCACCCCCTTCCTCTCCGCCTGCGCACTGCTGATGCGCGTCCGGATGACGCTGCTCACCGGAGCGGGCATCACCGCTCTCGCGGTCGCCGGGCTCGCCGCCACCGGTACGTCGGGCCGGGAACTGCTGGGCACGGCCCTGGCCCTCCTGCTGGGCGGCCCGTTCGTGCTCTTCGGCGCACGCTGCTCGGCCTGGTACCTCAACGTGCTGCGCGAGCTGGAGGGAGCCCGCGACACCGAGGCACGCCTGGCGGTGGCCGAGGAGCGGCTGCGCTTCAGCCGGGACCTGCACGACGTGATGGGCCGCAACCTCTCGGTCATCGCGCTCAAGAGCGAGCTGGCCGTCCGGCTGGCACAGCGCGGCGACGAGGCGGCGGCGGACCAGATGGTCGAGGTGCAGCGGATCGCCCGCGACTCGCAGCGCGAGATCCGCGAGGTGGTGCGCGGCTACCGGGACGCCGACCTGCGTACGGAACTGGCGGGGGCGCGCGGCATCCTGCGGGCCGCCGGGGTCGAGTGCCAGGTCGCGGAGCGGACGGCCACGGGGCAGCCGGGGCGCCCCGGGCACGCGGTGCTGGCCGAGCCGGTGCGCTCCGCGCTGGGCTGGGTCGTGCGGGAGGGCACGACCAACGTGCTGCGGCACGCCGACGCCACCCGGTGCGCGGTGACGCTGCGGGTCACGGCGGTGGCGGCGGTGCTGACGATGGAGAACGACGGCGCGCCGCCGGACGCGCGGACACCGGACGGCCCGGGGCGGACCGGCTCGGGGCTGGCCGGGCTGCGCGAGCGGCTCGCACCGCTCGGCGGGACGCTGTCGGCGGAGCACACGGGCGCGGGCTCCCACTCCTTCCGGCTCACCGCCGAGATCCCGCTCACCCCGGGCACCGGCCCGGAGCCGGACGGCGCGCACCCGGACGGCGTGCACCCGGCGCGCCAGCCCAGCGGAGCGGCCCGATGAGCGACCGCATCCGCGTCCTGCTCGCCGACGACGAGCACCTCATCCGCGGCGCGCTCGCCGCGCTCCTCGCCCTGGAGGACGACCTGGTCGTCGTCACCGAGGCCGCCTCCGGCCCCGAGGCGCTGGCCATGGCACGGGCCCATCGCCCCGACGTGGCGGTGCTGGACCTCCAGATGCCGGGCGCGGACGGCGTGACCGTCGCGGAGTCGCTGCGGGCGGAGCAGCCCGGCTGCGCCACCATGATCGTCACCGGGCACGGCCGTCCCGGCCATCTCAAGCGGGCGCTCGCCGCCGGGGTGCGGGGCTTCGTACCCAAGACGGTGTCCGCGCAGCGCCTCGCCGAGATCATCCGCACGGTGCACGCGGGCAGCCGGTACATCGATCCGGAGCTGGCGGCCGAGGCGATCAGCTCCGGCGACTCCCCGCTGACCGCCAGGGAGGCGGAGTTGCTGGAGCTGGCGGCGGACGGCGCGCCCATCGCCGAGATCGCCGAGCGGGCCTCGCTGGCGCCGGGGACCGTACGGAACTACCTCTCGGCGGCGGCGGCCAAGCTCGGTGCCGCCAGCCGCCACGCGGCGGTCCGCGCCGCCCGGGAGCGCGGCTGGCTCTAGTGCCCGTCTGGCAGTTCGCGTCGGATCAGGCCCTGAGGCCCGGGCAGCGTGGCTATACTGGGCGCCGCACCGTACGGAGACGTCCGGCGCGCGGACGTAGCTCAGCTGGTAGAGCGCAACCTTGCCAAGGTTGAGGTCGCGAGTTCGAACCTCGTCGTCCGCTCCGCACCCAGAGGGCCCCGGTCATATGCCGGGGCCTTTTGCCGTAGCCCCGTGTCGCCCGGCGCGTCCCACCGCCCGGACGCCGCGGAACCCGCCCGCCACCGAAAGTTAGGCTGCACCCCGTGAAGGTCCTCGTCATCGGCGGCGGCGCCCGCGAACACGCCCTGTGCCGCTCCCTCTCGCTCGACCCCGGCGTCACCGCGCTGCACTGCGCCCCCGGCAACGCCGGGATCGCCGAGGTCGCCGCACTGCACCCGGTCGATCCGCTGGACGGCGCCGCCGTCGCCGCGCTCGCGGCCGGGCTGGACGCCGGCCTCGTCGTGGTCGGCCCGGAGGCCCCGCTGGTGGCCGGGGTCGCGGACGCCGTACGGGCGCGCGGCATCCCCGTGTTCGGGCCGTCCGCCGAGGCCGCGCTGCTGGAGGGCTCCAAGGCGTTCGCCAAGGAGGTGATGGCCGCCGCCGGGGTGCCCACCGCACGTTCGTACGTGTGCACGGACGCGGCGTCGGTGGACGCCGCGCTGGACGCCTTCGAGCCGCCGTACGTCGTCAAGGACGACGGTCTCGCCGCGGGCAAGGGCGTCGTAGTCACCCGCGATCTGGCCGCCGCCCGCGCGCACGCGCTCAGCTGCGACCGGGTGGTCATCGAGGAGTTTTTGGACGGCCCCGAGGTCTCGCTCTTCGCGGTCACCGACGGCGAGTACGTCGTGCCGCTCCAGCCCGCCCAGGACTTCAAACGCGCCTACGACGGCGACGAGGGCCCCAACACCGGCGGCATGGGCGCGTACTCACCGCTCCCCTGGGCCGATCCGAAGCTGGTCGGCGAGGTCGAGCGGACGGTGCTCCAGCCGACGGTCGACGAGCTGCGGCGGCGCGGCACGCCCTTCTCCGGACTGCTCTACGCCGGGCTGGCGATCACCTCGCGCGGCGTCCGCGTCATCGAGTTCAACGCCCGCTTCGGCGACCCGGAGACGCAGGCGGTGCTGGCCCGGCTGAAGACCCCGCTGGGCGGCCTGCTGCACGCCGCCGCGACGGGCTCGCTGGCCGAGCTGCCGCCGCTGCGCTGGAGCGACGGCGCGGCGGTGACCGTGGTCGTCGCCGCGCACGACTACCCCGCCGCCCCGCGTACGGGCGACCTCGTCGAGGGGCTCGACGAGGTGCTGGCGAAGGACGCGCCCCGGGCGTACGTGCTGCACGCGGGCACCCGGCTGGACGAGGACGGGCGCACGGTCAGCGCGGGCGGCCGGGTGCTGTCGGTGACGGCGACCGGCGGCGACCTGGCCAAGGCCCGCACCCGCGCGTACGCGGCGGTGGACCGCATCCGGCTGGCCGGCTCCCACCACCGCGGCGACATCGCGGCGCGGGCGGCGGCGGACGAACGGGCCGCGGCGGGCACCGCGGACTGACCGGCACGCCCGGCTGACCGGCGGAACGCCGCCCTCGCATCCGAGCGCCCTCGCGCGCAGCATCTCTCCCCAAAGCCATTCCATCGAGTGAGCGCCCCGCCGTCCCACTGACGTCGGCACGCGGCCCCAACTAGGGTGCCGGGCAACCGCATCGAGCGTTTCGGGGTCCGGTCAACCGACTGGCCCCTCACACGTTGCAATGTCGGTGCGCGATGCAACAGTGGGGGAGTACCTCGCGGTATCGAGGTCGGATCTCGGTCGTTTCCGGGGGTGAGCAGTTCGTGCGGAACCAGCAGGCAGGCGCACTCTCGGCGCGCGGGCACGCCCTCGCCGTGCTCCGCATCCGCAACACGGCCCTCGGCGTCGCGCTGCTGCCGACCGCCGTGGCCGTCGTCCTGCACGCCGCCGACGCCATGGGGCGGACGGGTGGCGCGTGGACGGTTGTGCGGTGGGCCGTCACGGGCCTCGCACTGGTGGTGCTCGCGGTGACCGCGGGGGTGGCGGCGGCGATCGCCCGCGCCCGGCCCGCCGTGACGCCGACGGTCGCGGTGGCGGAGTCCTCGGCACCCGACCTCTACGGGCTGGTGCGGGATCTCGCGCGGCGGCTGGACGTGCCCGTGCCGTCCGCGATAGCCCTCACCCCCGACTGCGACAGCTGGCTGGAGGACCGCACCCACCGCGCGCTGCGGCGCGCCCCCGCGGGCGCCCGGCGGCGGGCGGGTGCCGCCGGAAGCGGCGAGCGGGAGGCGCCCGTCCTGGTGATCGGTTCCCCGTTCCTGTGGTGGATGCGGGTGCCGGAGCTGCGCGCGCTGCTGGCCCCCGTCGTCGCCGGGACGGGCCCCTCGGCCCATCCGGACATAGCCGCGGCGCGCCAGTGCGTGCGCGGCCTCGACGCGGCCGTGGCGGTCGCGGACCGGGCCCGCCGTCCGGAGCCGGGCGGCGCGGCCCCGCTGCGGCGTACGGCGCTGCGCTTCGTCGGCTGGATCGCGCGCCTCATGCTGCGCTCCTGCGGACCGCACACCGCCGAGATGGAGCGCGGGGTCGCGGCGGCGGCGGCGGACCGCGCCCAGGGCGTCGACCGCGGCCTGCGCACGCTCGCACAGGAGCAGGTCGGCCTCGCCTACGCGGGCTGGGACCGGCTGCTGACGCGCGTCGCGCTGCCCGCCTGGCGCACCGGGCGCTGGCCCGGCCGGCTGAACGCGGGCGTGGTCGCGGCGCTGACCGAGCTGTCCCGCCGGGACCGGCTGGCCAACGGCTTCGCCTCCCGGCTCGGCGAGCGCCCCGCCTGCGACCTGCTGGAGGAGCCGGGCGCGGTCGACGCGGAGATCTCGCTGCTGGCGGCGCGGCTCTTCCATGGGGAGCCGACGGGGCCGGACGCGGACTGGGCGCCGGTGGACTGGGCGGCCTATCCGGAGGAGGTCGTCGACCGGATCTGGCGCGCGGAGGCGTCCCGCCTGTTCGAGGCCCTGGACGCGACGGACACCGCGGACGGAGCGGGCGCGGCGGGCACAGCGGGCACCGCAGGCGGTGACGGGCGCGCGCTCACCGGCGCCGCCCCGCTCGCCGCGCCCGCCGTACCGGAGCGCCCGCAGGCCGCCGCCCGCGCCGGAGGCGCCCCGGGCCGCCCCGGTACGGCGCTGCGCACCCCCGGGCGGGCACCGGCGGGCGGCGGCGCGCGGCCCGGGCACCCGCCCGGCGACGCCACCGAGGCAGCGGTCCCGGACGCGGGTCCGCCGGGCCGCCCCGAGTGCGGGGAGCCGTCGTACGGGGCGACGCTGGCGCGGATCGTCACCCGGCTGACGCGCGGCGGCGGCGACGCCGTAGCCGCTCGGATCGGCGCCGCCGTGGCGCGCGAGGAGCTGGCGCGCGCCGCCGACGCCCCGGCCGCCGGTGCGGGCGGCGCGGTCGAGGGGGCGCCGTCGCCCATGGGCCTGCCGCTGCGTCCGCCGCGTACGGGCCGGGAGCTGCTGGCGGACCACGTGGCCGCCGCCGTCTGCTGCGCCGCGGTCGACACCACGGACGCGGTGCCGGGGCTCGACTGGCTGGACGGGCCGGTGCTGCTCGTCCGCGGTGAGCGGCCGGCCGATCTGACCGGCCCGGTGCTGGCGCTCGTCGAGGACGGCGAGCCGCAGCCGCTGCGCCAGTGGCTGGCGGCGCTCGGCGTGCGCGCCGACAAGCCGGTGCGCCTCGTCTGACGGCCGCCCCCACGGCACCCCCGCACGCCCGTCCCGCGCCCCGTCCGTAGCCGCCCCGGGCCGCCGCAGGATGCGGAGACGTCCCCGTAAGAGGTAACTACTTCAACCATTTCATGACGAACAGGGCGGCCAGCTCGCTTTATGTGATGTGCTGGGTGCAGTGAGTACGGGGGACGTGTGCGAGGGGAGTCGGACATGGGGACGGATCACACCGCGGACCACATCGGGCGCTGGGAGTCGGGTGCGCTGGCGCACGCCGTCTCCGACCCGTTCGGCCAGGGGCCGCTGCCCTGGCTGCGCGGCAGCGAGCACTACTTCGACAACGGCCGGATGATCCCCTGGTACGTGGACATGTCCCCCGGCGGCACCGGCGCAGCCGTCGACGGCGCCAGCGCCCCCCGCGCCCGCCCCCTCGGCGGCACCGACGGCGCGCACGCCCGCGGCCCGCGTACCGCCGACGACGTCGCGTGCCAGATCAAGGGCTTCGCCTCCGGCGACGGCGGCGTGGCCCCCGGCGAGTCGATCGACTTCCGGGTCACGGTCAATCCGCCGCAGCCCTTCAGCATCGACATCTACCGGATCGGCCACTACGGCGGCGAGGGCGCCACCAAGATCAGCACCAGCCCCCGGCTTTCCGGCATCGTGCAGCCCGAGCCGCTCACCGCCGACCGTACGGTCTCCTGCCACAACTGGTGGCTCTCCTGGCGCCTCCAAGTCCCGGACTACTGGTCGACGGGCGCGCACGTCGCCGTGCTCACCACGGCGGACGGCCACCGTTCGCACATCCCCTTCACCATCCGCGACCGCGAGCACGCGGACCTGCTCCTGGTGATGCCCGACGTCACCTGGCAGGCGTACAACCTCTTCCCCGAAGACGGCCGCACGGGCGCGAGCCTCTACCACGCGTGGGACGGCGCGGGGCGGCTGCTGGGCGAGGAGCAGGCGGCGGTCACGGTCTCCTTCGACCGCCCGTACGCGGGGGCCGGGCTGCCCCTGCACGTCGGGCACGCCTACGACTTCATCCGCTGGGCCGAGCGCTACGGCTACGACCTCGCGTACGCCGACGCCCGCGACCTGCACGCGGGCCGGATCGATCCGAGCCACTACCGGGGGCTGATCTTCCCCGGCCACGACGAGTACTGGTCGGTGCCGATGCGCCGGGCCGCCGAGCAGGCCCGGGACGGCGGTACGGCGCTGGTCTTCCTCTCCGCCAACTCCATGTACTGGCAGGTCGAGTTGCAGGCACTGCCCAGCGGGGCACCGGACCGGCTGCTGAGCTGCCGCAAGCACCAGCGGCCCGGCCGCTCCGCCCTCTGGCGGGACCAGGCGGACCCGGAGCAGCGGCTGCTGGGCATCCAGTACGCGGGCCAGGTGCCCGAGCCGCACCCGCTGGTCGTACGGAACGCCGAGCACTGGCTGTGGGAGGCGACCGGGGCGGCCGAGGGCGACGAACTGCCGGGCCTGGTCGCGGGCGAGGCGGACCGCTACTACCCGAGGGTCGCGCTGCCCGAGCACACCGGCCGCATCCTGCTCGCGCACTCCCCCTACCACGACCGCACGGGCACCCGCCGCCACCAGGAGACCTCGCTCTACCGGGCGCCCAGCGGCGCGCTCGTCTTCGCCTCCGGCACCTTCGCGTGGTCCCCGGCGCTGGACCGCCCCGGCCACACGGACGCCCGCGTGCAGCGGGCCACGGCCAACCTGCTCGACCGGATCTGCAAACGGGACTGACGAGCCCGCCCCCGGGCACCCCGGGCACCCCCTGGCAAGCCGACCCCTGCCGCGTGCAGGAGAATGGCCAGTCCGCCGTGCCGATGGGAGAGAGCCCGTGTCCGGATTCGTCGAGAAGCCCGAGCCCGTACAGGTGCCCGGGCTCGTGCATCTGCACACCGGCAAGGTGCGCGACCTCTACCAGAACGAGGCGGGCGAGCTGGTCATGGTCGCCAGCGACCGGATGTCGGCGTACGACTGGGTGCTGCCGTCGGAGATCCCCGACAAAGGCCGGATTCTGACCCAGCTGTCACTGTGGTGGTTCGAGCAGCTGGCGGACCTGGTGCCGCACCACGTGCTCTCCACCGAGGTCCCCGAGGGCGCTCCCGCCGACTGGGCCGGGCGTACGACGGTGTGCCGTTCGCTGCGGATGCTGCCCGTCGAGTGCGTGGCGCGCGGCTACCTGACCGGTTCGGGGCTGGCGGAGTACGAGGTGTCGCGCACGGTGTGCGGGCTGGCGCTCCCGGAGGGCCTGGCCGACGGCTCGGAGCTGCCCGCGCCGATCTTCACCCCCGCGACCAAGGCGGAGATCGGGGAGCACGACGAGAACGTCAGCTACGAGGAGGTCGCCCGGCGTACGGGTGTGGAGAGGGCCGCGCAGCTGCGCCAGACGACGCTGGCCGTCTACAGCCGCGCGCGCGGCATCGCCCGTGAGCGCGGCATCATCCTGGCGGACACGAAGTTCGAGTTCGGCCTCGCCGGGGACGCTGGGGTCGCCGGGGAAGAGGGCACGCTGGTGCTGGGCGACGAGGTGCTGACACCGGACTCCTCCCGGTTCTGGCCCGCCGACCAGTGGGAACCGGGCCGTGCGCAGCCGTCCTTCGACAAGCAGTACGTCCGCGACTGGCTCGACGGCCCCGACTCGGGCTGGGACCGGCACGGCACGGAGCCGCCGCCCGCGCTGCCCGGCGCGGTGGTGGAGCGGACCCGCGCCAAGTACGCGGAGGCGTTCCGACTGCTGACCGGTACCTCTTTCGAGTGAGCCGCACCCAACGGGCGGCGCGCGGCACCACGCGGCACCGAGTGTCGGGGACGGCACGGGCAGTCCGAGACGGGTGAGGAGCCCCCTCACCCGCCAAAGACCGCGCCGACACCGAAAGCGAGGAGACCCAGCGAGCGAGGCACGAGAGAGCGCCGCGTCGACGAGCGTCGGGGTCGGGTACGAGCGGTCGGAGGCGGGTGAGGAGTCACAGCGCGGGCGCTGCCCGCGGGCAGGCAGGTCCAGTCGGCCGCGATGCCGCGGTCCGGGGTTTGGGAGTTACGGGTGAGTCAGCCGGAGATGCGGCCCGAGGGCGCGTCGCGGGACCGGGACGGAAGTGCCGCGCAGGGCGAGGGCGTCCGGACGGAGCAGGCGGAGCGGACGGGCCGGAAGGGCCCGGCGGGCCGGACCGCGCGGAGCGGGGGCGCGCGCGGTGACCTGCTGGGCCGGACCTTCCCGCTGGGCGACTGGGAGGAACCGGCCCAGCGGCTCGACGAGTTGTACGAGTGGGTGGAGCAGGGCGCGTTGCGGACGGTCGACTGGTATCTGGCCGACCGCCGCGGCAAGCGCCGGGCCGCCCGCGCGTTGCGCGGGGGCACGGTGGCGGCGGTGACGGCCGGTGCCGCGCTGCCGCTGCTGGAGCTGACCGGCTCGTTCGACCAGGCGCTCGGGCCGTGGGGTTTCGTCTCGCTGCTGGGCGCGGCCGTGTGCGTGGGCTGCGACCGCTACTTCGGGCTGACGTCCGGCTGGATGCGGGATGTCGCCACGGCGCAGGCGGTGCAGCGCAGGCTGGAGGAGCTTCAGTACGACTGGGCCGCGGAGAGCGTCCGCGAGGCGCTGGGCCCGACGGAGGGCACCGCGAGCGAGGCGGCGGAGCGCTGCCTCAACGTGCTGCGGCGCTTCACCCAGGACGTCACGGAGATCGTGCGGGCGGAGACGGCGGACTGGATCGTGGAGTTCCGTACGTCGCCCGCGCCGCTGCGGGCCCAGTCGGGGCGGGCGGGCGGCGCCCGTACGGACGAGGTGCCGGTGCCCCGCTTCCCGCTGCTGCCGGGCGCCCGGCCGAACATGCCGCGGCAGCGGCCTCCGGAGAGTTCCCGCTGAGTGTCTGCCGGGTGGCCCGGGGCCGGTCCGCGCGGTACGGCGCGGACCGGCCCGGCTGGTGCTGTGGCCGCCGGTCAGCTGAAGATGATCATGGAGCCCTGCGCGAGGCTGCGGGTTGCCGCCGCGTGCAGGCCCAGCCAGACGTGCCGCTCCCGCGCGTACGGGCTGTCGCCGTAGGCGATGCTCGCCGCGGGCTCGTCCAGTTCCGTGGGGCGGGCGGGCGGCTCGGGCGGCGGGGGCGGGTTGGCGGGATCGATGCCGAGGTAGGGGGCGATGGATTCCAGTTCGCGCAGCAGGCCGTGACCGGAGCCCAGCGGGCCACCGCCCTCCAGCAGTTCGTCGTTGGAGAGGGGTGCGGCGAAGTCGACGGGGACGTACGCCCCCGCGTGGTCGTAGTGCCAGACCAGGTGGGACTGCTGGGCTGTGGGTTCGAACATCTCCAGCAGCTGTTCGTAGTCCCCGCCCAGCGCGTCGACCGGGGTGACCTCCAGGCCGCACATGTGCAGCAGGTGCGCGCGGCGCAGCAGGTGCAGCGCGTCGTAGTCGAAGCCCGCGACCGGGGCGACGTCGCCGGAGAGCCCGGCGACGTAGCCGTACACGGGCACCGGAGGGAGCCCGGCGTCCGCGAGGGCTCGGTCGTACGTCGCGATCTCGTCGGCGAAGGGATTGTCGGGGCTGTGGCACAGCACGTCCACCAGGGGGACCAGCCACAGGTCACAGGCCAAGGGGTGCTCCAATACACGGCGACGTTCGTCGGAAAGGGCTCGGAACAGCCTAATGCCGGGTCCGCGACAGTTGCAGCCTGCATGGGTTCACACACGGAAAGAAAGTGCCGTGGCCAGGAGCCCCTGGGAAGCGGCCGGGCAGTCGGCAGGCAGCCGCGGGGAGGTCGCCGGGAAGCCTCAGAGCCCGCTGAGCTTCTGCACCAGAGCGAGCGAGTGCGCGTTGTACGCCGCCACGAGCCGCTCCGCCGCCACCGCGTCCCGGCGCTCCACGGCAGCCACCAACTCCCGGTGCCCGGCCCATAGTTGACCCGCCAGCTCGTCCTGGCGGCGCAGGAAGGGCACCGCGTAGGCCCAGCACTGGACGCGGACGCGGTCCAGGAAGTCCGACACGTAGGGGTTGGCGATGATCGCGCTCAACTCCCGCCAGTAGCGCAGGTCGTAGCCGATGAGCACGTCCAGGTCACCGGCGAGCGCGGCCCGTTCGGCCGCCTCCGCGCGGCGGCGTACGGAGGCGATCAACGCCGGGTCGGGCGCCCGCGTGCTCTCGCCTGCGGCGTCGGCCGCGACGCTGCGGAAGACGCCGTCGAAGACGAGGGTGCGCGCCTCGATCATCGCCCGGAAGTCGTCGAGCGTGAACTCGTGCACCCGGAAGCCACGGTGCTGCTCGACCTCCAGCAGCCCCTGCGCCGCCAGGTCGACGAGCGCCTCCCGGACGGGTGTGGCCGAGACGCCGAACTGCTCGGCGATCTCCTTGACCGTGAAGTCGCGGCCGGTCGGCAGCCGTCCGGCGAGGATCTCGTCGCGCAGCGCGACGGCGATCTGCGCGCGCAGGGTGCTGCGCCGGATCACAGCACGCGCCCGGCTCTGGACGGCCCCGCACCCGCATCACCCGCGCCGCCCGCATCACCCACAGCACCCGCGCCGCCCGCCGCCCGGGGCACGCCCTCGGTGGTGTGCGCGTCGGCCGCGTACAGCGCCGCGTCCAGGAGCGCCAGGCCCTCCCGCGCCTCCGGCTCCGTGACGGTGCACGGCGGCACGACGTGCGTGCGGTTCATGTTCACGAACGGCCACAGCCCGCCGCGTCTGCAGGCGGCGGTGAAGTCCGCCATCGGCCGGCTGGCCTCGCCGGAGGCGTGGTAGGGCACCAGCGGCTCGCGGGTAGCGCGGTCCCGTACGAGGTCCAGCGCCCAGAACACCCCGGTGCCGCGCACCTCGCCCACCGAGGGGTGCCGCTCGGCCAGTTCGCGCAGGCCGGGCCCGAGCACCCGCTCGCCGATCCGGGCAGCGTTCGCCACGATGCCCTCCTCCGCCATCGTCTCCAGGGTCGCGACGGCCGAGGCGCAGGCGAGCGGGTGCCCCGAGTAGGTCAGCCCGCCGGGGTAGGGGCGCGTCCCGAAGGTCGCGGCGATCGCGCCGGAGATCGCGACGCCACCCAGCGGTACGTAGCCGGAGTTGACGCCCTTGGCGAAGACCAGCAGGTCGGGCGTGACGTCGAAGAGGTCGGCGGCGAACCAGCTGCCCGCGCGGCCGAAGCCCGCCATCACCTCGTCCAGGATGAACACGATGCCGTACCGGTCGCAGATCTCGCGGACGCCCGCCAGGTAGCCGGGCGGCGGCACCAGCACGCCGGCGGTGCCCACGATCGTCTCCAGGACGACCGCCGCCACCGTCTCGGGTCCCTCGTGGGCGATCGTCTCCTCGAGGTGGGCCAGCGCGCGTTCGCACTCCTCGGCCTCGGTGGTGGCGTGGAAGTGCGTGCGGTAGAGGTGCGGGCCGAAGAAGTGGACGACTCCGGCGGAGGCGGTGTCCGAGGGCCAGCGGCGCGGATCGCCGGTGAGGTTGATCGCGGCGGCGGTGGCTCCGTGGTACGAGCGGTAGGCGGAGAGGAGCTTGGGGCGGCCGGTGTGCAGGCGCGCCATCCGCACCGCGTGTTCGACGGCCTCGGTGCCGCCGTTGGTGAAGAAGATCTTGTCGAGGTCGCCGGGGGTGCGTGCGGCGATCAGCCGCGCCGCCTCGGACCGTACGTCCAGCGCGAAGCCGGGTGCCATGGTGCACATCCGGGCCGCCTGGTGCTGGATCGCGGCAACGACGCTGGGGTGCTGGTGGCCGATGTTGGTGTTGACCAGCTGGGAGGAGAAGTCCAGGTAGCGGTTGCCGTCGTAGTCCCAGAAGTACGAGCCCTCGCCGCCCGCTACGGGCAGCGGGTCGATGAGCGACTGTGCGGACCAGGAGTGGAAGACGTGCGCGCGGTCAGCGGCCCGCACCGCGTCCTTCGACGCCCCCTGGAGGGCTTCCCGCACCGCGCGCGGCACGGGCGGCACGGGCGCGGCCGACCCGGCGCCGGGGTCGGTACGGCTGGTGTCCTTGCTGGTCATGCCGGTTCACCTCTTCGGTCGGCCCCGATCGCCGCCGTGGGGTGGTAGGCGTCGGAACCACCAGCGTAGGCCCTTGTCCGATGGCCGCCGGAGATCGTCGGAGCCCACCATTGACAACATACTGTCGTAATGACAGACTACTGTCGTACCAACCGGAACAAGCGCGGGAGCACACCATGACCGTCCACCTGGCCGTCTACGACACCCTCGCCGACTACGAGTACGGGCACGCGGCGGCCCATCTGCCCGGCGGCGTCACCACCGTCGGCGCGAGCCGCGAGCCCGTCACCACCAAGGCGGGTCTCCGCGTCCAGCCCGAACTGACTCTGTCCGAGCTGCGGCCCGAGGACAGCGAGCTGCTCATCCTGCCGGGCGCCGACCTCTGGCACGACGGCACGCTCGCGCCCTTCGCGCGCACCGCCCGCGCCTTCCTGGCCGCCGGCGTGCCGGTGGCCGCGATCTGCGGGGCGACCT
The DNA here is from genome assembly GCF_000424825.1 of Streptomyces sp. CNH287. NCBI lineage: Bacteria > Bacillati > Actinomycetota > Actinomycetes > Kitasatosporales > Streptomycetaceae > Streptomyces > Streptomyces sp. CNH287. The sequence goes on along the minus strand of NZ_AUKQ01000014.1, from coordinate 125,236 downwards.
TCGGACTGGCGGCCGAAGGGCTCCTGGACGACAGGGACCACACCAGTGCCGCGCCGGAGTACCTTGCGGCCACCGGTTACGCGGGCGGCGCGCGCTACCAGGACGCGGACGCGGTGACCGGCGGCGACCTGATCACCGCCGGTCCGACGGAGCCGGTCGCCTTCGCCCGGGAGATCTTCGCCCGGCTCGACACCTTCGAGCCCGCGGTGCTGGACGCGTGGTTCCGCGTCTTCCAGCACTCGGACGCGGAGGCGTACGCGGTCCTCGCGGCGGCGCAGGGATGAGCGCCGCCGCCGGCCCGCAGCCCGAGCCGCAGCCCGGCCCGCAGCCCGAGCCGCCCGCTCCCCTCGAAGGGGCGGAGCCGGGCCCGGACCCCGCTCCCCTGCTGAGCGGCACCGCGCTGCGGGTGTTCCGGCTCAACGGCCAGTTCCTGTCCGTCGCCGAGCGGCTCGCCCGCCCCTCCGGGTTGACCGCCGCCTGGTGGCAGGTGCTGGGCGCCGTCCTGCACGAGCCGCTCCCGGTCGCCGGGATCGCCCGCACCATGGGCATCACCCGGCAGAGCGTGCAGCGCATCGCGGACCTGCTGGTGGAGCGCGGGCTGGCGGCGTACGCACCGAATCCGGCGCACCGCCGCGCCAAGCTGCTGACCCCGACCGAGGAGGGCCGGGCGGCCGTCGCCCGCATCACCCCCGGACACGGGGTGTTCGCCGCACGGTTGGCCGAAGCCCTGGGCGGGGAGACCGAGTTCGAAGCCGTACTGGGCGCGCTGGACAGGCTTGCGGAGGCGCTGGAGGCGGTCGACCCAGCGGATACGCTGACCCAGCCGGGCGCACCCGGGTAACGGATCAGCGACGGACCGCACCTCCTCCGCACGCGTGCGCGTAATCTCCGTGTCGGGGAAGGGACCACGCAGCATGGAGAAGCTCGAGCCGCAGGACCCGCGGACCATCGGCGGTTACCGGCTGATCGGCAGACTCGGCGAGGGCGGCATGGGCCGCGTCTACCTCGCCCGCAGCGACCGGGGCCGTACGGTCGCGGTCAAGCTGGTGCGGGACGAACTGGTCGAACAGGAGGAGTTCCGCGCCCGGTTCCGCCAGGAGGTACGGGCCGCGCGGCGCGTCGGCGGCACCTGGACGGCGCCCGTGCTTGACGCGGACACCGAGGCGGCGACCCCGTGGGTGGCCACCGGGTACATCGCGGGGCCGTCCCTCCAGCAGGTCGTCGCGGGCAACGGCAGACCGCTGCCGGAGCGGTCCGTCCGGCTGCTGGCCGCCGGGCTGGCCCGCGCGCTCCAGGCCGTGCACGCCGCCGGGGTCATCCACCGGGACCTGAAGCCGTCGAACGTGCTGCTCACCATCGACGGGCCGCGCGTCATCGACTTCGGCATCGCCCGCGCCCTGGAGGCGACCGTCGCGGGGGACGGGCTGACGCACACCGGCTCCATCGTCGGCACGCCCGGCTTCCTCGCGCCGGAGCAGGTGCGCGGCGAGCGCCTCACCCCGGCCAGCGACATCTTCTGCCTCGGCTCGGTGCTGGCGTTCGCGGCGACGGCGCGGTTGCCGTTCGGGGGCGCCAACAGCGGCGTGCACGCGGTCCTCTACCGCATCGCGCAGGAGGAGCCCGATCTCACCGAGTTGCCGGAGGGGCTCCGCGAACTGGTCGGCGGCTGCCTGGAGAAGGACCCGGAGGCGCGGCCCACGCTGGAGGACATCCTCGCGCGCACCGCCGACCAGGCGCCCGCCGACGGCAGCCCCACCCTGGGCGAGGCGCTCGGGCGTACCGGCGACCCGTACGGCTCGGACGAGCCGTGGCTGCCCGGTCCGCTCATCGCCCAGCTCGGGCGGCACGCGACGGAGCTGCTGGAGACCGAGCACCCCAGCGGGGACACGGACGGCGGCGGGGCGCCGCTGGCGCTGCCGCCGGGGCCGTCCGCGGCGGGTGCGGCAGCGGGTGCCGGTGCGGCGGGGATGGTCCCGCCGCCGCCCGGGGTGCCGCCCGCCTGGCCGTCCACCACGCACGGGCCGTCCACCCCTGCCACGCTGCACCACCTGCCCACGGAGGTGAGCGGCGGCAACCCGCCGGCGCAGCAGCCCCCCGCGCAGCAGACACCGCCGCCGACACCGCCCCCGGCCCAGGCGCAGCCCCAGCCCCTGCCGCAACCGCAGCCCCAGCAGCAGCACGCCCCGCTCGCGCTGCCGCCCGCCGCCTCGACCCCGCCCCCCGCACCCCAGGACCCGCACTCGCTGCCCGGCGTCGCCGGCCACGGCCAGCCGTCCGGCCCGCCGACCGCCGTTCCCGGCTACGTCCCGATCGCGTACTACCCGCAGCCCGAGCCCGCACCGCAGCGCAGCGGCACCCCCGCGCTGATCGCGGCGCTGGTCGCGCTGCTGATCGTGGTGAGCGGCGTGACGGCGTACGCGGTGCTCGACGACGACGGGAAGGAGGGCGACCAGGCCGCCACGCCCAGCGCCTCCCCCAGCCCGAGCGGCGACCCCGACGAGACCGATGTGGACAGCGGCCCCGACGACCCCTCCGAGTCCCCCGTCGAGGACGATCCGAGCACCGACCCGGACGAGGAGCGCGGCGAGGACGGCGACACGGACGACGACGGCGACAACGACAAGATCCCGTCGGGCTATCTCGGCTCCTGGAAGCGCTCGTTCGGCACCGGCGGCGTCAACAAGTTCCGGGTGGTGATCAACCAGGGAGACCTGGGCGACACGGTCATCGCGATCTCCGGTGAAGGCCCCAACTTCAAGTGCCGGTTCGAGGCGGACCTGACGTCCTACGGGCCGCCGGTGGCGCTCAGCGGCTCACGGGTGACCTACAAGTCCTCCGACGAGTCCTGCGCCGACGGCCCGACGACCACGCTGAAGCTGACGAGCGACGGCCAGCTGCGCCGCTCGTTCTCCGACGGGCGGCCCCCGGAGATCTACTCCCCCGCCGATTGAGAGGCACAAGCGGAATCCGGCGGCACGCGCCCGGCGGCGGCCGGAACGGACCGCCGGGTAACCTCCGGCCACCGCGCGGCACTCGGCACACCACACCGCTCCGGCAGCATCTCCGGGGCTCATAACGGAACCGAATCGAGGCCGCGGCCCGTCCACCACACCAGTCGGCCGCACCTCTATCCTCGGTGAGGTTCGACCATACGGGGGAGGGGCTGCACATATGGACAGGCTGGACGCCCGCGATCCACGCTGGATCGGTGGCTACCGCCTGCTCGGCAGGCTGGGCGAGGGCGGCATGGGCCGCGTCTACCTCGCCCGCTCCGAGCGCGGCCGCACCGTGGCCGTCAAGGCCGTCAAGGCCGAGCTGGCCCGGCACCCGGACTTCCGGCGGCGCTTCGCCCAGGAGGTCACCGCCGCCCAGCGGGTGGGCGGTGAGCACACCGCCCCCGTGCTGGACGCGGACACCGAGGCCGCCGAACCCTGGGTGGCCACCGGCTACATCGCCGGACCCTCGCTCGCCGAGGTCGTCGACCGCGACTTCGGGCGGCTGCCCGAGCACTCCGTACGGGCCCTGGCGACCGGTCTGATCAAGGCGCTCACCGCGATCCACGGCGCCGGGCTCATCCACCGCGACCTGAAGCCGTCGAACGTGCTCATCACCATCGACGGGCCGCGCGTCATCGACTTCGGCATCGCCCGCGCCCTGGACGACGCGGTGCAGTCCTCCGGCGGACTCACCCGTACCGGCGCGGTGATCGGCTCCCCCGGCTTCATGTCCCCGGAGCAGGTGCGGGGCCAGCAGGTCACGGGCGCCAGCGACGTGTTCTGCCTGGGCGCCGTGCTGGCCTACGCGGCCACCGGCCGGATGCCGTTCGGCACGGCGGACAGCGGCGTCCACGCGCTGCTGTTCCGCATCGCCGAGGAGGACCCGGACCTGGCCGGCCTCTCCGGCCCGCTGCACGACCTGATCTCCGCCTGCCTCGCCAAGGACGCCGCCCAGCGGCCCACTCTGGAGGCCCTCACCGCCCGCACCCAGGGGGAGATAACCGGCACCTGGCTGCCCGGCGAGGTGCTGGCGCAGCTGGGGCGGCACGCCGTGCAGCTGCTGGACAGCGAGGACCCGGAGGCGCAGTACGCCGCCGGTTCGGGCCCCGGCGCCGGTCCGCCGGGCCTCTCGACACCGCCGCCGCCCGCGAGCGCACCGCACGGCGGGGCGTCCACCACCGGCGTGCCGGGGGCCGGTTACCAGGCGGGGCCGTACGGCTATCCGCAGAACACCTGGCAGCAGGGCATGACCCAGTCCGCCGTCCCGCACAGCGGCTACCAGACCGGCTATCCGCCCGGTTACCAGCCCGGGTCCGCCTACCCCGTCCCGGTGGCACCGCACGCACCGCCCAAGCCGGCCCGGCCGGTGCGCGGCCTGGCCACGCCCACCTGGGCGCTGCTGGCCACCACCCTGGTGTGGATGGTGGTGCACTTCTTCCTCATGGTGAACGTGGACTCCGAGCTGGGCGAGCTGCCCGACTCCCTCCCGGTCGAGTACCACGAGAACTTCTCGTCCATGAAGGACACCACCCAGGTGGTCGAGATCTTCGGGATCTTCATCTGGCTGGCCGTGATCCCGCTGTGGACGCTGTGGTTCCACCGCGTGCGGGCGAACGCCGAGGCGTTCGCGCCGGGGCAGATCCGCTACGCGCCGGGGATGGCGGCGGGCACCTGGTTCATCCCGGTGTGCAACTTCTTCATGCCCAAGCAGATCGCCAACGACATCTGGACGGCGACCAAGCCGCCCCCCGCGCCCGCGTCCTGGTACGGCGGCACCCGCCCGCGCACCCCGCGCGGGCTGCTCAACGCCTGGTGGACGCTGTGGGTGATCTTCTTCTGCATCAACTTCATGGCCACCTGGGAGAGCTGGTACGAGAACGACGACATCGACGGCGCGTCGGGCACCCTGGCGCTCGGCATCTTCGCCGACCTCACCGGTGTCGCGGCGGCGATCCTCGCGATCATCTACGTCGTGCAGCTGACGAAGATGCAGGAGGCGCGGATGCTCGGCCACCACGTCGGCTGACGGCGGTACGCGCCGCGCGCCGGGTGCCGCGACGTCGTACGGCCACCGCGTACGGCCACCGCGCGCGGTTACGGGCGACGCCGCGCCGGCTCCGGCCGCCGGGCGCCCACGACGACCGTGGCGTGCAGGTCCTCGTGCACCGCGAGCCGGGTGGCGAGCCCGCCCCGCCGGAAGATCTCCAGGGCGCGCGGCGCCTGCCGCCCGCTCGTCTCGACCAGCAGGCACCCGCCCGGCGCCAGCCAGTCCGACGCCTGCGCCACCACCCGCCGCAGCACGTCGAGCCCGTCCGCGCCCCCGTCCAGCGCGGCGCGCGGCTCATGCACCCGCGCCTCCGGGGGCAGCAGCGCCAGCTCCTCGGTCGGCACGTACGGCACGTTGGCGGCCAGTACGTCGATCCGGCCGCGCAGCGCGGCGGGCAGCGGCTCGTACAGATCGCCCTGGTACACCCGGCCGCCGAACGGGGCGAGGTTGCGCCGGGCGCACCGCACCGCCGCCGGGTCGACGTCGGCCGCGTGCACCTCGGCCCCGCCCACCGCCCGCGCCAGCGCGGCGCCGACCGCACCGGAGCCGCAGCACAGGTCGACCAGGACGGGGCGCGGCCGGTCCACGGCCTGGTGGGCGAGGTGGACGGCCAGCCGTACGAGGTACTCGGTACGGCGGCGGGGCACGAAGACGCCCGGTTCCACCAGCGTGCGACCGCCGCAGAACTCGGCCCATCCCAGGACGTGTTCCAGCGGCAGGCCGCCGGCCCGCCGGTCCACCATCGCGGCCAGCTCGCCGGGTGTGCGCGCCTCGGCGACGAGCAGCCGCGCCTCGTCCTCGGCGAAGACGCAGCCCGCGGCACGCAGCGTGCGCGTGACGGCCGAGGAAGGCGCCTCAGGGGCGGGCTCATCAGGGGCGGGCGGCGAGGAAGGGGAGGTCGGAGGAAGCGACATGAGAAGCCTTTCGGATACCGAAGGGCACTCCCGTGGCCGGCTACGCCGTCTTCCGACCAAGAGGTGAGAGCACCCGGCCTGCTACCGCGGTAATGGGTCCCACCTCCTCGATCCGGTCACGTCCGGTCCGCTGCACGACGAGCCGCCACCCTACCCGAGGGGCTCCGGGCCTGCCGGTGTGTCCGGCTCGTCCGCGGTGCGCAGCTCGCGGTACCAGAGCCCCCAGCGGTCGAGCTGCTCCATGATGCCCTCCAGGCTCCGGCCTGTGCCGGTCAGCTCGTACTCGACCTTCGGCGGCACCTCGGCGTGGACCGTACGGTGCACCAGGCCGTCCGCCTCCAGCTCGCGCAGCTGCCGGGTCAGCATCCGCTGGGTGATGCCGGGCATCAGCCTGGCCAGCTCGCCGAAGCGGCGGGTGCCGGGCACGAGGTTCTTGAGGATGAGCATCTTCCACTTGCCCCCGAGAACGGTCATCGCCACCTCGACGGCACAGCTCGGGGGCATGGCTGCCACGTCTTCCCGCATACGCACCACGGTATACGGACCGCCGGTACAGGACAGAAAAGACCGTACTTGCCGGCCGGGCCGGCACCTGGTGAGAGTGGGCGGATGCCCGTCGACGCCCTGCCCCCGTGCCCGCCCGACCCCGCCCCGGCCCCCACCGCCCCGGCCGGAGCCGCCCCGCCCGTACGGCGCTGGGCGGTGCTCGCCGTCCTGTGCGCGAGCCTGTTCCTGGTCGGCGTGGACGTGACCGTCCTGCACGTGGCCGTCCCCACGCTCAGCCGGGACCTGCTGCCCACCGGCACCGAGCTGCTGTGGATCGTCGACATCTACCCGCTCACCGTCGCCGCGCTGCTCGTCACCTTCGGGACGCTGGGCGACCGGCTGGGCCGCAGGCGGCTGGTGCTGACCGGGTTCGCCGTGTTCGGCCTGGCGTCCGCCGGAGTCGCGTGGGCGAACGGGCCGGTGCTGCTGATCCTCGCCCGGGGGCTGCTCGGGGTGGGGGCGGCGATGCTGATGGCGTCGACGGTCGCGATCATCCGCGTCGTGTTCACCGACCGGCGTGAGCGGACACTCGCCCTCGGCCTGTGGACGGCCGCGAACAGCGTCGGTGCGGCGGTGGGGCCGCTGCTCGGCGGGCTGCTGCTGGAGCACTGGTGGTGGGGCTCGGTCTTCCTGGTCAACCTCCCGGTCGCCGCGGTGGCCCTCGCCGTCGGGCTCCGCGTCATACCCGAGTCCCGCGACCCCGAGCCACGGCGCTGGGACGCGACGGGCGCGGCCCTGTCGGTGGCCGGTCTGGCCGCCACCGTGTTCGCCTTCAAGCACCTCGCCGAGGGGCTCTCCGTGGACGCCGTCGGGCTGGTCACCGGCCTCGGCGGCCTCCTGCTGCTTGCGCTGTTCGTACGGCGCCAGCGGCGGCTGGCCCACCCGCTGATCGACCTCACCCTCTTCGCCGACCGCCGCTTCTCGGTCGCCACGCTGAGCATCCTCGTCTGCTTCGCCAGCTTCACGGCGCTGCTGTTCTTCGCGACCCAGCTGCTTCAACTCGTGCTGGGCTACTCGCCGTTGCGCACCGGACTGGCCCTGGTGCCGCTGGCGGCGGCCACCGGAACGGGCGCCGTAACGGCCCCCTGGCTGGCCAGGCGCTGGGCCCACCACCGGGTGACCGCAGGGGCGTTGGGCCTCTTCGCGGCGGGCCTGGCCGGCCTGGCGGTCCTGGGCGCGGGCACCGGCAGGCCGGGCCCGGCGGTGCTGGTGGCGCTGCTCATGCTCGCCGGAGCGGGGGCGGGGATGGTGATGACGCTGGGCGCCGACGCGATCATGTCCAACGCGCGGGAGGAGCGGGCGGGCGAGGCGGGCGGCATCCAGGAGACCTCCTTCGAACTCGGCGCCGGGCTGGGCATCGCCCTGCTCGGCACGGTGCTGACCCTCACCTACCGCTCCGCCCTGCCGCCCGCCGCCGCACTGCCCGGACCGGCCGAGGAGGGCTACGCCCAGGTACGGGAGTCCCTCGGCAGCGCCGCCGAACTGGCCGACCGGCTCGGCCCCGGGCCGGGCGGGGCACTGCTGGAGGCGGCCCGGGACGCGTTCACACAGGGCTTCGTGGTGGCGTCCGCGACCGCGGCCCTCGCCCTGGCCGTCACCGCGGCCCTGTGCGCCGTCCTCCTCCGCGAGCGGCGCGGCGACGGCAGCCGCTGACGCCGCAGGGCGGGGCGGGGCCGGGCGGGGCTCCGGCTACGAACCGCCGGGGCCGAGGCCTCAGTCGGAGTCGGAGTCGGAGTCGGGCTCGGGGTCAGCGGGCTCGCGCAGCCAGTCCTCCAGGGCCGAGGCGATGCCCAACTCGACCTCCACCCGCTCCCTTTCGGACCCGGTCAGCTGAATCCCCCGCAACTCCGTGGCGAACTCCGCCTTCTTGTCCGGCTCCCCCAGGGCGACAGCCAGCTCGACGAGCGTCGCCAGGGCCATCGCCCGTTCGGCCGCCGGAGCCTGCTCCCCGTGCCGCCGGCGCCAGGAGTCGACCGCCCGGAACGCGGCCCGGTCGTCGTTCTTGAACTCGCGGAGGATGCGCACGTTGTCGAGCACCCTGGCCAGCCCCTCCAGCGACTTCGACCCGCCGTACTCGAGCCCCTCCGGCTCGTCCCGCTGGATGAAGATGATCGAGTTGCCCGAGGGGTCGACGAGTGTGAAGCGCGTCGCCCCGGGCCGGTAGCGCGTGATGCGCGGCCGGCCCGAGGCCAGCACCTTCCCGAAGGACCGGCGCATCGCCTCGGTGAACGCGGCGTGGTACGGGGCGAGTTCGTCCACCATGACCAGGCAGCCGCCGACGTCCTCCCGGGCCGGGTCCGTGCCCGCGGGCGGCTTGGCGAAGTGCAGCGAGAACCCGCTCCACTCCAACGCGAGGTAGAGGTACGGCTTCGTCATCCTGTACGTGGTCGTGAATCCCAGCGCCTCGTAGAACTCCAGCGTCTCCTCGGGCGACACGCACGACAGCACCGGCACCGTGGTCTCGTTCGCCCGAACCGTCTTCCCGGTCATCACCCAACGCCTCCCCGAATGGCCGACGATCCTTTCACGCCGAACCGGCGCACATCCGCTCGTATTTCATATGGCGAGACGATACTGCTCAATATATGGACCGATGGACTACGCTGCGGCCATGCCGGAAGAAACCGCCGTGTACACGCACGGACACCACGACTCCGTACTGCGCTCGCACCGCTGGCGCACGGCCGCCAACTCCGCCGCCTACCTGCTGCCGGAACTGCGCGCCGGGCAGTCCGTCCTGGACGTCGGGTGCGGACCGGGCACCGTGACGGCCGACCTGGCCGCCGCCGTCGCCCCGGGCGGGCAGGTGACCGGTGCCGACGCGGCCGAGGAGATCCTCGGCCCGGCGCGCGCCCACGCCGCCGAACGCGGCCTGGACAACGTCCGGTTCACCGCCGCCGACGTGCACGCCCTCGACTTCCCCGACGACTCGTTCGACGTCGTCCACGCGCACCAGCTGCTCCAGCACGTCGGCGACCCGGTGCGCGCGCTCGGCGAGCTGCGCCGAGTCTGCCGCCCGGGCGGCGTCGTCGCGGTCCGGGACTCCGACTACGGCGCGATGACCTGGTACCCGCGCGTCCCCGCCCTCGACGACTGGCTGGACCTCTACCAGCGCGTCGCCCGCGCCAACGGCGGCGAACCCGACGCGGGCCGCCGGCTGCACGCGTGGGCACGCCGCGCGGGCTGCACCGGCGTCACCGCCACCACCGGCACCTGGTGCTTCCACTCCCCCGGGGAACGCGCCTGGTGGAGCGGCCTGTGGGCGGAGCGCACCGTCGCCTCCGCCTACGCCCGCCGCGCGGTCGCCTCAGGGCACGCCGACGAGGCGGCCCTGCACCGGATCGCGGACGGCTGGCGCGAGTGGGGCGCGCACGAGGACGGCTGGTTCTCCGTCCTGCACGGCGAACTCCTGATCCGCGTCACCTGATCCGGGCCGCCTGATCCGGTTCGGCGCCCCGTCAGGCGGTGCCCGGGGTGCCGACGAGGTGGGCGAGGACGAGCACACCGGCGTCCGCGCGGCCGGACGCGCGGGCGACCAGGCGCAGTTCGGGGCGCTCGGTCATCGCGTACACGTGCGCGCCGGGGAAGCGGGCGGTGCTGCCGTCGCCAGGCTGCCCGTAGCGCGTCACCGCGTCGGCCACGAAGCGCGTACGGCTGCCGTCCGCGCGCCACAGGTCGATCACCGCGCCCCGGCGCAGTCCGCCCAGCCCGGCCAGCGCGGCCCGGCCGGGGGCCGCGCCCGCCGCAGCGCCCGCGCCCCCGCCCGTGTCCAGCCGGCCGGCCAGCAGCGCGGGTCCGGGCTCCCCCGGCGACGGGCCGCCCCGGTACCAGGCCACCCGCCGCGCCCCGGCCCCGGCCGCCTCGGCCGCGCCCGGCCCGCCCCGTCCCTGCGGGCGCCCGGGGATGCCCGCCACCCGCACGTCCGTGTCCGTACGCGGGATGCGCAGCCGTACGGGGGCCGAGCGGGGCAGCGCGCCCGCCGCGTGCCCGGGATCTGCGGCGGTGTCCCGCGGGGCTGCTGCCGGGCTGGACCCCAGGCCCCGGGCCACGTTCGCGAGGCCGCCGCGCGCGTCGTCCGCCGCGCCGGACGCCTCCTCGCCCGGGGCCAGCCGGCACAGTAGGACGGTCAGCAGAACGGCACCGGCCAGCGCCGCGGCCTCCAGCCGGCGGCCGTGCAGGGCGAGGCGCTCGTGGCGGGTCGGCACCGGCTCAGCCCCGTCTCTGCCCGGAGCGGCGGCCCGCGCCGTCCCGCGCCGTACCGTGCGGTCCCGCGCCCCGCAGGCCGCGCGGCGTACGGGAGGAACCGCCGCGCACCGTGAGCACGTACCCCGCCAGCCCCGCCGTGGCCAAGCCCCCGCCGATGGCGAGCGCGGCGTTGTCGACCCCGCGGCCCTCCCGCTCCGGCGGGCGGCCGAGGCCGGTGTCCGCCGGACCGCCGACGGCGTGCACGAAGGAGGCGGTCAGCGACTCGGACCCGCTGCAAATGGCGGTGACGACGTAGCGCTCACCGGGCAGCAGCCCGGAACGTACGACGGCCCGCGCGACGGCCGTACCGTCGGAGCCGGACCGCAGCGGCGCGGGGGAGCGGAAGGCGGTCGAGAAGACCTGACCGTGCCCGCCGCCGCTCGCGCAGTCGGCGCGTACGGCCACGGGCTGTCCGGCGGCGGCCGAGGCGGGGGTGAGTGTCAGGCCCTCGCCCGGCGCCGAGCTGTCGTTCTGGGCCGCGGCCGGGACGGCGAGTCCGAGCACGACCGCCGCGGACGCGGCGAAGGCCGCGGCCAGGGAGCGGGCACGGCGGTGTCCGCCCGCGCGCGTCGGCGATGTCATGCCTCCATGCGAGCAGCACGCGCCACGCGCCGCACCAGCAGCGCCGCCTATCGGGTGGGCGGCTGCGCCGTCCGGGCGGGGGCGCGGCGGTGAGGGCGGGTCAGTCCGCGTGCCCGCCAAGGCCGGTGAGGCTGCCGAGACCCCCCAGGTCGCTGAGGTCACCGAGGTCGGCGACGCTGTCCACAGCGGCGGCAGCGGGCCCGGAGCCGGGCGCGCCGTTGCTGCGGCGGGCGCCGTTACTGCCGTTGCCGCTGCTGCTGCCGTTGGCGCCGTTGCCGCTCCCCGCCGCCGTGACGTTGTGCCGGAGGCGGTCGAGCAGGTGCTCCAGCGTGGCGATGTTCTCTTCCGTGAGCCCGCTGCGCAGCATCTGCTCGTGTGCGCGGGCGGCGACGGCGAGGCGGCGGAACAGCTCCTCGCCGCGCTCGGTCAGCGTGACCTGGTGCATGCGCCGGTTCGCCGGGTCGCGCTTGCGGGTGATCAGGCCGTCGGCCTCCATCGCGTTGAGATGGTGCGTGAGCGTCGCCCCGCGGATGCCCACCGCCGCGGCCAGTTCGCGCTGGCTGCCCAGGGACTGGGTACGCATCGAGATCATGATCAACCAGGTCGGCAGGGAACCGCCCTCCGCCACCAGCGCCTCGTCGAAGGTGCGGCTGACGGTCTTGGCCGTGTAGGAGAGCCGGAGGCCGACTGGGGGGCCGGGAGTGGGGGGCATGACAGAATTCTAGCATTGTTAGACATCGAATCGTTTGAAGTCTATCGATTGACGCGCTAACGTTGTCCTTGTCAGCACGGCCCTCGCGGCACGGCTGCACCCGACGATTGAGGGGGATCACGCATGGGCCGCACGGTGCAGGAGCTGAGCCAGGAGTGGGCCGCCGCCGAGCAGCGTGGCGACGCCGGCGCCGTGGCCGCCCTGCTGACGGACGACTTCACCGCCGTCGGACCGGCCGGGTTCGTGCTGACCAGGGAGCAGTGGCTCGCACGCTTCGAGTCGGGCGACCTCAAGTTCGAGAAGCTGTCCTGGGAGGACGTGCAGTTCCGGATTCACGGCGACACGGCCGTGGGCATCGGCATCCAGGACCAGCAGGGCACCTTCCAGGACCGCCGGGTGGACGGCCGCTTCCGCGGCACGCAGATCTACCACCGCCAGGACGGCGTCTGGAAGATCCTCGGCATGCAGCTCAGCCCCGTCCGGGGCCCCGGCTGATCGCACCACCGGGCGTACCGCCCAGATGAGCCACCGCCCCGGCCGTCTCCTCCCCCCGTGGGAGACGGCCGGGGCGGTCATCTGCGACCGGCCCCGGCGCGCCCCCGCGGGCGGCGGACCGCCGCGCACCTGCTTCCGCGCGCCAGCTTCTGCTTCCGCGCGCCTACTTCGTCTCCAGGTCCCGGCGCCGGAACCCTGCCAGGCCCAGCGCCACCAGCCCGGCCGCGAGCGCGGTGAGGACGAGCGCCGGGGTCCACTCCATGCTCTCCGCGGGCAGCTTGGCCACATGGCCGAACGGGGACAGGTTGTCCAGCCAGTCCGGGAAGTCCAGGATCTGCCCGAGGTAGCCGACCACGAAGCCGTACACCGGCACGAGCCAGGCGGCCACCGTGAGCCGGGGCACCCAGCCGAACAGCGTGATCGTGACCCCCGCCGTCACCCACAGCGCGGGGGCGTACGCGAGCGGCGCGAGGAGCAGGTCGAGGAAGAGGCCGCCGTCCCCGGTGGCCGCCGCCCCCGCGGCGCCGAAGCCGAGACCGGTCAGGGCCAGCACGGCCACCCCGCCCGTCATGGCGACGACGAGGTGTCCGCCGACCCAGCGGACCCGGGACAGGCCGGTCGCCAGCAGCGGCTCGGCGCGGCCCGCCGTCTCCTCCGACTGCGGGCGCAGCGTCGCCATCACCACGTACACCGCCGCCACGACCGCGATCACGATCATCACCGTCGAGGCGAACGACTCGGTGATGCTCGCGCCGCCGACCTTCTCCAGCGCCTCCCGCAGCTCGTCGATCTCCTCGGCCATCTCCTCCGCGTCGCCCAGGATCGAGCCGTACATGATCCCGAGCAGCAGCAGTCCGGCGGCAAACCCGGCCAGCGTGCCCCGGTGCAGCCGCAGCGCGAAGCCGACCGGGCGGGTCAGGGCGTCCGAGGCGACGGGGCTGCCCAGCCGGGTGGCGCGCAGGCTGCCGCCGACGTCGCGCAGGGTGCTGAGCCGGTACGCGGCGCCGGTGGCCAGGGCGGCCAGCGCGAGCGCGGGCAGCAGCGGCCACCAGCGGTCGTCCACGTACGGGTAGGTGCGCTGGACCCAGCCGATCGGGGAGAACCAGGAGAGCACGCCGCTGCCGACGTCGCCCGCGGCGCGCAGCGCGTAGGCGGCGCCGATCACCGCGAGCGCCAGGCCGGTGGCACCGCGCGGGTACTGGCTGATCTGCACCGTGATCGCGGCGACGGCGGCGAAGACCAGCCCGACGGCGACGTGCACGGCCCCGTACAGCAGCGAGCCGCCCCAGCCGACGCCCTCGGTGCCCTGCCCGCCCAGGCCGACGGCGAGCAGCAGGCCCAGTGCGAGGTTGGCGAGTACGGCGGTGGCGAGCGCGGCGGTCAGGTGCGCGTGCCGCCCGACGACGGTGGCGCGGACCAGCTCGGCACGGCCGGTCTCCTCCTCGGTACGGGTGTGCCGGGCGACGATCAGCACGCTCATCAGCCCGACCATGACGGCGACGAAGCCGAGCATCTGATGGCTCATCATCGAGCCGTAGTTGTAGTCGTCCAGATAGTGCCGCGGGCCCGTCATGGCCAGTCCGGCCGGGCTGTCGAGGGTCGAGGCGGCGGAGTCGCGGTCCGCCGCCTCCGGGTACTGGGACACGGAGCTGGAGAGCGTGCCGAGGGTGCTCAGGAAGAGCGCGCCGATCCAGACCGGGATGCGGACGCGGTCGCGGCGGAGGTTGAAGCGCAGCAGGGTCGCGGTCCCCGCGAGGGGGCGGCTGCCGGTGCGGGACGGGGCGGCGGGCTCGGTGGGCCTGGCGGCCCTGGTGGCGGCGGTCATCGCGGCGCGTCCGGTGTGGTCGGCGCTGCCGCCGGCGCCGGGCCGTCCGTCGCGTCCGCCCCGTGCCCGCCCAGTACGTCGCCGTAGTGGCGCAGCATCAGCTCCTCCAGCGTGGGCGGATGGCTGAGCAGGCTGCGTACGCCGCCCTCCAGGAGCTTGCGCACGGCGCCGTCCAGGTGCGCGCCGTCGACGGCGAAGCGGATGCGCCCGTCCTCCCGCCGTACGTCGTGCACGCCCGGGAGCGCCTCCAGTCCGACGACGGGCCGCTCGGTCTCCGCCTCGATCGCCGTACGGGTCAGGTGCCGCATCTCGCTCAGCGTGCCGGACTGGACGACCTTGCCGAGCCGCACGATGCTCACCCGGTCGCAGAGCTTCTCCACCTGGGCCAGGATGTGACTGGAGAGCAGCACGGTCTTCCCCGCCTCCCTGGCCTGGAGGATGACGTCCTGGAAGATCACCTCCATCAGCGGGTCGAGGCCCGCGGTGGGCTCGTCGAGCAGCAGCAGCTCCGCGTCCGAGGCGAGGGCGGCGACGATGGCCACCTTCTGCCGGTTGCCCTTGGAGTAGGTGCGGCCCTTCTTGGTGGGGTCGAGGTCGAAGCGCTCGATCAGCTCGTCGCGGCGCTTCCGCTCCAGGCCCCCACGCAGCCGTGAGAGCAGGTCGATGGCTTCGCCGCCGGTGAGGTTGGGCCAGAGTTCGACGTCGCCGGGCACGTAGGCGAGACGGCGGTGCAGTTCGACCGCGTCGTGCCAGGGGTCGCCGTCGAGGACCCTCGCCTGCCCCGAGTCGGCGCGCAGCAGACCGAGCAGGACACGGATGGTGGTGGACTTCCCGGCGCCGTTCGGCCCGAGGAACCCGTGCACCTCTCCCTTCTCGACGTGCAGGTCGAGGCCGTCGAGCGCGCGGGTCCTGCCGAAGGACTTGACGAGTCCGGCTATGGAGATCGCTGTGGTTGCCGTGGTCATGATTTCGAAACTACGCTAACTTCAGGAGTTTGTGAACTTAAGGAAACGTTAGGATTGGCAGGACGGTTTCAGCTGGGGAGATGCACGACAGTGGCCGACGAGCGGCAGGGACAGCACGCAGACAGCACGGGGAGCGAGCCGGCCGAGGCCGCCCCGCACCTCCCGCACGCCCCGGCGGGCAGCGCGGAGTACGCCCGGCGCGTCTCACCCTTCGTCGAACGCCTCGCCGCCGACCTCACCGAGGCGGGCATGCAGCGCATGGCCTCCCGCGTCTTCGCCTGCCTGCTCGCCTCCCGGCAGGGCGCGCTCAGCTCCGCCGAACTGGCCGAGCGGCTTCGGTGCAGCCCGGCCGCCATCTCCGGCGCCGTGCGCTACCTGGCGAACGTCCACTTGATCAGCCGGGAGCGCGAGCCGGGCTCCCGGCGCGAGCGGTACCGCCTGCACGAGGACATCTGGTACGAGACGTTCACCGTCCGGGACCAGCTGCTCAGCCACTGGACGGCCACCCTCCGGGCGGGCGCCGAGACGCTCGGCCTGGACACGCCGGAGGGCCGCCGGGTCCGCGAGACCGGCGAGTTCTTCGAGTTCCTCCAGACCGAGATGAACGGAATGCTGGAGCGTTGGCGCCAGCGCCGTGCGGAGCTGGGCGTCCAGAACGCCCAGCCGGCGCCGAACGCCTGAGCGCACCCGGCCCGCCCGGCCGGTCCGGGGCTCAGGCCAGCGTGGTGACGCAGAACGGATGCCCGGCCGGGTCCAGCAGGACCCGCCACCGCTCCGGGTCCGGCTGGGGTGAGGCCACGACGGCGCCCAGGGCCAGCAGCCTGGCCTGGGCCGCGTCCAGATCGTCGACGCCCAGTTCGAGATGGGCCTGCTTCTCCTGCTCCGTGCCGGGCCACCCGGGACGGCGGTAGCCGGGCAGCCGGTTGAAGCCCAGCCCGGCCGCGCCCTCCTGGCCGAGCAGGACGAAGTCCTCAGCGGCGTAGACGACGGGCAGGCCCAGGGCCTCCCCGTAGAAGCGGGCAAGCTCGGCCGGGTCCGGGCAGTCGAAGGTGACGGCCGCGTAGCGGATCGTCGGCAGAGCTGCGGGGGTGGATGCGGGTGTCGCTGCGGTTCCGGTGTTCATGCCGAGGACGCTATGACGGGACCAGGACAGTTCCGGTCCTGGTCGCCGTCCCGACGTTCTGCGGGAGAATGCGCAAGGTGATCAGCACCTCCGCCCGCCTGCTGCGCCTGGTCTCCCTGCTGTCCGCGCGCCCGTCCTGGACCTGCGGCGAGCTGGCCGGGCGGATGGAGGTCACCGAGCGCACCGTCCGGCGGGACATCGCCCGGCTGCGGGAGCTGGGCTACGGCGTGGAGTCCGACCCCGGACCGTGGGGCGGCTACCGCCTCGGCGGCGGCAGCCGGGTGCCGCCGCTGGTCCTGGACGACGAGGAGGCGCTCGCGGTGGCCGTCGCGCTGCGCGAAGCCGCGCTCAGCGGTGTCCTCGGCAGCGACCAGGCGGCGGTCTCGGCCCTGCTGAAGCTGCGGCAGGTCCTGCCGCCCCGGATCGCGCACCGGCTCGGCGAGATGGACGCCGCGTTCGTCCACACCCCCCGGCCCGAGGACCGGCAGATCACCTCCGGCATGCTGCTGGAACTGGCCACCGTCTGCCGTCGTGGCGAGCGCGCCCGGCTGTCCTACCGCGACCGGCACGGCAGCGACACCGACCGGGACGTGGACCCGTACCGCCTCGTGCACACGGGGCGCCGCTGGTACTTCGTCGCCCGGGACGCCGAGCGCGACGAGTGGCGCACCTTCCGCGCCGACCGGGTGGTGCGGGTGCACTCCACCGGGCGGCCGGTGGCACTCGCCGACCCGCCCGACCCGGCCCTCCTGGTCTCCCGCTCCATCGCCCGGGGCCCGTACGCGCTGTACGCGACCGCCCGCCTCCCGCTGCCGATGGACCAGGCGCTGCGGCTGGTCCCCCCGACCGTGGGCAGCCACCGCCCGGACGGCCCCGGCGCCACCGTCGTCGAGGTCGGCGGCCCCGACGCGGACGGCCTCGCCCGCTACCTGCTCAGCCTGGGCACGCCCCTGCGGGTCCTCGCGCCCGAGGCCGTACGCGAGGCGCTGCTGCGGCGCACCCGCGCGCTGTCCGAGGCCAACGGAGCCCACGTGGGCGGCGGGGCGGACGAAGGCTGAGCCCTCCTGCCCCGCCGCTCGCCGACCGCCGACCCCTGCACCGCCGCGCGGGGCCGCGTCAGCGCTGACCCGGCAGGGTCAGGCTCCAGGCCGACTCCAACGCCGTCCAGGTGCGGGCGCGCACCGGCCCGCCCACCACCGCGTCCGCGCGGTAGCGGAAGTCCGGCCCGGAGACGGTGACCGTACGGGCCCGCGCCCGCACCGGCGTGCTCGACGAGCGCTGCCGTACGACGACCTCCGCGAAGCCGCCGGCGCCCGGGGCGAGGGACACCTGCGTGACGGGCCGGTCCAGGTCGGCCAGGAGCGCGCCGTCCGCCTCCACCCGCAGGCGCTGCGGCCCGCCGCCCGCCGGACCGCCCCGGCCGCCGCCGGGTACGGCCAGCGCGGCGAGCAGCGGCAGCGGACGGGTCAGGGGGCCCGTCAGCGTCCGCACCAGCGAGCGGCAGCCGCGCAGGGGCGGTGCCCACCGGGAGGGGGTGGCACCGGGGCCGCCGGGGCCGCCGCCCCGCTCCCCGCCGTCCGGGCCGTGCGGACCGTACGGGCCGGGGACGTCCGGCCCGCCGCGCCCGGCCTCGGCTCCGTACCCGGGACCGCCGCGCGGCTCGCCCGCCCGGCCCGCCTCGCCGTCCGCCCCCTCCCGCCCGTCTGCCCACTCCCCACGCTCCTCCCGGTCGCGCTCCTCCCCCGCCGCCCAGGCCCCGCCCGCGCCGCCGCCGTCCGCGCCGCCGTCCGGCCCGTCCACCCCGGCGACGCCCGGCCGCCCGCGCTCCGGCCCGCCCTTCCGCCCGTACCCGCGCGCGCCGCGCCCCCCGCGACCGCCGCGCGCCCCGTCGTCACCCTGTGCACCGGCCGGGACCCGCAGGGCGCCCAGCACCACCCCGCCGCTGTCGTCCACCAGCAGGTCCATCGGGCAGTCCGTGCCGCTGAGCACCGCGCGCGAGGCGTCCACCGCCGTGGGCGGGACACCCAGCGCGCAGGCCAGCGCGATCGCCCCCGGCGGCCCCACGGGCACCACCGCCAGCGTGCATCCGGCCAGCTCCCGCTCCCGGTGCAGCAACTGGACCGTACGCAG
This sequence comes from Streptomyces sp. CNH287, assembly GCF_000424825.1. Taxonomy (NCBI): domain Bacteria; kingdom Bacillati; phylum Actinomycetota; class Actinomycetes; order Kitasatosporales; family Streptomycetaceae; genus Streptomyces; species Streptomyces sp. CNH287. Next base: position 106,656 of record NZ_AUKQ01000014.1, on the reverse strand, counting down.
CAGCGCCCGGTCGTCCCCCACCACCACGAGGCGTCTGCTGCCCCGGCGGGCGAGGACGCGGGCCGCGTCGGCACTCTCGTCGAGCAGGCAGACCTTCGTGCCCGGGGCTCCCGCGCACAGCACGTCACGCGCGATTCTCACGGACTCCCCGTCCGTCCGACGGGCAACGGGGTCGATGACCACGAGCAGGTCTGGAGCCGACACCTTGTTCCTCTCTCAGGACTGCGAATCTCCCCGGTTCCACCAGGGTCCCGTTACCCCAGACGCATCGCGGCAGAGGGTCTCCTGTTCGCACCCCGGCAAACAGTTCCGGTAATCTCTCGGTGCAAGAGCCCCTGTCGCTGTTGCGCCAGGGGCTTCAACTATCTGGGGCACCGGTTTCACGGATCTCGCGATGGCACAAGCGCCACGCACGTGGGACATGCCCCGCCCGGAAGGGGTGTACGCCTGTGCCCGCACTTGTGCTGCTCGGTGCTCAGTGGGGTGACGAGGGCAAGGGAAAGGCCACCGACCTGCTCGGCGGCTCGGTGGACTATGTGGTGCGCTACCAGGGCGGCAACAACGCCGGTCACACGGTCGTCGTCGGCGACCAGACGTACGCGCTGCATCTGCTCCCCTCCGGGATTCTCTCGCCGGGGTGCGTGCCGGTCATCGGCAACGGCGTCGTCGTCGACCCGTCGGTCCTGCTCTCCGAGCTGAGCGGACTGAACGCGCGCGGCATCGACACCTCCAAACTCCTGATCAGCGGGAACGCGCACCTGATCACGCCGTACCACGAGACCCTCGACAAGGTGACGGAACGCTTCCTCGGGAAGCGGAAGATCGGCACCACCGGGCGCGGCATCGGCCCGACGTACGCCGACAAGATCAACCGTGTCGGCATCCGGGTCCAGGACCTCTTCGACGAGTCGATCCTGCTCCAGAAGGTCGAGGCGGCGCTCGACTTCAAGAACCAGGTGCTGGCCAAGCTCTACAACCGCCGCGCGATCGCCCCGGAGGCGGTCGTCGAGGAACTCCTCGGGTACGCGGACCAGTTGCGCGGCTATGTCGCCGACACCACCTTGCTCCTGAACAACGCCGTCGACGACGGCAAGGTCGTCCTCTTCGAGGGTGGTCAGGGCACCCTGCTGGACGTGGACCACGGGACGTACCCGTTCGTCACCTCCTCCAACCCCACCGCGGGTGGGGCGTGTACCGGATCGGGCGTCGGGCCGACGAAGATCACGCGCGTGATCGGCATCCTCAAGGCGTACACCACCCGCGTCGGCGCGGGCCCCTTCCCGACCGAGCTGCTCGACGCGGACGGCGAGGCGCTGCGCCGCATCGGCGGCGAGCGCGGCGTCACCACCGGGCGCGACCGGCGCTGCGGCTGGTTCGACGCGGTGATCGCGCGGTACGCCACGCGCGTCAACGGGCTGACCGACTTCTTCCTCACCAAGCTGGACGTCCTCACCGGCTGGGAGCGCATCCCGGTCTGCGTGGCGTACGAGGTCGACGGCAGGCGCGTCGAGGAACTCCCCTACAGCCAGACCGACTTCCACCACGCGAAGCCGGTCTACGAGTACCTGCCGGGCTGGACCGAGGACATCACGAAGGCGAAGACCTTCGAGGACCTGCCGAAGAACGCGCAGGGGTACGTGAAGGCGCTGGAGGAGATGTCGGGCGCGCCGATCTCCGCGATCGGCGTCGGCCCGGGCCGCACGGAGACGATCCAGATCCGCTCCTTCCTCTAGCCCCGCGTCGGCCCACGCGGACCCCGCCCGGCCCGGCCACCGGGCGGGGCGGGGCGGGGCCGCGCACCCGCCGACACCGTCCCGGAAGGTGGCCGACGTGACGGCTCCGGACGACCGCACCCGGCGCGCCTTCGAGGAACTCGTCGTTCCCGAAGGCATGCGGGCGCAGCTGATCAGAGGCGAGATCCTGCTCACCCCCGGCTCTGACCGGGTTCACCACTTCATCGTCGAGTCCGTGATGGACCAGATCCCCCGTGACCAGTGGCATCGCATGCAGACACAGGACCTCGCGATCCCCGCGGAGTCGAGCGAACCGCAGCCGGACCTCGTCGTCTTCGAACGGGGTGCGGTGCAGGGGTCCGGGCGGCTGATCCCCGCTGCGGCGGTGACCCTGGTGGTCGAGGTGGTCTCCAGGACCAGCGTCGACCGCGGCTACAAGACGAAGCGCCAGGTGTACGCCTCGGGTGGCGTCCCCGCGTATCTGATCATCGACCCCCTGCGAGGCCAGTGCGTGCTACTCACCGAGCCCTCCGCGAGCAGCCGGGACTACCGGAACGAACGCACCAGCGCGTTCGGTGAGCCGGTCCCGGTGACCGAACTGGGCGTCACCCTGGAGACCGGCGAGTTCCAGACCCTGACCCCGTGAGCGCGCCCGCCGACCGGGACGCACGGACCTCGCCGTAGAGACGGCCCACGTCGGTACGGCGCTCCGCCGTCTCACGCTTGACGTCTCCCCACCGAACCGCGTTCATGCCCGCTCCCGTGCATCGAGGACCGACGGAGTTCAGCGGGTGATTCCTGGGAGACGCTGGGTATACTTTCAGGAGACACAGCAAGAGACGAAGCCAGAGCCCTCCGAAGGGCTGCCGGGAGTTCGGCCGGAACCAGGGAACTGGATCCCTCCACCCTTGAGGTGGTTGTGGCCCCCGGGAGTCCCTCAGAGGGCTTTCAGCTGTCATAAGCGCTGCCAGTCCGGCCACCAGGCACGATCCGTCACGAAGGACGGATCACCGATCACCTTCACGCCGTAGCCGAGCAAGGCTCCTGCCCTGGACCGCCGAAGCTGATGACGCACAAGGAGCAGGTTGCGGGCGCACTCGGTGTCAGACGGTTTGCCGCTCAGCGCCGCGTTGAGGAGACCGGCATGTATGTCGGCCAGTTGGATGCCGTCACGGTGAGTGCTCTGCCACGTCGGCGGCCATTTGATCAATGCCCATGGCACGTCGTATGTGGTGCCGTTGCCGTTCCGCACCCAGTCCAAGTGGCTTTCCGATGCCGAGTGATCCATGTGCTTGACGGCGCCGAGGCGCACGATCGCCAGCCGGCGCCCGCCCGGCCAGGCCCGAGCGGCGAGGGCGACACGCTCCAGCAGAAGGCGAACGGTGTAGTTGTAGAACACTTCCTTGCTCTGACGCATGCCTGAGTCCTCGCGCACTGTGTCCTTGTGGGCGAGGACGTGGATCACCGTGACGTCCTGCATCCGGGCCAGCGTCCGGGCGGCCCAGGTCCGTCGCTCAGGCCGCTTGGCCTTGAAGTGGTCCACCCAGTGAATGGGTTTGAGCGCATCCTGCGGGCTGCCGCTGTGAACGAGTGCCCGCAGACCTCCTGCCGCAACCTTGACCGCCCACTCCTCCTCTTGCGGAACCAGAAGGGCACTCATGGCGAAGAAGGGTGACTGCGCACGGGACTTGTCGCTGAATCCGCGATCCCCGGTCTCATCAACATAGACATGCAGCTTGGGCAGCGCTCCGACGCGAGCAGCCGTCTCGGGCCGTATCACGCCTACCGCCGGGCCGAGTTGAGTCGACCAGACGGCCGGGGAGGGCAGTTCTTCGCCACAGCGGGCCGACTCCTCTGGTTCTGCCCGCGCGGAAGGCGCGGTTGTCCTGCTCCGCTGCCGACCAGATTTGTCCGGGCACTTTGGGTGCTAAGACGGTACACCCAGTGCGATCACCGTATGGACTCCTCGCGGCCTGGCTCGCGGGTACCTTGGGCGCGGAACGGCCGGGGGACGGTGCCTCTGGCGGGTTACGGGACGGCGACCGTGCCCTGTGCTGCGGCGCACAGGGTCTCGACGCCCTGCTCGTCCACGGCCAGCAGGTCGCAGCGGCACACCACACGGGAGCGGCCCGCCCGCACCACCCGCGCGCGGGCGCGCAGCAGCACGCCCCACGCGGGGCGCAGGTAGTCGATGGTGAACCCGGCCGTCAGCAGCTGGGTGCCGGCCACCGTGCCGGCCGCGAAAGTCAGCGTGTTGTCCGCCGCGTAGGCGAGTACGCCGCCGTGCAGGTGGCCGTTCTGCTGGCGCAGGTCGTCGCGGATGTCCAGCTCCAGCGTCGCCTCGCCGTCGCCGAAGGCGACCAGCCGGGCGCCGAGCAGACCGCTGAAGGGCTGCGCCGCCAGCACCTGCCGCGCCAGCGCCAGATCCGGAACGTTCCGCACACCACACCTCGCTCCTCGCGCCGCGACGTGGCATTCACGATAGGCGCCCACGCCTCAGGACCATGACCGAGCCCTCCAAGGCCGCCACCATGGGGAAGGGAAACCGGTCCAGCTCAAGGCAGAGGGCCACGTCGTCAGGGTGGACTCCTTGGCGCACCCCCTGCGCCAGTTCGGCGGCGGCGCGCGACTCGGCAGCGCGGCGGAGGTACCCGGCGGCATCCGTCTCGGCCCCGGTGGCTCTCCGCGCGATGTACTGGGCGCACGCCAGGTCTTCGTCAGCCTGTCCGTCCTCGCCGGTGACCACGAACGTCACACTTTCGCTCGCGCGTGCCCGCAGGAACCCGGCCGTCGCCTCAGCCACGGCGAAGCTGGCGCACAGCACGAGCGACGCCTCCCTGACCGCGAGGGCGCCGACCGTCCCCGCCGTGGTCTTCTGCACGACGGTCCGTCCGCCGAGGTCGGCGGACCGCAGCAGGCCCGGCGAGTTGACCAGGTCGAACCCGGGCGCGGGCGGCCCGTCCTTGAGCGCCAGCCGGTCCGGGTGACGGGCCTTGAGCGCCAGCGCGTCGTCCAGCGACTCGGCGAGAACGATCTTCTCCGCCCCCCGGCCGAAGGCCCAGGCAGCCACGGTGAAGGCACGCATGACGTCGACGACGACCGCCACGGAGGGGGCCTCGTCCAGCTCAGGGATGCCGACGAAACGGGTGTCCATACCGACCATGATGGCCCACCGCCGAGGGCAGCTACGGAGCGCGCAAGTCCGTGCACACCGCGTTCGCTCCGGCGAAGGGAACCAGGATGGCACTGCACGAGTCGGGCCAAGACCCGGACAGCCGTGAGGGCGAGTCCCCGACGGTGTACGACGACGACCAGTCCGGGAACTGCGTACTCCAGGGTTGGATGCTCACCGACCCGGGCCGCCTCGCTCCGCTGGAGATCCCTTCTGGCTCTTCGGCGAGAAACTCGTCGTGTTTCACCGATTCGACCGCGCGGGCCCCCGCTGGCACGCCTTCGCGTGGACGGGGCAGGAGCGGCCCCCGGGCGCCGTGTGCCTCCAGGCGCAACGCCGTTGTCCCTCCAGGCGCATCTGGGCGCCGCATGGGGTGCGTGGGAGCGCGGGGCGGATGCGTACGTCGGGTACTACACGGCGGCGGCGCGTCATCTCCTCCGCGCGCTGCCGGTCTGTCCGCGCGCCGGGGAGTGGAGCCCTGGCGCGCCGGGCGCGCGGTGTGGCGGGGGTGACCCGCCCCTGCCGTCGCCGGGCGGGTGCGCGGTACATTGCCGGGCAGCGCGAGCGGGGGCAGCGGCAGGAGGTGACCCCATGACGTGCGAGAGGTGCGGCGGGCGGATGACCAGGACGCAGGACGGCTGGTACATCTGCTACCCATGCGGCACCAGCAAGCCGGCGCCGTGATCGCCTGCCCCCGGTGCGGGTCCGGACTCAACCCGCAGCCGTCCTCGTGGCACACCTGCTCCGCGCACGAGTGCGCGTACCAGATGCCCGAGGACGCGTGCCTGCTCTACGGCGAGATGCTGCGCCAGTTCGAGCACGACCCGGCCGCCTTCTTCGTCCGGGTACGCCAACTCCGGGACGAGCTGCGTGGGTTGGAGCCGGTCTGGCAGCGCGCCCGCTGAGGGCCGCCGAAGCGCGCGGTGTCTGGACCGGGCCCGCACGCCGCCGGACCCGCTCCCGAGGTCCTACGGCTTGCGTGCCACCGCGCCGTACGCGGCGACGTCCGGGGCGAGTTCGGGATCGCTCTCGGGGTGCCAGTACGTGACGCGGACGAGGCCGGGCTCGACGAGTTCGAGGCCCTCGTAGAAGGCGAGGAGCTGCTCGGGGGTGCGCAGGACGTAGGGGACGGCGCCGGAGTCGTTGTAGTCCTCCTGGGCCGCGCTGTTGACCGGGTTCTCGTCCACGCCGTCGCTGTGCGAAAGGTAGCTCCCCGGCGGGAGTCCGGCCATCAGTCTCCGGACGGTGTCGCGCGCCTGCGCGCCGTCGGCGACGTGGCCCAGCACGCCGTTGAGGATGAGGGCGACCGGCTGGGAGAGGTCGAGCGTCCGGCCGGCGCCGTCGAGGATGGCCTGGGGGTCATGGAGGTCGGCGCTGATGTAGTGGGTCGCGCCGTCGGGGTGGCTGGTCAGCAGGGCGTTGGCGTGTACGAGGACCAGCGGGTCGTTGTCCACGTAGACGACGTGGGAGGTGGGAGCGACGCGCTGGGCCACCTCGTGGGTGTTGTCGGCGGTGGGCAGCCCGGTGCCGACGTCGAGGAACTGGCGGATGCCGGCCTCGCCCGCCAGGTGGCGGATGGTGCGCGCGAGGAAGTGCCGGGTGGTGCGGGCGAGGTCCTCGATGCCGGGGAAGGCCGCCGTGTAGGCGTCACCCGCCGCGCGGTCCGCCTCGAAGTTGTCCTTGCCGCCCAGCCAGTAGTTCCAGATCCGGGCCGAGTGCGGGACGGAGGCGTCGATGCTGCCGGGCAGTCCGTCGGTGTGCGCGTCGGTCACGGTCGCTCCAGTCCTCAGGGCTCAGGGCTCGCCGACGGCCGTGCGCGGGCCCGTACGCGGAGCCCGCACGCGCGGGCGCGCGACGGGGGCGCACGCGGGTCGGTTGTGCCCACACCGTAACCGGCCGTGCTCGCCGGGCACCAGCCTTGACGCGCTCACTCCGCCACGGGAGCGCCCGGCTCTCAGAGGCTGCCGGGAGGGCCGGGAGGACCAGGCGTGCCGGGAGCCCCGATCGTCAGGTTCGAGAAGTCGCGGCCCTGCACGAACGATCCCCACGCCTCGCCGTTCATCGTGTTGTGCACGGCCCCGCGCCCGTCCGCCCCGTCCGCCGCCGCGGGCGGCGCCAGTTCGTCCAGCAGGGCGCGCAGCTCGGCCACCGCGCCGGGGTCGGCCGCCAGCACGCGGCGCAGCCTGGTCCGCCACTCGGCCTCGGCGTCCGCGAGGACCGGCTGGTCGCCGGAGGCCACGGCGTCGGCCAGCTCGGCCCGTACGACCTCCAGGTCGGCTTCGGCGGCGGTGCCCGCGTCGGCGTCGCCGCGGGAGAGGAAGCCGACGACGCGCGCCCGCGCGCTCGCCCAGGCGTCCGTGACCATCAGGCCGACCAGCGTCGCCGCCGCTGTCGACGTCAGTGCTGCCAGTTCCGGCTCCACCTTCGCCCTCCCCACTCCAGCCCGCTCCGGTGCTCAATGGTAGGCAAATCAGCACCACTTGGGCAGTACGCCTGGCCCGCACCCCGGTGGCTGCGGAGAGTCACGGACCCGCGCGGGCGCGGCCCGCGTGCGCGGGGCCCGCATCGGGGCGATCATCGGGGAATGGACATCACCGTGCGGCTCGCGCAGGAGCCGGAGGCGGACGAGCTGCTGGGGCGCGATCCGCTGGCGACGATGATCGGCATGCTGCTGGACCAGCAGGTGCCGATGGAGTGGGCGTTCACGGGGCCGTACACGATCGCGCGGCGCATGGGCCGGGACACCCTGGACGCGCGGGAGATCGCCGCGTACGCGCCGGAGGAGTTCGCCGCACTGCTCTCCGCGAAGCCCGCCGTGCACCGCTATCCGGGGTCGATGGCCAAGCGGGTGCAGCAGCTGTGCCAGTACCTGGTGGAGCACTACGCCGGGGACCCGCGCGCGGTGTGGCAGGACGCGGCCGACGGCGCCGACCTGGTGCGGCGGCTGCACGAGCTGCCCGGGTTCGGCGCGCAGAAGGCGCGGATCTTCACGGCGCTGCTGGGCAAGCAGTTCGGCGTACGGCCCGAGGGCTGGCGGGAGGCGGCCGGGCCGTACGGGGAGGCGGACGCGCACCGTTCGGTCGCCGACATCACCGGGCCGGAGTCGCTGGAGCGGGTGCGCGCCCACAAGCGCGAGGCCAAGCAGGCGGCGAAGACGGCGGCGGCGAAGACGGGCGGGAAGACGGGCGGGAAGACGGGCGGCAAGGCGAGCGGCAAGCGCTGACGGCCGTACGGGCGCCGGGCCACGGCGGGAGGCCCACGGGCACGACGCGGCGGCCCCGCGCCCCTGGCCTCCGGCCCGCACATCCGCGACCCGCCACCCGCGACCCGCCACCGCCCCCGCTGATCCATCGGGGCGGGCGGGACAGCACTCAGGCGGTGCCGGGCACCTGGATGATCTGGAGGTAGTTGCCGACCGGGTCCACCACGGTGGAGAAGATCCAGCCTTCGCCCACCTCCTCGACCGGCCGCGCCCAGGTCACCCCGAGGGTGTTCAGATGCTCCTCGGCCGCCCGGATGTCGCGCACGGTGAGGTTGACCAGATGCCTGCCGGGCTCGGCGGACTGGTCCGCGACGTCATCACGGCGGTCGAAGCCGATGATCGCCCCCGGCCCGATGACCAGCAGGTGCTCCTCCCAGCGGGCACCCAGCGGCTCCAGCGCGGCGCGGTACCACGCGATGAGCCGCTCGGGGTCCGTGCTGCCGAGGATGACGCCGAATCCGGTGATGTTGCTCGGGGCTGCCATGGGGTGTGCCTCCTCGTTGCGTGTCCGTGCGCCAGATACGCGCCTGCACGTCTTGACCGCCGGCGGCGAAGGAAATCATCGGTCCCGCATCGCCGGGACCCCGCACAGCCCGCACATCACCCCCCGGAGGGGCCGGGCCAGGATGGCGGTATGAGGAATCCTCGAAGAAGAGCCGAGATATTCGCCTCGCCGGAAGACGACGCCAGGTTCAGCCGTCCGGCCAACGGGGACGAGCGCGGGCTGCTCGTCGACTTCCTGAGCGACCAGCGCGCGACGCTGCGGCTCAAGTGCTCAGGTCTGGAGGCGGAGTTGTCGCAGCGCTCCGTGGCCCCCTCCACGCTCTCGCTGCTCGGCCTGCTGCGCCATCTCGCCGACGTGGAACGCCGCTGGTTCCGGCGGGTGCTGGGCGGGCTGGACGCGCCACTGCTCTTCTCCTCGGCCACGGACCCCGACGGCGACTTCACCGGGGCGGTGCCGGACCCGGCCGTCGTCGCCGAGGCCTGGGAGGCATGGCACGCGGAGGTGGCGTTCGCGGAACGGTTCGTGACCGAGGCGCCGAACCTGGACGTCGAGGGGGTCGACGCGTGGCGGGGGACCGTGTCGCTGCGTTGGGTGCTGGTCCACATGGTCGAGGAGTACGGGCGGCACAACGGCCACGCCGACCTGCTCCGCGAGCGGATCGACGGCGCGCGGGGCCTGTGACGTCGGGGCCTGCCACGTCGCGGAGCCGGTGCCGCGCCGCGCCGTGCCGTGCCGTGCCGCGCCGTGCCGTGCCCGGCCGACCGTCGGCGGGTCGGCCGGGCACGCGGGGACGTCGGCCGCTACGGCCGCTGCCCCGCCTCGTCCACGATCGCGCGCTCCAGGATCGCGCTGCTGCCGATCGGGTCCCCCTTCTTCACCCCGCCCTCCCAGTCCTGGAGCGAGACGACGCGCTCGCCCCGGTACTCCTTGGTCTTCTTGTCGAAGATCAGCTCCGTGCGTTCGCCGTGGCTCTCCAGCACGACGGCGACGCCGTGCCGGCCCGCCGCGTCCACGACGTCCCGGTCCACCTCGACGCCGGGAATCCGGCCCGCGGCGCGGAAGAGCGCGGCGCCGACCTCGGGCGGCAGCAGCGACTCGGCCGCCAGGTCACCCACGAGGGTGAAGGTGGCCTGGTCCTCGCTCTGTCCGCCCTGGCTCTCCCGGTGCAGCCACTCGAGCATCTTCCCGGGGTCGGTCGGCAGTGCCTGGAGGCGCCGGTAGGTGGCGGAGGGGTCCTCGCCCGAATCCTCGGCCTCCAGCTTCGTCCTGCCGTTCGCGTTGTCCTCGATCAGCAGGCCGTCGCGGGTGCCGTCCACCGAAAGCCACACCTCGCGCAGGTGGATGGGCTCCAGCTTGGTCTTCCCGCCGTTCACGCCCTGGATGTACCCGGTCTTGCTCCTGACGTAGACGAATTGGTCGTCCTCGATGCCGTCCGGCAGGCTCTGGTGCTCGCTGGCGAGCGCCGCGTCCTCCAGCAGCTCGACCGCCGCCGCGGACGCGGACGGTGTCGTCTCGTCGCCCGTCAGCTGGACCACGGTGAGCGCGACGGCCAGCACGGTGGCCATGCCCCCCGCGGTCAGCAGGGGCCGCCGCCACACCGGGCGGTGCGCCGCGGGCGCCGCCGACGGCGCCTCCCCGCGCACCTCGGCAAGCAGGTGCTCGCGGAGCAACTGGTGTCGTCCGGACGGCAGTTCCTTCTCCGGCATCTCCAGCAGTTCGGGCGCCTTCAGCAGCTCCGGCACCTCGGCGGTTTCGAAGGGCTGCGAACGTTCCGGTCTCGTGGTCATCGGGTTCCTTCCTCGAGCGTCCTGGCCGAGAGCGCTCGGCCACCCTTCATCTGTCCGCCGCCGCCCGGCCGTTCCAGCGCCGCCGACAGCTGCTTGCGGGCCCGCGACAGCCGGGAGCGCACCGTGCCGACGGGGATGCCGAGGGCGTTGGCCGCCCCCGCGTAGTCGAGCCCCGCCCAGGCGCAGAGCGACAGCACCTCGCGCTCCTTGCGTCCCAACGTGCTCAGCACCTGCCGTACGACGGCGAGTTCCGCCGCGTCGTCGAGGCGCGCCGCGACGTCGTCGGCGAAGTCGCGTTCCACCCGCGCGGGCGGCAGGCGGGCGACGGCGTCCGCGTGTCTTCGGGTGGCCCGGCGGGTGTTGCGTGCGACGTTCGTGGCCACGCCGAGCAGCCACGGCCGTACGGAGCCGCCTTCGGGTTCGACACGGGTGCGCAGCCGCCACGCCTCCAGGAAGGTCAGCGACACGATGTCCTCGGCCGCCGACCAGTCGCCGGTCAGCCGGAAGGCGTGGTTGTAGACGGAGCGCGCGTACGTGTCGAAGAGCGTCCCGAAGGCATCCGGGTCACCGGCTCGCAACCGGCTTCTCAGTTCTGCCTGATTCGTCTTCACGCCCTCTTGTCTGTCCGTGGGTGCCGGGGTGGTTCACGGGGCGGGGGTTCGGCCGCTTCGTGTACGTCTACGGCCACATCCTGGCCGTAGACGTACACGAAGTGCGAGCCGAGCCGACGAACAGCCCGACGGCCTCTCAGCCGCGCATCGAGGCGTTCGGGTCCTGGCCGCGCTGGGCCTGGTCGGCGCGGGCGACGGTGACCCGCGCCAGCCGCTCCGTCTCCGAGTCGGGGCCGCTCCCGGTGCCGGTGCCCGCGACCCGCACCACCACGGTGCCGCTGCGGGCGACCACGGCGGCGCGGTCCCCCAGGCGCCAGCCGCCGCACTCGTCGCCGAAACCCGCCACCTTCGTACGCGTCGCGGAGCCGGGGCCGGTGGGGGGCCGCCGCAGTTCCTTGCGGTAGACGTCGGCGGCGGCGGCCTCGGACGTGGCGGCGTACACGACGAGTTCGGCGTTGCGCCAGCCCGCCTGGGCGCTGCCGAGCAGCCGCGCGCAGTCGTCACCGGTGCCGCAGCGCCCGGCCTGGATCTGCTCCGTCACGGTCCAGTCCGAGGGCACGCTGCCCCGGTCGGGCACGACGGCGCGGATCACGGCCGGGTCGTGCAGCGGCTCCGCCGCCTGCTCCTCCCCGCTCGCGCGGAAGACCAGCACGGTCGCCACGGCGACGGCCAGCACGGCGGCGACGGCCGCCGTCCGGCTGGTGCGCAGGCGTGCGGAGCAGGGCGGACGTGCCGCCGCCAGGGCCTCGTCCACCGCCTCCTGAAGCCTCCGGCGGAACTCGCGGTCCGCCAGGACCACGTCGAGCAGCACGCCGTCGAGCAGTGGGCGGGCCAGTAACCTGCCTTCAGGCAGCGGGACTTCGGGTAACGGGCTGTCGTGGAGGGGGCGGGGGGCGGACACCTGGAGGGGCGGCAGTTCGGCCGCCTCGCCTGGTTCGGCCAGTTCGGCCAGTTCGACCAGTGCCCGACTGCCCTGCGGTGACCGCTCCAGGCGACGGGCGACCACCTCGCGCAGGCGGGCTTCCGCGTCCGCGGGCCCGCCGGCGCGCGCGGACGAGACCAGCAGCCGGACGGCGACGGCGGCCAACTCGGTCGGTTCCATGCGTCCCCCCATGCTTGACCAACGTTGGGGGAAGCATCGCCAAGCCGGGACATCCTCACTCGTCAACGGGCTGGCAGGTACTGGACGGACCGGCCCCCGCGCCCGCTCGCGCGGGGCCGGGGTCCGGTCACCGGTGTCCGAGTACGTTGACCACCTTGCCGTTGGGATCGCGGACGAAGAAGCGGCGCACGCCCCACTCCTCGTCCCGCAAGGAGTGCACGATCTCCGCGCCGCTCGCACGCACCGCCGCGTAGACCGCGTCCACGTCCTCCACCTCGACGCTCATGTCCGGTACGACCGGGGCGCTCTGGTCGCGGCTCATGAAGGTGACCTGCGCGGTGGGGTTGGCGGGCGAGGCGAGCGTCACGACCCAGCCGAGGTTCATGACCTCCTCGAAGCCGAGGAGGCCGTAGAAGTCCCGGCTCTCCTCCAGGGCCTCGGTACGGATGTCGGGCATCACCCGGCGGATGGTCATGGTGGGCTCCTTCGATCGGCGCGGGCGGCGCGGACGGCGCGGGCGTTGCCGACCGGCACAGCCGTCGCGCCCGTCACACCCGCCGCCTCCGCCACGGTGTCAGGGAGTCTCCCGCACCGCCACCGGATGGCCGCGTACGAGGCTGGCCGTCTCGCCCGTGCCCGTCTGCGCCAGGGCCGCGCGGATGCGCCGCTCCTGCGGCGCCTCGGCGTGCCCGGCCAGGTCGCCGGGCGGCACCCAGGCGTACGCGCTCACCTGCTCGCGCCGTACGGTCACCGCGGTGCCGACGGGGTACGTCCCGCCGTCGTAGACGAAGTTGTACGCCTCGACCGCGCCGTCCTCCGCGTCCGCCGGGACGTAGTCCAGCGCGAGGAGGCGTACGGCGTCGACGGACAGCCCGGTCTCCTCCAGCACCTCGCGCGCGCAGGCCACGTGGGGCATCTCGTCGGGCCGCGCGCGTCCGCCCGGCAGGTTCCATCCCTGGCGGTGGCGGGGCTGCACCACCAGCACGGCGCCGCTCTCGTCCCGGATCACGGCCAGCGCGCCGATCCTCCTGCGGGGCGGGCGGGCAGATTCCGTACCGTCGTTCATGGCTCTCCTTGTCCTGGGCATCCACTGTGTACCCACGCTCTCGGAAGCATGCTGTACGGGACGGCGCCGGGCGAGCGGTACGGGAGGAGACGCGGCTTCTCGTTCAGGTGAGGGAACGCGCGGAGGGTGACGGACGTGCCCGCCCACCGGGGTCGGAACCGGCGCGCGGGCGTGCACGGGGCGGACGTCAGCCGGTGGTGCGCTTGCGGCTCAGCCTGCTGTACAGCTCCTGGGCCTCCCGGTGTTCGGGGCCCCAGCCCACGCTGCGCTCCAGGACGGCCAGCGCCTCCGTACGGCTGCCCTGCCGCTGGAGGGTCAGCGCGTGCTGGTAGAGGCGTTCGGCCAGAAGTCCGCGCAACTGGACGTTGGTCGGGTCGTGCCGGTAGGCGCACTCCAGCCAGCGTTCGGCGTCCGCGAGGCGCTCCGCAGGCGCGTCCGGTCCCTGCTCGGCCATGGCCGCGTCGGAGTGGACCTCGATCATGCCCTCGAAGACGTCCGTACGGCCGGGGTGTTCGGCCCAGGCGACGTGCGACTCGCGGACGGCGTGCTCGTACTGGCCCTTGGCCAGCAGGGTGCGGGCCAGGGCCAGCGGGGAGCGCTCGCCGACGGGCGGGGGCGCGGGGGCAGGCTCCGGGGCCGGGGCCGGGGTGCGGGCGATCTCGTCCAGCAGTGCGCGCACCTCCGTCAGGGTGCGGCTCAGCAGCGCCGAGGCGTCCTCCAGCCTTCCCTGGGCGATCAGTTGGCGCGCCTGGGCCGCCACCGTCGGCGGCTGCGGGTCCGAGGGGAGGGCCGGGTCCGGGGCTGGGGAAAGGTCCGGCGGTGCCGTGTCGCTGACCACGGCCGCGATCAGCCGGGGCAGCGCCTCCCCCGCCCCGTGCGTCCCGCCGGGCGTACGGCCCGCGCCGGCCGGATCCGGCTCGGACTCCGCCGGGCCCGGCCGGTCGTCCTGTACCGCCAGCGGCGAGCGGCTGAGGAACTCGGCGTGCAGCGCCGCCCCTTCGGCGATCAGCTCCGGGGCCGCCCGCACGCACGCGGCGCCCAGCCCCGCGGCCGAGTCGCGGACCCCGGCCAGCGCAGTGCTGCCCCCGGTGAGCAGCACCGCGTCCAGATCCGGCACCGCCAGCCCGCACTGCTCCAGCAGCGCGGAGAGCCGTTCCCCCACCCAGTCCAGCTGGGGCCGCAGCAGCCCGTGGAAGCGCTCGCGGGCGATCTCACCGCCGCGCCGCCCCCGCGCGTCCAGCGCCAGCAGCGAGGGCGGCCCGTGCCCCGCGGACTCGCCGCCGAGTTCCTCCTTGACCTGCTGGGCGCGGGCGCGCAGCGCCTGCCACTCGGCCTCGTCCCAGCGGGTTACCCCGGCCTCCGCCAGCGCCGGGCGCAGCACGTGCAGCAGGGCGCCGATGAGCTGCTGCTCCAGCGTGCCACCGCCCGGCGCCGACCCGCCCTCGTAACCCAGCGCCCGGTAGTGGCCCTTGGCGCCGCGTACGATGCCGAGTTCGAACCCGTCGCAGCCCATCCCGTACATCAGGAAGGTGCCGCTGCCCACACCCCGGGTATGCCCGACGACGGCCGCGACCGAGTCGCTCACCAGCCGCGTACGGGTCAGCCCCGCCTCCGTCGCGGCGTCCTTGAGGGCGGCGCGGCGGGCGGAGTCGTAGCGGGCCGGGACGCTGATGACCGCCTGGCCGACGGCCTCCCCCGTGTCCGCCTCCACCTGCTCGCGCAGCGCGCGCAGCGCCCGCGCCACCAGCTGCCCCGCGGGCACCTGCCGGCCGCCGGAGCGCACCGGGCGCTCGTCGCCCAGCCTGCTCTTGAGGCTGGTGAAGTCGGGCGGGATCGACCCGTCCCGCGGGTGCTCGCACAGCGGCCACGGCCAGAGCGCCGCGGGCAGCCTGCTGAAGCGCGGCGGGCCGCCCGGCGGGGCGTACGCGGCGCGCAGGCCGGTGCTGCCGAGATCGACACCGAGGCTGACCAGCGGCACGGGTGCTCCTTCGTCGTGCGTCGTGCGTCTCTTCGACGTGCGTCATCTGCGGGGTGCGTCATGCGCGGGGTGCGTCATGCGCGGGGCGCGTCACTCGTCCAGCAGCCGGAGCAGCCCGCCGTGCGCCACCTCGTCGGGGACCTCGGCCACGTCGCGCGCCTGGAAGGCGCGGGCGACCAGCAGCTTGAGCACCCGCGCCTGCTCGTCGGCCAAGTCGCGCTGCCCGCTCTGGTAGGACCGCCGTACGTCGCTGGCGGCCTCGTTGATCTGCCGGGCCACCTCCGGCGGCGCCCCGTCCGCGGCGCGCTCGGCCAGGATGAGCTGGGAGGCGATGCCGGAGCCGAACAGGTCGGCGCTGAGCACGTTGGTCATGCGGCGGCACTCCTCGTCGTCCGAGAAGTTCAGTGCCTGCTGGGCCTGTTCGAGGTTGCGGCGGATGCGCATGGCCTGGGCCGGTTCGATGTACGGCTCGTGGGTGGACAGGAAGCGCCGCGTCTCGGACTCCGCCCGCACCAACTCATCGCGCCACGCCGCGCTTTCGACGGCCTCCGTCTCGGGGGGCGGGGTGCGGTGGGTGTTGGTGCGCAGGGGCGTCTCCTTGACCATGTCGGTGCCCGGCACCCCGATGCGCACCAGCACGATGCGGTCGGCGTCGTAGTTGAAGGTCACGTCCACACGGCTGTTGACGTCGATCTCCTTCGGCAGCTCGTACTCCACCACGCCCTGCTCGAAGTTGTGGCTGGCCACCTCCTTGTCGCCCTCGTAGACGGGGACCCGGATGAACCGGCCGTCGGTCGCCTGGAAGGTGCGGCGCATCGGCTCGGGCAGCGGATAGGGCGTGCCGCGCGGGATGATCGGGACGAAGGTGTCCTGCTGCGAGCCGCGTACGGCGGCGATGCCCAGCGCCATGCCGGTCACCTCGTAGATGGTGGGGGAGTCGAGCGGGCGCGCCTGGTCCAGCGACTGGCCGCAGTTCTCGCAGACGGTCGCGTCCTCCTCGTTGGAGCGGTCGCACTCCGCGGCGGGGCAGGCGACGCCGTTCATGGTGCCCGCCAGGATTCCGGCACCCAGGGCCACGCACTCCATCGGGTTGATGTTGCGGCGGACCTTGGCCTGGCCGAAGCGCGACTCGACGGTCTCGTACACCTTCGGCGTCAGGGTGGAGCCGCCGACCAGCAGGACATCGGAGATGTCCTCGTTGGTGAGGTTCTGCTTGCTGAGGGCGTCCTGCACCAGCGCCATCGTCCGGTCGACGAAGGGGGCGATCATGGCGTCGTACTCGACACGGGTGAGGGTCATCTCCACGTCGACCAGCACCCCGCCGTCAGGGGCGCGGAAGGCGGCCGGGATGACGATGTCCGCCTCGTCCAGCTGGCTGAGCTGACGCTTGGCCTGCTCGGCATGGTACTTGGCCAGCAGCAGGAACTTGCGGTCCTCGGAGGGGTCCACGCCGCAGCGCTCCTTGACCCAGGCGATGATGCGCTCGACGATCACGCCGTCGAAGTCGTCGCCGCCGAGCCAGCTGTCGCCGGTGTAGTCGAGCACCTGGAAGTGGCCGTGCCCCTCGGCGTCCTTGGCGACCTGGAGGATGGAGATGTCGAACGTGCCGCCGCCCAGGTCGTAGACGAGGACGCGGCGGCGGTCGCGCTGGTCGATCTCCAGGCCGAAGGCGAGGGCGGCGGCCGTCGGCTCGTCGATGATCTTCTTGACGACCAGGTTGGCCTTGGTGCCCGCCTCCCGGGTGGCGGCACGCTGCGCGTCGCGGAAGTAGGCGGGGACGGTGATGACGGCGTGCGTGACCTCGCCGCCGAGCGAACGGCCCGCGTCCCGCTTGAGCTTGCCGAGGATCATGCTGGAGACGTCGGCGGGGGTGTGCGGGCGTCCTCCCATCATGACGTGGGCGCGCGGGTCGTCGTCGGGGCCCGCGACGACCTCGTAGTTGAGCCTGCCGCGCGCCTGGGCCACGGCGGGGTCGGCGAAGTCCCGGCCCATCAGGCGCTTGACCGAGAAGACGGTGTCGGCGGGCTGGAGCCGTGCGAAGTTCACGGCGGGGATGCCGACGAGCAGCGACTCGTCGCCGTCGCGGCGGCGCACCGCGACCACAGAGGGGGTCAGCGACTCACCCTCGCCGTTGGCCAGCACGGCGGCGGCGGAGCGGGCCTGGTCGTAGCGGGTGACGACGCAGTTGGTGGTGCCGAGGTCGATGCCGATGGCTTTCATGGTCGCTGTGTCTCCCTGGGGCCCTGGGGCGGTTCGGTGGGGTGTGCGGGTGGGATGCGGGTGCGGTCAGTCGTGCGGGTCGGGTGCGTGCGGGTCGGGTCTGGGAGAGGCGGCGGGTGCCGCGTCGGCGGCGGGTACGGCGACCGCCACGCGGGCGGCGCGCAGGACGCGTTCGCGCAGCCGGTAGCCGCGCTGGAGCACCTCCACGACCTCGTCCCGCGCCTCCGGCACCGCCGACTCCCGCACCTCCACGACCTGGTGCGTGGCGGGCTCGGCGCGCTCGCCGACCAGCCCGATCGGCTCCAGGCCGCCCGCGCGTACGGCCTCCTCCAGCTGCCGGGTGATCAGCCGCACGCTCTCCCGGTACGCCGCCGGGTCGTCCACGGGACCGGTCGACAGCAGCCGCTCCAGGGCGTCCAGCGCGGCGATCAGGCCGCCCAGCAGACCGTCCAGCTCGGCCCGGTGTGCGGCCTGCTGCTCGTCCAGTGCCATGGCGAACTCGAAGCGCAGCCGGTCCTGGGCCGCTGCCGCGCCTGCGCCTGCGCCTGCGCCTGCGCCTGCGCCTGATGGTCGGGGAACACTCATCGTTGGCCCTCAGAGGTCGAAGCGGATCAGTTCGTCCAGCAGTCCCGGCGGTACGAGGTCGCCGGGGCCGTCGGTGTCCAGCGGGCCGGTCTCCAGCGGGCCGGTCTCCAGCGGGCCGGTCTCCCCCGGCGCGGCCGGCAGTGGTGGCGGGCGCAGCTCGACGCCGTCCAACTCGTCCACGAGCACATGCAGTTCCTCGTCGCCGAGGGTGAGCAGCTGCGCGAGTCCCGGCGGCTCGCCGGGGCTGCGCAGCGCCTCGTCCAGTCCGCGCCGCGCCTCGGCGGCCTCCGCCCGCAGGTCCACGTCCCACAGCGAGAGGTCGACCAGCAACCGCTTCTGGAGCATGCGGAGTTCGTTCCAGGCGGTCTGCGTCTCCGGTGTCATCAGGCGCTGGACCATCAGCTCGAAGGAGACGTCCTGCATCTCGGCATGGGTGGTCTCCGGGGTCACCCCCACCCGCGCCAGCACGTCGTAGGGGAACGGGCCCCGCCAGACGCTCTCCGGGTCCTTGAACACGCGTCCTCACTCCCCTCCGCCGCCGCGCGGCCCGCGCGGATCGGCGCTCTCGTGCGGCTCGGACGGTTCGGACGCTTCGCGCAGCTCGCGCAGCCGCAGTCCGACGGTGTCCAGCAGGATGGTCAGCGGCACGCCCGCCGGGTGCACGCGGGAGGCCCGTACGAGGCAGTGCAGCGCGCCCGTCGTGTCGCCGCGCTGCCGCTTCCGCGCGGCCTCCGGGATCAGCTCGCGGCAGCGGTCGGCCGGGTCCCCGTCCGCCCGCCGCACCTCCTCGGCGACGCCCTCGATGTGCCGGCGCAGCTGCTCGGTGGTCATGCCCGCCAGCAGCAGGGAGTCCAGCGCGTCCAGCGCGTGGGACACCGTCTTGCGGTAACGGGCGTGCGCCGGGGCCCTGGTGAGCCCCTCGTGCATGAGCGTGAGCGCCTCGTTCAGCACGGTCATCTGGTAGAGCCGGGTGGCCATCAGCGGGCGCGGGTCGAGCCCGAAGATCAGCACCCGCGCCAGGTTGTCGCGGGCGTAGGCGGACTCCGGGTTCAACTCCAGCGCCCGCCGCAGGTCGCGCTCCGCCCGCGCCATGTCGGGCGGGATGTCGTACTCGGCGCAGCCGTAGCCGCGCCACACGCCCCTGGTGGCCAGGAGTTCGGAGAGCTTGGCGGCGAGGCTGCCCCGGCCGGGCGGGCCCAGCAGCGGGATGGTCCGCTCGACCACCACCACCGCCTCGTCCAGCGCGCCGCCGAGCCGGGCGCCGCCCTCGTCCGCGAGCGCGTCCGCGCGGCCCATCACCATCCGCGCCACCGCCTGCTTGGTGCGTACGGCCATCGCCGCGCGGGCCGCGACCCGGATCGCCTCGCCCCACTGCGCGCAGGCCCGGTCCAGCCCGCCGCTGCCGCCGGTCAACGCGGCGCGGGCGAGCGCCAGATGGGACCGTACGGCCAGGTCCACGGTGTCCTGGAGGAGCCTGGCGTGCCGGTGCGGGATACCGGCGTAGGCCGGGTTCGTCCGCAGGAACCACTGGCAGTGCGGGCAGTCGGCGGTGTGCCCGGGGCGGGCCCGGTCCGGGACGGGGCAGTCCTCGGGCAGGTCGTTCAGCGCGTGGCCGTCGGCGCGGGTGGGCAGGGCGCGCAGCGCCTGCTCGAAGCGGTGGTGCACGAAGAGGGTGAAGGGGACGGACAGTTCGGAGAACGAGCAGCGCAGCGCGCGCACGGTGTGCTCGCCGGGGCCGTCGAATGCGCCCGGGGGCGGCACGGCCGGGTGGGCGGTGGCGGGGGCGGCGTTCTCCAGGCGCGCCGTCGTCCCGGCCAGCACGTGCTGGAGCCCCAGCAGCGCGACGTACGCCGGGCCGGCCGCCAGGGAGACCGGGCGTTCGCCGCCGCCCCCGTCCGCTCCGGGCGGCAGCGTGAGGCCGCCAGCCTCCTTCAGCTCGCGGGCACCGTCCAACTCCGTCTCCAGGCTGTTGACCAGCGCCTGGTGGATGCGCACATGCTCCGCTCGGCCCTGTGCCGCGTGCGTCTCGGCCCCGGCGGTCAGCCGGTCGAAGAGGTTCCGGCCCAGCTCCCAGCGGAGCTGGGCGACGGCCTCCGGGGCCACCGTCTCGGCGTAGCAGGCCGCACGGGCACGGCGCCAGCGGGTCCAGTGGCCGTCGTCGGTGAGCAGCGTCGCCCAGTACGCGATGGCCCGCTCCCAGGCCCTCTCGGCGTGCTCCCAGGCGCCGGACTCCGCCAGTTCCTGCGCCTCCCAGTAGCGGGCGACGGCCAGCGACTGCACGGTGTCCATGTCGGCGGGCGCGTCCCGCAGCCGCTCCTCCCACCTGCGGACCGCCTCCTCGCGCCCGCGCGCCAGCAGCACCAGCAGCGGTGCGTCGCGGGGCAGTCGGGCGCACAGCTCGTCCAGCAGCGCCGAACCGGTGCCCTGGTCCGCGGTGTCGCCCGCGTCGTCGGGAAGGCCGCTGCCGGGGTCTTGGGGGGTCAGCTCGGCCAGGGCCTCGCGGAGGGCCTCCGCGTCGTCCAACTGGTAGAGGAGTGCGTCCAGTTGCAGCCGTCGGGCGGGCAGCCGCAGCTGGTCGAGGGCCAGTTGCTCAAAGCGGCCCATCCCGCCGTTCTCCATCAGCACGAACGCGGCGTTCTTCACCGTGTCGGCGGGCGAACCGGGCGCGATCCCGGCCTCGCGCAGCGCCGAGTACGGGAACGAAGGATCGCGCAGCGCCAGCGGATCGGGCACCAGGACCGCCGTGGCCAGCCCGTCCGCCCAGGGCAGCAGTTCCCGCAGCCCGCGCAGCCGCTCGCGCCTCGGCCCGGCCGCCTCGTGGGTGCCCTCGGCCTCGGCGTACGCGGCCATGGCGGCGCTCCACTCCGCGCGTGCCTCCAGCGCCCGGCCCCGGGCGTACGCGCCGCGCGCCTCGGCGTCCCGGCGACCGCGGCAGCGCGCGTACGCGCGGACCGCGCCGTCCCAGTCGGCGGCCTCCTCGGCGAGCCGGGCGCGCGCGTACGCGGCCAGCGCGGGCGCCGAGCCCAGCCCGTCGGCGGCATCCGGTCCGGCCGTACCGGCCTGTCCGGCCTGTCCCACCGGACCGGCCGCGTCCGCCGCCTCCGCCGTCCCGGTCAGCTCGGCGAGCCGCTCGGCCTCGGCCAGCACCGCCGCCCAGTCCCCCGCCGCCTCGGCGCACCGGGCGCGCGCGTACGCCGCCCGGCACGGCACGTCGGCCGCACCGGGGGCCAGCTTCTCGTACGCCTCCGCGGCCCGGCGCCAGCCCGCCCGGCTCTTGGCGCCCTCCTCCGGGGGGACCAGCTCGGCCGCCGCCTCGATCAGCCGGGCGCGGGCGTAGGCGCGGCGCGGGATGACGTCGGCGTGCGTGTCGGGCAGCTGCTGGTAGGAGTCCAGCGCGCCCTGCCAGTCCGCGAGCTGCTCGCGGTGGCGCCCCTGTGCGTAGCGGTGCAGGCCGAGCAGCTCCTTGTCGGCCCCGGCGACCGGGCCGTACTGCTCCATGGCCCCCGCCCAGTCGCCGGACTCCTCGGCCCAGCGGCCCGAGCAGTGCCTGCGCAGCACCCCGACCGCGCCGCCCCTGGCCTCGTCCGGCAGCGCGGTGAGCAGGCCCAGCACCGAGCCCCAGTCGCCGCGGCCCGCCGCGAGCCGGGCGCGGGCGAACAGGCGCCGGCTGCCGACCTCGCCCTCGTCGTAGCTGTCCGGGAGCCTGCCGAACCCGTCGATCACGCCCTGCCAGTCGCCGGACGCGTCCGCGCCCCGGCCGGTGACGTAGAGCAACCGGTCGGCGGCGTCCGGGAGTTGCCTGGGCAGGCCGCCGAAGTACGTGCCCGCGCGGTCCCACTGGCCGCGCTCCTCGCAGCACCGGCCCTGCGCGTACGCGAGCCGGTGGCGCGCGTCGCCGGGTACCCGCGCGGCGCCCTCGGGGGCGGGGGTGAGGAGACGCTCGAAGGTGGCGGCGGCGGTGGCCCAGTCCCGGGCCGCCTCAGCCGCGCGGGCGGCGGCGTACAGGTGCTCCGGGGACGGGCCGCCGGGGACGGGGAGGGCGGCGTGCAGGGCGGCGGCGCGGGACCAGTCCCCGGCGTCGGCCGCGGCGGCGGCCTGGCGGCGCACCTGGTCGCGGACCTCCTGGTGCCAGGGGCCGGGGTCCCAGCCGCGGGCGGCGAGGCGGTCCAGCTCGGTGAGCGCGGACGGCCAGTCCCCGGCGGCGGCGGCGAGGCGGGCGTACGCGTGGCGCAGCCGCGCGGCGGCGTCGGCCACGCCGGAGGCAGGCGCGGCGGAGGCAGGCGCGGCGGAGACGGGCACGGCGGAGGCAGGCGCGGCGGAGGCAGGCGCGGCGGAGACGGGCACGGCGGAGACGGGCTGCGCGGCGGGGTCGCCGTCCGGCGCGGGGCCCGGGTCGCCGACGCAGGCGGCGAACGACTCGGCGGCCTCCTCCCACCGCCCCGCCGCCTCGGCCACCCGCCCGCGCGCGTACGCCGCCCAGCCGGGCAGGTCACCGGGCAGGCCGTCGTACGCGCCCCCGGCCGGACCGTCGTACGCGCCGTCGCCCGGGCCGTCGCCCGAGTCACCGTCGCCCGGCGCGTCGGGGACCGGCGCACCCGCGACTGCCGCCCCGAGGCACTCGGTGAACAGCCCCAGCGCGCCCGCCCAGTCGCCCCGCTCCCCGGCCGCCCGCGCCCCCGCGTACGCGGCCCGCGCGGGCGCGTCCCGCAGCTCGCCGCAGGAGGCGTACGCCCGCGCCGCGCCCGGCCAGTCCGCCGCGTGCTCGGCGCACCGCGCCTGCGCATAGCCGCCGAGCCGCTCCGCGTCGCGGTAGCCGCCGGGGCGGGCGGAGCGGAGCGCGGCGTAGCTCGCGGCGGCCCCGGTCCACTCCCCAGCCGCCGCCTGGTCGGCCGCCGCCGCGTAGGTGCGGGCGAGGGCCGCCTCGGCGCGGGCGGCGGCACGGCGGGCGCGGACGTCGCGGAAGCCGCCGGGGCGGAGCGCGAGGATGTCGTCGTAGTGGCGCAGCGCCGTCTCCCAGTCGCCCGCCGACGCCGCCGACTCGGCGGCCCCCGCCGACGCGGCCAGCTCCGCCAACTGCCGTACCTCGGTGCGCAGGCACTCGCGCAGCCCGGCGGGCAGTTCGTCCCGCAGCGCCTCCCACCGGGCCGCCGCGTGCTCCGGTTCGGCCTCCTCCGCCAGGGTCGCGCACAGGCGCTCGACGTCCGGCCAGCACCGTTCGGCCTTGGCCTCGTCGCGCAGCCAGCCGCGCTCGGCGGCGTACTGGGTGGTGCGGTTGTCGGTGAGTTCGAGCACCCGGTCCCACTCGTTGGCGGCGCGCAGGTGCCGTGCGGCGGCCATCAGGTCGTCCGGCCGTACGTAGCCGGTGCGCCGCTCGTACGCGCGCAGCGCGGCGGAACCGGCCTGGAGCGGATCGTCGCCCTCCTCGGGCTCGTTGACCTCGCGGGCCTTGAACAGCCAGCCGTGCCGGTACTCCTCGTGCAGGAAGAGCACCGGGGTGCACCACTCGATCGCGGTGTGGCCCTCGATGTGCGCGATCTCGCGGCGGGCGGTGGTCACCGCCTCGTCCAGGGTGAGGTTGGAGGCGACGCCCTGGAGCAGCACCGGGCTGAACCGCGTCGAGGCCAGCTCGCTGACCCGCCCCTGCATGGCCACCACGGCGGGCACGCCCCGGCCGACGAGCGCCTGTGCGAGGCCGGAGAACGGCTCGTGCCCGCTGCTGTCCGCGCCGCCGCACAGGTTCATCACGACGAGCCGCAACTGCCGTGCGCGCAGCAGGATGCCGCTGAGCAGGCTGCCGGGGATGCGGTCGCAGGTGCCGCCCTCGGCCTCCAGGTAGACGATGCCCTCGCCGCGCTCCGCGTCGTAGGTGCCGTGGGCGATGAGCAGCAGGATGGTGGGCTCTTCGGGGCAGTCGGCGAGGGCCTCCTCCAGGTCCCGGCGGGTGGTCCGCTCCAGGACGGTCATCTCGTAGGTGAGGCTGGGCAGTTCGCGGCGGAGCGCCGCGACCTCCTCCTCCTGCCGGACCGGCGGGAGGCCGCAGTCGGTGGGCGAGGCGCTCGCCACCAGCAGCCGGATGCGCTCCGGTTCGGCGGCGGGCTCGGGCAGCCGGGCGCCGAAGGTGTCGCCGCCGCGCAGGGTGCGGACGAGCGAGAGGTGGTGGTCCAGCGCCAGCGACTGGTGCGGCTCGTCGGCGGGGGCGGTCAGCGTCTCGACCGGCAGCCCCACCAGGGGACGCGGCAGGCTGAAGCTCAGCCGCAGACCGTACGGGCTGCGCTGCCGCCCGCCGCGCCGCTGCTTCTGCGCCCGCTTCTGCGCCTGCCGCAGGCAGGCGCGCAGGGGCGGGGTGAACAGCAGGTCGTAGACCTGTCGTCCCAGGGCGCGCAGCCGGGTGGCGGCGGGGGTGTCACCGCTGGGGGCCTCGCCCAGCTCGATGCGGATGAGGCGGTCGAGTTCGGCGCGGAGACCGGCGACGTCGCTGCCGGCGGGGGGCTCGGCGCGGCCGTGGCGGTCCGTGGCGGCCGTACGCCCCGGTGCGCCCGCACGATCCGAGCCGCCCGAGCCGCCCGAGCCCTCGCCGAGTTGGATGACATCCGCCGCCGAGGCGGGCCCGTTCGCCGCCACGAGATAGCGGCCGGTGCCGATCTCCCTTACCCGGATGCGCAGTTCCTCGTACTCCTGCATGCCCGCTCACCTCCCCGTCGCGGCGTCAGCGGAAGTGGTGCAGGTCGGCCAGTACCTCATTGAGCAGCCTCTCCACTTCCTGGTCGCCCGGATGGTTCTCCAGCGCCGTGGCCAGCCGGTTGGACGCCTCGTGCAGCAGGGCGACGCAGTCGTTCCGCCGCCCGTCGCGCAGCCGGTACGAGGCGAGCATCCGCAGCACGATGGCGAGGTTCAGGTGCGCCCGCACCAGGTACGGGTTCAGCTCGGCGGCCCGGCGCAGATCGGCCGCGGGCTGGTCCAGCGCCTGCGGATCGCTGTTCGCCGCGATGATGCCCCGGTCGGCCAGCAGGCTCGCCAGCCGGCCCCGTACGCGGTCCCGGTCGCCCTCCTCGACCACGTCGTGCACGACCTCCAGCACCGCCACCGCCCCGGCCGTGTCCGCCGCGCGGTGCAGCGACTCGGCCCGGCCGAGTGCCATCTCCACCACCACGCCCTGCGCGTCCTCCAGCACGCCCAGCTCCCGGCCGCGCGCGAGCGCCTCGCGCCAGCAGGAGGCGGCCTCGGGCAGGTCCGGTTCGCTCTCGGTCAGGGCGTTGAGGCCGAGCGCGAAGAGGGTGTCCATGGCCAGCGCCACCGCGTCGTCGGAGAGCTTGCGGTGCTTGTCGGGACGGCCCGCGTAGGCCGGGTTGACCGCGTCGAAGCGGCGGCAGTCCTCCGCGCACAGGAACGGGCGGGCGCGCACCTTCCACACCGCCGCCTTCGGGGTGTCCGGCCGGGCGCGGCCCCGGGACCGTACGGCGCGGCAGCGCGGGCAGCGCAGGTCGGCCAGCGACTCCAGCGCGTCCCGGGGCTGCCCGGCACGCAACTGGGCGTGCGGGACGCCGAGTTGGGAGAACCACACGCGGAGCCGGTCGGCGACGCTGCGCTCCGCGGTCTGCCGCGCCCCGCCCTGCGGACCGGCGCGGCGGACGTGGCCGCCGCCGGGGCCCGGGCCGCGGCCGAAGCCGGGGGCCGCGCCGCGGTCCAGCCCGGCCACGAACGCGCCGAAGTGCTCCTGAAGTCCCCGCTCCGCGATGCTCAGCGGCCCGCAGACCAGCGGCCCGCGCGGCCGGGACGCACCCTCGCCCGTACCCTCCCCGTCCGGCAGCGGCAGGCCGCCCGCCTCCGCCAGGACCTGCGCGCCCTCCGTCTCCCGCTGCCACAACAGCCGGGGGTGCACGCCCGGCGCGCCGCTGGGCAGCCGCGCCTCCAGCAGGTCGCGGAAGCCGGTGCGCAGCGGCTCGGTGAGCGCGGCGGGGACCTGCTCCTTGTAGCGCTGCCAGGCCCGCTGCCGGAAGCGGCGCCAGAACGCCTCGTCGTGCAGCACCACCGCCCACAGCGCGACGCACTGCTCCCAACTCGCCTCGGTCACGGGCCGGTCGGCGTCCGTGCGGCCGCCGAGCGTGTGGAGCAGGAGCAGCGCGAGGGCGTGCGCCCGGGTGCCGTCCGGCGGCTCGCGCCCCGCGGCGTCGGTGAGCAGCCGCAGGGCCGCAGCGCGTTCGCCGCCGCCGGTCAGTACGGCGGCCTGGAGCACGTCCGCACCGGCGGGCTCGGGCGCCAGGCGCCTTCCCTGCGCCAGTAGTTGGGCGGCGGAGGTCCACAGCTTGTGGACACCGGGCGCGCCCGGCTCCGCATCGAGGGCCTGTGCCGTACGGATCAGCGCGCCCCGCCGCAGCTGCAGCCCCGCCTCGCGCACGGCGCGCGCGGGGTGCCGCTCCGGACCGGAAGTCCTGGTATCCCGCAGCGACTTGAGGGCGGGTCCGTAGCGTCCCTCCCGGCAGTGGTCGGCGACCCTCCACAGGCCTGTGGAAGGCTGCCCGGCCCGGTAGCGGCACTCCGCGAGCAGCGCCGCCGCCACGCCCTCCGGCGGGGGCGGCGCCACCTCGGCGAGCGCCTCGGCAGCCGCATCCCAGCGCCCGGCCCGTACGCGCAGGGCGGCCAGCGCCCACGCCGCAGCGTCCCCGGCGAGCGCGCCGGTCTCCTCCCCGCTCCCGTCGGCGGCGGCCCGGCCGGCCGCCAGCAGTTCGCCCAGCTCCTCTGCCGCCGCGTCCTCCTCCCCCGACGCCGCCCGGCACACGGCCAGCGCGTGGCGGCTGCGCGGGTCCCCGGGGCGCACCCGCAGCGCCCGCGCCCACAGCGCGACGGCCTCCTCCCGCGCCCCGTCCGCGTACGCGAGGGAGGCCAGGCAGCGCAGCACCCGTACGTCGTGCGGGCGGTGCCAGCAGGCGTCCGCCAGCTCGCGCCGTGCCGCCGCCCGGCCCGCCCCGTCCGGCTGGGTGGCGGCGTGCCAGGCGGCGTAGAGGCGCAGTTCGACCAGGGTGTCCTCGAGCGCGCCCTCGGCTCCTTCCGGCGCGGCGTACGGCGCGGCGTACGCCGCGGCCCGCGCCAGCTGCCCGGCCGCCGCCGCGTACTCCTTGCGGCGCACCAGCGGCGCCACCCCGGCGTACGCGGCACGGCCGAGCAGGTCCGCGCAGCGCGCGCTGTCCGGGTGGCGGCGGTGCAGTTCCGTCCAGGAGCGGAGGGCCTCGGCGTGCCGCCCGAGCCCGTACGCGACGACCCCGTGCCGCAGCAGCAGGCTGTCGCCGTCGTTGCCGTGCGCCCTGGCCTGCTCGTACGCGGTGAGCGCGGCAGCCGCGTCACCCTGCCGCTCCAGTGCGTACCCGAGCATGCCCAACGCCACCTCCGCCCGCGGCGATCCGGGGCCCAGCAGCGCGCGTACGGCCTCCTCGGCCCGCCGCCACTCACCGGCCCGCAGGTGCAGCACGGCCAGCAGCCAGCGGTCCGCCTCCTTGGGCGGCTCCCGCCGTGCGGCGGCCCGCAGATCCGCCAGCGCCGGTCCGGTACGCCCCAGCCGGGCCCGTACGTAGGCACGTTGCCGCAGGCTGCGCACGGCGGCCGGGTCGCGCTCCAGCGCGGCCGTGAACCAGCCCTCGGCCGCCTCGTCGTCGCCGAGCCGGGCCGCCGCGCAGGCCGACCAGTGCCACCCGCGCCAGTCCTGCGGCAGCGCCTCGCGCACGGCCCGGAAGTGCTCGGGCGCGCCCGCCGGGTCGGCGGCGGCCAGCCGCGCGCGGCCGAGGCCGAGGTGGGCGGCGGCCAGCAGTTCGGCGCGGGCGGCGGTGTCCTCGGGCCGGGCGCCGCCGTCGTCCGGCGGCGCGGGTGCCGCACCTCCGGGGCGCTGCCCGGTGTCGGCCCGCTGGTGCTCCTCCGTGCTCCGGCCGTCGCCGTGTTCGGGTTCGGGTTCGGGTTCGCCGCCGTGGCCCGGCTCGCCGTCGCCGCAGCGCGCGAGCGCCTCGCGGAAACTCCGCTCCGCCGCCGCCGGATCGCCCCGCGCGAGCTGCGCGTCGCCTTCGGTGAGGGCCTGGCGCGTATGACGCAGCGACCCGCTTCGCAACATCCCTCCCGCCCTCCCCGTCGTCCCGTCCGCGGCCGGTGACCGCGTCCGTTCAGTCGCCGCCCTCGGTGACGGCCGCCTCGTCCAGTTCGGACCGCCAGCGCCCGCCCGCCCGGTCGTAGTGCAGCGGGCCGAACCGGTAGGCGGACAGGTCGAGTTCGAGCAGCTGCTCGTAGGCCCGACCGGGCAGATCGGCCTCCAGCACGACGCGCAGTTCGGTGTGCGTGTCCTGGAGCACCAGCACGCCGGGGTGCTCCGGCTCCGCCCCCGCGCCGGGCACCCAGGGCAGCCGGGCGACCAGGTGCCGCAGGGCCCGGTAGGCCGCACCGCCCGCCTCCGTACCGACTCCGGCGAGGAACGCGTGCAGCGGAAGCGCGGCCAGCACGAGCCAGCCCAGCTCCTCCGGGCCGCGGTGGGCGTGCACCGGGCGGAGGCGCGGCGGGTAGCCGCACTCCTCGAAGAGCGCGCCGAACGCGGCGCCCTGTTCCGGGGTGATCTCCTGGCGCAGCAGCAGTTCCGCGCCCGGCGCCGCCGCTGGTGGTCCGGTCATCGGGCCTCCCTCTCTGGTCCGTTCAAGTGTGCTGTTTCCCGCACATGTTGACGAGACGGCGGGTACCGCGACAGGCCGTACGGCAGGTGGCGGACCGGCGTTCGCGACGTTACGCCGTCGGCGGCCCCGTCCGCCCGGTTCCGCCCGGTCCCGCCCCGACAGTGACGCACGCCCGGCGCACTCGATGTGCTGCACCGTCCCCGAGTGCGCCCCCGCTGCTCCACGCGCCCCCGAGTGCCCCCACACCCCAACTCAGCTCCCCGCGCGCTTCGTCGCCGGTACCCACTCCACCCCGTAGCCGTACGCGCGGTCGATCTGCTCCTGGTCGCTGAGCATCGGGGAGGGTGTGAACCAGCGCAGTTCACGGCGGAGCGAGACCTGCCTGCCCTCGAACACGGCCTCCGCGACGGCACAGGCGGTCGCGGCACGCGGCGCGCCCTCCAGCGCGTACCGCGCGCCGACGGCGGGGGCGGCGGCAGCGGGGGAGCCGGGGCCGGAGCCCGGACCGGTCACCGCCACCGTCGCGCCGAGTCCGCCCAGGCCGGGCGCCGCGTCCGGCGCGAAGACGTAGCAGAGCAGGCGGCGGAAGGCGGTACCGAACGCCAGGTTCACCCGCAGCGATTCCCCCACGGAGGCCTCACCTCGACCGTCCTCCCGTTCGAGCGCGAGATAGGGCCACGAGGTCAGCGAGCCGAAGGTGCCGCCCAGCGCCTGCACCGCCGTCACGCTCCCGTCGGCGTACTCGGCCAGGCACCCCAGGCCGGGCGCGGTGCCCCGGCCGGGCGGGCGGTGCAGGACGATGCGCAGCTGGGCGCCCGCCGCCGCACCCGCCACCACCGGCGCGGCGCGGGGCGTGCCGCCGGTGCCGGTGCCGGCCAGCGGAATCCGCCCTCGTGAACGGTCGTTCGGTGTCACCCTCGCCCCCCCTGCTGCCGGCCCTGCCGCACTCCGCACCCCGCACCCCGCCGGACGGGCCGGCCGCGCGGGCCGGAACACCGGCAAGAGGTTCTTCCGGGCGCAGACCCGTCCTCCCGGGGGACCGAATTGTATGTTGACCCGGTGAGTGGTGGGCTACGATCGGTCACCCTCACCGAGCGGTACCGCTCGGTGCCGCATCGGGGGGCCGTATGCACGTCCGCCTCAAGAGGGCGTGCTCCGAGGCAGTTTCCTCCCGGATGCTTCCATTGGGGGTGGCATGCCCGTCGGGACCCTGCCTGCACGCGAGCAGGTCGGAGAGGATATCGCCGAGATCGCCCGCGAATCGGGGCTCAGATCCCGGCAGGACGAGCTGGAGCTGCTCTCGGTGGCGCTCAAGGCGCGCGACACCAAGGCCCTCGCCCCCTGGGCCGAGCTGGACCTCGTACAGGCCTACGCCCGGCCCGAGAGCGTCCGCGACGCGACGCGCACCCCGGCCGAGACGCCGTACTGGCGCTGGCTGGAGGCCGGTCTCGGCGCGCTGGTCTTCGTGCCGCTGCTCTTCACCTGGCTCGGGCTGACCCGGGCCTCCGGGGCGTACGAGTCGCTCCTCGAGTCGGACCCGAGGCAGTCGAACCGCCCGTTCCTCCAGCTGTGGCAGACCGGCTTCGAGGGCCACCTCTCGGGCCTGTACACCTTCGGGCACGTGGCGGGCTTCGCCACCGCCGCGATCGTGCTGCTGCTCGGCTGCGCCTTCGCGCACGGGGCCCGGCGGGCCGCGGTCGAACGCGCCGAGGAGGATGCCCGGCGCAAGGGCGACGACCTGCTCGCCCGGCTCGTCCCGCTCCTCGTACGGGCGCAGTTGCACCTGAACGAGGCACGGCACGCCTCCCCCGACCGGTTCACCGGCGAGCTGGGCAAGGCGGCGGGGCTGCTGACCGGGCTCGCGGAGCAGGCCGTCACGGTGCAGGAGACGCTGACGAAAGCCACCCAGCAGACCAGCGAGACGATGGTGGTGGCCGCGCAGCGGCTGGAGGCCGCCGACGCGGCCGTCAAACCGCTGACGGAGGCCGCCGCCCGGATCGAGCTGGCCGTCCGCAGCCAGGGCGGCTCGCTCACCACCGCGCTGGACGACATCCGCCTGGTCAACAGCGAGATCAGCGAGCACCTCGACCAGGGGACGACCAGGATCGAGGACGCGCTGAGCACGGTGAACAGCTCGCAGCGCTCGTTCACCACCAGCACCGAGGTGGCCTCCGACCTCAGCGGACGGACGCTGTCCCGGCTCAACGAGGTGACCGAGAGCAGCAACCAGGTCGTGGCCGCCGCGCAGGACACGTTCCGGCAGCTGGCCGAGCAGACGGAGGCGCTGCGTACGGCGGCCGAGCGGTTCACCGAGTTGGAGGACGCGGTACGCGGGCGGCTCGCGGAGGAGCGGCGCACGTACGGGTACTACGGCGGTGGCGGCGCCTCAGCGGGCGCCCCGGCCGGCGGCCAGACCCACGAAGGCGGGAACGGCTACGAGGACACCGGCTCCCGCCGTCGGGGCCCCTGGTGGCCGCGCCGCAGCCCCGTGCGCCCGCCCGGCCCGCCGCCGGCCGGGTCGCCCACGGCCGGGCCCGGACGTCCCGGCGGCAGCGGGAACCCCCGGTGAAGCGGCGCGGGTTCAGCCCGCTGCACTTGGCGGGCTGGCTCTTCGCCGACATGCTCCTGGTCCTCGCGCTCGTCGCCATGGGCGACCAGGGCGACCCGGGCAAGCCACCCGACCCCGGACCGAAGCCCAGCGACTCCGCCACCCCCACGCCCACCCCCACCCCGACCGGGCCGCTGTCGGTGGAACGCAAGCCGGTGAAGGTGCCGGTGGACGCAGACTCCGCGGACCGGAAGCGGATCATCTCCCAACTGCGCAAGGCCACCGAGAAGTACGAGGGCCGCAAGGCCGCCATCGTCCTCACCTTCGGCCGCACCCCGCAGGCGCGGGCGGGCATCGCCTACGCGCACCGGGTCAACTCGCTGCTGGACGACGCCCGTCCGGAGATGTTCGAGGGCACCACCACCCGGGACTTCATGGAGCTGGGCGGCTCGGTGGGCCACGCGGACCTGGAGATCTACTTCTTCACCCGATGACGACACGACCCCGCACCCCGCACGCATCCCGCATCCCGCATCCCGCATCCCGCACCACCGAAATCCCCCCTCTGGAGGAGAACTTCCGTGCAGATCCTGCCCTTCTACATGGTGTGCGACGAATCCGGCTCCATGGGCGGCCCGCCGATCGACGCCATCAACTCCGCGCTGCCCGAGCTGCATCAGGAGATCAGCACCAACCCGACCGTCGCCGACAAGACGCGCTTCGCGCTGATCGGCTTCTCGGACGACGCCAAGGTCCTCCAGCCGCTGGTGGACCTGAGCGAGCTGGACGAGCTGCCCGCGCTCACGGCGGGCGGCGTCACCGCGTACGGCACGGCGTTCCGCACCCTCCAGCAGAGCATCGAGCAGGACGTCGCGACCCTCAAGGGCCAGCAGCACGAGGTCTACCGGCCGGTCGTCTTCTTCCTCTCCGACGGGGTGCCCACCGACTCCGGCTGGGAGAAGGCCCTCGAAGACCTGACCTCCTCCCGCTACGGTCCGAAGATCATCGCCTTCGGCATCGGCGACGCGGACACCGGCACCATCTCCCAGGTCGCCAACTTCCGCGCCTTCATGCAGCAGGACTCCTCGGTCTCCCCGGCCGCCGCGCTGCGGGAGTTCGCGGCCAGCCTCACCCGTTCCATCGTGCGTTCCGCGGGCAGCATCCCCGCCGACGGCGGAGCGGGATTCGCGCTGGCCGTGGACGACACCGTGCCGGGGTTCAGCACCGTCAACCTCGACAAGCTCTGACCGCCAGGGGGTCCCGCATGCATCAGGACACGAACGCGCAGGGCAACCCGTACGACGGCGCCTCGTACGACGAAGGCCCGTACGACCAAGGCCCGTACGACGGCGGCCCGCTCACCCCGCGCCCGGAGGCACCCGACCCGGCCGAGCCGCGCGGCGTGCCCCCGCACATCGGCAACAGGCCGCCCAGCTACCCGCCCACGCCCTCGGGCTCCCCCTCGATCACGGACGGCGACTGGTACAGCGCCATCATCGCCGACACCGAGCTGGACGGCGGCACCTACGGCCCGCTGACGGTGCGCGGCGCGTCCGTACGCGGCGACGCGCACCGCCACCTGCACGAGTGCCGCCAGGACGCGCTGGGCGTGATCCAACTCGGCAGCGGTGACGCGGAGTTGCTGTTCCTGGTGGTCGCGGACGGCGTCGGCAGCGAGCGCCTCTCGCACCGCGGCTCGCGCGGCATGATCCGCATCACCGCCCGTAAGCTGGACGACCTCGCCGAACGGCTGGCCGCGGCGCTGCGCGCGGGGGACGCCGCCGCGTTCGAGGCCCTGGCCGACTCGGCGGTACGGGAGGCCGTCGCGCACCTGCTGCGGGAGGTCGCCGCCCGCAAGGTCCCGCACACCCAGTACTCGACGACGCTGCGCGCGCTGCTGGTCCCGCTGGACCCGGCCGTACGCACCCGCGGCTTCCTCGCCGTCGGCGACGGCGGCCTCTACCGGCTCCGCGGCGGGCGGTGGCACGACCTGGACGCCGCCGAGCGGCAGGAGAACGGGGACGGCGGGGGCGTCATCGTCACCCGCACCCACGCGCTCCCGGTGTCGTACGACCGGGTGGCCACCCGGCTGCTCGGCCCCGCCCAGCCCGGCGACGTCCTCGTCCTGTGCACGGACGGCTTCTCCGGCCCGTTCGAGGGCAACCCGGAACTGCGCGAACTCCTGGGCGAGCACTGGGGTCCCGAGGCCCCCGTGCCGCAGCCCGCCGACTTCCTGTGGCAGGCGCAGACTCGGGTGAAGTCGTACGACGACGACCGCACCGTGGTCTGCCTGTGGG
Source organism: Streptomyces sp. CNH287 (assembly GCF_000424825.1). Taxonomy (NCBI): domain Bacteria; kingdom Bacillati; phylum Actinomycetota; class Actinomycetes; order Kitasatosporales; family Streptomycetaceae; genus Streptomyces; species Streptomyces sp. CNH287. The sequence continues at coordinate 73,150 of NZ_AUKQ01000014.1, read as the reverse complement.
AAGGCGCCGACCCCCGGTGAGTGCCCAGGACGGCGCCGACGTCCCGCTGGCCGCCCTGGCCACCGGGCAGAAGATCGGCGACGGGGGCCAGGGCGAGGTGCTGACCATCGCCGGGCAGGACGGGCTGCTGTACAAGAGCTACCGGGCCCCGGACCGGGTCAACGGCCGTGCGCTGGAGGCCCTCGTCTCCGTACGCCGCCGCCTGCCGCCGGACCGGCGCGCGCGGCTGGACGAGCAGGCCGCGTGGCCGCTGTGCCGGGTCGTGGACGACGGCCACCGCGGCCGGACGGCGGGCTTCCTGATGCACCGGGCGCCGTCGTCGATGACCTGGCGCACGCGGCAGGACGCCAGCAAGCTGACGGAGCTTCAGTTCCTGCTGCGCGAACCGCGTCCCGCCTGGCAGGACATCGCCCAGCCCGCGGCCGGGCAGCGGCGGGCGCTGGCCCTGGCGCTGGTGGAGCTGATCGACCGGCTGCACACCTGGCAGCTCGTGCTGGGCGACGTCTCGCAGGCCAACGTGCTGTGGACGGTACGTCCGCAGCCGGCCGTCTACCTGCTGGACTGCGACGGCTTCCGCACCACCGGCAGCGATCCCGTACTGGCGCAGGCGGAGACCGTGGACTGGCAGGACCCCCGGGCCGGGCCCGCGACGGCCACCGTGGACAGCGACCGCTACAAGGCGGCCCTCGCGGTCGCCCGCGTGCTGGCCCGGGACGCGTACGCGGCGCCCGGGAAGCCGTTCACCCCGGTGCCGGGCGAGCTGGACGACCGGCAGGAGCACGCCGTACGCAGGCTGCTGACCGAGGCGGACGGCGCGTACGGCTCCCGGCCCACCCTCGCCGAGTGGAGCAGGGCGCTCTCCCCGCGCGGCACGATCAAGCTGCCCCCGGCCACCCCGCCGCGACCGCGCCCGGCACCCAACCGCGCGGTCCTGGACGGCACCCGCGACCGCGGCTCCATCCCGCTCCGCCCACCGGGTGGTGCGTAGGCTGCCCGCATGAGCGTGGGCAGGAGCGGAGGCGGCGGCGAACCGGGCGGGCTGCGGGAACGCAAGAAACGGCTGATGTACCGGACGGTCTCCGACACCGCGATCGCGCTCTTCCTGGCGAAGGGGTTCGACCAGGTACCGGTCGCCGAGGTGGCGGCTGCCGCCGGGATCTCCAAGCCCACGCTCTTCCGCTACTTCCCGGCGAAGGAGGACCTGGCACTGCACCGGTTCGCCGACCACGAGGAGGAGGCGGCCGAGGTCGTACGGGCGGGCCGGGCGGCCGGGCGGCCACCGCTGGAGGCGCTGCACCGGCACTTCCTGGACGCGCTGGCCCGGCACGACCCGGTGACCGGGCTCAACGACGAGCCGGAGGTGCTGGAGTACCACGGGCTGCTCTACGGGACACCGAGCCTGGTCGCCCGGCTGCAGGCGTATCTGCACCGCTCGGAGGAGGCGCTGGCCCGCGCCCTGGCGGAGGCGGCGCCGGATGCGGCCGTCGCGGCCGATCCGCTGCCCGACGGCGGACTCGCGGCGCGGCTGGCGGCCGGGCAGATCACCGCGGTGCAGCGCACCCTCGCGGAGCGGAACTGGTCCCGCATCCACGCCGGGGCGACGGCCGACGCGACGCTCGCGCGAGCCACCGCGGACGCGGATCTCGGGTACCGGCAGCTGTCCCGCGGGCTCGGGCGGTACAGCTGAGGAGAGTCGATTTCGTTACCTGGTCACATTTTTAACTCGGTAACGTTTTTTGCTACGGTTGCCACCGTGAACCCACTCGACCGCGAACTCAGCAGCGAGCGCGCCCACCACCAGCGCTGCCGTACCGCCAGAGCCGCCATGTCCGAGGGCGCGGAGGCGCGGGTCGTCAGCGGCCAGGACGTCGCGGCCTCCGGCGCCGACGCCGAGACCCTCGGCTACCAGCTGCGCACCCGCGCCAAGCAGCTGCGGGAGGAGGACGAGCGCCCGCTCTTCTTCGGCCGCCTCGACTACGGCGGCGGGCCGGACGCCGGTGACCACCGCGGCCAGCGGTACTACCTCGGCCGCAGCCGCATCACCGAGGAGGCCGCCGCCCCGCCCCTCGTCATCGACTGGCGCGCGCCGGTCGCCCGGGCGTTCTACCAGGCCGGCGCGCAGGCGCCGCAGGGCGTCGCGGTACGCCGCCGGTTCGGCTGGGCGCCGTGGAGCGACGGCGCCCCGGAGGACCTGACGGGGCTGGAGGACGAGCACCTGATGAGCGGGGACGGCGCCGCGTACGACAGCGACAGCAACAGGGACGGCAGCAACGGGCAGTACGGCAGCGAGGGCGGCATCCTCCGCCGGGAGATCGAGCGCCCCCGCGTCGGCCCCATGCGCGACATCGCCGCGACCCTCCAGCCCGAGCAGGACGACCTGGTCCGCGCCGGTCTGGACACCTCGCTCTGTGTCCAGGGCGCGCCGGGCACCGGAAAGACCGCGGTCGGCCTGCACCGCGCCGCGTACCTCCTCTACACCCACCCCCAGCGCGCCCAGCGTGCCGGTCTGCTGATCCTCGGCCCCAACCCGGCCTTCCTCGCCTACATCGCCGATGTGCTGCCCTCGCTCGGCGAGAGCGGGGTGCGGCAGTCCACGGTGGACGAGGAGATCGCCCGCCACCCGGTGCGCGCGGCGGACGGGGCGGCGGCAGCGGCGCTCAAGCACGACGTCCGGATGGCGCGGGTGCTGCGCCGCGCGCTGTACGGGCGGGTGGGGCGGGTGTCCGGCCCGCTGGAGGTGTCCGACGGCTCGTACCGCTGGCGCGTGGCCGCCGGGGAACTGGCCGAAATCGTCGCCGAGGTCCGCGCCGAGGAGCCGCCGTACGCGGTGGGCCGCGAACGCGTACGGGCACGGGTGGCGCGGCTGCTGCACCGGCAGGCGGAGCGGCGGGCCGGGCCGCGGGGCGGCGAGTGGCTGCGCCGGATGGGCCGGGCGCGTCCGGTGTCCGCGTTCGTCGACGAGGTGTGGCCCAGGACCGCGCCCGAGGAGGTGCTCACCGCGCTGCTCGGCGGCGGGGGCACGGGGGCGGGGGCGGGGCCGGGGGCGGGCCCCGGCACGGATGCGCTCGCCCGGGCGGCGGACGGCATCCTCGGCCCCGCCGAGCAGCGGGTGCTGCGCTGGGCGAAGCCCCCGCGCTCGTGGCGCACGGCGCGCTGGTCGTCCGCCGATCTGGTGCTGCTGGATGAACTGGCCGGACTGGTCGAACGTCCGGCGGGCTACGGACACGTGGTCGTCGACGAGGCGCAGGACCTGTCGCCCATGCAGTGCCGCGCCATCGCGCGGCGGGCCGGGTTCGGCTCGCTGACGGTCCTGGGTGACCTCGCCCAGGGCACCACCCCCTGGGCCGCCCGGGACTGGCCCGGCCACCTGCGCCACCTGGGCGTACCGGAGGCTCCGGTGATCCCGCTGAGCACCGGCTTCCGGGTCCCGGCGGAGATCCTCGCGCTGGCCAACCGGCTGCTGGACGCGTTCCCGGCGCAGGTCCCGGAGGCGCGCTCGCTGCGGAGCGGCGGCGAACTGTCCGTGCGCCGTGTCCCCGACCTGGGCGACGCCACCGTGGCGGCCGTACGGCAGGCGCTCACCCGCGAGGGGTCGATCGGCGTCATCGCGCACGGCCCGGAGACGGACGGGCTGCGCGCGGCGCTCGACGCCGCGGGCTTCTCCACCGCCGGTCCGGCGGAGGCAGGCGGCTCCGCGCAGGTCACCGTCCTCGCGGCGGCCGACGCCAAGGGGCTGGAGTACGACCATGTGGTGCTGGTGGAGCCCGCCGCGATCGCCGAGGCCGAACCGCGGGGCCACAACCGGCTGTTCGTGGTCCTGACCCGCGCGGTCTCCCGCCTCGACGTGCTGCACCACCGCCCTCTCCCGGCAGCGCTGGCGAGCTGACGCACCGGACCGTCACGGCGCGGTGGACCGTCACGGCGCGGTGGACCGTCACGGCGCGGTGAGCGGCTCGGCGCGGTAGGCGCGGTGCAGCAGTTCCAGGAAACGGGGGGCCTCGGGCAGCCGCGTGGCGCCGATCCGGTGCACGGGCACGCCCGGGGTCCAGGAGTTCATGACCACGGCCCCGGCCAGCTCCGGCAGGTCGGCGGGGGTGACCTCCCGGTCGCGCTGCGGGACGCCGAGGCGGTTCAGCCGGCGGCGGACGATGCCCATCGTCGTCCCGCCCAGCACCTCGGCCACCGGCCACACCACGGCGGTGCCGTCCCAGAAGGCCAGGTTCCAGATCGTCGCCTCGCTGAAGCGCCCGCGGCGGTCGAGGAACGCGGCGTCGTCGAAGCCGTCCTCGGCGGCCTGGCGGAGCAGGTACGTCTTGGCAGGCTCCCCGACGTGCTTGACGGCCGGGAGGAAGCGTTCGTGCTCCACCGCCGCCAGAGCCAGCGGTCCCGCCGGGCCGGTCGCAGCCGGGCCGGTGCGAACCAGCAGCCGGGGCTCCGCGTCGGGCCCGGCCACGGTGAACTCGCCCGCGGTCGAGTAGACGGTGGCCGTCAGCGACAGGTCGGCCGGGCCGCCCGCCAGCGCCTGCCGCAGGTGGGACCGCACCCGGTCCTCGGGCAGCGCCCGGCCGTACAGCCGCACCGAGGCGGAGCGCAGGCGCTCCAGGTGCAGGTCGAGGCCCCGGACCCGGCCGTCGCGCACCTGCATGGCGGTGAAGTGGGCGTAGCCCGCGAACGCGAGCGGCGCCAGCTCCCCGGCGCTCGCGGGGCGGCCGTTCACGGCGGCGGGGGCGGTGCCGGCGGGGGCGGTGGCAGCAGCGGTGGCGGTGCTCATCTGAGGTCTCCCGGATCGTGGTCGTGCCCGGCCGCCCGCATCCCGGTGGCGGCGGCCTGGGAACGAGCCTGGCCCAGCGCGCCGGGGTCAGCCAGAGCCCTCCGCTGCGGACGCCTGGCGTTCCTACCACTGCCAGGGTCAGGCTCGACCCGTACGTCTGTGCGGAGGACCAGCGACAATGGACGGCATGGACGGCATGAGCGAGCAGCACGGCACGGACGACCAGCACGGGACCGACGCGGCGGCCCCCGGCCGCGAGCAGCCGTTCGACCCGCGCGCCGAGATCGGCGACTTCCTGCGCAGCCGCCGCGCCCGGCTGACCCCGCAGGACGTCGGCCTGCCGGACTCCGGGCGGGCCCGGCGCGTGCCCGGCCTGCGCCGTGAGGAGCTGGCCCAGCTCGCCGCCGTCTCCGTCGCCTACCTCACCCGGCTCGAACAGGGCCGGGGCCAGAACGTCTCGGCCGAGGTGCTCGAAGCCCTCGCGGACGCCCTGCGGCTGACCGAGGCCGAGTACGAGCACCTCACCGACCTGGCCAGGTGCCAGTACAGCAGGCGGCCCACGCCGCCGCGGCAGGAGCGGGTGCGCCCGGCCCTGCGGGGGCTGATGTCCTCCATGGAGGGCATGCCCGCCTACGTGACCGGGCGGCGTACGGGGCTGCTCGCCTGGAACCCGATGGCCGCGGCCCTCTTCGGCGACTGGGACCAACTGCCCGCCCGGGAACGCAACCTGGCCCGGCTGGTCTTCCTGCGGCCCGACTACCGGCGGCTGTTCGTGGACTGGGAGGCGAAGGCGGCCGACCTCGTCGCCGCGCTGCGCCTGGACGCCGGCTGCCACTCCGGCGACCCGCTGCTCACCTCACTGGTCGGCGAACTCTCCGTACGCAGCGATGACTTCCGGCGCCTGTGGGCCCGGCACGACGTCGCGGAACGGAACCACGGCGCGCAGCACCTGCACCACCCGCTGGTAGGCGAACTGGCCCTCTCCTTCGAGGCGTTGCGGCTGCCCGACGACTCCGAGCAGGTCCTGACCGTCTTCCACGCCCAGCCCGGCTCCAGCGCGTCCGAGAGCCTGCGCCTGCTGGCCAGCTGGAGCGCGGACGCCCGTACGCCGGACGCCCCCGCGGCGGAAGCCCCCACGACGGAAGCCTCCGCGCAGCGGCGTTCCGGCTGAGACGGCCGCCGGAGGACGCGCGTGCTCCCGTCGGCGGTGCCCGTCGCCCGGGAGGGATGTCAGTGGCACCTGGGATGCTCGGCCACTCATGTCACTCGTGTCACCGAGGCAGGGAGCCTTCCGATGCCGATCCGTATCGCGAGCCGCCGTCGGGCGAGGGCGTCGCTGACCGCCGCGTTCCCCGGGGCGGAGATCATCGATGTGACCTCCAAGGCCCCCGAACCGTGGGTGCGGCTGAGCCCGTTCTACCCGCACGGCGGCATTCCGGTCCCCTACTGCGACGGCGTGACCAGTCAGTCCGTGGAGGGGATCTGGCAGGCACTCAAGGTCTTCCAGGACTGCGATGTCGACCCCGCCAAGCTCGACATCACCACGATGAAGGGGCTCAAGCGGACGGTGCGCCGCTACGGCCCCGTCCAAGGCCACCGCACCGGTCTGCATGGCGACGGGCTGCTGTCCTACGAGACGGCGCGGCACCGGATCTATCTGCCTGCCTACCGGTGGATGCTCGAACACCGCGTCGGCGATCTGATCGAGCGCCTCCGCGAGAAGAAGGAGCTCGTCCTCCTCGACTACACCACCAACGGCGACGTCTCCGATCCCACCAGCCCGCTCTCCCACGCCGCGCTCATCCGACTGCACCTGGAAGGCCGCTGGCCCCGGGAAGCCGCCCCCTCCCGTCCTGCGGAGCGGACGCGATGACGCGCCGGTAGTCGTCCTGGTCGCGCGGGACGTGGGGCTCCGCCAGGGCGCGGACCGCGACCGGATCGCCGGTGGGCGCGATCACGGCGCCCATGACCGGCTCCCAGGCGAGCCGTTCGGCGTAGAAGTCGATCCCGTACAGCGCGACGATCTTCGGCTCCCCGCCGACTTCCCTCGTCCAGTAGCGGCGCTCGTACGCGAGGGAGTTGGTCTCTTCGCCGCCGCCGACGTCGGCGGCGAAGCAGGCACCCCACCCGGGCACGTCGTACTCCGCGGCCAGGTACAGCGGGCGGCGTACCGGCGTCTGGGCGCGCTCCGCGATGGCCGCCAGTCTCGCGGCCGGCATCCGCCGAGGGCGCAGGAAGGGGGACGACATGCCGGCGCCGGGCGAGGAGTGCATGAAGCTCTCGGTACGCGCGATCCGCGCCTCGAGCTGGTCGTCCGGCTCCGTGAGGTTGGCGACGTCCTGTTCGTACACCGCGGTGAGGAACTCCTGGAAGAAGGTGACGGCCTCATCGATGTTCACGTCGGGTCTCGCTCTCTCCTGGGTGGACCGCTCCGCGGGTCAGCAGCCCTGGGGTACAGGAGCCAGCCTGCCCCGCCTGCCTCGTCGGTGTCCTCGGGCGACCTCGCCGGCGCCCGCATCGGCGGCTGAGGATACCTGGCCGCAACCGCGGCCCGTGGTGCGGGCGTCTGTGCCGGAAGCAGCGCAACCGGGGGGCACAGTGGACGAGTTCATGTACGAGGAGACATCGCGCAATCCGTTCGCCAGGCTGGTGCGGCTGAGCGGGCACGAGCTGCACATCGGCCGGAAGTCCACACCGCTGGAAGAACTGAACCTGCCCGCCATGGCGGAGGCGTACCAGCGCGGGAAGTGGCTCGGCGGAGGCGGCACCGAGCGGCCCGTCAGCGCCTTCGGGGGCGTACGCGACTGCGTGCCCGTCATCCGGGTGACGGGGTCGTCCAAGCCGGTGTGGCCGCGCCGGTCCGTGGAGTTCGCCGACACGCTAGGGCGGTTCGCCGTGCAGCGCAGCGGCGGGCCGGAGCAGGTGCGGGCGCTGGCCGCGCAGGCCGCCGCCGAGGGCGTGCCGCTGTGGATCGCCCGACGGTTCGCGCCCGGCCCGACCGGCACGATCAGCGTCGCGGTGGACCGGCGTACGCCACGGGTGGACGTCTGGGCGGAGGGCGGCGTACCGGTGGTGCGGCTGCGCGCCCCGTACGGCGTCTCCCCCGACCGGAACAATCCGACGCGCGACCTGCGGCTGACCATCGGCGAGGACGTCGCCGAGCTGGCCATCACCACCTCCCGGTCCGTGGCCCGCAACTACGTGGCCGTCGAACTGCCCGGCGGGCGGCGCTGGGAGCTGCTGCCGCACAGCGCCCGCGCCTCCCGGCTCGTGCGCGCGGGCATGCCGGTCGCGCTGCTCGGGAGGCCCGACGCGCCCGTCGGCCGCGACGTGCCGATGCTGCCGCTCGCGGACGTCGACTACCGGGGCGGCGACGCGCTGGACGCGGTGCTCGCGCACGCGCTCGCGGTCTCGTTCGGGCTGGGCGACAGCACCGGCGTGGTCCGGTTCGGCAGCAGGCACCAGCTCACCGGGATCGACGACCCCGCGGTGTTCGCGCAGCGCTGGTACAGCGGTCTCGCGCCGGGCTCGGAGGACTCCGGGCCCGGCGCCAGCGCCGACGGCTGGGGTGCCGGTGACGGCGGCTTCGGTGACGGCGGCTTCGGCGGCGACGGGAGTGGCGGCGGAGGCGGCAGCGAAAGCGGTGGCGGGGGAGGCGGTGGCGGTGACGGCGGGGGTGGCGGCGGAGGCGGGGGCGGCGGCTGAGGGCTGCCCGATGAGTTTCGGTGCGAGCCGCCGTCTGTCAGTGGTGGCTGGTGTAGTTCATCGCACCACCTGCTGAGCACCAGCGGAAACGCACCTCTCTAGGAGATTCCCGATGCGCACCCTGATCACCACCGCTTTCGTCTCACTCGACGGCGTCGTGGAGGCCCCGGGCGGCGAGCCCGGTTACCGCAACTCCGGCTGGACGTTCAAGGAGGTCGACTTCCTCCCGGAGGCGTACGCACTCAAGGGCCGGGAGCAGGAGGAGGCCACCGCGCTGATGATGGGCCGGGTCAGCTACGAGTCGTTCAGCCCGGTCTGGCCGGACATGGAGGAGTTCACGGGCTACCGGGCCATGCCCAAGTACGTCGTCTCGACCACCCTCACCGAGGACGACCTCGTGTCGAACTGGAACGAGCAGACGATCCTGCGCTCCCTCGACGACGTCGCCGCGCTCAAGGAGACCGAGGGCGGCCCGATCATCGTCCACGGCAGCGCCGCCCTCAACCGCAGCCTCTCCGACGCCGGCCTCATCGACCGCTACCACCTGCTGGTCTTCCCGCTGCTGCTCGGCGCGGGCAAGCGGCTCTTCAGCACGACGGACAAGGACACCCAGAAGCTGAAGCTCGTCCAGCACGAGGCGTACGACAACGGCATGCAGCTGAACATCTTCGATGTCGTCCGCTGACCCGGCGAGCCCCAGGGCTCAGGTGTGGGCCCCCGCCGCGCCCGTGGGGCCGCCCGCTCCGCTGTCGGCCGGCTCGGCGCCGTCCGCCCCGTCGCGGGGGGCGGGCAGAGCGGCGCCGCCCTCGTCCGGCGTGGCCGGCGTCCGGTACGCCTTCGCCAGGCTGACCGGCTCGTCCGGCTTCGAGAAGCGCCGCACCAGCGGCTCGGTCCAGCGCGCGGTCAGCGGCCCGAGGATGACGAGGATCAGCACGTACGCGGTGGCCAGCGGCCCGATGCGGGGCTCGGTCCCGACGGCCAGCCCCGCGATGACGATGGAGAACTCGCCGCGCGCGACGAGCGTGCCGCCCGCCCGCCAGCGCCCCTTGCGGCCGATGCCCGCGCGCCGCGCCGCGTACCAGCCGGTGGCGACCTTGGTGCACACCGAGACGATCGCCAGGAGCAGCGCGGGCACCAGGACGTGCGGGATCTTCTCGGGGTCGGTGCTCAGGCCGAAGAAGACGAAGAAGACGGCGGCGAACAGGTCGCGCAGCGGCGTCATGAGCTGGTACGCGCCCTCGGCCACCTCGCCGGAGAGCGCGATGCCGACGAGGAAGGCGCCGACCGCCGCCGAGACCTGGAGGTCCTGCGCGATCCCGGCGACCAGCAGGGTCAGGCCGAGTACGACGAGCAGCAGCATCTCCGGGTTGTCGGAGGAGACGGCCTTGCTGATCAGCCGTCCGTGCCGGAGCGCGACGTAGAGCACCGCGCCGACGGTGCCGAGCGAGATCAGTACGGTCAGGCTGCCGCCCGCCAGGCTCACCCCGGCCAGCAGCGCGGTGAGGACGGGGAGGTAGACGGCCATCGCCAGGTCCTCGAGGACGAGGATGCCCAGCACCACGGGCGTCTCGCGGTTGCCCAGCCGCCCCAGGTCGCCGAGCACCTTCGCGATCACCCCGGAGGACGAGATCCAGGTGACCCCCGCCAGTGCCACCGCCGCCACCGGACCCCAGCCGAGCAGGAACGCCGCCACCGCGCCGGGGGTCGCGTTCAGCACGAAGTCCACGGCACCCGAGGGGTACTGGGTCTTGAGGGTGGTGACCAGTTCGGAGGCGCTGTACTCCAGGCCGAGCAGGAGCAGCAGCAGGATGACGCCGATCTCGGCGCCGGTGGCGACGAACTCCTCACTGGCGCCCATCGGCATCAGCCCGCCGTGGCCGAAGGCGAGCCCCGCCAGCAGATACAGCGGGATCGGGGAGAACCCGATCCGCACGGCGAATCTGCCGAGGATGCCCAGGCCAAGGATGATGGCTCCGAGTTCGATGAGCATGGCGGTGGTGTCGTGCACGGGCTTCTATCCTCCGGCGATCAGTTCGGCGACGGCGTCCACGCCCTCCCGGGTGCCGACGACGACGAGCACGTCACCGGAGGCGAACCGGAAGTCGGGGGTGGGTGAGGGCTCGGCGGATGTACGGCGCAGGACGGCGACGATGGAGGCGCCCGTACGGGAGCGGACCTGGGTGTCGCCCAGGGTGCGCCCGCTGTACGGAGACCGGGAGGTGACCGGGATGTGCTCGGTGACCAGGTCGATCTCCAGGTGCTGGGGCAGGTGCGCGACCGGGTCGGGGGTGAGCAGGGCTGCCAGCGCGGTCGCCTCGTGGGGGGCGAGCGGGGCGGCGTCCTTGCAGTTGTCGTCGTCCTCCGGGTCATGGAAGGCGAGGATGCGGCGGCCGTCCTGGTGCGCGACGACGGACAGGTGGTGGCCCGCATCCGTGGTGAGGTCGTAGCGTGCGCCGACCCCGGGCAGGGCGGTTTTGCGCGAGTGCGCGGTGTGCTCCATGCGAGCGCTCCAAAGAAACGATTCCGTTGAGTTCGCGGCGGCCCGGTCCCCGCCGGGGCAGGACCCGGAGGAGAGTATGCGGCCACGAGTGCGCATGGGCACAGGGGCAGGAGTGCTGCGGTGCGGTCGATTCCCCCTCCGTCAACCGGCACAGTACGGAGCGGCCACGCTGGGTACACGTGAAGCCCTCGCTTGACCAGTACATTACCTTGTACCAGAGCTGGCGATTCAGTGCAGATGCCCGAATTCCGGTGCATAATCCCGGACAATTTTTTCTCCGCGCGCCTCGACGCAGGTGCCTCGGCGCCGCCCCGTCACGCACCGCCGTCACGCGGCGAAGCGGTGTCCGACGACTCCGGGTCGCCGTGCTCGCCGAACCAGCGGGCGAGTTTGCCGCGCCTGCTCACCGCGCGCAGCTGCCGTTCGGCGGCCTCCCGCGTGTCCGGCGAGGTGACCAGCAGCAGTTCGTCGCCCGTACGGAGCACGGTGTCGTGCTCGGGCACCAGGCTGGTGCCGCCCCGCACGATGAGGGTGATGACGGTGGGCGGCGGCAGCCGCAGCTCGAAGACGGCGACCCCGTGCAGCCGGGAGCCGGACGGGACGGAGGCGGTGAGCAGTTCGGCGTCCAGCACGTCGAGCGGCGCCGACTCGACCTGGACCTCGCGCAGACCGCCCGCCCGGGTCAGCCGCAGCAGCCGGGCGGCGGCGGGCAGCACCGGGCCCTGGACCAGCGTGAAGAGGACGACCAGCACGAACACGATGTTCAGCAGGTCCTCGCTCCCGGACACCCCGGCCACCACGGGGAAGGTGGCGAGCACGATCGGGACCGCGCCGCGCAGCCCGGCCCAGGAGACGAACGCCCGCTCCCGCCACGGCGTACGGAACGGCGTCAGGCACAACACCACCGACACCGGCCGGGCGACCAGCAGCAGCACCAGCCCGACGGCGACGGCGGGCCCCACGGCGGACGGCAGCTCGCTGGGCGTCACCAGCAGCCCGAGCATCACGAACAGCCCGATCTGCGCGAGCCACCCGGCGCCCTCCGCGAACGAGCGGGTCGCGGCGCGGTGCGGCAGCGCGGAGTTGCCCAGCACCAGCCCGGACAGGTACGCGGCGATGATGCCGCTGGCGCCGATCGCCCCGGCGGCGGCGAACGCGACCATGCCGAAGCCGACCGTCGCCAGCGGGTAGAGGCCGGTGGCGGGCAGCGCGATGTGCCGCAGCGCCAGCGCCCCCAGCCAGCCGATGGCCAGGCCGAACGCGGCACCGACGACGAGCTGGTAGAGCACGTTCCCGAAGATCGACACCGGGTCGGGCAGATCGGCGGCGGCGGTGCTGAAGACCAGCACGAGGATGACGGTGGGCGCGTCGTTGAAGCCCGACTCCGCCTCCAGCAGCCCGGTGACCCGCTTGGGCAGCGGCAGCGCGCGCAGCACCGCGAAGGTCGCGGCGGCGTCCGTGGAGGAGACGATCGCGCCCAGCAGCAGCGCGAGCCGCCACTCCATGCCGAGCAGCAGGTGCGCGCCCGCCGCGGTGATCACGACCGAGAGGGCCACCCCGAACGTGGCCAGCACCCCGGCGGGCAGCAGCAGCCGGCGTACGTCCCGCCACTGGGTGGTCAGACCGCCGTCGACCAGGATCACCGCGAGCGCGGCGGCGCCCAGGTTCTGGGCGAGCTGCGCGTCGTCGAAGTCGAGGCCCAGCACGTCCTCGCCGAGCACCACGCCGACCGCCAGGAAGAGCAGCAGGCTGGGCAGCCCGATCCGGCTCGCCGTACGGGCGGCGGCGATGCTGGCGAGAAGGGCGGTACCACCGATGAGCAGCGCGACATAGAGCTGCTGCAAGGTCATCGGGGCGACTCCGGTGCAGGTGGCGGGCGGGCGGAGCGTACGGGCGGGGGCGGACGGAGGGGACCGCGGGGCGGCTGTGCCCAGTCTCGCCGCTGAGACCGCGGGCCGCCCGCCGGGGCCGGACCGCGACGCGTCACCCCCGGCGGCCCCACGCCGCCCGAGCGCCCGGTGGTTCAGTGGCGCGAGCGTCGCCCTCTGTCCGTCCCGCGGCCCGAGCCCCGGCCCGAGCCGTCGCCCGTACGGTGGCCCTCGGCCGGTCCGCGCGGTCCTTCGTCCGCCTCCCCGTCCGGTCCGGCCCCCTCGTACGACCGGTCGAAGAGGTGGCCGCTGACGCCCGCCACCACGAGTCCGACGGCGATCACCAGGCCCTGGCCCAGCGCGATCCCCATGCCCAGCGCCGCCAGCGCGGCGGCCATCAGCGCCCAGGCGGAAGCTCGTCGGTGGACCGGCCGCCGCTGGACCGGCCGCCGCAGCGGCTCCCGCTGCTCCGCCAGGCTCCGCCCGCCGGTCTCCAGGGCCCGCGCCAGACGGGGGTCGTCGCGCCGGAGTCCGGCCGCCAGTTCGGCGAGCCGCTCCTCGTCGGAGTAGGCCATCGCTCGTCCCTCCCAGCACACAGGTACCGGACCAGGCCCGTCGCGGGACTGGTCACCCCCAGGGTGTCGGGCGGCGGGGGCGGCGGCCATCCGTGCCGGCACCCATTGCGGCGGGTGCGCACCCTGTACGCGCTGTACGCGCCCCGGGGCGGCCCCTCACCCGCGTCACTCCGACGCAGCACCCCCGCTCGCGCCCGGCCGCCCGTCCGCCTTGGCTGAGGGGAGCGAGCAGGACCTGAGCGAGCCCCAGGACCGTCCCGTAAGGAGTGCACCGGCCATGACCACAGCGGGCGGCCTCGCGCTGGCCATCATCGGCGCCATCCTCAAGTACGCCGTCACCTGGGAGCCCACCTGGGTCGACCTCGGCGCTCTGGGCACGATCCTGATCTGGGGCGGCCTGCTGGGCGTCCTCCTGGGCCTCCTCCGCTCCTGGGCGCGCGCCCGCGCGGAGCGGCGGCTCGCCGACACCGCGCACACCTCCGCGCGCTACGCGCAAGAGCCCCCCGGGTACGAGCAGCCCGGTGACGAGCCCGCCCGGCACGACGCCCGCGACCACCCCTGGTGAGCACGCCGGGCGGAGGCCGTGCAGCAGCCTGCCGGGACGGGCTCTCAGTCCTCGTGGGTGTAGAAGACGTAGAAGGCGGCGGCGCCCAGACAGCCGCCGAGCACCAGGCCCAGCACCACGGCGGTCAGGATGCTGCCGCCGCTGAGGCTGTAGAGGTAGCCGGTGCCCGCGCCGAACGCGCCGCCGTAGGTCATCGCCCGCACCTCCCGCACCAGGGACCACTGCACCCGGGCGAGGGCGAAGCAGACCGCCATCGCGAGCACCCCGGCCACCAGGCCGATCACCGTCGCGGTCGTGGTGAAGTCCTGGTCGCGGGCCAGGAACCAGGCGTACATGCCGAACGCGACGCCGATGAGGACCGGCAGCGCCCAGGCGGCCGTCCCGTGCCGGTGACCCCGCGCGGCGCCCCCGGGGTACGCGGTGTACGCGGTGGCGCCGGTGCCTGTGGTGTGCGCGGTGTGTGCGTGCATGGCGGGCTCCTCTCACTCGTCCCCCGCGAACGCCCCCGCGCTCCGTGCCGCTCCGCCCCTACCAGGGCACACCCCCGTACGCCCGTCGGCAACTCGATCACGCCCGGCCCGCGCCCCCCGGACGGCCCGCGCGGATGGCCCGTACGAGCCGTTCCCAGCCGCCCCCCAGGCCGCTACCGTCCTGTCACCGCGTCCGCGATCCGGGCGCGCCACCCCCACGCCGACAGTGCCGTTCCTGCCGTACCTCGGGAAGGACCCTGATTGTGCACCTGACGAACCGCACCAGACGCCGGGCGGTGGCGGCGCTCGCCGCGACCGCGCTGGCCACCCCGCTCCTGCTGGCCGGCGGCGCGAGCAGCGCGACGGCCGCACCGGACCGCCACGGCGACCGGAGCCCGGCTGAGAAGGGGGACAGGCTCGCCCGCGAGCTGGTCGCCCGCACGGGCGCCAAGGGGGCGATGAAGCACCTGCGCGCCTTCCAGGCCATCGCCGACCGCAGCGAGGGCAACCGCGCCGCCGGCGCCCGGGGGCACACACTCTCGGCACGCTACGTGGGCACCCTGCTCAAGCAGGCCGGGTACAAGGTGACGTACGAGGACTTCGAGTTCACGTACGTGGAACCGCTCGCCGAGAAGCTCAAGGTGCTGGGCGCGAACGCCCGCGACGTACCCGTGAACCTGATGACGTACACCAAGAGCACCCCCGAGGGCGGCGCCGAGGCGCCCCTCGCCGTGGTGCCCAAGGACGAGGGCACCGGCTGCGAGGCCGCGGACTTCGCGGGCGGCGGCTACACGGGCAAGATCGCCCTGATCGAGCGCGGCGGCTGCACCTTCGCCGTCAAGCAGGCCAACGCGGCGGACGCCGGTGCGGTCGGCGCGCTCATCTACAACAACACCGACGGCGCGCTCAACGGCACCCTCGGCGACCCGACCGCCGGACGCGTACCGACCGGCGGCATCAGCCAGGCGGACGGCACGGCGCTGGCCGCCGAGGCGGCCCGGGGAGAGGTCCGCGTCAACCTGGAGATCCGGGAGTTCCAGGAGCAGCGCAGGACGCCCAACGTCATCGCCGAGACACGCGGCGGCGACCCGGACAACGTGGTGATGCTCGGCGCGCACCTGGACTCCGTGGCGGACGGTCCGGGCATCAACGACAACGCCTCCGGTTCGGCCGGACTGCTGGAGGCCGCACTCCAGCTGGCCCGCGCCGACGGCCGCGGCGGCCACGGCAAGGGCGGCCACGGCAGGGGCAGCCACGACAACAAGGTGCGGTTCGCGTTCTGGACGGCGGAGGAGTTGGGGCTCGTCGGCTCCGAGCACTACGTCGCCGACCTCTCCCCGGCGGAGCGCGAGGACATCGCCCTCTACCTCAACTTCGACATGATCGCGTCGCCGAACCACGGTCTGTTCGTCTACGACGGCGACGACTCCGACGGCGTCGGCGCGGGTCCCGGGCCGGAGGGCTCGGCCCAGCTCGAACACGCCATCAACACCTTCCTGCGCGAGCGGGGCGACGAGCCGCGCGGCACGGACTTCTCCGGCCGCTCGGACTACGGCCCGTTCATCGAGGTGGGCATCCCCTCCGGCGGCACCTTCACCGGCGCCGAGGGGATCAAATCCGCGGAGGAGGCCGCGCTGTGGGGCGGTGAGGCGGGCGTCGCGTACGACAAGTGCTACCACGCGGCGTGCGACGGTCTCGACAACATCAGCAAGGAGGCGCTCGACATCAACGTCGACGTCATCGCCGACGCCGTCGGCCACTACGCCTGGGACACCGGCCCGCTGAAGCGCAAGGCCCCGGTACGGCCCACCGTCCGGACGGCGGGCGGCCAGGGCGGGCCGCACGCGCACCACACCACGCAGTAGCGGCAACCCGCTGAACCGCGGCAACCTCTCGCACGTCCGGCCGGGCGCGCGAGGGTTGCCGCCCGGGGTGTCCGGGAGGACGCTGGAGGGGAAGCCGCCGGGTCTCCGCGAGCGCGGCTGGACCGCGCCGGTCGTGGCGGCCGCGAGGAGCAGCGCCATGCGGGTCATGCTGCGCGCACATCTGGACACCGCCTCGGCGAACGAGGCAATCAAGACCGGCCGTCTACCCGAGATCATGCGGGAGCTGACGGCACGGCTGGAGCCGGAGGCGGCCTACTTCGGCCCGGGCGACGGCGTGCGGACCTGCACGTTCGTCTTCGACATGCAGGACAGCTCGGAGATGCCCGTCATCTCCGAGCCGCTCTTCCAGGAACTGGGCGCACGGCTCGAGTGCTGTCCGGTGATGAACGCCGAGGACCTGCGGAGGGGTCTCGCCGCCCGCGAGCAGGGCTGACTTCCCCACCAGCGGCAGCGCCCGTCCCGCGCGCCTCCCCTGCGCGCCCCCTGCTCCCGTCGGCTCAGGGCGCGCGTTCCGGCAGCAGTTCTGCCCCTTCGTCTGCTGTGTCAGTTTTTGCGCTCCCGCAGCATGGCTGCGCCCGGCACCGCTCGCCCGGTAGGCTTTCCGTGTGATCTTCAAGCGAATCGGAAACGGGCGGCCGTACCCCGACCACGGCCGGGAAAGCACCCGCCAGTGGGCGGATGTGGCCCCACGCCCGGTGCGCCTGGACCAGCTCGTCACCACGAAGGGCCAGCTCGACCTGGAGACCCTGCTCGCCGAGGACTCGACGTTCTACGGCGACTTGTTCGCCCACGTCGTGAAGTGGCAGGGCGACCTCTACCTGGAGGACGGCCTGCACCGAGCGGTGCGCGCGGCGCTCCAGCAGCGGCAGGTGCTGCACGCGCGGGTCCTGGAGATGGACTGAGCGCCGCCCCCGTGTGACGCCCGGGTGATCGACACGGCTCGCCATTGATCATTTAGTAGGCATCATCCCTGTCGGGCATTACCCTGCGCACATGAGCATGCTCACTCCTCCCGGCATGGGCGGCCAGTACCGCATCAAGGGTGACCGCTACCCGCGCATGCGCCGCCCCGACAACCGCCGCAAGCTCGTGCTCGCCGGCGTCGCGGCGGTCACGGTCCTGGGCCTGACCGGCTGGGGGGCGCTCCAGCTCATCGACGTCTTCACCGGGGACGACGGCTCCACCGCCGAGGCCGCGGACCGGTCCGGGGACAAGTGCGCAGCGCCGGACGGGGGCGGCGCCGTGCCGGACGCCAAGCCCGGCGAAGGCGGGACCGGCGGGGAGAAGCCCACCGGGGACAAGACTGCCGGGGACAAGGCAGCCGCGGCGCTGCCCAAGCCCGGCAGCATCACCGTCAACGTGCTGAACGCCACCACGCGCAGCGGGCTCGCCGCCGACACCGCCGACGCCCTCAAGGAGCGCGGCTTCAAGATCGGCAAGGTCGCGAACGCGCCGGGCGAGTTCGACAAGAAGGTCCGCAACACCGGCCTGCTCGTGGGCGCGACCGGCCCGGACACGGCCGACAGGCTGAAGGTCCTCGGCCTCCACCTCAAGGGCGCCGACACCCGCTACGACCACCGCGACGGCGCGGACGTCGACCTGGTGATCGGCCGGACCTTCAAGAAGCTCACCGCGGAACAGGACGCCACCCGGGCCATGGCCGCGCTGGTGAGCCCCGGCCCGAAGCCCTCCCCCACCTGCTGACGCGGCTGCCCGCTACTCCGCCGGCCCGTACATCCGGTCGCCCGCGTCGCCCAGCCCCGGCACGATGTAGCCCTGCTCGTTCAGCCGCTCGTCGACGGCGGCGGTCACCACCGTGACCCGGGTGCCCGCCAACTCCCGCTCCACCACGCCGACGCCCTCGGGCGCGGCCAGCAGGCAGATCGCCGTGACCTCCTCGGCGCCGCGCGCGATCAGTTCGTTTATCCCGGCCACCAGCGTCCCGCCGGTCGCCAGCATCGGGTCCAGCACGTAGACCTGGCGCCCGGAGAGATCGTCGGGCATCCGCGTCGTGTACGTGCTCGGCCGGAGGGTGTTCTCGTCGCGGATCATCCCCAGGAAGCCGACCTCGGCCGTCGGCAGCAGCCGCACCATCCCCTCCAGCATGCCGAGCCCGGCGCGCAGGATCGGCACCACCAGCGGCCGCGGATGCGAGAGCCGCACCCCGGTCGTCGAGGTGACGGGGGTGACGAGGTCCACCGCCTCGGTGCGCACCTCGCGGGTGGCCTCGTAGGCGAGCAGGGTCACCAGCTCGTCGGCCAGCCGCCGGAAGGTGGGGGAGTCGGTGCGCTGGTCGCGCAGGGTGGTGAGCTTGTGCGCCACCAACGGGTGGTCGACAACGTTGATCCGCATAGGACCCGACAGTAACGGAGACCGAGCGCCGCCAGGAGTGGCGTGACACCGCTTCCCGGAGGGAAAGTAGGCATGTACGCCCGGAGGTGTGCATATGCCAGAACCCAGCAAGTCAGACGCGGAGCGGCTCCGGCGCAGAGCCCACTTCCTCCGCGAGCTGAACGAGGCCAAGGAGCTGCGCGACCGCGTGCAGCCGCGCCGCGCCCGAGCGGCACGTATGCGGCAGCAGATGCGAATGCGGACGTTTCGCTGGTGACGCAGGCGCCCGAGGGGCGACTTCCGGACAAACACCTGCCCGACGCACGGTCGAAGACCCTTCGCGAAGCCGCTGTTTCTGCCACGATTCGATTGGGGCGGGGGCGCGGTCCTCGCCGGCACTCGGGCACACGGAAACAAGTGGGAGAGTCACGGTGTATTTCGCCGCACTGCTCGCGCGCACCGAAGACGGGTGGGAAGCGAGCGACACGGAGCTCGACGATGTGGAGACCCTCGCCGATCTCGCCGACCTGGCCCGCCAGGCCGCATCCGACGACGAGACGGTGCTGGTCTGCATCGAGCAGGACGGCACCTGGTTCGGTGTCGTCCGCGTGGACGGGGAGGAGGACCCCCGGATCTACGTCTCGGACGCCGCTGCCGCCATGCGCAGCGCGTACGGCGAGATCCTGCTCTCGGACGACCTGCTCGGCCGCGAACCGGAGGACCCGGCCGCCCTCGAACAGCTCGTCGACCTCGACGGCACGGAGGACGGCGAGCCGGAGCCCGAGGGCGACGGATCGGCCGGCCCGGAGCCGGCCGACTCGGCGGACTCCGTCCCGTCCGGGCCGCTGGGCGACGCCGCCCTCCTGTCCGACCTGGGCATGGACGAGAAGGAGCTGCTCACGCTGACCGCCGAGGACGCGCTCGGCGAGATCGCGGACGTCCTGGGCTGCACGGACGTCCTGGAGGCGGTCCGGTAGCCGGGCCTTCGAGGCGATATGGACCACACCGCTGACCCCTCGGCGCCGTACGGCCCCGCGCACGACGGCGCCGACCCCGACCCCGTGCGCGATCCCTGGCTGGCGCCCATGCGGCTCGCCCTCGGCGAGGCCGTACGGGCACCGGAGACCGGTGACGTGCCGGTCGGCGCCGTCGTCCTCGGCCCGGACGGCGGCGTGCTCGGCCGGGGACGCAACGCACGCGAGGCCACCGGCGACCCGACCGCGCACGCCGAGGTGCTCGCCCTGCGCGAGGCGGCGCGCGCGGTCGGCGGCTGGCGGCTGCACGGCTGCACCCTGCTGGTGACCCTGGAGCCGTGCACGATGTGCGCCGGGGCCGTCGTGCTCTCCCGGCTCGACCGGGTCGTCTACGGCGCGACCGACCCGAAGGCGGGCGCGGCCGGCTCGCTGTGGGACGTCGTACGCGACCGGCGGCTCAACCACCGCCCCGAGGTGATCCACGGGGTACGGGCGGCCGAGTGCGGGCGCCTGCTGACGGACTTCTTCCGCGCGGACGCCGCGAGCGCCGGGCCGGATACCGATTTCGGCGACGCCCCCACTGTGGGCTAAGCTTCCTCTCGGTAGCGTGTCCGAGCGGCCGAAGGAGCTCGCCTCGAAAGCGAGTGAGGGTGCAAGCTCTCCGTGGGTTCAAATCCCACCGCTACCGCTCTGAGCAGCAAGGACGAAGGGCCGGACCCAGGTGGGTCCGGCCCTTCGCCGTGTGCGGGGTCGCGTTGCGGGCCGGGACCGCACCTCGGTCGGCCCACCTCGGTTCAGCTCCGGCGGACGGGGCGCGGCCCGTGCTGAACACACCGTGCGCGAGCGGCGATCCGGGCCGTGATCCAGGTGGCGGGGAAACGGACACGTCACCTGTGTGCACGAGACCTCGAAGGAAGTTGCACCCCGCCACCGGACACCCGGCGTTCTGGTGGGCGCACGTTGAGTGAGCTGGTACGACGCCGGTGCCGACGGGCTGCGGAGCCCGCGCGGCACGGGTCGCCGGGCAGGGGACCACCGTCGGTTCCGGTGGCGTGTCGGGGTGGTGACCGGCAGGTTTCTAGTCATGCGCCAGCGGCGCATCGACCTCACTCCGCGCTGCCGCCCCACGTCCGGGCGCTCCGCCTCCCCCTCACAGTTGGAGATTCCATGAAGAAGAGCACCGTCAGCGCGCTCGCCGCGCTGGCCGCCGTCCTGCCCCTGGGTGCGCTCGCACCGGTCGCGGCCGCCGACGGCATGCCCGGCCACCGCGAGGTGAAGCTGCACGCCACCCTCGACCCCATCAAGGTAAACAGGGTCACCGCCTCGGGTACCGCCATGGTGCGGCTGACGGGGAACGAAGCCCACGTGACGGTCAAGGCTTCCGGGCTGCTGGCCGGAGCCCCGCACGCCCAGCACTTCCACATCGCCGCCAAGGGCGTGTGCCCGCCGGACTCGGCCGCGCGCGAGCACAACGGCAAGCTGAGCCTGAACACCACCGACGGCCGGCCCTTCTACGGCATGATCGGCACCTCGCTGACCACCAGGGGCGACACCAGCCCCGCCTCGGGTCTCGCGGTGGACCGCTTCCCCGCCGGGCCGAACGTCCACTACCAGCGCACCATCACCGTGTCGGACGCGGCTGCGAAGAGCCTGCGCGCGGGAACCGCCGTGGTCGTTGTGCACGGCATCGACTACAACGGCAACGGCAAGTACGACAACGTCCTGGGGGCCAGCGACCTTGACCCGAAGCTGCCGGCCGAGGCCACCAACCCCGCCCTGTGCGGGGCGTTGAAGAAGTCCCCCCACGGTGCCGTGCGGGGCGGTGAGGGCGGCACGCAGTCCGGCGAGGACATGACGCTTGCTGCCTCCGGCGGCGTCGCCCTGCTGATTGCCTCCGGCGGCGCGTTCTACCTGCGGCGCCGCACCGGTCTCCAGCGCTGACGGCACGGATGCCGATCAGTTGGCGCATCGGCCGCCGCGGTGCCTGCACCGCGGCGGCCACCGTCTGCGCCATCACGGGTCTGGCCCTGCTCGGGGTGGCCTTCGCCCCGCCGCCGCACCCCCCTCCCGCGCCACCACCGGGGGCCCACGCGTCCGCCCCGCCGCACACGGGGCTGCGGGGCGCGCGTACGGCCGCGCTGCCGCCGTCCGGGCCGGTCCGGATCACGGTCGGGAAGATCGGCCTGAGCGCACCTGTCGAGCAGGTCGGCATCGCCGGGGACGGTTCCGTGGCCATGCCAGGCAAGGCCGGTCACGCCGGCTGGTACACCGGCTCGGCCACCCCCGGCGCGCGGGGCAACTCCGTCCTGGTGGGCCACCTGGACTCCGCCGCCGGTCCCGCGGTCTTCTACGGGCTGGGGGCGCTGCGCGGTGGCGACCGGATCAGCCTGGAGCGCCGGGACGGCCGCGAAGCCCGCTTCACGGTCACCGGCGTGGCCGTCTATCCGAAGGACGGCTTCCCCTCCGCGCGCGTGTACGCCGCCACGGCGGGCCCCCGGCTCACGCTCCTCACCTGTGCCGACTGGGACGAGGAGAGGCAGGACTACCGGGCCAACCTCGTCATCACCGCGCATCCGGCAGCGGGCCGGGACGCCACCGCGCCGCGCTGGTCCGCGCTGATCGCCACTGATCCGTACTGACCTACGGGCCGCGACGCGGGCGTGCGGGTGGCGGGGGCCGGTGCTCGGGGGAAGCGGCATCGGGGGGACAGACCGCTTCCCCCGAGGCGGACGGAGCCCGTGGGCCCGGCGCAGCCGGGGGAAGTGACGGCGACGGGCCCGGCAGAGGGGCCCCGTCCTGGCCCGAAGCGGTCCTGCCGGGATTCCCCGGGCCGTCTTCCATGCTGCCGGGTGGTCGGGCGCGGATCGCCCGGCAAAGGGCCTCGGTGAAGGGGGCTTTGGTCCCGAATGGACCGGATCACGGCTGCTCACCGCACGCTTCCGGCCTCTTTCCGTACCGGTTCCGGCGCGCGTGCGGCACCGCACTGGTTAAACTCTCGCGATTGCGGCAGAAAGGCGCATCAGCGGGGAGGCAGGTCCGGGTGGACATCAAGAAGATCGCGACGTACATCGTCATCGTCTTTGTGCTGTACACGATCATCAACTCACCCGAGCGTGCGGCCGAACTGGTGCAGGTCGGCTTCGAGGGGATCTCCGACGGCGCGCAGGGCGTCGGCGACTTCATGACCGAACTCATCAACTGACCGACGGCGGGCGCGCCGCCACCGCCGCGCACCACCGTCCCCGCCGCGCCACCGTCCCCGCCGCGCCGCCCGGCGGCCGTGCCGGGCGCCTCGCGGCCCCCGGCGGCCCCCTCCGCACCACCGGCCCCGCACACCTCTCCCCGCTCCGTACGGGAGCGCGTGGCGCGTCGCCGTACGCACCGGTGTTCGGCGTGCGAGTGGCCCAACTGCCCGGCAACACGTGATGACCGGGTGCTTGCACACTGTGCACATGTCTTGTGATGCTATGACCGCTTTTGCCGGATCAATGGACGGGTGCGGACCGAGAGGGGTGGTGGCTGAGTGGACGGTTCACCGACCCTCCCGGAGGCTTCGTCCGGAAGCACCCAGCGGAACCGCAGCGCCGCGGCCCGCGCGCTGACCCAGGTGCTCTTCGAGCAGCTGACGGGCCTGGAGGCGGGCACCTCCGAGCACACCCGGGTGCGCGACACGCTCGTCGAGGTGAACCTCCCCCTCGTGCGCTACGTGGCCGCGCGCTTCCGCAGCCGCAACGAGCCGATGGAGGACGTGGTCCAGGTCGGCACCATCGGCCTGATCAACGCGATCGACCGCTTCGACGCCGAACGCGGCGTGCAGTTCCCGACCTTCGCCATGCCGACGATCATCGGCGAGATCCGGCGCTACTTCCGGGACAACGTCCGCACCGTCCACGTACCCCGGCGGCTGCACGAGATGTGGGTGCAGGTGAGCGCCGCGACCGAGGACCTCACCGTCCTGCACGGCCGGTCGCCGACCACCGCGGAGATCGCGGAACGGCTGAATCTCACCGAAGAGGATGTACTCGCCTGCATCGAGGCGGGCCGCTCGTACCGGGCGACCTCGCTGGAGGCGGCCCAGGAGCGCGAGGACGGGCCGCCCGGACTGCTGGACCGGCTCGGCTACGAGGACCCCGAACTGGACGGCGTGGAGCACCGCGATCTCGTCCGCCACCTGCTGGTACAGCTTCCCGAGCGGGAGCAGCGCATCCTGCTGCTGCGCTACTACCGGAACCTGACGCAGTCCCAGATCAGTGTCGAGCTGGGGGTCTCGCAGATGCACGTCTCCCGGCTGCTGTCGCGCAGCTTCGCCCGCCTGAGGGCCGCAAACCGGATCGAAGCGTAACCGTTTCGGGTGAGTCGTGATCCAGCCCCGGTTCGCTGATCGGGAAAATTTTGTCGACTTGGCGCTACGTCGCGTTGCTGACTTGTGACATTCTGCGAGAACTGCGTTTGCCGTGACGGCGCTTCCGGTATTCAGGGGGAGGTGCCTCCCTCAGCCGAGGGCGCCGTCCCGACCCGTCCGCGACCTCCAGGGGGTGGCATGTCCGTAGAACTGGGCAGCTCGAAGGTGCTCTCCGAGAACACGACAGCCGACGCACCGCACGCGGCTCCCGAGGACCTGGCGGTCCCCGATGTCCCCCAGGCCGCGGCGATCCCCCCGACGGCGCCGGCGGCTGCCGCGATCGACACCCGCACCCTCTCCCGCTCCCTGTTCCTCCGGCTCGCCGTCCTCGATCAGGACAGCCCGGAGCGTACGTATGTCCGTGACACGCTCATCGAGCTGAACCTCCCGCTCGTGCGCTACGCGGCGGCGCGCTTCCGCAGCCGCAACGAGCCGATGGAGGACATCGTCCAGGTCGGCACCATCGGCCTGATCAAGGCGATCGACCGCTTCGACTGCGAACGCGGCGTGGAGTTCCCGACGTTCGCGATGCCGACCGTCGTGGGCGAGATCAAGCGCTTCTTCCGGGACACCTCGTGGTCGGTGCGGGTGCCGCGCAGGCTCCAGGAGTTGCGCCTGGCGCTGACCAAGGCGTCCGACGAGCTGTCGCAGACCCTGGATCGCTCACCGACGGTGCCCGAACTCGCCGCCTGCCTCGGGGTGTCCGAGGAGGACGTGGTGGACGGCCTCGCGGTCGGCAACGCCTACACCGCCTCCTCGCTCGACTCGCC
The DNA here is from genome assembly GCF_000424825.1 of Streptomyces sp. CNH287. Taxonomy (NCBI): domain Bacteria; kingdom Bacillati; phylum Actinomycetota; class Actinomycetes; order Kitasatosporales; family Streptomycetaceae; genus Streptomyces; species Streptomyces sp. CNH287. The sequence goes on along the minus strand of NZ_AUKQ01000014.1, from coordinate 48,333 downwards.
CTCCATGGAGGAGGACGGCGGCGAGGGCTCCCTCGCGGACCGGCTGGGTTACGAGGACAGCGCCCTGGAGGGCGTCGAGTACCGCGAGTCGCTGAAGCCGCTGCTGGCCCGGCTGCCGGCGCGCGAGCGGCAGATCATCATGCTGCGCTTCTTCGCGAACATGACGCAGTCGCAGATCGGCGAGGAGGTCGGCATCTCGCAGATGCACGTCTCCCGGCTGCTGACGCGCACGCTGGCACAGCTGCGCGAAGGGCTGATCACGGAAGGCTGACGGCAGGGCGGGCCGCCGCCCGGCGCGGCGGTCGCCTCACCGAAGACGCGCGCGCATACGCGTACACGCGCGGGCGTGCGCGGCGCGCAGCACGCGCGCCCGGAGGCGCGGGCGCGGGCCGGTCCCGGCAGGACACTGGACGCCACTGGACGGCTGCGCACAGCGCAGCACGGCACAGCACCGTACGGGCGCGCGGCGCCCGTACGTACGCGCACGGCACAGCGCGGCGGACCCGTACCCGCACCAGACGCACCGGGCGGGCGCGCCCAGCCGCGCGGGGGTCGGTGGCGTCAGCCCAGCGCGAGCCAGCCGACGGCGACGACGACCACGATCACCGCGAGCACTCCGACGATCATGCCGACCCGCGGACCGGACGACCCCGTAGCCGCGGCCTGGCGCTGGGAACCCCCCTCGTCGACGAAGGCGCGGAACATCTGGGTGTTGCCCGCGGGGTCCGGGGACCCGTCGGGGCCCTGCGGTGCTTGGGGGTTGTGAGCCATAGGGCAGGACCCTAGCGAACCCTCGGCACAGGAGACAGCCCCGGCCCCCGGACCGTGCCAGGGCACCGATTCCGGCGCGGGCACCGCCACTTGACCTCGCCTTGGGCAGCGGCAGACGGAGGCTTTGTGGATTGTTTGCCCTCCATGCCCGAATTCAACTTGCCTGTAGCAACCAAACGACCCTATGGTTGCCTAGAGCAACAAACGTAGGAGGAGTCGGTGACCGCAGCACGAGCCCAGTTCCGGGAACTCGCCCGGCAGCTCCGCTCCGTACACGCCGTGAACCGGGAGATCGCGCGCTGCCTGCCGCACGACTGTCCCCCCGCCTCGGCCGGAGTGCTGACCCTCCTCCACAAACACGGCGACATGCGGATGAGCCAGCTCACCGAGTACCTCGGCATCGACCTGTCGGTCACCAGCCGCCATGTCGCCCACGCCACCGAGCGTGGCTGGATCGAGCGCCTCCCCGACCCGCGCGACGGCCGCTCCCGGCTGCTGCGGCTCACCGGGAGCGGGCGACGGCAGTTGGACGACCTCTCGGAGCGGGCGTGCGCGACCCTCGAGACGCACCTGGCCGACTGGCCCGACGCCGACGTCGCCACGCTGAACACCCTGCTCGACCGGCTCCGTACGAGCTTCGGCACCACGCCCCTGCCCGGTGCGCGGTCCGACCCGGAGACGGCCCCGGCACGGCCCTGAAGTCACAGCCCGCAGCGATCAGTAAGGAAGCAATGGCCACGCCCACACCCGCGGGTGTGCGAGGAGCCGACAGCGGAAGCGTCGACAAGCACACGCACCCCCTCAGCGACACCGGCTCCGCCGAGCCCACGGGCTCCGCGCCCATGACCCACCGGCAGATAATGGAGGCGCTGTCCGGGCTGCTGCTCGGCATGTTCGTCGCCATCCTGTCGTCCACGATCGTCTCCACCGCGCTGCCGCAGATCATCTCGGACCTGAACGGCAGCCAGGGCTCCTACACCTGGGTGGTCACGGCCACGCTGCTGACCATGACCGCCAGCACCCCGCTGTGGGGCAAGCTCGCGGACCTCACCAGCAAGAAGCTGCTGGTGCAGCTCTCCCTGGTGATCTTCGTGCTGGCCTCGGCCGGAGCCGGGCTCTCCCAGGACACCGGCACGCTCATCGCCTTCCGCGCCGTCCAGGGCCTGGGCATGGGCGGTCTGACCGCGCTCGCCCAGATCATCCTCGCCGCGATGATCTCGCCGCGTGAGCGCGGACGCTACAACGGCTACCTCGGCGCGACCTTCGCCGTCGCCACCGTCGGCGGCCCGCTGCTGGGCGGCGTCATCACCGACACCGAGTGGCTGGGCTGGCGCTGGTGCTTCTACGTGGCGGTGCCGTTCGCCGTCATCGCCCTGATCGTGCTCCAGAAGACCCTGAAGCTGCCGGTCGTACGGCGGCAGGGCGTGAAGATCGACTGGCTCGGCGCGGGCGTCTTCTCGGCCGCCGTCTCCGCCCTGCTGATCTGGGTGACGCTGGCCGGCGACTCGTACGCCTGGCTGTCCTGGCAGACGTACGCGCTGGTGGGCGGCGCGCTGGTGCTCTCGCTGCTGTTCGTCTTCATCGAGAGCCGGGCCAGGGAGCCGATCGTCCCGCTGCGCCTCTTCCGCAACCGGACGATCACGCTCGCCTCGCTCGCCTCGCTCTTCGTCGGCGTCGCGATGTTCGGCGCCACCGTATTCCTCAGCCAGTACTTCCAGCTCGCACGCGGCAACACGCCGACCATGTCCGGGCTCATGACCATCCCGATGATCGCGGGCCTGTTCCTCTCCTCCACCTTCTCCGGCCAGATCATCACCCGGACGGGGCGCTGGAAGGTCTGGCTCACCACCGGCGGCGTCCTGCTCACGTCCGGGCTCGGCCTGCTGGGCACCCTGCGCTACGACACCCCGTACTGGCGGGTCGCCGCCTTCATGGCGCTGCTCGGGCTCGGCGTCGGCATGATGATGCAGAACCTCGTGCTGTGTACGCAGAACCAGGTCGACGTGCAGGACCTGGGCGCGACCAGCTCCGTGGTGGCCTTCTTCCGCTCGCTCGGCGGCGCGATCGGCGTCTCCGCGCTCGGCGCCGTCCTGGCGGAGCGCATCAGCGGGTACACCCGGGAGGGCTTCGCCGAACTCGGCGGCGCCCCCGCCGGGAGCCCCTCCGGCGGCGGCATCCCCGACCTGAGCACGCTGCCCGCACCCGTGCGCACCGTGATCGAGAGCGCGTACGGGCACGGGATCGGTGACATCTACCTGTACGCGGCGCCGGTCGCGCTGATCGCGCTGGTGCTGGTGGTGTTCATCAAGGAGGTGCCGCTCAAGACCCAGTCCGGGATGCAGGAGGACGCCGGAGGCAGCGCGGCGGGTACGGCCGCTGCACCAGCCGCGCCCGCCGCACGGGCTGCGGACAGCGGGCGGCCGAAGGCCCGCGCCGCCGCGGCGGACCGTATGCGCTGATCACACCCGCCCGCCGACGCCCACGCCCGCCGCGGGCCATGCCGCCTGCGGCGGGCCGCGACCGGCCTGACAGGCTGGTGCGGCCCCGACGGACGAAGGAGAGCTGATGTCAGGCGTACGCGCGCACATCCGGACCCGCGAGGGAGAGGCGCTGCCCCACGCGGTGCTCACCGTGACCGACCTGGCGGGTGCCGAGGTGCTGTGTGCGTGGGCGGACCGCGACGGGGCCGTACGCAGCGGCGATCCGCTGGCCGAGGGGCCGTACACGGTCACCGCCAGCGCCCTGGGCTACGCCCCCGCCACCAGCACCGCGCGCGTCACCACCGCGGGCCGCGCCGACCTGGGCACCCTGGTGCTGGCCCGGAACGGCGGCCCCGACCTGCCCCCGCCCGGCCCCTGGACGATCGACCCGGCGCTCTCCCGCGTTGCGGCGACGGCGCAGCACCTGGGCATCTCCAGCGTGCACGGGCGGTTCACCGAACTGGGGGGCCGGATCGAGGTGGCCGAGGTGCCGGAGAGATCGAGCGTCGAGGCGGTGATAACCGCGTCCAGCATCGACACCGGAAGCGAGATGCGTGACCGCCACATCAGATCCGCCGACTTCCTCAACGTCGCGGAGCACCCGCACCTCACCTACCACGGCACCGGCGTGGAACCGGCGGGAGCGCCGGACCGCTGGACGGTGCACGGCCGGCTCTCGATGCACGGCGTCGTACGGGACGTGGCCCTCGACCTGACCTGCCTGGGCACGGGGCCGGACGCGCGGGGCGAGCTGCGCACCGCCTTCCGGGCGACCGCCGAACTGCGCCGCCACGACTTCGCGATGAACTACAACCCGGTGGTCGCCGCCGGGATCGCCGCCATCGGCACCACGCTCAGGATCGAGCTGGACATCCAGGCGGTACGGGGCGAGTCGCTGCCCCCGTCCGGCTGAGCCGACAGCGGCTGTTTTCGGCCGAGTTCGCCGGGACACGTATCGGACCGCGGATCTCCGAAGGCACGTACGAGACGCACATGTCGGAGCGACGACCCAGGTCGGCAGCGCCTTTCAGCGCGCGGGACTGTACACAACCCCTCACTTCCCGCCACTGATTCAATACCCAACGTTACCGAATACCGCCGCTCGGGGTGCACATCCGGCGGGACAGCCGAAACACTTGAGACGCGGTACGTCCCGCGGGCCTCCCCGTCGCGCGGGACCGGGCTGTACACGGACGGCCCAGCCGGGGGCGGTCACGGAGGAACCCCCGTCCTCCGGACCGGCCCTGGCCCGCCGCAGTCACCGCCGCAGTCACCGCTGCCGGCGGACGGCCGTCAACGCCGCGTCGCCCCCCTCACCCGAAAGGTGCAGGATCGGCGGGCGGAGACCGCGCGCTTCGCCATCCGCTCCTCGCGCGTACGGCGGCTGCCGTAACCTGCTGCGGCAATGTCCGATTTTGCCGAAGAGGCCCGCCCCCGCGTCCTGCACCTGCTGCGGATGGCGAACACGACGAACGAACGGGTGCGTTCGCAGATCATGGAGTACGCGGACGCCACCCCCGAGCCGCCGCTGATGGGCTCACTCGGCATCGGCACGACCGGTTGCTCCCGCTGCCGCCGCACCATGTGGCAGCAGCGCGACGCCGAAGGGCCGCTGTGGGTCTGCGCATTCTGCGGACACGTCGAGGGCGTCACCGTGGTCTGCCCGCGCTGCGAGGCCCAGATGGAACCCCCGCACCCCGGCGGCGACACGCACTGGTCCTGCCCCGACTGCCCCCACACGGCGGCAGCGGGCGACACCACCCCCGGGCCCCGCACCCCCGGGCCCCCGCCGCCGCCCGGCTGAGCCGCGTAGCGGACAGCTATGCTCACGAAGGCCGCGGATTCCGGGGCGGCTCGCTACGGTGACTCCGATATCGCCCAGCAGCTCCACGGGCCGGAGATGGCCCCCGCCGGACCGGGGCAACCGGCGGGCCCCTCGATTCCGCACGCAGCGAAGAGAGCACAGGAATCCCCTATGCCACACCTTGTTCCCTTGGCTTTGCCGTCCGGCTGGATAATCGCTTTCAACAGATTCCTCGAAATCTCCTCCCCAGCGGAACTGACGCAACGGGACAGGGAGAGTCTCCTCGGGCAGGACCTGCTCTCCCTGGAGCACATGCGCGCCGGACGGGACGGCGGCTGGGAACGCGTCCCCAACGGCTACCTCATCGACCTCGGGTGGTACCCACACGGGGAGGTGAACGGGTCATACGTGCTGTCTCTCATGCGTGGGGGGTGGGACGATCTCCTGGTCGAATTCAAGAGTCGTGACTACCGTGCGGTGGCAGCCGCGATCCGTGACCTCACGGGAAGGATCGACCTCGGCGAGCCGGCAGCCGGCATCGCGGCGCCCTTCACGGCGGAACCTCTCGCGCCGCCCGGAAAACCTGTCTAGAACCGGCTCCCCTGGCGGATGTGGTGCACAGTTTCGAGCGCAGAGCGCTCGCGGGCGGGTGGCTTTCGCCGGGTACCCACGGGAGCGACGGGCCGCCCGCGTGGAAACGGCTCCCGCCAAGATCACGACAGAAGCCCCGTACCGCAGATGCGGTACGGGGCTTCCGGACTGCGCGCTCGGCAGGATTCGAACCTGCAACCTTCTGATCCGTAGTCAGATGCTCTATCCGTTAAGCTACGAGCGCTCGGCTTCCGGCTGGTCTACCGCCGGGTTGCTTCGCGGGAACAACATTACATGACCGGTGCCCGCAGGTGAAATCCATTAGGGATACCGGGGCTGACCTGCGGAAACGTAGGTCAGAGGGTGCTGTCGGCGGGCCGCTGTGGCCACGGAAAAGCCCCGGCCGACGCGGCCGGGGCTTTGGTGATCGCGAGGATCGAAGCGGAGGCTCCGGGATTTGAACCCGGGATGGGGGGTTACCCCAAACCGCATTAGCAGTGCGGCGCCATAGACCAGACTAGGCGAAGCCTCCAGACACCCGCGCAGCGCAGCGCTGCGAAGTGCGTGCCCAGATCATGGCACAGCCTCAAGGGCCGTCACCAATCGGCCCCACCGTACTAGTCCGCCGGACTGCTGGGCAAAACACTTCTCCGCCACGCGCTCCCGCACACCCCCGCGCGCTCCGCCGAACGCATGGACCCGGTTGCGCAACGTCCCGCGCCGGGGAGCGTTAGTACGGCACAGGGCGCGATGGGGCGCGCCTCCACGCAGACACCTGGAGTGACCATGCTTCGCCGTACCGTCAGCACCCTCGCCGCCACCGCCGCGCTGGTCGCGGTCGCCGCAGGCGCCGCCGCGTCGGCCGCGCCCGCCAAGCCCCTACCGGCGAAGGCGGACCGCCTCCGCGTCACCGTCGACGGCAGCGGGAACCGGGCCCTGAACGGCTCCCACACCCTCAGCTGCCACCCCGTCGGCGGCAGCCACCCGGACGCGCGGGCCGCCTGCGCGGCGATCGCCTCCGCCTCGCGGGACCGTGCCGCCGAGGGCACCGACGTCTTCGCCCCGGTCCCCAAGGACGCCAACTGCGCGATGATCTACGGCGGTCCGATCACCGCCCGCGTCACCGGGATCTGGCGCGGTCAGCCCGTGGACGCCGAGTACAGCCGGGCCAACGGCTGCGAGATCAGCCGCTGGGACCAGCTCGTGCCCGCGCTGCCGGACGCGGCGGAGAAGAACAACACCCCGTCGGGCACCGCGCGCCCCGGCGCCGTGCCAGCGGGAGCGTGGGCGGCGAGGTAGGTGACGCGGCGGCGGGCGCGGCGGCGGATGCGGGCCGCCGGAGGGGCGCGGGCGGGGCGTGGGCCGGGTGGAAGATCGCCTTCGGCCCGCTGCCGCTCGTGACCAGGCATGGTTACGGTGCGCAGCCGCCGTCACAGCCTTCTCACTCCTTCCCCTTCCCTTCCTCTCCCGCATCCTCCGCCGCACCCGCGACCGCGCCCCGTAGACTCCCCTCCAGTGACACGCCCGGACCAGGCGGCACACTGACCGCCGCGGTCAGCCCGGTCGGCTGGTCACCGGCACCATGCGGTTACAGGGAGGAAGCACCGTCGTGAGCAGCAGGCCATCCCGAGGCGCTGCTCGCCTCGCCGCCATACTTGACGCGCTGCCGGACGCATTGCTGCTGGTCAACTGCAACGGCACCGTGGTGAACGCGAACACCATCGCGCTGGAGGCGTTCGAGACGCCCGGCACCGCGCTGGTGGGGCGTGGCCTGCTCGATCTGCTGCCGGAGTTCGACTCCAAGCGGATTCCGGGTTCGATGCGCAGGCCGGACGAGGACGAGGGCAACGTCCGTACGCCGCCGACGCGCATGATCGCGCGGCGTACCGACGGCAGCGAGTTCCCGGTCGAGGTGACCAGCGCCAACGTCGCCGACGGGCGGACGCCCTACGAGTCGTCCTTCGAGGCCGCCTGGGCGGACCACGGCGGGGCGGGCGGGCGCGGCCCCGCCGGGCGCAGTCCGCACTACACGGGGGACGAGCTGCTCATGCTCGTCGTCCGCGACCTCACCGGCACCCTGGACACCGAGACCGAACTGGCCCGGCAGCAGCGGCAGACGGAGATGATCCTGCGCGCCGCCTCGGAGGGCGTCGTCGGGGTGGACACCGACGGCCGGGTGGTGCTCGTCAACCCGTCCGCCGCGCAGATCCTGGGTCACCGCGCCAGCGACCTCGGCGGCCAGGAGCTGCACCCGCTCGTGCACCACTCGCGTCCCGACGGCAGCCCGCTGCCGTACGAGGAGACGCCGCTGAGCGACACGCTCCGCTCCGGGCGCAAGCACCGGGTCCGCGCGGGCCAGGTGCTGTGGGCGAAGAACGGGCAGGCGGTGCCGGTCGACATGACCACCTCGCCGGTGCGCGACGGGGACCAGCTGGTCGGCGCCGTCCTCACCTTCACCGACCGGCGGGCGTACGAGTCGCTGCTGGAGCGGCAGGAGCAGCTGCTCGCCGTGCTCGGGGACGCGCTGCGCGGCCCGCTGGACCAGCTGCGCGGCCAGCTGACCGGGCTGGCGGCGGACCCCGCGGGCCAGCTGTGGCCGGAGGCGAACCAGGTCCTGCACCATCTGGCGGCGGGCTACGCCCGGATGACCACGCTGGTCGACAACGTCCTCGCCTACCAGCGGCTGGACGCGGGCAAGGAGAAGCTGCGGCGCGAGCAGGTGTCGCTGGACGGCGTCGTGGCGGCGGGCGTGGACGGCGCGGTCGAGCTGATCGGGCCGGGGCGCGCGCAGTTCGCGGTGCACGCTCCGCCGATCGAGGCCGAGGTCGACCCGGAGCGGATGGTGACGGCGCTGGCGCACCTGATCGCGGACGTCGCGGGCGTGGACGCCACCGGTACGGCGCCCGTGGAGGCGCGGGCCGGCGGGGACTCGACGATCGTGGTGGCGGCGGCGCAGCGCGGCGACGTGGTGCGGATCGAGGTGCGCGGCCCGTACAAGGGCGGCAGCCCCGTCCACGAGCCGGTGGTGCGCGGCATCGTGCGGCAGCACGGCGGAGTCCTCCAGACGCACGAGGTGCCGGGCGCGGGCGGCGGCAGCGCGTACGTGCTGGAGGTGCCGGTCACGGCCACGCCGGGCGGCACGCTGAAGCCCAGGGCGGGCGGGAGCGGTACGGGGGCGGCGGCGCCCTCGGGTACGGACACGCCCGCCGGTACGGACGTTCCCGCCGTTGCGGCGGACGGGGCGCGGTCCGGCGGGAACGAGACGACGGTGATGCCCGTACCGGCGCAGCCCGCACGGGGGTCGCAGCGGGCGCTGGAGGAGTCGGCGGCGGCAGCCGCGCACCCGGCGGCGGGCGCGGCCGTGGGCACCGGGCAGCAGGACGCGGGCGGCGAACGGTCGGAGGGCGCGGGCGCGGACCTCACTTCGGTGCACCTGCGCGGCACCGACGGCGTGGGGAACGACGGCCGGGGCGGACACCGCGGCGGGCACCGCGGCGGCGGTCCCGCAGCGGGGCCGGGCGGCCCCGGCGAGCCGGACCAGGCCCCCCGGCCGACGGGGCGGCGGCGGGGGCGGCCGAGTCCCGCCGAGGAGCAGGGCCCGGAGCACCCGGGCCAGCACGCGCCCGCTCCGCACGCTGCGCACTCTCCGCACGCCGCACCCCCGGCGCCGCCCGTCCCGGGGGCGGACGGCGGCAGCACGCGGCGGCCCCTGGCCGACCCGGACGCGGGTGCGGACGGCGGCGCGGACGATACGGGCAGCGGCCCGGGCTTCGGAGGAAACGGCACTGCGGGCGGCCGTACGGCTCCCGGCGCGGCCCCCGCTCCGTACCCGGGCGGCAGCCAGCAGGGCGGAAACAGCAACGGAGGCGGCAACGGTCGGCGGGCGCGCCGCGCGCTGGCGGCGCCCGCCGAAGACCGGCAGGGCGGCGGCGCCGGTGCGGCCCCGGGTGAGGGCGCGGGCTCGCCGATGCCCGCGCTCGGCCCCGGCCCCAGTTCGGGCCCCGGCCCTGCCGGGGGCGGCGGCACGCAGGGGGGCGAGGGCGCCCCCGAGGGAAGTGGCGGCGGCGAGGCGAGTGGCGGCGGCGAGGGCGGCACCGGCACCGACCTGTCGCCCGCCGTGGTCGGCGGCGGCCGGCGCGCCCGGCGGCTCGCCGCGGCGCGGGCCCGCGCAGAGGAGCAGGCCGCCGGTCAGCCGTCCGGCAACGAGCCGTTCGCGCTCCCGCCCCCCGCGGACCAACTGCCGGGCGCGCAGCCGCCGCCCGCGCCGTCCGGCACGCCCGCGCACGGCACGCCCGCACGCGACACCCCCGCGCACGGCACGCCCGCGCACAGCGCCGCGCTGCCCGGCGCGCAGCCGCAGCCCCTGCCGCTGCCCGCGCCGGACGCCCCGGGGCCCGGCCCCGAGGACGCGTCCGCCGAGGGCCCGGCCGACCCGCGGGTCGCCGACCACTCCGTGGTCGCGGCGAGCCCGATCCTCGGCGGCGGACCGCTGCCGCAGCTGCCCGCCCAGCAGCACCAGTCCCCCGGCAGCGAGGTCGAGCCGTACACGGCGGACCAGGGGTCCGGCGGCATCAGCGTGCGCACGCTCGGCCAGGGTGTGCCCTTCGCCCGTCAGCTCGCCGACAGCGGGAAGCACCCGCAGGGGCACGCCGCCTCGGCGCCCGCCCCGGCGATCCCGTCCACGCCGTCCACGCCCGGCACACCGACCACACCAGGCACGCTGGGCACACCGGGCACGTCCGATACACCGGGCACGTCCGGTACGCCGACGTCACCGGCCGCGCCGGCCGGTTCGGGGCGGCGCCGCAGGCTCTCGACCCCGGCGGCGAACGGCGAGCAGAGCGCGGCGCCGCCGGAGGCACAGCCGCAGCCCCAGGCCCAGCCGCAGCCGCAGCCGCACCCCCAGCCGCCCACCCCGGCCCGCCAGTTCGCCGTCGGCGCCCCCGACGAGGGCTCGGCCGAGGGCCCCGAGCCGCTGGACGGCCCGAACGGCATCGTGGAGGTCCCCGCCGACAGCGCGCTCGCCATGCCGATGCACCCCCAGGACGACGAGCTGCCCCCCGAACCGCTGGACAACCCCCGGCGCCTCCTCGTCTGGCCCGAGCCGGACATCTCCACGCAGCAGGCGCTCTCGGCGCGCGGCTACCGGCCGGTCATCGTCCACTCGCGCGAGGAGGTGGACGCGCAGATCGCCGCGTACCCCGCCGCGCTGTTCGTCGACCCGCTCACCGGCCCGATCACCCGTACGGCGCTCCAGTCGCTGCGCCAGGCGGCGGTGGCCGCCGAGGTGCCGGTGCTGGTCACGGCCGGGCTCGGGCAGGCGACGCGGGAGGCGGCGTACGGCGCGGACCCGGCGGTGCTGCTGAAGGCGCTCGCGCCGCGCGACAGCGAGCAGCACCCGCCCCGGGTGCTGCTGGTCGAGGAGAACCCGGCGATCGCGAGCGCGTTCTCGTCCACGCTGGAGCGCCGCGGCATGCAGGTCGCGCACGCGCCGACGGACTCGGATGCGGTGAACGTCGCGGCGCAGATCCGGCCGAACCTGGTGGTGATGGACCTCATGCAGGTACGCCGCCGCCGCGCCGGGATCATCGACTGGCTGCGGGTGAACGGGCTGCTGCACCGTACGCCGTTCGTCGTCTACACAGCGGCGGACATGAACCCGGCGGAGCTGCCCCGGCTGGCCTCCGGCGAGACGGTGCTCTTCCTGGCCGAGCGGTCGACCAGCGGCGAGGTGCAGTCCCGGATCGTCGACCTGCTGGCGAAGATCGGCGCGAGCTGACCGCACAGCACGGACGCCCGCACGGACGGCCGCGGGGCGCCCGCCGCCGTACGCGCCCGGATCACCTTCTTGTCGATCTTCCCCACGCTCGTCTTCGGCACCGCCTCGACCCGCGCCCAGCGCTCCGGCAGCTGCCGGCGCGGGAAGGTCGCGCCGAGGAAGCCCCGCAGCTCCGAGGGCATCAGCTCCCCGCCCGGCCCGACCAGCCGCGCCTCGACGGAGACGGGGAAGCGGCCCTGGCTCACGCGGTACGGCCACTCCTCCTCGGCGGAGCGGCCGGGACGGGGCGCCGGGGCGTGGGTGCCGAGCGGGGAGGTCTCGGTCATGCCCCAGGGGGGCAGACGCGCACCCCGTACCGCTCCTCGAACTCCCGCATCACGGCGGGCGGGCAGGCGGAACCGCCGATGGTGACGGTGCGCAGGGACGAGATGCCGCGCGGGCGCACGGTCAGTTCGGCGAGCAGGCCCTGCCAGATGGCGGGGACGGCGGCGGCGTGCGTGGGCCGTTCGGCGGCGATCATCTCGGCGAGCGGGGCGGGTTGCAGGAAACGGTCCGGCATCAGCATGCCGAGCCCGGTCATGAAGGCGGCGTGCGGCAGTCCCCAGCCGTGCACGAGTTGCCCAGGCAAAGAATCCGTTGACCGCGCGGCGACACCCCACTAACGTGGCGGGCGACACTTAACGGTCACGCTCGATGGGGTACAAGAATGCGACGTTTTGCCAAAGTAACCGTGCAATCGGCAGTGACTGCTCTGGCACTGGCCTCGTGCCTGACAGCCGCAGCGGGTACCGCCCAGGCGACAACCACAGCGGGTACCGCCCAGGCGGCAGCCGCAGCGGGTACCGTCCAGGCGGCAGCCCCGACGTGCAGTCCGAACCTCAACAGGGCCGAGAACAAGGCGAGTGTCATTTGCAGCACCGGGGGCAGCGGCTGGTACCGGGTGAAGGCTCAGTGCTCCAAGGCCACCTACCCCTACGTGACCACCGTCTACGGCCCCTGGGTGTACGACCGCCAGCTCTCCACGGTGTACGGCAAGAACTACAACTGCCATGTCACCTCGGCCGGTGTCGACTTCTGATGATCCACGGCTAGTGCTGGGTGGGCCGTCCGGTGATATCGCGGGCGGTCCACCCAGATCGAGCGGCCGTGGAGAGCGGTGACGCCCGAAGGATGGCCTCGTCACCGCTCGCCTCCAGCCCCCGCACGGCGCGGCCTCCCGTGGCGGACTCCCCGAACCACACCCGTGAACGGCCCTCCCGGCAGAAGGCCCAGGACGACGGCGACGGACGAAACGCGAACCCGGACCGCACGCCGCCCCGGGACTCCACGGGTACCGAGCAGGCGAACAGAGACCGGGAGGCCCGACCCGGAGTCTCCCTTGTGGCCGGCGAGGCGTACAGCCGCCACCTCACCAGCCCCTCAGCTGGTGGGCAAGGGCAAGGACGTTGTACGCGACCTACTCAACGGCGTTTAGAGCATGGGCAGTTGGCTGAAATCGCAGCTGATTTCGTTCGCCAAGAACATGATTCCGGGGCCGATCGCGAAGGCACTCGGCATCGCGTCGCCGTCCAAGGTCATGGCGCAGCAAGTCGGCCGCTGGATTCCCGCAGGTCTGGTCAAGCCTGGTGATTGTGCGGACATACGCAGCGGTATGTCACTACCGGCGCGTCTCCCCGCCACCCGGCACCCGGGTGGCACCGGGTGGCTCGGACCGTCCGGCGGTCGAGGGCGTACGGAGGCGCGGCGGGCGCGTGCGGCAGCACCCCGCGCCGGGCTCCGGTGGCAGGGCGCCGCGTGAGCGTGAGCCGTCAGGCGTCGAGTCGGCCGCCCTTCACCGCCTGGACGAACGCGGCCCAGCCGTCGGCCGGGAAGGCGAGGACGGGCCCGTGCGGGTCCTTGCTGTCCCGCACCGGTATGACGTCGGCGTACCCGTCCGCCACCTCTACGCAGGCCGACTGGCCGTTGCTGTGGCTGGACCGGTCGTCTGACAACCGACTCGTTCAACACCACGCGAAGCACGGCCGAGACCGAGGGTCGGGTGAGGAGTGCCTGCCGCCCGATCCGCAGGTGCACCCGGCGTTCGATCTCCTCGTCATCGTCTCGCGAGTTGTCCGACCGGATGATGGTGCGGGCGTACTCCTCGGTTTGGAGCAGGCCCGGCACAAGGTCGCTCTCATACCAATCAATCTATGACGCCGCCTCTTCGAGACCGATGAAGACGTCGAACTTCTCCGGTACGACATCTCCGTAAGAGTGCCACCAGCCTTTCGCCTTGGTCTCGCGAGCGAGGCCCATCAGCGCTGCCGTGAGGTCCGGCGGCGCACCGTAGACCTTGCACATGGCCTCGGCATCGAGCGCGCGCAACGACGACTGCCCCGTCTCGATGCGCCACATCTTGCCCTCCGACCACTCCAGCGCTTGGGCCGCAGCCTTCACAGTGAGCCGCGCACGCCCACGGAGGTCTCGCAGGTGCCTCCCTAACTGGCGTCGCGGCACCGTCCGCGGTCTCGACCGGCGATCCCGGGTTGTCGACGTAGGGCGTGACCCGGAAAGTGGCCCGCATCTCGCGGGAGTCGGCGCGGATCACCGGGTAACCACACTGCGAGTTGTGCCGCTTGATGTGCGGGTTGACGCCCGGGGTCATCCAGTCGCGGCCGACCTTGTCCTGGGGCGCACCGTTGGCGCCTGAGGAGATCGACGTACCCGCGAACTCGGTGCCGACGACCGGTGAGTCCGGGTCGTCGAAGTCGAGCTTGAGGTCGCAGACGACACTGCGGTGGATGTCGCCGGTGTGACCACGGGGTTCTCGACCCCGCGGCGGTGCATACCGGCGAGGAGGCGGTTTCGGGCCGCGGTGTAGCCGTCCCACATGTCCAACCCCGAGGACAGCACGGCCTGGTCCGGGTTCTGGTCGACCTGGCTGACGAGCGTCTGGTTGGCGAGCACGTTCCAGACCGCGCGGGACCGGCCGGTGCCGTTCAGCAGCCACCGCTCCTGGCGGTCGCCCAGTATGGTCCGGGACGGGGCGCCGGAGCGTGGGTGACCAGCGGGGAGGTCTCGGTCATGCCCCAGACGTAGCAGACGCGCACCCCTTACCGCTCCTCGAACTCCCGCATCACGGCGGGCGGGCAGGCGGAACCGCCGATGGTGACGGTGCGCAGGGACGAGATGCCGCGCGGGCGCACGGTCAGTTCGGCGAGCAGGCCCTGCCAGATGGCGGGGACGGCGGCGGTGTGCGGCAGTCCCCAGCCGTGCACGAGTTGCCCAGGCAAAGAATCCGTTGACCGCGCGGCGGCACCCCATTAACGTGGCGGGCGACACTTAACGGTCACGCTCGATGGGGTACAAGAATGCGACGTTTTGCCAAAGTAACCGTGCAATCGGCAGTGACTGCTCTGGCACTGGCCTCGTGCCTGACAGCCGCAGCGGGTACCGCCCAGGCGACAGCCACAGCGGGTAACGCCCAGGCGGCAGCCCTGAAGTGCACTCCGACCCTCAACAAGGCCGAGAACAAGGCGAGTGTCAAGTGCACCGGGGGCGGCGGCTACTACCGGGTGAAGGCTCAGTGCGCCCAGGCCACCTACCCCTACGTGACCACCATCTACGGCCCCTGGAAGTGGTACGGCAAGGTCTCCACGGTGTACGGCAAGAACTACAACTGCCACGTCACCTCGGCAGGTGTCGGCTTCTGATGATCCACGGCTAGTGCTGGGTGGGCCGTCCGGTGATATCGCGGGCGGTCCACCCACCACCGCCGAACGCTGGACGCTCCAGCACGCCCAGCGCCTGCCCACTCACACCACCTTCCGGGAGATCATCCGCTTGGTCGGGGCGCGGTGCTTGACGTGCGGGCGGCCGGGCGGTGCGGCTCGACCCCTCGACGGCGAGCGCCGGAGGGGGAGCGCGAGGGGGCGGCGGGCGCGGTGCGGCGCGGCAGGCCCGCCCCCGTACGCACGGGCGATCCCGTACGACGGACGCGGTGTGCGGCCTACGCCGCCGCCGGCTCACCGCGGGTGTCGGCGGCGAGCTGCTGGTCCTCGCGGAGCTTGGCCAGCGCGCGGGAGACGGCGCTCTTGACCGTGCCGACGGAGACGCCGAGCACCTCGGCGGTCTGGACCTCGCTCAGGTCCTCGTAGTAGCGCAGCACCACCATCGCGCGCTGGCGGGCGGGAAGCTTCAGCACCGCGCGCCACATCGCGTCGCGCACGGCCTGCTGCTCGGCCGGGTCGGGACCGGGCTGGGGCTCCGGTTCCGGCAGGTCCTCGACGGCGAACTCGTCGATCCTGCGCTTGCGCCACTGCGACGTACGGGTGTTGAGCAGGGCGCGCCGGACGTAGCCGTCCAGTGCGCGGTGGTCCTCGATCCGTTCCCACGCCAGGTACGTCTTGGTGAGCGCGGTCTGGAGCAGGTCCTCGGCGTCGCAGGGGTTGGCGGTGAGCGAGCGGGCGGTGCGCAGAAGCACCGGCCCGCGCGTCCGCACGTACGAAGTGAACGTCAGCGGCGTCACCGTCGCAGCGGAGCTCCTTGCGCTCCGTTGGGTGCCAGTCATGGTCATGGCTCAACGCTAGAAGCGCCGCGTTCCCCGCGGATCGCCCGGAGGTCCCGATGCCACCTCCGCCTCAGGTTGTAGAGCTTGGGCTCAGGTACACCTACCGCAGGTGGAGAACGTACCGCCCAGGCATCAGGGTCGGCCTCCGGGTATGCCGTCGATCACTCTACGAGCACTCACCGCACGATGGCCACCGGTGCGTCCACGAGGTTCCGGTCGATCTGCACGGTGCGCCCGCCGTGCGTCTCCTTCACGTTGCCGCGGTACTGGTGGATACGGCGGTGCGGCTGCCAGGCGTCGCGCGCGAGGGTGGGCTCACCGTGCAGGTCGGGGGAGGTCTGCCAGCGCGCGAACCACATCACGGCGGGCAGGTCCCGCTCGCCCGCCGCCCGCGCCTGCTCCAGGTGTGCGACCCCGGAGGTGG
This sequence comes from Streptomyces sp. CNH287, assembly GCF_000424825.1. Lineage (NCBI taxonomy): Bacteria > Bacillati > Actinomycetota > Actinomycetes > Kitasatosporales > Streptomycetaceae > Streptomyces > Streptomyces sp. CNH287. Next base: position 31,935 of record NZ_AUKQ01000014.1, on the reverse strand, counting down.
CGCTGCTGTAGAAGCCGGGAAGGTAGTCGAGGCGGTGCACCTCGCGGTTCCAGCCCTTGATGAAGCTCAGGGTCGTCCGCGCGCAGGAGGTGTTCCGGATGTCGTACGCCTCCATGTCGAGGTAGACGGGGCTCTTCTCCGCCATGCCCAACGCCCTTGCCTGAGCCACCGCGTCGCGCCCCTCGCGTGCGCCCTGCCCGGCGGGGTCGCGGGTGTCGATGGCGTAGCGGCGCTTGTTCTCCGCGTAGACGCAGGGGGGCTGCGAGCCGACGTAGAGGGGGAGGAGGTGCCAGCCCATGCCGGTCACCTCGCCGACCCACTCCCGGTCGAGGTTGGGCTGCACGGGGCAGGCTCGGCCGCGACCTCCGATGTAGACGCCGACGGCCCGGTAGGGGGAGGCTTTCCAGGCGCGCATGGTGCCGCTGGTGGGGGCGACGCAGGTGTCGAAGGCGCGGCCTTCGAAGACCTTGGCGCCTTCGTCGCCCGGGTCCGCGCCGAGGTCGCCCGCGGTGCCGCTGAAGCCGCCGGGTCCGGCACCCTGGCCTTCCGCGAGGGCCGGGGTGACACCGACGGCCAGCAGCGAGGCGAGCACCGCCAGCAGGACGCCGGTGACGCGCAGGCCCGACGGACGCCGGTCTTTTCTTCGCATGATCTGAGATGTCTGCCGCATGGCCCGAGTGAAAGGGCCGGCCGGCCCCGCGGACGGACCGACATGCCGCGCGGGCCGCCGTCTTCAGTCGTTCGCCGCAGCGGACGGCGAGCGACGGGCACCGGACGGGGGACGCGGAACGGGCAGCGCGCCCGCACCTGGAATGCGGACGCGCTGTCCCACTCACCCCCTCCCCCGGCCGTCCCCCCTGCTCAGGGCCGGTGTCCGGTCACCAGAGCGCGGTGAAGTTCACCGTGGTCGAGCGGTCCTCCTGGTCGACGAAGGTGAAGGCGGAGTCGCTGACGTTGGCGTTGTTCACCTTGTTGGTGTTGCCGAGGCCCGTCGCGGTCTGGCCGCTGAAGTTGGCGTTCCCGCCGTTGTCCGCCTGTGCCACTCCGCTCAGCAGGGCGAACGCCAGCGGTACGGAGGCGGCTGCGGCGAGGACGCGGGCGGTGCGGATACGTGCCATGTCTCGTTCCTCCAAGAAGGTCATCAGGTGGCTGGTAGGGGCAGTTCGGCCGGCCGTCCGGACCGCCCCTGGTGCTGCACGACATCGCGGAACCAGAGTTGCCCAGCAGACTTCGGGCGAATCGCCCCTGACGGTCCGGTTCACGCGCAAGCGTGAGCATTCCGCGCCAAACCCCCGCGCGCCCCGGCAACCCGTCGCCGCGCCCCGTACGCCGCACCGACCCCGCGCGACGCCTCCGGAGAACCGTTTCGGCGCGATTTCGGCCAATATCTGTTCCCGCAGGTCGCCGCGCGCGCCCCACCGGGCCGGACGGTCACCGGGCCGGACGCGTGGCCGCGCCCGGCGCGAGGACGAGCGCGAGCGCGCAGACGGCCAGCGCGAGGCCCGCCGCGGGCACCGCTCCCCAGCGGTCCAGGACCACCCCGGCCAGCGGGCTCACGGCAGCCGCGGCGGCCGTGGTCAGCGAGGCGATCCAGCCGAACGCCTCGCCCCGGCGGGCCGGGCCGGAGAGGTCCGCGACGCTGTCGTACAGGGCGGCGAGGGCGGGCGGGATGACGGTGCCGCCCAGCCCGAGGGCCAGGCATACGGTGACCGGGGTGCCCGCGCCCAGGCGTTCGGAGAGGGCCGGGAGCAGCAGGGCCACCCCCAGGGCGACCAGCGCCAGCCGCCGGCGCAGCACGGCGGTGCCGGTCAGGCCGACCGTCGCGGCAAGGCCGCCGACGGCGGACCCGGCCGCCCACACACCGGTCAGGAGCCCGCCGAGGGCCGCGGTGCCGCGCGAGTGCGCCCAGGAGACCAGGATGAAGTCGATCACCGAGAAGGCGGCGATCAGGGCGGTGACGGCGGCGATGGCCCGCAGGGCGGGCCGGTTGCGCAACAGCGAGCGGCTGCCGTCCGTACCGCTCGGCGGGCCGTCCGCGGGTTCTTCGGACAGCTCCGCGCCGCCCGTGTCCGCCGCCCGCTCAGCCCGCTCAGCCCGCTCAGCCCGCTCAGCGCCGCCCGTGTCCGCCACCGGCTCCGGCCGGTCCACCCCGGCCCGGCGTACGGCGCCCGCCAGGCCGAGCCCCCCGAGCACGGCCAGCCCCCCGCACACCGCGACCGAGCCGCGTGCCCCGAGCGCGGCCAGCGCCAGCGAGGCGACGCCGGGACCGAGGACGAGCACGATCTCGTTCACCGTGGCCTGGAGCGTGTACGCCCGCTGCCGCAGCGGCCCACGGGTCAGCTGGGCGACCTTGCACCGCGCCACCTGGGTCGAGGGCGGGCAGGCGAGCCCGACCAGGAACGCCGCCCCCGCCAGCACCCGCCACCCCGCCGACGCGGGCACCGCCGCCAGTGCCCCGAGCCCGGCGCCGTAGAGCAGCGACGTCCAGACCAGCAGCCGGGCGGCGGGACGGCGGTCGACGGCACGGCCGCGCAGCGGCCCGGTGATGCCCTGGCCGAGCACGAGCGCCCCGGTGACGAGCCCGGCGGTGGCGTACGAGCCGGTGAGGTCGGCCGCGACGACGAGCAGGGCGATGACCGTCGCGGAGAGGTGCAGCCGCGCGAGCAGGCTCCAGCCCAGCAGGGAGAGCAGGGCCGGGGTCGCCGCGAGTTCCCTGAGCGTGTGCCCGGGGCCGGGCCGCCCCGCCGGTCCGACGGGCTGCTCGGTCGCCGATGCGCTCACGAGCGCAGGGCACCGCGTCGGCGCTGCCAGTCGGTGACGCTCTCGCACCAGGCGTCGATCTCCGCCTGGAAGAGCGCGGCGTAGTGGTCGACGACCTCCTGGCCCAGCAGCCGGACCGGGAGTTTCGCGGCGGCGAATCGTTCCAGCGCCTGCCACGGCGTGGTCGCGAGCCGGTCCACGGTCTCCCGGGCGGGCGGCAGCGGCAGCCCGTCGCGTACGCCGGAGAGCCCGGCGGCCAGCAGCGCGGCGACGGCCAGGTGCGGCTGGGCGTCCGCGCCGGGGAAGCGGCACTCCAGGCGCAGCGACGGGCCGCGCCCGGCCAGGCGTACGGCGGCGGTGCGGTCGTCCACGCCCCAGCGGACGGCGGTGGGCGCGAAGTCGCCGGTGCGCAGGCGTACGTAGGAGTTGGCGGTGGGCGCCCACAGCACGGTCAGGTCGGCGGCGGCGCGCAGCACTCCGGCGAGGAACGCGGCCAGGACCGGGCCGGGGCGGCGCGCGCCGCCGTCCTGGTGGTCAGCGTCGGGGCCGGTCTGGCCGAGGCCCGTCCCGTCGAGCCCGTTGAGCGAGAGGTGGACGTGGCAGGAGCTGCCCTGCCCCGGCCCCTCGGCGGCCAGGTACGACGCCCGCAGGCCGTGCCGCGCGGCGGCCTGCCGCACCAGCGTCTGCTGGAGCATCGCGTCGTCGCAGGCGGCCAGGGCGTCACGGTGGCGCAGCACGATCTCATACTGTCCCGGATGGCACTCGGCGCGCGCCGACTCCACGCCGAGCGCGGCCTCGTCCAGGGTGGCGCGCACCTCCCGTAGCAGCGGGGCCAGCGGTTCGGTGCCGCCGAGCGCGTAGTCGACGCCGTGCGCGGTCAGCGGGCTGCCGTCGGGCCGGTAGAAGGTGACCTCGTGCTCCAGTCCGACGGAGGGGACGAGTCCCAGTTCCTCCGCCTCGGCCAGCTGCTCGCGCAGCACGGTGCGCGGCGCGACCGCGACGGGCCCGCCGTCGGGCCACCGCGCGTCGCAGACGGCGTACCAGCTGCCCGCCTCGCCCGGTACCGGCGTCAAGGTGGCCGGGTCCGGGCGCAGCAGGAGGTCGGAGTAGGTGTCGTAGTACGGCCGCAGGGCGGGCGCGTCGCAGGTGCCGCGTTCGGCGTCCCAGGCGAAGAGGTAGGTGCAGGCGCCGTATCCGTGGTCCAGGACGGTGTCCAGGGCGAAGCCGCCGTCCAGTTCGACGGCGGCGAAACGGGCGTGCGGGTCGGGGGCCAGCAGGATGAGCCGCCGTACGCCGCTGGCGGCCAGCTCGCCGCGCATCGCGGCGCCCGCCGCCGTACGGGCCGCCAGCGGGCGGGGGCCCACCGGGCGGCGCCAGAACGGCGGCGGGTCGTGCGGCGCGGGGGACGCGTGCGGCGCGTGCGCCGGGGCGGGGGGCGGGCCGCCCCGGTGGTCCGGGCCGCCGTCCGGGAAGGTGCCCGTCCCGCTCACCAGGCGCCTGCCGGGCCGCTGCCCGCCAGCGGGTTGGGCACCCGGCCGAAGCGGACGTCGAACTCCTCGTCCCGGTCGACCCGTTCGAAGCCCTCGCCCGCGAGGTGCTCGCGGTTGAGGCAGACCCGTTCCACGTCGGGTGCGAACAGGTCGAGGTCCGGGTAGCGCTTGGCGTCGAGCGGGAAGCGGTCGGCGTAGCCGCGAATGACGTTCCGCACCTGCTCCCACATGGCGGCGCGCGGGTAGTCCAGGTCGTCGTACGCGATCTCGGCCAGGAAGCGCACCTGCCCGGAGAAGACGGACGAGAAGAGCGACTGCGCCATCAGCGGAGCGGGCCAGCGCAGCATGTCCTTGCGCGCCTCCTCGGCGAGCGTGTCGTGCACCGGCAGGTCGGCCTCGACCAGGTCGACGCCCTGCGCGAAGTCCTTGATCAGGACGCGCAGTGGGCGGCCGTCCGGGTCGGTGATCAGGACGAGGTTCTGGCTGTGCGGGCAGAAGGCGACGCCGTAGCGGTAGAGCCAGTGCAGCAGCGGGGTGAGGATGAGGTCGTAGAGCTTGCCGAACCACTCCTCGGCTCCCATCTCGGAGGTGCCGATCAGGTGGGCGAGGACGCTGTCCCCCCGCGCGTCCCGGTAGGGCAGCGCGGCGAGGGAGATCGCGCGCTCGCCGGGCGCGAGCCGGGTGCGCAGCGGCTCGCGCCAGAGCGCCCCGAGGGTCTCGTGGAAGCGGTACGGCAGTTCCTCCAGGGAGCCGAAGAGGGGGTGCGTCACCGAGACGGCGGCCACCTCGCCCAGCAGGTCGAAGCGGTACTCGTCGCGCAGCAGCGGGTCGCCCTCGTGCAGCTCGCGCAGCCAGCGGGTGACGGACGGACCGGCCAGTGTGGCGGCGGAGTTGAGGCCGCGGTAGACGAGCGTGTTGCGCACGGAGCAGGCCGTCTTGACGTCCCTGCGGGTGGGGTGGCTGGCGTTGGCCAGCGTGCGGACGGTCTGGTGCGGGACGTAGACGTCGTCGGAGTCGCCGAGCAGCACGATGCGCCCGGTGGCGACCTCGGCGGCGTACAGCGTGCCGACGATCTCCTCCCACTGCCAGGGGTGCACCGGAATCCACAGGTAGTCGGCGGGGTCGCCGTACGCGGCGAGCCGCTCGGCGAAGCGCGCACGGGTGGCGTCGTCCAGCTCCTCCGCGAGGAGCGTCTCCGCGTCCAGCTCCGGCACCGAGCGGAAGCTCGCCAGGTCCCGGTGGACGGCGGCCCAGCGGACGGGGAAGGCCGTACGCGCCTCGGGGGCGAAGCGCGCGCGGTCGGCGGCCGAGAAGCCGACCCGGCCCTTGTTCACCACGATGCGCGGGTGCCCGGTCAGGCGGCCGTCCGCCTCGTCGTACGGCAGTGCGGCCAACTCGGCGGCGGTCAGCGGCGCTTCGAGGCGGGCGGCCTCGTTGGCGACGGTCGCGGTCAGCTCGCTCAGCACGTCGGCCAGGCGCATGCCGGTCAGGCCGAGGACGGTACGGGCGTCGGTGACCAGCGTGCGCGGGTCGTCGGCGGGCGCCGGTCCGGGGGCGGCGGCGGTGTGCCGGGTGGCCGAACCGGCGGTCACCACCCAGCAGAGGAAGGCGCCGCGGCGGGCGCGGAAGCGGTAGGTGACCTCGCCGGGAAGGTCGAGGCGCCAGGCCGGGTCGGCGCCCTCGGTGACCGGCTCCGGATCGGCGACGGGTTCGAAGAGGAACTCGTACGACAGCTCACCGAGCATCTTCTCGGTGATCAGTGCGCCTGCCTGCTGCCAGGCACGGGCGGCCGTCTCGGGTATCTGCGCGGTCACGAACGTCCTCCTGTGGTTCCCGCGGTGTCTGCCGCGGTGGCTTCGGGTGGTGCTGCGGCTTCGGGTGTGGGTGCGGCTTCGGGTGTGGCTGCGGCTTCGGCGCGCTCCGTGGCGCCGCGTACGGGGGGTTCGTCGGCGACGCCGTCGAGCCCGAAGGTGGTGAAGGCGGTGCGCACGGGGAGCGGGTAAGTCTCCTTGCCGGTCACCGAGTTGAGGATGACCGCCGACCGCCAGGCGGCGAGCCCCAGATCCGGCGCCCCGACCCCGTGGGTGTGCCGCTCGGCGTTCTGCACGTACACCCCGCCCGCGACCTCGCCGTCCAGCACCAGGCGGTGCGTACGGTCCACCAGCGGGCGGCCGGAGGCGTCGCGGCGCAGGTGCTTCCGGAGGGGGGCGAGGAGGCCGTCGAGGGAGCGCTCGCGGTAGCCGGTGGCCAGCACGACGGCGTCCGTGGTCAGTGTGGCGCGGGTGCGCTGCTGGCCGTGTTCCAGGGCGAGTTGGAGGCGCCCGGCGGTGCGGCTGCCGCCGCGCACCGTCACGCCGGGGGTCAGGGCCGCATCGGGCCAGCCGCCTTCCAGGGTGCGGCGGTACAGCTCCTCGTGGATGCCGGCGAGGGTGTCGCCGCTGACGCCCTTGTACAGCTGCCACTGCTCCGGCAGCACCTGGTCGCGGGTCGTCTCGGACAGCCCGTGGAAGTAGCGGGTGTAGTCCGGGGTGAACTGCTCCAGGCCGATACGCGAGTACTCCATCGGCGCGAACGCGGGGGTGCGCGCCAGCCAGGTCAGCCCCTCCCGGCCGCGCGGGCGGGCGCGCAGCAGGTCCAGGAAGACCTCGGCGCCGGACTGCCCGGAGCCGACGACGGTGACGTGCCGCGCCGCGAGCAGCGCCTCGCGGTGCGCGAGGTAGTCCGCCGAGTGCAGCACCGGGGGCGCCGTGCCGGAACCGGCCGGGGCGGCCCCGGCCCGGGACTCCTGGGCCAACGCCCGCAGCGGTTGCGGGACATGGGGCGCGGTGCCGACGCCCAGCACCAGGTTGCGCGCGTACGTACGGCCCGCCGCGTCCGCGCCGGTGCCGGTTCCGATGCGGGTGTACTCGACCGCGAAGGCGCCGTGCCGGGCGTCCCAGCGCACGGTGTCCACCCGGCGGCCGTAGTGGCAGGACGGCAGCCGCTCGGCGACCCAGCGGCAGTACGCGTCGTACTCGGCCCGGTGGATGTGGAAGCGCTCGGCGAAGTAGAACGGGAAGAGGCGCTCGCGGGAGCGGAGGTAGTTGAGGAACGACCACGGGCTGGTCGGGTCGACCATGGTCACCAGGTCGGCCAGGAAGGGGACTTGCAGGGTGGCGCCGTCGATGAGCAGGCCGGGGTGCCAGTGGAAGGCGGCGCGCTGCTCGTAGAAGGCGGTGCGGAGGCCGGGTGCCGCGTCGGCGAGCGCAGCGAGGGAGAGGTTGAACGGGCCGGTGCCCACGCCCAGTACGTCGAGCGGCTCGGCCGCCGGGCCGTGCGGAGCTTCCGGGCCGCGCGGGCCTTCCGGGACGGGCGCCGGGCCGTCCGCCGCTGCGGGGCTCACCGGCGCTCCCCGCCCGCCGGCGCGGCCCCGGCCCCGGCAGGCGCGACCCCGGCCCCGGCAGGCGCGACCCCGGCCCCGGCGGGCGCGGCGTCCGCGAGCCCGGCACCGCGCGCGAGCCCCGCGTGGTCGGCCACGAGCTTCAGCAGCCCGTCCAAGTCGGCCTGCTGCGCCTGCGGGTGGAGCAGCGTGGCCTTCAACCACAGTTTCGGCTGCCCGTCCTCGTCCGTGGCGACGGCCCGCCCCAGTACGGCGCGCCCGTCGGCCAGCAGCCGTCGGCGGATCTCGGCGACGAGGGCGTCCCCCTCGGCCGGCGGCAGCGCGTCGGCGGCGGTCGGGCGGAGCAGCACGGTGCTGATGCCGATGTCACCGGCGCGGCGGCGCAGCGCGGGGTGCGTGTCGACCGCCGCGGCGAACCGCACGGCCGAGTCGACGCAGTGCTCCACGAGCCGCCCCAGCCCCTCCCGGCCCAGCGCGCGCAGCGTGACGGCGATCTTCAGCGCGTCCGGGCGGCGGGAGGTGCGGATGGAGCGGCCGAGGAAGTCCGGCAGCCCGGCCTCGGTGTCGTCGTCGGCGTTGAGGTAGTCCGTGCTGAACGACAGCGGGTCCAGCCGTTCGCGGTCCGCGACCGCCAGCACCCCGGCGGCGACCGGCTGCCAGCCCAGCTTGTGCAGGTCGAAGGTGACGGAGGCGGCGGCGTCGAGCCCCGCCAGCCGGGCGGCCAGCCGGTCGCTGAAGAGCAGCGGCCCGCCGTACGCCGCGTCCACGTGCACCTCGGCGCCGTGCGCGGCGGCGATCCGGTTGATCTCGGGAAGCGGGTCGATCAGCCCCTCGTCGGTGGTGCCCGCGGTGGCCACCACCAGTGCGGGGCCGGACAGTTGGGCCAGGGCGGCGTCCAGCGCGGCCGGGGAAAGCCGCCCCTGGCGGCACTCCACCGAGACCGGCGTGGGCAGCCCGAGCATCCAGGCCGCGCGGCGCACGCTGTGGTGCCCGTTGGCCCCGCACAGCACCTGGACGGTACGGGCGCCCCCGGCCCGGGCGCGCTCCCGGGCCAGCAGCAGCGCGACGAGGTTGGACTCGGTGCCGCCGGTGGTGATCAGGGCGTCGGGCGCGGTGCGCGCGGGGTAGACCAGGGCGGCCAGCGCGCTGGTCGTCTGTTCCTCGATCACTCCGGCGGCGGGTGCCTGGTCCCAGGAGTCCATGGACGGGTTGAGCGCGGAGGCCGCCAGGTCGGCGGCGACGGAGACCGCCAGCGGCGGGCAGTGCAGATGGGCGGCGCAGGCCGGGTCGGCCGGATCGGTGGCGCCCTCCGTCACCGCCCGTACGAGGTCGGTCAGCGCGGCGGACGCGCCGATCCCCTGCGCCGGGAGCAGCGGCGCGCAGCGGGCGACGGTGCGTGCCGTCACCTCCGCCGGGGTGCCCGCCGGGGCCGGGCCGCCGCGGGCCGCCGCGCCGTCGGCGAGGGCGTCCAGGACGACGCCGGTCAACTCGCGGAGCACCCGCGGCCCTTCCACCCCGCCCGCGACGGCTGCCGCCCGGGGCGCGGGCACGGAGGCGGATGTCCCCGGACGGGTCCGGGACCCGTGCCGCCCTTGGCGAACTGGGAGTTGAGCACGCTGCATGCCGATGCCCTTCGGTCGTGGCCCAGGTGCGGTCCTCGCTGACGCGCGGCGCATGGGCACACCACGCTACCGAGAACCCACAGTCCGTACTGTAATTTGGGTTAGCCTAACCTAACTTAAATGGAGCTTGGATGCTGCCCCGCCCCCACCCCCGCGGCCTGCGCGTACGGGGCGCCAAGTGCCCAACCGCCGTGCGGGCAGCACGAAACGGCGCGCCGGCCGGGGGCGGCGCGCGTAGGGGGGTGAGAAAGCGGGAGCCGTACGTCAGGGGCCGGACGGGCCGGGCCGACGCGGCCCGGCGGTCAGCTCGCGGCGGCCTCCGCCTCGTCGGCGCGGCCGAGCGGGATCACCAGCGGCACGCCGGTCTCCTCGTCGTACCGCACCCGCGCCCGCAGTTCGAAGACCTCGCGCAGCAGTTCCTCCGTGAGGACCTCGGCGGGCGTGCCCTGGGCCACGATCCGGCCCTCCTTCATGGCCACCAGCCGGTCGGCGTAGCGCGCGGCCAGCGACAGTTCGTGCAGCACCAGCAGCACGGTGCGGCCGGTCTCCCGGTGCAGCCTGCGCACCAGGTCCAGCACGTCGAGCTGGTGGGCCAGGTCCAGGTGGTTGGTCGGCTCGTCCAGGAGCATCAACTCGGTCTCCTGGGCGAGCGTCATGGCGATCCAAGCGCGCTGGCGCTGGCCGCCGGAGAGTTCGTCCAGGGTGCGTTCGGCGAGGTCGTAGGTACCCGTGCTGCGCAGCGCCTGCGCGACGGCGTCCTCGTCCTGGGCGGACCAGCGGCTGTACCAGGACTGGTGCGGATGCCTGCCGCGCGCGACCAGGTCCGCGACGGTGAGCCCCTCGGGCGCCACCGGTGACTGCGGCAACAGGCCCACCAGGCCCGCCACTTGGCGGGTGGGCATGGTGTGCACCGGCTTGCCGTCCAGCAGTACGCGGCCCGAGGCGGGCTTCATCAGCCGCCCGAAGGCGCGCAACAGGGTCGACTTTCCACAGCCGTTGGGACCGATCACGGCCGTCACCGTGCCCTCGACGATGTCCAGGTCCAGATCGTGCACGACGGGCTGGTCACCGTAGGCGAGGGTCAGCCGGTCGGCGCGCAGCCGCACCCGCGGCCTGTCGGCGGCGGCGTCGGCGTCATCGGCGGCGGGCACGGTGGCCCCGGCCTTCCCCATGGTGTCCGTCATGATCGCTGGGCCTTTCCGCCACGGATGAGCAGGTACAGCAGGTACGGCGCGCCGAGGGCCGCCGTCAGGATGCCGACGGGCAGTTCGACCCGCCCGAAGGCGGTACGCCCCAGCACGTCCGCCCACACCGTCACGGCCGCGCCGATCAGCGCCGAGGCCAGCAGAGGCGGCGTGCCGGTACGCAGCAGGCGCACGGCGATCTGCGGGCAGACCAGGGCGACGAAGGTGATCGGCCCGGCGGCGGCGCACGCCGTCGCGGTGAGCAGGACGGCGGTCAGCAGCAGGGCGACCCGGGTGCCGGTCATCCGTACGCCCAGACCGCGCGCGGTGTCGTCGTCGAAGTTGAGCGCACCGAAGGGGAAGGAGAGGATCAGCGCGGCGGGCAGCAGCAGGGCCAGCGCCCAGCCCACGGCCTGCGCGTTGTCCCAGTTGGTGCCGTTGAGGCTGCCCGTCATCCAGACGACGGCGCGGCCCGCGTCCACGATGGACGCCTTGATGAGCAGCCAGGACACGACGCTGGAGAGGATCGCCTGCATGCCGACGCCGACGAGCAGGACACGGAAGCCGGAGAGGCCGCGCCGTACGGCGAGCACGTAGACGAGGACGGCGGTCAGCAGTCCGCCGACGACCGACGCGGTGGGCACCCCTATCTCGCCCAACGTGCCGCCCACGCTGCCGTATTCGCCGCCCAGGACGATGACCGAGACGGCGCCGACCCCGGCGCCGTACGTGATGCCCAGGACGTCTGGGCTGGCCAGCGGGTTGCGCGCGAGGCCCTGGATGATGGCCCCGGCCAGCGCCAGCGAGGCTCCCACCAGCGCGCCCACGACCGCCCGCGGCAGCCGGAACTCGATGACGACGAGCCGCTGCCCGGCGTCGCCGCCGCCGAACAGGATGCGCACGACGTCCACCACGGAGATCGGCGAGTCGCCGCGCCCCGTGCCGACCACGATCGCGGCGAAGAGCGCGACGGCGGCGAGCACCGGGACGACCACCGTACGGGGGCGCCACACGCCGGAGACGGCCCCGGCGCGCAGCGGTGTACGGCCCGGCACGGCGGGGCCGCGGGGGGCTTCGGCGGCCTTGGCCGCAGAGCCTGCCGTAGCCGCAGAGCCCGCCGTACCCGCAGAACCCGCCTCGCCGGCCTCGGCCCGCATGACCTCCCCCGTCCCCTCCGCCGCCGTCACAGCCGCACCGGCTTGCGACGGCGCACCAGGTAGATGAACACCGGCCCCCCGGCGAGCGCGAGCATGATGCCCACCGGCAGTTCGCCGGGCCGGGCCACGACCCGCCCCAGCACGTCCCCGCAGAGCATCAGGATCGCACCGAGCAGCCCGGCGTAGCAGAGCACCCAGCGGTAGTCGGGCCCGGTGAACGCCCGCCCGATGTGCGTGGCCATCAGCCCGACGAAGCCGATCGGCCCGCACACCGCGACGGCCGTACCGGTGAGCAGCGTGATGGCCGCCATGCCGGTGAGCCGGGTCAGCCCGACCCGTACGCCCAGGGCCCGTGCGACGTCCTCGCCCAGGGAAAGGGCGTTCAGGCCGGGCGCGTTGGCGGCGGCGAGCAGCAGACCGAGGCCGATGAAGGGCAGCATGTCGACGGTCAGGTCGAGCGGACGGCCGCCCACCGCGCCGACCGTCCAGAACCGGTAGACCTCCAGGGCGCGTTGGTCGAGGAGGATCATTCCGGCGGTGAGCGCGGTGAACAGCGCGTGCACGGCGGCCCCGGCGAGCGCCAGCGTCACCGGGGTGGCGCCGCCGCGCGCCGCCGTACCCACCAGGTAGACGGCGGTGGTGGCGAGCATCGCCCCGGCGAAGCCGAACCAGACGTAGCCGTACAGTGAGCTGATCCCGAGCACGAAGATGCCGCCCGCGACGAACATCCCCGCGCCCGCGCTCACTCCGAGCAGCACCGGGTCGGCGATCGGATTGCGGGTGTGCCCCTGCATGAGCGCACCGGCGACGCCGAGCGCGCAGCCGGCCACGATCGCCAGGACGGTGCGCGGCAGGCGCAGCGAGCGGACGATGACGTCGCCCTCGGTGCCGTTGGGGCTCCACAGCCCGTGCCACACCTGCTCCAGGCTCAGCGGTTTGCTGCCGAGCACGATGCTCGACAACGCCGCGAGGAGCAGGAGTCCGCACAGCACGGCGAGGCCCGTCCAGCGTCTGGCCGTCCGTTCTGTCGCGATCTGCCGGGGCACCGCTCGGCGCGGCGCGGCAGATAGCGCTTCTGTCACGATCTCCTCCGGTCCGGCCACTCTGTTCGTGGAAACACTTAGGTGAGCCTATCCTTACGCGGCAGACCAACGGAAGAAGGGACCACCCTCATGAGAGCCCACTGGCTCACCCGGATCGGCCGCACGGCCGGGGCCGTCGCCATCACCGTCGGCCTCGTCGCCACCGCGGCGTGCAGCAGCGACTCCGACGACGAGAGCGACGGCAAGGAGGGCAAGGGGAAGTCCTCTTCGGACTCCGCGTTCCCGCGTACAGTCAAGCACGCGATGGACTCGGCGAAGCTGGACGCGAGCCCGAAGCGCATCGTCGCCCTGGACATGACCTTCGTCGACGCGGCGCTGGCCCTGGAGGGCGAGGTTGTCGGATACACGACGCTGGCGGGCTCCGACGAGGCGCTGCCCGAGTACTTCGGCAAGGACAAGGGCAAGTTCGCGGCCGACGCCAAGCCCGTCGGCACGCTGGAGGAGCCCAGCCTGGAGAAGATCGCGGCGCTGGAGCCCGATCTGATCCTGTCCGCCAAGGTCCGCCACGAGAAGCTGTACCCGCAGCTGGAGAAGATCGCACCGACCGTCTTCTCCGAGACCACGGGCGGCACGTGGAAGGAGAACCTCAACCTCGTGGCGGAGGCGCTCGGCCAGGAGAAGCTGGCGAAGCAGAAGATCAGCGCCTTCGAGAAGCGCGCCAAGACGATCGGCGACAGCGTCCGCGAGAAGGAGGGCGGCAACCCCGAGGTCTCGGTGGTCCGCTTCGTCGACGGACCGACGCGCATCTACCAGGAGAACACCTACACCGGGGTCATCGTCAACGACCTCGGCTTCGACAAGCCCGCCGCCGCCAAGGGCAACAACTTCAACACCGAGATCTCCGACGAGGAGATCAAGAAGATGGACGCCGACGACATCTTCATCACCACCTACGCGGACGAGGCCGGGCTGTCCCAGAAGACGAAGGACAAGTTCGAGGCCAACCCGCTGTGGAAGAAGCTCAAGGGCGAGACGCACGAGGTGGACGACGCGATCTGGATGAGCGCGGTCGGCCTGTACGGCGCGCACGGCGTGCTGGACGACATCGCGAAGACCTACGGGGTCGACGCGGCCACCGCCTGACGCTGCTGCCCCCGCACTGATGACACGTCAGGTCGACTGTCGCGCAAGGGCCTTCGGGGTACCAGTACCCGGAGGCCCGCGCGCCGCCGGAGCCGACCCCCGACCCCCGCGCGCGACCCTTCGGCTCAGCAGCTCCGGGGACATCCCGCGCACAGCTCGGCGGGCCGCAGCGTGTAGTACAGGCAGCAGCCCACCCGCGTACGGGCGGGCTCGCCGTCCGGCTCGGTCGGCGGCTCGAAGTGCGCACCGCCCACGAACGGCGGCGTACCGCCCGGCAGCAGCGCGCCCGCCGCGTCGGCGGCGGACTGCGGGGTGCCGAGCACCCGCCCCAAGTGGCGCAGCGAGTCGGTGAGTTCGTCGCACGCCAGACCCCACAGCGCGTGCTTGCCGCGGCGCAGGAACGGGCGGAACCCGTCCAGCACGGGGCCCAGGTGCGCGGCCACCGCGGTCCGCAGCTCGGCGCGCAGCGCCGCCGCCCCGGTCACCGTGCGCGCCCCGGAGTGCTCCGCCGCCGGATCACCGCGCAGCGCGGTCACGGCCGAGGGGCGCACCGACAGCGCCCGGTCGCGCCAGCCGTAGCCGACACCGTCCAACGGCAGCCGGGGTACGCGGCGTTCCAGGAACCAGGGCGCGGCCATGGCCAGGCACACCGTGAAGGCGTAGCGGTGCAGGACCCAGGTGGCGGCCACGTCGGTGCGCGGCGCCGTACCGTACGCGCCGTGGATGCGCTCCGTCTCGGCGCGCACGAGGCGTTCCACCACGGCCTGGTCCTCCGCGAGCTGACGCCCCGTCACCCAGCCGTCGCCCGCCCGCGGCGCCCCGATGTCGAAGCGCGCGAGCGGCGAGGCGGCCCGCAGTCTGCGGTAACTCCCCACGAGCGGCGCGGAGCGAGTGGCCGGGGCAGGGTCTTCGAGCAGCACGGGGTGGCTTTTCCTCAGGGAACGACGGACCGGCAAGGCAAGTAAGGCTTACCTTACAGTTCTGTCCCGCCAGTTTCCCCGCGCCCCTCCCGCCCCTGCGCCCCATGGATCACGCGCGCACGCGCGAACCGCACGGAACGCTCTACCGACGCGCCGGCAGCCACTGTCAGTGGACGACCCTAGGGTCGTCGTCATGGATCTTCAGGGAAGAACCGTCGTACTGATGGGACGGTTCCACACGCTGTCGCATGCCGCCGCGAAGGCCGGTCTCGTGGCACTGGGCGCGCGGGTGTCGAGTTCGGTATCCGACAGCACGGATCTCGTCTTCTGCGGGGATGGCGTGGAGGGCCGCAAAGTAGGGCATCCGTTCACCCGCGGAATTCCGATCTATGACGGGAAGGCGTTGCGGTCCCTTCTGCGGCGGACCGGCCGGCCCTCGGCCGGCGAGGACTCAGCTCCCGGTGAGGCAGGGACGTTCGCGGATCACGCCTTGCTCGCCTCGGTCACCGACCCGGCTGCGGCGCTGGGCGTGCTGCGGGAAGCGGACTGGTCTGCCTTCGTCTCCGGGCGAGACCTGCTGCCGCTTCGGGGCCTGCTGCTGGAGCTGGAAGAGACGCACGGGGTCACGGAGGCGCACCGGTTCGCCACTGAACGGATTCGCCGGCTCGGCGGCACCCGGTTGCAGCATCCGTTCCAGCACGCCACCGAGATCGTCGACCACGCCATCAGCCCGTGCGGACGCTATCTGGCCACCGGCAGCCACTGCGGGGACGACTACGGTCTCGGTGGTGTGCTGCAGATCTGGGAGATCGCGAGCGGCCGTTGCGTCAACGCCCTCCACAGGATCGGAGGCGGCGTCGGTTTTCCCGGCTACCACGACACCATCCAGTGGTCGGCTGACAGTACCCGGGTGGGGCTCGTCCACCACACCAATCTGATAGGGGTGTTCGATCCGTTCGACGCCGCGCCCCACCCCCAACCGATCGCCGGTGCGAGCGTGACGGACGGTGCGAGCCGGCCGCCGAGGTGGGCGCTGGCGCCCGACGGCACACAGGCGTACATCGCCTCGGGATCACCCTGTGCCGTCATGGGCTGCGTCGTCCCGCTGGAGGCGGGCACGCTGCAGTGGTCGCCATGGCATGCACCGGCGTCGCATCCGTACCTGCTGAGCGAGACGCTTCCCTCGGAGTTCACACGGACGAACGACGACGGCCAGGCGTGGCTGGAGAACGCGAGCTGGTCGCGGGACGGGAGTCAACTCCTCACGCACGACGCGAGCAGCGGGCAGACCTTCGCGGTCTCCATGGCCACCAAACAGATGAGGGTGCTCACCGAGGACGAGCGCCGGGAGGCGCGCGTCTGGCACGGCGCTTCGGCGGGCGACGACTCGGGCGGGGTGCGGGTCACCGTGGACTCGACCCGCGTGACCTTCCGTCGGCCCGGCAACGGAGAAGCGCTGAGTGACGTCGTCTTCCTCCGCGAACCACAAGAACCTCGGTGCGTGGAACACGAGTACGGCTTCGAGCGGTACAACGTGCACTTCGCGCTGGACGAGGACACCTGGTGCGCGGCGTTCCACGAGGGCGTGGTGATCGCGCCGCCCGAGCGCAGGGAAGAGGTCGAGGCAGTGCTGGCCTGGGCGGTCGACCGGCGTTTCGCCTGGCCGGTGCGGTGGGGCGGGCTCGACATCGTGCCGGACGCGCGGACCGCCGCCGAACGACTGGGCGAAGAGGGCGCCGGCTACTACGTTCGGGAGTACGTCGAAGGGCTCGAAACCGACGGGGCCGACGGGGCCGCGCAGCCGACCACGACGGGGAAAGCCGATGCCCGCGAGGACGGAGCGTGGCCCCCGCCCGACACGGCGACCATGGAGGTCCTGTTCTCGGTGGTGACGGAATCCCTCTCTGCGCTCGGGAGCGTCTGGGATTTCGTCGTGGACCCGGCTCTGCGCCACACGGCCCGGCTCCGGGCCCGGCGAGGGGAGGCCGGCGGAGCCGCGGAAGCGCTGGGGGCGATGTCGGCCACGGATCAGCGCGTCGCGGCCGCTGCCGATGTGGCGATGATCCTGGCCCGTGCGGGACGAACCGAACAGGCGCTCAGGTTCTTCGCCGAGGTCGAGGCGGGTGCGGAGGCGGCCTTGGGGCCGAACGGCATCGCCGACCTGGCTTCCTCCGTCGGCGGCGCCTACCAGGCTCTGGGCGAAATCGCCGCCGCCGACGTGTGGTTCGCCCGTGCCCACGACGCGATCGAACCGGAGACCGACACAGGTCGGCACCGCCTCCCCGTCATCTGGGCGCTGACCGAGTGCGGACGCGAGGACGAGGCCCGAGCCCTGTGGGCGCGAGGCGGGCAGTGGCAGAGAACCCCCGAACGGAGGTACTGCGAGCCGTGGATGCACTACCTGCTGGCCACCGGCCGGCTCGACATGGCCGAGGAGTTCCTCGAAGCTCAGGTTCCACCCGGCCGGGACCGGCCATCGAGCATGATCAAGGCACTGGCCGAGCTGGGCCGGCCGGATCTGCTCCGATCCTGGCTCGACGACAGTTGGGCCTTCGAGAACCAGTACTACGAGCGGGCTCAGAGCATCGCCGACGGCACCCCGAGGCGGTCCCTGCCGCCGACCCCGACCGAGCAGGAGATCGCGGCACTCGCCCAGGCGCACGCCGAACTGCTCAGGACGCCGAGGTCCAGGCGCCGCAGACCAACCGAGTTGCTCATCCTGCAGGCCGCCGAGTGCGGACATCTCAGCGCCGTGCTGGACCTGCTCGGCCGCCTGCCGGCTGACGACTTCAACGACAGGCCGTCGTCGGCGCTCTCCGCACTGTGGATCGCCGCCACGGGCCAGGACCTGGCCCCGTGGTGACGCCCGTCTCCGCGCCCGGCCTCGGACCAGCTCCTCGACTACGCCCTGACCGACCCTGAGCCGTAGGCCACTCACCGGCCTGGCCACAGGCTGGCCGCACGCGCTGGTCAGGACTGCGACACGGTGGGACACGCTGACACAGGCAGTGAGCAGTGGAGGGGTCCGCAACTGCGGACCCCTCGCTCACCTGCGGCTTTGCCATATGGCGGAGGCGGTGGGATTCGAACCCACGGTGACATTGCTGCCACGACGGTTTTCAAGACCGATCCCTTAGGCCGCTCGGGCACACCTCCCGGCGCCGCCCCGGCAGACCCCGACGGCGGCACGGGGACAGCCTAGCGGGCGGCGGCGGGGCGGGTGCCGGGCGGTCGCGACGGCGACCGGGCGCGGAGGCGCGGGCCGGGGCTGGATCATTGGTACACGCCTCTGGCGGTGGGCGTGCGGCGTTGACCTGCCGAAGCGGTGCGGTCAGGCTGCTGGGTGTCGTACCGATGAGCCGGGCCTCCGGCTGCCTCCGCCACCGGAGGCCGAACCCCCACAGGAGTCCGCATGAAGAGACGCATCCTCGGTTTGCTGACCGCACTTGTCATGATCACGTCGGGTTTACTGGCCGGTTCGGCGGTCGCCGCCGCCCCGTCGGCCGCCCCGTCCGCCGCCAAGTCCGGGCCGGCCTTGGCCGACGGCTGCTACACCTGGGGCCGCACGCTCAAGGAGGGCGCGAGCGGCGCCGACGTCACGCAGTTGCAGATCCGCGTGGCCGGATACCCCGGCTACGGCTCCGTACTCGCCGTCGACGGCAGCTACGGCCCGGCCACGAAGGCCGCCGTCACCCGCTTCCAGCGGGCGTACGGGCTGAGCGCCGACGGCGTGGCCGGTCCGAAGACCTTCAGCAAGATCTACGCGCTCCAGGACAACGACTGCACCCCCATCCACTTCACCTACGCCGAACTGAACGGCTGCAACACCAGCTGGTCCGGCGGCGCGGTCTCCGCCGCGACGGCCAAGTCGAACGCGCTGCGGGCCATGTGGGAGCTCGAGGCGCTGCGGCACGCGCTCGGTGACAAGCCGATCCGGGTCACCAGCGGCTTCCGCTCCCGCGCCTGCAACGACGCCGTCGGCGGCTCGCCGAGCAGCCGCCACATGTACGGCGACGGGGTGGACCTCGGAGTCATTCCGCACTCGCTGTGCACGCTGGCGAAGCAGGCCCGCAACCACGGCTTCCGGGGCATCCTCGGCCCGGGCTACCCGGGCCACAGCGACCACACGCACGTGGACCACCGCTCCAGCCGCTTCTGGTCGGCGTCCTCCTGCGGCGTGGGCTGACCAGGCCGCCCACCGGACTCCACCTCCCGGAACGGGAGAGCCCCGCCGCACGGACCGGTGTCCGTACGGCGGGGCTGCGCGTGTACGCGGGCGGCTGCGCGCCGCCGGGAGCACCTAGTCGCCCTTCTGGGACCCCAGGGTCAGCTCCGTGGTCCGCTCCTGGCCGTCCCGCTCGTACGTCACCTTCACCGTCTCGTCCGGCTCGTGCGTCCAGATGGTGGCGATCAGGGTGGGGCCGCTGTCGATCTGCCTGCCGTCGAACTCCGTGATGACGTCGCCCGGCTGGAGGCCCGCCTTGTCGGCCGGGCCACCCTCGGTGACCGGCTCGCCGTTGGTGGCGGACTTGGCGATCTCGGCGCCGCCCGTCGGCTTCTCGCCCATCTGCACCCGGACGCCGATCATCGGGTAGACCGGCACCCCGGTCTCGATCAGCTGACCGGCGACGCGCTTCGCCTGGTTGATCGGGATGGCGAAGCCGAGGCCGACGCTGCCGGACTGGCCCTCGCCCATCCCGCCGCCGCCCGAGCGGATCGCCGAGTTCACGCCGATCACGGCGCCCTTGCCGTCGAGCAGCGGGCCGCCGGAGTTGCCCGGGTTGATGGAGGCGTCGGTCTGGAGGGCGTTCATGTACGAGGCGTCGCCGCCCTCGCCGCCGCTGGCGGCCACCGGCCGGTCCTGGGCGCTGACGATGCCGGTGGTGACGGTGCCGGACAGCCCGAACGGGGCGCCGATCGCGATCGTCGCGTCGCCCACCTTCATCTTGTCCGAGTCGCCCAGCGGCAGCGGCTCCAACTCGCGGTCGCCCGCGTCCTTCAGCTTGATCACCGCGATGTCGTAGCCCTCGGCACGGCCGACGATCTCCGCCCCGTACGTCTTGCCGTCGGAGAAGGTGGCGGTCACCTTCCCGCCGTCCGCCGCGCTGGCGACCACGTGGTTGTTGGTGAGGATGTGGCCCTCCTCGTCGTAGACGAAGCCGGTGCCGGTGCCGCCGCTCTCCCCGCCCGACGCCTCGATGGTCACGACGCTGGGCAGTGCCTTGTCCGCTATCCCCGCGACCGACTTGGGCGAGCGGTTCAGCTCCTCGGAGCGCTGGCCGGACGCGCCGTCCGCGTCGGAGGAGACCGTGGTGGAACCGGAGTCGTCCCGGTCCGCCGCCCAGAAGCCGATCCCGCCGCCCACGCCGCCCGCGAAGAGGGCGGCGGCCAGCACGGCCGCGATCAGCACGCCGGGGCCGCGCCTGCCGCCCGAGCCGGACGGCGTCGGCGCGGGCGGGGTGCCCCACGGGCCCTGCGGACCCTGCGGCCCGCCACCGGCCGGGCCGCCGGGGGTGCCCGGCTCGCCGCCGTAGCCGCCGCCGGACGGCGGCGTACCTTGGCCGCCCGCCGGGCCCGTGCCGTGCGGCTGGCCGCCCGCGGGGGCGCCGCCCCACTGGCCCGCGTGGGCCTCGGCGCCCGGCATGGTCGTCACGGCGGTGACGGGCGGCTGCTGCCGCGTGATGTCGGGCGACGTCATGTCGGGCGCTGCCAGGTCGGGGGACGTCTGGACGGAGGACGCGGCGGCAGAAGCGGCGGGGTCCACCTCGGTGACCGGCGGGGCGGAGCGCTGAAGGCCGGTGGTCGGCGTGTCGTGCGCGGCAGCGGCTCCGGCTCCGGCAACGGCTCCGGCGCCCGGGACGGGGCGCGGCGCGGCGTCGGCGGGCACGGCCCGCAGCTGGGTCGTACCGGCGCTCCCGACGTCCGCGCTCGTGTCGACGCCCTGCTCGGGCGCATCGGGCGCGGGCACGCGCTTGAGCACCGCGGTGTCCTCGCTTCCACCGGCCGGCGGCGACGGGGTGTCCCGTACGGCGCCGCCCGGCGCCGCGTCCCGCGGCGGGGTGGGCTCGGGCAGCGCGAAATCGCCGTCCTGCGACCGGGCAGCCGAGGACTCCGGCGACGGGCCGCCGACCGCGGGACCGGTCGGCGCGGCACCTTGCGTGGGGGGCGCACCCGCCGCGGGTGTGGCGGCGTCGCCCTCGTTCTCGGTGCTCACAGCTCTCTCCTCAGGTACACGACATCGCGGAAGGGATGTGCAAGTCTCCGGGCTCCTCTTCAGCCTTCCCCATGGCCTGTCAGAGGGGCGTAAATCACCGTACGCTCGCGACGAGCGAATCCTTACTCCCGGCAATTCCGGCGCCCGCACCGCGGTCGCACCGCACCCGGCCCAGCGGCACGGCCGCCCCGGTGGCACGATAACCCGGTGAGCCCCCAGAGCCGCCCCGCACGGCGGCCCCTCGACGCGCGACCGCCGGAGCGGATCTCCGTCGTCGCCCACCGGGGCGCCTCCGAGGACGTCCCCGAGCACACGCTGTCCGCCTACCGCAAAGCCATCGACGACGGCGCCGACGCGCTGGAATGCGACGTACGGCTGACCGCCGACGGCCATCTCGTCTGCGTCCACGACCGCCGCGTCAACCGCACCTCCAACGGCCGGGGCGCCGTCTCGGCACTCGAACTCGCCGAACTGGCCGAGCTGGACTTCGGCTCCTGGAAGCACGGGCAGGACGCGCAGCACGGCAAGGACCCCTACGAATCCCCCGACAGCGAGGACCCGGAGCGCACCTCCGTGCTCACCCTGGACCGGCTGCTGCGGCTGGTCGCGGAGGCCGGCCGCCCGGTCGGCCTGGCCATCGAGACCAAGCACCCCACCCGCTGGGCCGGGCAGGTCGAGGAGCGGTTGCTCGCGCTGCTCGACCAGCACCGGCCCGTCTCGCCGGTGCGGATCATGAGCTTCTCCGCCCGCTCGCTGCACCGGGTGCGGGCCGCCGCGCCGGACCTGCCCACCGTCTACCTGATGCAACTGCTGCTGCCCCGGCTGCGGGACGGGCGGCTGCCGCCCGGGGTGCCCGTCGCCGGGCCCGGCATGCGCATCCTGCGCGCCCACCCGGAGTACGTGGAGCGCGCGCACCGGGCCGGGCACGAGGTGCACGTCTGGACGGTGGACGATCCCGCGGACGTGGCGCTGTGCGCGCGGCTCGGCGTCGACGCGGTGATCACCAACCGGCCGCAGCAGGTCCGGGCCCAGCTGACGGCCGCGTCCTGATGAGGGGCGCGGGGCGCACGGCCCGGCTCGTCGGCCGCACACGCAGGGCACCAGGGCGCACGCGCGCCGTATTCGATGGTCACGAACGCGTCAAGACACATGCGCGTATCGGTTTCCTGTGCACCCCTTTTGGGAATTCATCACCTGGCGTGGGGCGGAGCCTGGCGTAAGGCCGTCGATGGCGGGGCCCGGCTTGGGGCAGAGGAGGTTTTCGGGGGTGGCGTTGATGGTGGCACAAGTGCCTGCTTCGTCGACCATGGCCGTGCCCCATGGTCCGGCAGGTGTCGGCGCGGCGCGGCGCAGGATGCGCGAGGAGCTGCGGGCGTGCGGCGCGCCGGAGGGCGTGGTCGACGATGCGACGCTGATCCTCTCCGAGCTGCTGAGCAACGCCTGCCGTCACGCCCGGCCGCTGGACGCGGGCGCGGAGGCGGGCGCGGGCGCCGCCGAGGAGGTCGTACGGGCGGCCTGGAGCCGCGACACCTCGGGCGAGCTGACCATCTCCGTGACCGACGGCGGCGGCCCCACCAGACCCCGCGCGGCGACTCCGTCGGTGAGCGCGCGCGGCGGCCGGGGGCTCGCGATCATCACCTCGCTGGCCAGCGACTGGGGCATCGAGGAGTGTCACGGCGGCGGCACCGGGGTTCCGGTCGCCGCCCGGGCGCGCGAGGGCCGCCGCCACGGCGCGGGCGGCCGGAGCGGCGGCACCGTGGTCACCGGGCCGCCCGCAGGGCAGCAGCCGGGGGTGACCGTCTGGGCGGTCCTCGCCCCGGGTGACGGCCTCGGCCGGGCGTTCGCCGGTTTCGACCTGTCGGAGCTGGACGAGTCGGCCTGACGAGGCGGTTCCCAGCTGTCCCCGGTTCTCTCCAGCACACGGCGGCGCTGCCTCCCGGCGCGGAGCCGTCCCACGTACGCGCCGTACGAGGACCGCCGGACAGAGGCCGGACGAACAGAGGCCGAGGCGAAGCGAGCAGGAGTCGCTCGCAGAGCCGAGGGGCGAACGCAGTGCACCAGACACCCCACCCCGCGAGCTGATCCCCTCCCCACCCCTCAGGGGTTCTCGCGCCGTGGCCGGTGCGACGGGTCCTGCGGACCTGTCGGCCGATTCGCCCGGTACGGCATAGGCTCGCGGCGGAAGTGCCCACCGCAGACCTGGAGTACCGCACGCCATGGCCAAGAAGCGCCGCCCCCTGACGAAGGCCAGCACACCGAAGCCCGTCGACGGCGAGGTTCCCGTCGTCGGCGCACGCGAGCCGTGTCCGTGCGGTTCCGGCCGCCGCTACAAGGCGTGCCACGGGCGGGCCGCCGCCCAGGCCGTCACCGAACTGGTCCGCCGCCCCTTCGAAGGGCTGCCCGCCGAGTACGACTGGGTCGCGCTGCGCGAGCTGGTGCCCGCCGCGACGGTCGAGTTGACGCTGCGGGACGGCCTGCCCGAGGGCGTTCCCGCGGTGCGGCTCGCGACGGTGCTGCCGATGGCCTGGCCCGCGCTGCGGCGCGACACCGGTGAGGTGCTCATCGGGCTCCAGAACGACACGCCCTCCGGGGACATCAGCCGGGATCTGGCGCATGTGCTCCAGCGCGCGCTGACCACCGAGCCGGGCAATCCGGTGGAGGTGGGGCGAGCGGCGCCGGACGGGCCGAGGCTCCAGGATCTGCTCGACCCGGAGGCCGCGTTCACGCCGGAGGTGCACAGCGGCTTCGAATTCTGGCTGGAGGACGCCGAGAAGGCGACCGGCGACGTTGCGGCATCGCTTGAACACGCCAATTCCGCCGCGATTCCCACCGCCCGGCTGAGCGGTTCGGAAGGGGCGTACTGGTGCGAAACCCCGGAGAAGAACCACCTGCGCTGGGTGATGACGCACCCCGAGGAGCAACTCCTCGACGCGCTCGCCCGACTGCACGCCGCGGGCGCCTCCTCGCTCGGTGAGGGCACCCGGCTGGTCGGCTCGTTCCGCGCGCACGGGCTCACGGTTCCCGTCTGGGACCTGCCCAGCGCGATGACCTCGGAGGACTGCGAGAAGCCCGCCGAGGAGTTCGCCGGCCGGCTGGCGGAGGCGCTCGCGGCGACCGCCCCGCTGACTCCGGAGGAGCGGCGGGCGCGCAGCGGGCTGACCAACCGTCAGGTCACCCTGAGCTGACCCGGGCGCGTCGGCGGGGCGGGGGAATATGACCGTGACCCCCGTCACAGTCATTGCGCTCAGCAGGTGTACCCACAGGTAATTCGACGTCCGGATCTGCGCGATCGAATTTGCGAAAAGCCGATCTCTTGTTACCGTTCATAGTGCCCGGTCGCTGGTGCATCCCCCGTCGCCAGCGGCCGGGCTTTTCGCTGCCCTGACACTCGCAGCGCCCTTCCGGCTCACTCCCGACTCGCCGCGAGGCAGGGGGAGTTGACCCGCAGTCGACTCCCCCTGGTGCAGCCGCCGAAGCGCTTCCCGCAACGCACCGGATATCCCCCGCACAACCGGCGGCGCATTACTCTCCGCCATGCGTACGGGTCAACTCCCGTGCCTCGGCGCGAGTTAACCACCCGAACGGGTGAACTTGCCTGGCAGCCGCGCCGATTGGACCGCGCCGAACGCCGCGTCCGCACCCGCGGGTGCGGCGCACCGCACCCGCGTTCGACCGCTCAGTACGCCAGCCTGCTGTCCGGGTCGGGCACCGCCGCGCTCGCCTCCACCAGGCCCTCGAGCAGGGTCTCCATCCGGGGCAGCCACGGCGCGCCGCACCCGCGTTCGACCGCCGGCCGCCGCTCCCAGCGCAGCGGCGCACCGGCCGCGCCCGAGGGCGGCAGCGCGACGTAGCCGCCCTCGCCGTGGAAGCGCAGCGAGCTGGGCACCCAGTCGTGGGTGTACAGCAGGTCGCCCAACTCCTCCAGCCCGTACGGGGCGACGAGCAGCGCGAAGCGCGTCGGGCTCGCCACCACGGGGCCGACCCGCACGCCGCGCCGCCGGAACTCCGCCAGCGCGCGCACCCCCGCGATCGCGGGGAGGCTCAGCGCGCACGGGGCGCGCCCGCCGCCGTCCGCTGCGGCTCCGGTGGCCAGGATCAGCGAGGCGTCCGGCCGCGCCGTCCACCACCAGCTGACCATGCGGGGGTCGGTGGTCGCAGCCAGGAGCACCGGGTCGACCGGGTGTGCGCCCGCAACCACGCAGTCCGGGTCACCGCAGGAGCACGCCGCCGAAGACGAATCCGAGGACGAATCCGGCAGGTCGGGCCGGTGGTCTCTCGCGCACGTCGCGCCGGGCACGACGGGCCACTGCCACTGGGTCGCACTGGTGAGCGCCGCGCTGTGCAGCGTTGACCGGGTCATGCGTCGCCTTCCGAGGATCTCGCGCATGAGCGCTCGTTCCTTTCCGTTCCGTGAACGCCAAGGATCTTCTCGTTCGGAGATCGTCTAGCCCATCACACCACGTAGATCACGAATAACTGTGCGTACAAGGCACTGCATCATGCCGCTCGACGAGCGTGGTACCAGGCGGGGGACAGCGCGCTGTCGGCGCTTCCTCTTCGTACTCCCGCCAATTCGGGGGTGGGCGCGGCCCTCACGGGGTAAGACGCGCGGGGTTCCTGCACAGTTCCGTACCCGCGATGGCCGAGGTGACTCTCCTCCCGTCGCACGACCGCCGCCTGGGAGAAGCATCGGCGCGCGATGAGCTGTCGTGCGCGCCCAGTCGACCTCAAAATGCGAGAGACGACAATACTTTTCCGCCAACTTCGCTCAGTCTCGGTCCGCTCACCGAGGGCACCGGCAGCACACGGGACACCATCAATCCCATCGGGACAATGCTGGACATCGTGTCATCTCTGCGTGTACATCTGGATGCGTTGAGAGCGGCCCAGCATGAGCATGAGGGTTTGCGATGCTATTGAGCACAGTTCACTTGGGCGAAAGCCGTCACCTATGAGCAAACCTCGTATGCCGAAAGTGGCTGGAATCAACCCTGCGATTCCCGCTCCGCCGCACACTGCGCCCGTCGATCAGCTGGCCGCCGTCCAGGACCGGCTCGCGAGCTGGATCTCCGACCTGACCACCCTGCACGACCTGACCGAGCGGCTCGCCCGCTCCGCCGGTCTCGACTCCGCGCTGCGCGAAGTCCTGGGCGCGGGTGCGGCCCTCGTCGGCGCGCGGCGCGGACTGCTCGCGCTCGCCCCCGCCGACGGGCTCGGCCCCGACCGCACCATCGGGCTGGGGCTCGGCCGCGCCGAACTGGGCCAGATCGAGACCGTGCCGCGCAACTCCGGCTCGTACACCCGGCTGATCGACGGCCTCGGCCCACCGAGCCCACCGGCCCCGCCCAGCGCGCCCGGCCCCCCGGCCATCGCCCACCCCGACATCGCCCTCGACGACCGCCTCGCCCCCCTGCACCGCGAGGTCGCCGCCCGCCTCGGCTGCGGCGCCAGCTACGCCGTCCCGCTCACCACCTCGGCCGGCGCCCGGGTGGGCGCCGCCGTCTGGCTCTACGACGAGCCCGCCGAGCCGGACGCGCGCCAGCGCCACCTGCTCGACCTCTACCTCCGCTGCGCCACCGAGCAGCTCGCCCGGCACCTGGAGCTGACCCGGGCGCGTACGGCGGTCACCGCCGTACGCGAGGAGATGCTGCCCAGCCGCCTGCCCCGGGTGCCCGGCGTGCGGCTGGCCGTCCGGCACCGTACGGCGCCGCGCGGCGGCGGCGACTGGTACGACGCGCTGGCGCTGCCCGAGGGCGCGCTCGGGCTGGCGGTCGGCGGCGTGACCGGCGGCGGACCGGGCGCGCTGGCGGCGATGGGGCGGCTGCGCGCCTCGCTGCGCGCGTACGCGGTGATGGAGGGCGAGGACCCGGTAGCCGTGCTCTCGGACCTCGAACTGCTGCTGCGGCTCACCGAGCCCGCCCGTTCCGCGACCGCGCTGTTCGGTTACGCCGAACCCGCCCGGCGCCGGATCGTACTGGCTGGTGCGGGGCACTGCCCGCCGCTGGTCACCGGGTACGGGCGCACCGAGTACGCCGAGACGACGCTCTCCGCTCCGCTGGGCATGCTGGCCTGCTGGGAGGCGCCGAGCCTCGAGCTGCGCCTGCGGCCGGGCGAGACGCTGCTGCTCTACAGCGACGGGCTGCTGCACCGGTGCGGTGGCGGCATGGACCAGGCGTTCGCCCGGCTGCGCGCGGTGGTGGCGGGCGCGCCGCCGGAGGCGGGCACCGATCCGGAGGCGATGGTCGACCACGTGCTGCGCGCGGTGCCGCCGGAGGGGCGGGACCGCGGGGACGACCGGGAGGACGTCGTCCTGCTGGCCGCGCGCTTCGGCTGACCGGCGGACCGGAGGGCTGACGGCCCCCGGACCGTGACAGAAACGTCACAAGCTTTCACTCCTGTACACCGACGGCCGCCGCCCTACCATGGACAACGGTCCGGAACAGGCATTCGGAACAGGAACGAGAAAGAGTGGTGGACGTGGCAGACGCCCCGGAGGAAGAGCCGATTCAGCAGCGGAAGAACGGCCAGTACGCGGAAGTCTCCGACGAGCTGGCCGCGAACATGCGGACGGGCTGGGCCGACACCGAGCTGCGGGATCTGGCCCCCGTCCCCCAGGCCGGGCGGACCGCCGCTCGCCGGGCGGCGCTCTCGGCCCGCTTCCCCGGTGAGCGTCTGGTGATCCCGGCGGGCAACCTGAAGACGCGTTCCAACGACACCGATTACGCCTTCCGCGCCTCGGTCGAGTACGCCTACCTCACCGGCGACACGACCGAGGACGGCGTCCTGGTCCTGGAGCCCGTCGAGGACGGCGCGACGGGGTCGGCCGGCGGCCACGACGCGACGCTCTACCTCCTGCCCCGCTCCGACCGGGAGAACGGCGAGTTCTGGCTCGACCACCAGGGCGAGCTGTGGGTCGGCCGCCGCCACAGCCTCACCGAGGCCGGGCAGCTGTACGGCATGGCCTGCGAGGACGTCCGCACGGTGGCGGACAAGCTGCGCGCGGCCACCGGGCCGGTGCGCACGGTGCGCGGGTACGACGCGGGCATCGACGCGGCGCACACCGACAAGGTGACGGCCGAGCGCGACGCGGAGCTGTGCACCTTCCTCTCCGAGATGCGGCTGATCAAGGACGCGTTCGAGATCGGCGAGCTGCAGAAGGCCTGCGAGTCGACGGTGCGCGGCTTCGAGGACGTCGTACGCGTGCTGGACCGGGCCGAGGCGACCTCCGAGCGGTACATCGAGGGCACCTTCTTCCTGCGCGCCCGCGTGGAGGGCAACGACATCGGGTACGGCTCGATCTGTGCCGCCGGACCGCACGCCACCACCCTGCACTGGGTGCGCAACGACGGCGCCGTCCGCTCCGGCGAGCTGCTGCTGCTGGACGCGGGCGTGGAGACGGACACCCTCTACACCGCCGACGTCACGCGTACGCTGCCGATCAACGGCCGCTTCGACGACCTCCAGCGCAAGATCTACGACGCGGTGTACGAGGCGCAGGAGGCGGGCATCGCCGCCGTGCGGCCGGGCGCGAAGTACCTGGACTTCCACTGGGCGGCGCAGCGCGTGCTCGCCGCCAGGCTCGTGGAGTGGGGTCTGCTGGAGGGCCCGGTCGACCGCGTGCTGGAGCTGGGCCTCCAGCGCCGCTGGACGCTGCACGGCACCGGTCACATGCTCGGCATGGACGTGCACGACTGCGCGGTCGCCCGCCGGGAGACGTACGTGGAGGGCACGTTGGAGCCCGGCATGTGCCTCACGGTGGAGCCCGGCCTCTACTTCCAGGCGGACGACCTGACGGTCCCCGAGGAGTACCGGGGCATCGGCGTGCGCATCGAGGACGACATCCTGGTGACCGAGGACGGCAACCGCAATCTGTCGGACGGGCTGCCGCGCACGAGCGACGAGGTCGAGTCCTGGATGGCCCGTCTCAGGGGCTGAGACCGGCAGATCGGCGGCACACGCCGCCCACCTGTGACAACGCGCCCCCCTCTGCTTCTCACACCGAGGAGTAGAGGGGGGCGCGTTCCATTCTTCGGACGCGCCCTGGTGACCGGCGCGTGCCGCTGCCATACTCCAGCACATGACAAGCGGAGTGAGACTGGTGCAGCGGCTGCACGTGGATCTCCTGCGCGTCTCCACCTGCATGTGTTGACTCTCGAAGGCGGCGCCCAGGGGCGGTTCGTGCCCCGCAGTGGCGCACGCCGTGGGCACCGGGCCGCTCCACCGAGCTGAACGGCCTGCCGCCCGCCCCCGCCCGGCAGTCCACGTCCACATGCAGCTCTCCTGACGCGGTGCTTCGCACTCCGGCTTGGCCGGTGTGCCCGGTCGGCGGTGCCTCCGCCGTGCCTCCCCGACTCCCGTGTCCCGTCAGCATGTCCGGTTGGCCTGTCCGAGCGCGGCCCCACACCCCTCCCGCTCCGCTCTTCGACCGCGACATGAGGACACCGTGACCCACTTCCTGATCTTCGCCTTCTTCGGGCTGGTCGCCCAACTCGTGGACGGCACCCTCGGCATGGCCTTCGGCGTCACCTCCACCACTCTGCTGCTCATAGCCGGCACCTCTCCCGCGACCGCCTCCGCCTCCGTCCACCTCGCCGAGATCGGCACCTCGCTGGTCTCCGGCTTCTCGCACTGGAAGTTCCGCAACGTCGACTGGAAGATCGTCTTCAGACTCGCGGTGCCCGGCGGCATCGGGGCGTTCGTCGGCGCCACCGTGCTCTCCAACCTCTCCACCGAGCTGGCCGAACCGTGGATGGCCGGGGTGCTGCTGGCGCTGGGCGTCTACATCTTCCTCCGCTTCACCTTCCGGCCGCCGCGCACGGACAAGGCGAAGTGGTCCACACCGCGCCGCCGTTACCTCGGACCGCTCGGCCTGTTCGCCGGGTTCGTCGACGCCACGGGCGGCGGCGGCTGGGGCCCGGTGGCCACCCCCGCGCTGCTGGGCTCAGGGCGGGTCGAGCCGCGCAAGGTGGTCGGTTCGGTGGACACCTCCGAGTTCGTCGTCTCGGTCGCGGCCAGCCTCGGCTTCCTGCTCGCACTCGGCGACGAGCAGCTGAACTGGGTGACGGTCGCCGGGCTCCTCGTCGGCGGCGCGGTGGCCGCGCCGTTCGCGGCGTGGCTGGTCAGCCGGGTGCCCACCCGGCTGCTCGGCTCGCTGGTCGGCGGCATCGTCATCCTCACCAACTCGCGCACCCTGCTGAAGACGAACGACGTGGACGGTCCGACGCGGGCCCTGGTGTACGTGGTGCTGTACGTGATCTGGGCGGCGGCCGTCGCCTACTCCGTGCAGGGCGTCCGCCGCGAGCGCGCGGAGGCCGCCGCCGCGGGCGGTGGCGGCGGCACCGGGGCGGACGGCGCGGCGCCGGACGAGGCGTCGGACGCGGTGGACGCGCACGCCACCGCGGACGCCACCGGGGCCGGGACCGGGGCCGGCTCGACGAAGGCGCCTTTCGTTCCCTGACCCCGCCGCGCCGTACTCCGCGGCGCGACCCGCCCGCGCGCGCTCAGCCGCGCGCGGGCGGCTTGACCGCGACGCCCGCCCACAGGCTCACCGCCGCGTCGTCCAGTTCACCGATCCGGGCCAGGCCCTCGGTGTCCTCGTCCGGGTGCCAGCGGTGCGGCACCTCCACCCCGGGCTCCACCAGCTCCAGGCCGGTGAAGAACCGCGCCACCTCCGCCTTGCTGCGCACCTGCGCACTGCCGCCGTCCGCCTTGTACACCTCGATCGCACTCTCCCACTCCTCCGGCGCGAAGTCCGGGGTGCACTGCGAGATCACCACGTAACTGCCGGGGGCGAGCGCGTCCACCAGCTCGGCGACCAGGCCGTGCGGGTCCTGCTCGTCGGTGAGGTAGTGCAGCAGCCCGACCAGGCTCAGCGCGACCGGCCGGGTCATGTCCAGGGTGTCACGCAGCTGCGCCGAGTTGAGGATGGCGCCGGGCTCGGTGATGTCCGCCTCGACGTAGGCCGTCCGCCCCTCGGGCGTACCGGTGAGCAGCGCGCGGGCGTGGGCCAGCACGATCGGGTCGTTGTCGGCGTAGACGACGCGGGCCGAGGGCAGGACGGACTGGACCACCTCGTGCAGGTTGGGCCGGGTGGGGATGCCGGTGCCGATGTCGAGGAACTGGCTGATGCCGCGCTCTGCGAGGTAGCGGCCCGCCCGGTGCATGAAGGAGCGGTTGGCGCGCGCGGCCGTACGGAAGCCGGGGAAGGCGGCGAGCAGCTTCTCGGCGACGGCGCGGTCCGGCGGGTAGTTGGTCTTGCCGCCCAGGAAGTAGTCGTAGATACGGGCGCTGTGGTGGCGGTCGAGACCGAGGTCGCGCTCGGGCGGCGCCTCTCCCGGGTCAGGGTCCTGTCCGTGCTGCTCGTCCATACGCGCCCCTTCGTACCTGCTCGGGGCACCGGCAGGCGGAACGAGCGCCCCGCGCCGGTGCGTTCGGCACATTCTGCACCCGCGCCACCGCGGCCCGGTAGCCCGCTGCCGCTTCCGCGGGACGGATTCGGACTGGTGAACAGGAGTGTCTGCAGGGGCAGTTGGTCTGGCGATGCAAGCACAGGCGCACTTACAGTTGTACGCACATCTGCAAGCACAGATGCGCGTACATCCACCGACACCGGCATCTGGCCAGGCAGAATCAGATACCGCGAACGGCAGTGAAGGAGCCGTGGGATGCAGCAGATCGACAACGGAGTTCCGGCCCATCTGATCGAGGGAGCCACCTGGCGCAAGAGCGGGCGGAGCGCTCCCGGCGGCAACTGCGTCGAGCTGGCCGCCCTCCCGGGCGGGGGCGTCGCCGTACGCAACTCCCGCGAGCCGGCCGGGCCCGCGCTCATCTACCCCGGGAAGGACCTGGCCGCCTTCCTCACCGGCATCAAGGACGGCGAGTTCGACTCCCTGCTGCCACAGCGCTAGTGCCGCGTCAGGCAAGGTTTGCCCGGTAGCGAGGCGTCCTGGTGCGGCCGGCCGGAAGGCGCCTGATCGGCCTCGTAGTGGGCTACTCGGTCGATCGGGCAACGCAGCGGATGGGC